>NZ_DGNR01000011.1:0-792099 GCF_002389025.1 Kordiimonas sp. UBA4487
ATCTACAATGTCAAAGAGCAAAAAACCTGCCTGACCGGAAAACCAGTTTGAAACCTTCTTCGCGTTTCAGGCAATGTGCCGGACCGGACATTTCGTCAGCGTGCGGCAGGGCGATCTGTATATGGTGGGCGAACCCTCCGTGTCAAGTCGTTTCAAACAAAGTTTTTAACAACTTTCAGACCGTGTCGTCGGTGCGGCATTCCTATCCGGCGTTGGTGCCCGTGGGCCCCGTCCGGTAGAGCAGCGCGCCCCGTCGGTGGAGCGGTTTCTAGGGGGATCGGGGTGAAAGCGCAAGAGCTTTTTTGGCATTTTTGCACTTTTTTTACAGCCTCCTGTTACAATCCGCAGAAACCCGGGCTTTTCGGCATTATCACTGTCGATTTCAGGATGAAATTGACAGTGAATCCATGTCAGATATACTGCCCTATATATATAAAGACTCTAATTGGTGAATTGAGAGCACCGCACCGTGAATCAGCGAGCGTGTCACGATGCGGTTTTTGTGAATCAGAGGATGATAGATGTTTCGATTAAACGAGATTCGCGACAAGATTTCTGACCCTGCCTGGCGCGCTAATGTGAAAAGTCAGCTCGGCCGGACGCTAAAAGTGAGCGAGTCGCCCCTGGGCTTCGCCACAATCGCTGGCGCTGGCCTCATGCTGGTGCTGATTCTTAACCTGGGCGGCAATGATCATTCTAACGATCCCCAGGCGGCTGACCCAACACCTGAACCACCCATGCTTGCCGATACCGATATAAAAGAGTCAGGCGAAGTAGCCGTTGCAGAAGCAAGTACCGGCAAGACACCCGACACGGATGTCGTCCCCGCCGCAGCGCAGACTTACCGACTGAGAAGAAACGAGACGCTGATCGGCCTGCTGCACCGCGCAGGCATCTCTTCGGTCGAGGCCCACAAGGCTGTAGGGGTACTGAAGGACGTTACGAACCTGAGACGGCTGCAGCGCGGCCAGGAAGTGCGGATCATTCCAGCGGCGGACAAAAGTGGCCGCATCCAGGAATTGCGCATGCGCGACAGCTTCGAGGCGGAAGCCGTTCTGCTGGCCGCCGACGGTCGCTATGACGCAATGCGGACACCCATCGCAACTCTGGCCCTGACCCACCTGGTAGAAGGCGAGATTACCGATAGCCTCTATTTGTCTGCACAACGGGCCGGGCTGCCAACGCCCGTCATTGTCGAACTGATCCGCCTGATGAGCTTTGACGTGGACTTTGAGCGCGAGATTCGAACCGGCGATAAGTTTCAGGTCTATTTCGAGCGCAGCTATGCTCCAGACTTTGGTGACCTGGCAGAAGGCCGCATCCTGCACATGCGCCTTGAGCTTCAAAAGCGCACGCTGGAGGCAACCTATTTTGAAGATGAGACCGGCCAGGGTGACTATTTCGATGCCAACGGCCACAGTACCCGCAAGGCCCTGATGAAGACACCGCTGGATGTCACCGTCGTGACGTCAAGCTACGGCAAACGCAGGCACCCGGTACTTGGCTACACGCGGCAGCATACCGGCGTCGACTTCCGGGCTCGCACCGGGACGCCCATCATGGCCGCTGGTGATGGTGTGGTGGAACGGGCCAGCCGCTATGGTGGGTATGGCAACTATATCCGCATACGCCACAACAGCACCTATCAGACGGCCTATGCCCACCTGAGCAAATACGGGAGGGGTATCAAGGCCGGTGTCCGGGTGAAGCAGGGACAGATCATCGGCTATGCCGGCGCTACGGGCCGGGTAACGGCTGCACACCTCCATTATGAAGTGTTGGTTAACGGCCGACACGCCAACCCGCTTACCCTGAAACTGCCAACTGGACGGGTTCTGGAGAAGGAGCAACTGGCTACCTTCCAGCACGCCCAGGCAGCGCTTGTAGCAGATATTGACAAAATCCTGATGCAGCAACAGATATTGCAAACGGCCTCTGCTGACACGGTGAACCCATCACCTGATTCGGAAGGCGTGGCTGGCATGACAAATACAGCCGACAGATAAACGGCAAGCCCACCACAGATATATGGGGCAGGAAACTTCAAGGGGGACTTCTAATGAACAGGATCGCCGCTACTCTACTGGCATCCACCGGACTTGCGCTGTGCGTATCAATCGGTCCAGTTACAGCAGACGACACACCGACGCTCGACAACTTCAAGAAGTGTGCGGCCATTAACGACGACGCCAAACGGCTAGCTTGCTTCGACAAAGCAGCAGCCGGATTTGACTTCGAGAAAGCCACCGCCAGCCTCAACGAGGCCAAGCGCCTGCGTGCCGAAGCGAAAACACTCAAAGAAGAGAAGCGCAAGCTGGCCGAAGCGGAGAAACGCCGCGAGGCAGAGCTGGCTGCACAGCGGACGGAAGAGTTCGGCAGGGCTGACGCAGAGGTCCGCACCGTTGACCGGGTCGAAAGCGCAATCAAACGCGTGATCGAGCCGCGGGTTGGCGGCAAATACCTGGTACTCGAAAACGGCATGGTTTGGCAGATCGTCGACGGCGGCAGAACCGGCCCGGTCAAAGAAGGCATGGCGGTACATATTAATAAGACAGCCTTTGGCGGTTACCTGTTAACCTTCGAGCTGACACGCCGGACCTTCCGCGTCAAACGCGCCAACTAAGGGTAGCCCCTCAAAACTGACCCGCCAAAATTCAGTCAGGCTCCGGCCTGCCTGGAAGGCGAGACTAGACCATGGGGACCCGCCCAGCCTGTTGCAACAAGGCCACAAAGCCCCATATCAGCCGCCTTTCAGCCCTTTCTTTGTCTCGAGAGGTGGCACGAAAGACTTTGCCTGCTGCATCAGCCCATTTGACCATCCGCAACGCATTACCACAACACCCGCCCGGACGCTCCTGATCTCAGCACTGCCGAATAGCCTGAAAGCGGCCAGGCATGCCCCGCGTCCGGTAAAATACCGCAAATTCAAGAGCTTCAGGTACCAGCCCACCACAAGAAGCCAAAGACCCGGCGGCAAGCGGCGTCATCGTCCGCAGACAAGCATGCCGCACAGGCGCAAAGAGAAACAGTTTCTTCTAAAACCAATGCCAGCAGAAAAACTTTCGCTCTAAACTAAAATCCATCAACCACAGAGGGTTTAAACCGCCTAAAATACAGCTACAGCGAGGTTCCAGTGACTTGATATAACCATCGTTTATGTCTGTGGCGCAAATGACACACCAATCTGCTAATCCCAAAGTTCACCTAACCGGAAGATTAAACTTTTCTGTCATGCGGGGACAGATTCTGGCTACAGGATATGAGCGGAAAGTAATTTCCGCATATTCCGAGTGCTTGGAAAGCAATAATACAGAAGAGGAAACGCAGAGTGTCTAAGGAACTCATGAAATTGCGCCGCTCCGCCCTTATGGGTAGCGCCGCAACACTGCTCGCCAGCTTCGCGCTGGGCGCAGGCGTAACCGGTGCTTCTGCACAAGATGCAGACTCCGATTTTGATATGGACCTGGAAGAAGTAACCGTAACCGGTTCGCGCATCGTACGTCGCGACCTGACGGCTCCTTCCCCAATTTCTACCGTTGGTGCTGAAGAGTTCCAACTGTCTGGTGCACAGAACGTTGAGCAGGTACTTGCTACCCTGCCACAAACGATCCCAGGCTTTGGTGGCTCCTCCAACAACCCAGGTGATGGTACTGCAACTGTTGACCTTCGTGGTCTCGGTTCTTTCCGTACCCTGGTTCTGGTAAACGGTCGCCGTTACCTCCAGTCTCGTCAGTCTGGTACGGTTGACCTGAACACCATCCCATCCACGCTGATCGAGCGTGTTGAAGTTGTGACCGGTGGTGCTTCCGCTGTTTACGGTTCCGACGCTATGTCCGGTGTTGTTAACTTCGTGATGAAAGACGATTACGAAGGTCTGGAAGTTTCCGGTCAATACGACACCACGATCCACGGCGATGCTGAGAAATACAACATCGACGCGACAATGGGCGGCAACTTCGCTGACGGTCGCGGTAACGCTACCCTGTTTGTGAACTACGCTAAGCGTAAGTCTCTCATGCAAGGTGACCGTAAGTTCTCCACTTACGCTCTCGGCGAAGGCGGCGATCCAGATCGTCTGCCAGGTGAAGCATATGGTGCAGGCACTGGCCTGGGTGGCTTCGGCTCCTCCGGTATCCCTGGCACGCGTATCTTCGGTGGCCCAACTGTGAATCCAGGTGGTGCTGGTGAATATGCTCTCGGCCGTTTCAACAGCGACGGTTCCGGTGCGCCATACTCCGCAGCGTCTGATTCGTTCAACTACGCGCCAGACAACTTCCTGCAGCTCCCACAAGAGCGCTGGATGGCGTCTGCAATGGCTCACTATCAGATCAACGACAGCGTTCGTATGTACACGGAAGCTACGTTCGTATCGAACAAAGTGCCACAAGAGCTGGCTCCAACGCCTGCTTTCACTACCATCGAAATCAACCCAGACAGCCCATTCTTCACGGCTGACGTACAGGCTGCTCTCGCTAGCTCCCGTACTGACACCAACGGTGATGGCGTTGTAGACGGCGACGACAACATGCTCGCATTTGTTGGCCGTCGTATGGTTGAAAACGGCCCACGTCAGGCTCTCGACACTCGTGACGCCTTCCGCGTTCTCGTTGGTTTCGACGGCGAAATCGGTGACGGCTGGTCCTACGATGTATCCTACTCCTACGCTCGCGTAGACAACTTCCAGTTCCTGAAGAACGACGTTTCTGCTTCCCGCTTCGTTCAAGCGATTGCAGTAACTGACGATGGTACTGCATGTCAGGATCCATCCGGCGGCTGTGTGCCACTGAACATCTTCGGTGCTGGCAACATCAGCCAAGAAGCAATTGACTTCGTAAACATCTCCGCAACCAACGTAACTGAAATCGAAACCCAGAACATCCAGGGTATCGTTTCCGGTTCACTCGGTGACTGGACTGGTGCTGGTGAAGTTGGCCTCGCGATCGGTGTTGAATACCGCAAAGACGAATCCGCGTTCACGCCTGATACCTTCCTGGCATCCGGTGACGTTCTCGGCTTCAACGCTGGTGAGCCAACTGTAGGTGGCTTTGACACTTACGAAGTGTTCGCTGAGATGGCTCTGCCACTCATCACTGGCGCTCCAATGGCTGAAAACCTCGAAGCCAGCCTGGCTGCTCGTTACGCAGACTATTCCACTGCAGGTTCCGTATGGTCCTACGCTGGTGGTCTGACTTGGGCACCTGTAGCTGACATCAGCCTGCGTGCACAGTATCAGCGCGCTGTACGTGCTCCTAACGTACTCGAGCTGTTCCAAGGTAACGCAAACGGCTTCCCAGGCGCATCTGACCCATGTTCCGATGCAACTGCTAGCCCATCCGCTACCCTGATCTCGCTCTGTGAAGCACAAGGTGTTCCTGCTGGTCTGACCGGCAACTTCACCCAAGCTAACGGCCAGATCGAAGGTATCTTCGGTGGTAACCCTGACCTGTTCGAGGAAACTGCTGACACATACACCTTCGGTGCTGTGATCACGCCAGAAGCCCTTCCTGGCTTCACCATGACCGTTGACTACTATGACATCACGATCGATGACGCTATCTCCACCCTGGGTGGCGGCGTTAACAACATCCTGGACATTTGTTACAACAAAGTTCAGGACCTGAGCTCGATCTACTGTCAAGCAATCACGCGTCGTGTAGACGGTAACGTTGACACTGTATTCGCTGGTAACGCAAACATCGGTCAGATCAAGACTGCTGGTGTTGACCTGCAGATGTCTTACGGCATGGATGTTGACTTCGGCTTCTTCGAAGGTGGTTCCTCACTGGACTTCAACTTCGTTGGTACGCACGTAATCAACAACGAAGTGACGCCTGACCTGTTCGTAGGTACGGTAAACGACTGTGAAGGCCAGTACGGTAACACTTGTGGTGAGCCTGATCCGAAGTACCGCTTCAACCTGCGTACGACGATGACGAACGGCCCACTTCAGCTCTCGCTGAACTGGCGTTGGCTCGACAGCGTACAGGATGACCAGATCATCAACGGCGGTCTGACCGCAGCTGATCTGCCAGTTCCTACGCTGGGTGCTGAGAACTACTTCGATCTGTCCTTCACGTACGACGTGAACGAGAACCTGCAGATGTACGGTGGTGCTCGCAACATCTTCAACAACAAGCCTACGTTTGTTGGTGACAGCCAAGAGCAAGCAAACACCTTCCCAGAAACTTACGACGCAATCGGTACGCGCGTATTCCTGGGTGCACGTGTGCGCTTCTAAGCCAACGGCTTAATCGAAACACGGGAGCGGCGGGCATTGCCCGCCGCTTTCTTTTTGCCCAAACGCCTTGACCAAACGGCAGCGCAAACCGTCGGTAGCCAGACACCCCGCTGCAAATTTCAGGAATTAATCGAAATCACTTGTGGCCAGTGAACTGCCATCCGAGCAGAGCTCGGTCTTCGCCAACGTGAAATGGTTCAAAGCTGACGTGCCGCAGACCTGCATCCGCCATCAACGCACGCAAATTATCTGCCTCGCCTTCAGACAAAGCCGCATCACCAAGCTGGCGCATGCGTTCCTGCTCTGCCTCAAGTCGGTGACGCATATCAGAAGCGCCTTGAGCGCGCACATCCAAGTCGAGATCCTGACGCGCGAGAAGCTGCCTCACTGCTGCGAAAATCTCTGACGTGATTCGCGGCAACTGATTATTGTGCTGGACGAGCAAACGCCTGCCTTCGTCTTCCAGACGGTCCATCGGTAAAGTGCCCGCCAGAAGCTGCTGAATGCAATCAACCAGCCCCCCTGGCACCAAAAGCGCCTTGATTTCAGCGACCTGCTCCACATTCGGCGTAACCAACGCACCCTCCGTATGGTGGACCAGAAACTGGAAGGGTGCCCCTGGTCGAAGCACACGGGCGAGTTCGGCGACCGCAGGCGCAGCCGGCGCATATTCAAACCCGAACTGGGACACAGCACCATCAAAACACTGGTCACCAAACGGCAAGGCGCAAATGTCAATCCCGCCATGGAACTGGATCAGGTTCGCGAAATCGCTATATTCTGTCAGATAAGATTCAGGCCGGATATCCGCCAGATCAACGGCATCCACCGTGACATCCTTGCCAAGGTCAGCAGCGGCCTGAACAAGACGCAAAGCGACCGCACCATTCCCAGTCGCAAGATCCAGCAATCGTCCACCGGATGGACAACCCTTCACAAATTCACGCCAAAATCCAAAGATCGCCTTTTGATCGCCTTCTTGCTGACCCTGACGAACAATACAGCTGTCCAATCGGTTGGCGGCATGCCAGTAGGTTGTCCAGGCTGTCTCCTTCGCCACCATCAGGAAAGCACCCCATAGGCCTCCAGCGCCTTTTCCAGGGGGGCAAGCTGGGCCTCATAAGACCGCCAGCGTCCGATACCTTCCTTGTTCAAGGGCTTCCTGACCTGCAGTTCGCTGAAGGTGAAACTGGTCCCCTGCTGTTTGTGAAATTCAAGACACCCGGCATGCCATTCCAATTCACAGAATTTGGCGATTTCTTGGGTGTGGCTCACTGGGTCATCGACCAGGTCTTCATAGACCACTTCCAGCACCTGATCTGGGAAGACAGACTTCCAGTGATCTTTCAGACGCATATTTTCAGCATAGAAGTGCGCAAGCCATTCCAGGTCCACTGCATAGCGATGCGCTTCCGGGAACAGCCGACTGAAGATAGACAGGCACACATCCCGGGGGTCGCGCCGCATGTATATCACTCGGGCATCAGGGAACATTTGGCAGATCAACCCCACATGGCGGAAGTTGTGAGGCATCTTGTCTGTTACAACAGGCAGCTTATGCGGTGTTTTCTGCCAGTAGGAGGAGGCCATGGCTTCCAAGCTTTCAGCAGCCACCTCTGTCGGGCAAACAGCACGGCCTTGTGCCAGGTCCCAATAGTATTGGGCAGCAACGAATTCGAGCGCTTCATTTTCGCCGCCCGCTTCCACCCCGTCGAGGCACGCCAGAATTTTTTCGACCAGCGTAGTGCCGGACCGCGGCATCCCCAGAATGAAGATTGGCCTCTGGCCCTCCAGCCTGGGCGCTACAGCATAATTGCCACCTATTGGGAAATGACCAATGATCTTGTCGTGTTCAGCGGTCGTGGCGGCTTTGTCGTAGGCAAAGTTTCGTTTAGCCAACAGCGCCTTGTGCTTCGAATTGCCTCGTGCGAATGCCAGGAAGGCATCATCAAACCGGTCAAGCTTCTCGAACGCGCGGCCGGCTGTCAGGTCCAGCATGATCCGGTCCCATTCCGTCGCGCCATCGGCGTCAACCAGGCGGGTACATGTCTCGGCGAGCTCCGCCAGCTCATCTTTGGCCGAGACTTCAAACTTCAACTGCCAGGCGTGCCCAAACGTGGGTCGGCGCTCAATCGCCAAATCGGAAAACTTCCGGACACCCGCTTTATCACCCTCAAGGCGCGCGCATTTGGCCGCCAGGTGATGGGCTTCAGCCCGGTCCACACCACCGCCGACAGCTTTCTCAAGCTCAGCCCGGGCGGCTTCCGGTTGGCGCGCAGTCAGCAGCAGATCTGCAAGGCTTAGAAAGTCCTCTGCTGAAGGCTCTTTTTTGGTCATGTAGGTTTTGAAGGACGCGACCGCCGCAGCATAGTCACGCAGGAAGCCTGCAGCTTTTGCGTGCTCAAACCACACTACAGGGTCATCTGGGCTTTCGTCTGCCAGCTCCGCCAGCGCCCGGGCGGCCCCACGCCAGTTGCCGGCGGCACCCAGGGCCTTTGCCTTGAGAATTCGGACTTTGGGGCTTTGATCGCCGGTACGGTCCAGGCAATTATAGGCCTGCCCGGCCAGCCCCAGTTCAACCATTTTGGTACAGATTGGGATCAGGAAATAGATGTTGTTTCCAGCAAGTGCGGCTGCCCTCAGCAGTGCTGATTTGGCGTCCTCAATGCGCCCAACCTTGACTAGGCAAAGTGCAAGATTGAACTGAAATTCAGGCACGTTGGGTAGCTGCGTCACCGCGCTCGTCAGATGACCCAGCGCTTCATCGCCCTTGTTTTGCTGCATCAACACAGTGCCCAGACCATATTCCGCATCAGCATGCCCTGGGGACGTCATCAATGCTTTTTGGTATAGGGCGACAGCATCATCAAGCCGACCGGCTCTGTGGCACCCCTCAGCCTGGTCAAGTAGCTGATCAATCGTCAAAAAAATCTCCCCTACCCAAATCGCCCAATGCCGCCTGCTTCCTTTTGTCGCCAGGAAAGTCGTCGGCAAGCCAGCCTTCGCCTTTTACAATGGGTCGCCATAAGTTAAAAGACCTGTAGTCACCACAAAGGGAAAAGAGTGGATATGTTGGACTTTTCGCTGAACAGCCAATTGAACGTGGACGATCTGGCCAAGGAATATGCCAGCAAGAGGCGCCTTCATATTCCCAACATCCTGTCTGAAGTCAGTGCCAATAAAATTGCTACATGTCTGGAGACACAGGTGCCATGGGGCTTTGCCTACAACAACGGCGAATCCCAGTTCCTGCGCGCTGAAGAAATGCAGAAGATGTCGGCGCCAGACCAGCAGAAGCTCCTGAAAGAACTTTATGACCGGGCGCGCACAGGATTTCAGTATGCCTACAACTGCTATCCTATTCTGGATGCCTATATGAACGGGTGGGGCCAGGTGCCCCTCCTGGATCGGGTTCTGGAATTTATCAATTCAGAAGAAGTCCTGGCCTTCATGCGGACGCTGACAGGACGGCCCGAGATTATCAAAGGCGATGCCCAGGCGACACGGTACGGCCCCGGCCAGTTCCTCAAGTTCCATACCGATAACGTGACAGAAGAATTTCGGGTGGCCGCCTTTGTGCTGAATTTCACCCGAGACTGGGACCCGGATTTTGGCGGCTACCTGCAGTTTTACGACAAGGACTGGGACATCGAAGAGGCTTTCCTGCCCCGCTTCAACGCGCTCAACATCTTTACTGTGCCTCAAAATCACGCTGTCAGCTATGTGGCCAACTATGCCACCAAACAGCGATATGCCATCACCGGCTGGTTCCGCTACAAGTAGGCTTTAAGTAGGCACCACATCGAACGGCGTCGTCATGCGCACACCGTCATCGGTGAAGGGCACTGTGCCATGCCAGACATAGGATGGGAACAGTGCCAGCAAGCCAGGTTCCGGCTTGATGATCTTTTTGATCTCTTCTCGGCCTTCACCAAGGGAAAGGCCGCTTTCACCGAATTTGATCCAGCCTTCATGGGCTTCATCAGTGTCTCTTACGCTATCCGGCACCTGTACATAAAAGGCGGAGCTGATCCACCCTGCCGGGTGCACGTGGTTGACGTGAAAACCGTCTTTGGTCAGGCGCACCGACCAGGACCCAGCGAACCGGAAAGTCCTGCTTTTGCGCCCCAAAAGGGGATGATCCGCATCATCGGGCAAGGCATCAATATATCGGGCAATGCATATCTCAAGCTGCTGCCTGAGTGTCTGGACGATCGGAACCGGGCGGAAGAACAAGCGCCCGTGAGTCTGGGTGCCGCCGCGCAAGGTCTGTTCAAGCGGCCGCACCTGGGTGACATGCATGTCCGTTACCGTTTGGCCCAACTCCTCAAGGAATTCATCAAGCGACCCGTACCCATCCGGCGTATCAATCCGCTGCGGCCGGACGAAGGCATCATAATCATTCAGCCATGCCTCCCGTTTGTCACCCAGAAAGCGCCAACACAGACCCCGGTAGCACCACATTTCCTGGTCAAACGGGTTCAAGGCCTCAGCAGCTTCCAAGTGGCCCAGTGCGCTTTCATAATCACCTTTTTGGATCAGGAGCCGCGAGAAATCCATGCGGATAGGCTGATGCTCAGGGTTCGCATTCACTGCCTTAGCGAAATAATCGACGCTGGCATCCACATCGCCCTTGGCCGCCAGGATGCGGGCTTTCCGGCGGAACAGCCCCGCGTCTCCACCAAGGTCCGACAAGGCCTCATCGACCACAGCTTCCGCCGCTTCCTGGTTGCCTGCAAGCTCAAGGGACTTGATATAGGCCTCCCGTAGCTCAGGCGACTTGGGCGCGTTCTTGATGCCAATCTGATAGGATTTGGCGAACAGATCGCGCTTGCCATGTTCCCAGTACATCTGGTTCAAGGTCTCGTGGGCGTCCAGGAAATCGGGCTTGAGGGCAATGGCCGTGCGGTATTGTTCGTCTGCTTCGTCATAGCGGCCAAGCTCATACAGAGCGTTGGCCAGATTATACCTGAGCTCTGCGATCCGTGGCTCAATTTCCATGGCCCGCATATAATAATCGAGCGCTTCAGCCTGCCGGTCCTGCATCCTGAGCGCCACCCCCATATTATGGAGGGCACGGTAATAATCGGGCTTCACCTTCAGAGCCTGAGCATAGGCCTCAACAGCCTTTTCCAGTTGATCAGTTTCCTTGAACGAAATACCCATGGCGTTCGCGAAACGAGGATCGCTGGGCATTATCGCCCGTGCCTTTTCAAGCGCGGCAATGGCCTCCTGGTGCTGATCCATGCTTTGATAAGCAAGGCCCATGTTAAAGAATGGTTCGGCAAACCCCGCCTGGACCCCGGCCGCCTTTTCATAGGCACCAACAGCCTCCTGAGGCCGGTTCATATCGCGCAACAGGTTGCCCAGATTGTTAAGCATTTGCGCGTTCGCAGGCTGGATACCCAGTGCCTTCCTCAGTTGTTGCTCTGCTTCGGCAAACCGCCCTTGGCGGCGCCGAATCAAACCCAACAAGTGCAGGGCATTGGGTTCTGAGGCAACCTGAGCGAGGATCGCACGGCAACATTGCTCAGCCGTGGCCAAGTTTCCCTGACTGAAGGCCTGCCCGCCTTGTTGTAGAAGATTTTGCAGTTGCGCGTTACTCAAAAAAGGCCTCCTCTTGCCATTTCTTTAGCCTTCCTAAAGCCGTTTGAGAACGAAAATCTACAGTCTGCGATATAATGTCTTTGGCACAATAAAACCATGACTGGCCTTAAGTTTAGCCCCAGTTAGTTTCAAAAGTTACATTTTTGTCACAGTCAGTTTTCATAATTAATCTCTTGTTAATCTTTGGCTTTACTCCCAATGAGGGGGCCGACACTTTAGGGGCCTAAACAAAAGGTCAGGGGCGCCTGTCGGGGCTGGCAGGCGCTACTTATCTCTGGGAGGAGTAACTTATGAATAGCACAGAGCTATTGAAGAACCGGCTGGCATACAGCACGGCTTCACTGCTTATTGCGACTGCGGGCATGATGGGCACGCCCGGCGCAATGGCACAGGACACGGCAGGTTCCGGTCCACAATGCGCAGCCGACCAAGTCATTGGTGATGACGGCGAGTGTGTATTTGAGGATGAACTGGTTGAAGTGGTTGTTACGGGGTCCCGTATCCGCCGCAGCGAATTCACCAGCGCTTCCCCAATCCAGATCATCTCGGGTCAAAAATCCCGTGAAATTGGTCTGATCAGTGCTGCAGACGTTCTGCAGTCAACTGTTCAAACTTCTGGTCTGCAAATCGATAACACCTTCGGTGGTTTCGTGATCGACAACGGTCCGGGTTCCCAGCAGATTGGTCTGCGTGGTCTTGACCCAGAGCGTACGCTTGTTGTTCTGAATGGTCGTCGCCTGGCGCCTGCCGGTATCGGTGGTGCTCCAACATCGCCTGACCTGAACCTGATCCCAAGTATCATGGTTGACCAGTATGACATCCTGCTTGACGGCGCTTCGACCATTTATGGTTCCGATGCAATCGCAGGCGTGGTGAACATCAAGCTGCGTCAGGACGTTGAAGGCTTCGAAGTTGACGCTTCTTACCAGGTTCCGTTCGCTGGTGGCGCTGAAGAGCTGACGGCTTCCGTTCTGTGGGGCACGAAAACTGACCGCGCAAGCTTTATGATCGGTGCCGAATTCTACGACCGTAAGGCGCAGACTGTTGGCGAAAACCCATACATGGGCGATTGCGAAGGCTACGAGTATGAAGACGCGCAAGGGAACCGTTACCAAGGCGACCGCACATTGGGCCCAGAGTCCCGCGGCATCGTTGACTGTAACATCTTCCCGCTGACCAACCGTATGTCCATTCCAGTGTTCTGGGGCAGCGTGTACTATACGCCTGGTTTCTCCAACACCGGTATTCCTGGTGTATCGGACGGTATTCCAAACTTCTCTGAATCGTCTGTAACTGGCTTCGCTGGCTTCTTCCCACACTGGGTAGCTGCTGACAGCAACGCCAACGGCGATCTGACGGACGACAATGGCTACGCCATCGTTGACTGGGATGGCGATGGCCTCAAGGACTTCGACTTCCAGGACCCGTTCTACGCGTTCGATCGTTCTGAATATGCGCAGCAATCCCAGTTTATCTCACCGTCTCAGCGTGTGACAATCATGGGTACTGCTGACTATAACCTGTAGGACGAGAACGATACGACCTTCTACTTCGAAGGCCTGTATTCCCAGCGTGACGACAGCAGCTTCGCGGCTGGCTACCAGTTGTTCCCAACTGTAGGCGCAGACAACCCGTACAACCCATGTGGTGTAGACGGTGTTGACTGTCTTGGCGTTATCGGCTTCCCGATTGGCCCAACTTCCGTGACGCCAATCGTGAACATTCGCGGTGACCGTGATACAGCAAACTTCGACCTCTACCAGTACCGTCTGGTTGGTGGTGTACGCGGTAACATCAGTGCGCTTGATAACTTTGGTCAGGGTAACTGGTCGTACGACGCTTACGGCTCCTACAGCTACTCAAAAGGCTCCAACAGCCGGTTTGGTATCAGCAACCCTCGTCTTGAGCAGTCTCTGGACGCGACGCGTGACGCTAATGGCAATCCGGTTTGTAACGATACGTCCAACGGCTGTGTTCCTGTGAACCTGTTCGGTGACAACATCTTCCAAGAAGGTGGTGGTACGTTCACTGACGCTGAAGCTGACTTCCTGATGGTTGAGCGTTACTCTGAGACGATCGTCAAGCAGACAATGGCTAGTGCATTCCTGACGGGTGACCTGTTCCGCCTGCCATGGAACGACACTGTTGTTCCAATCGTGTTCGGCTATGAATTCCGCCGCGACACCATCGCGTCCAACCCGAACGACGTAGCTGCAGATGGCCTTCTCTTTGGTTGGTTTGCTGACAGCGGTGCTGATGGCTCCCGTGACCTGCACGAATTCTATGCAGAGACACACCTGGACCTGTTGCAGGGCCTGCCATTCGCCGAAGAGCTGTCGATTGACGCATCTGCTCGCTGGACTGACGAGAGCTACTATTCTCCTGCGTCTACATACTCCGTCAAGGGTGTGTACCGTCCGGTGGAATATCTGACCTTCCGCGGCAGCTACGGTACGTCTTACCGGGCACCAAACCTGCGTGAGCACTTCCTGAACGGTACAACGGGCTTTAACTCGGTTTCTGACCCATGTGTTGTTCCTGAAGCCGCTCGTGCAAACGCTCCAGGCGGCCAGCCTGGCGATCCACAGATCTACAATGCAGCTGATGATACTCGCCTCGACCGCGTGCTTGATGCATGTCGCGCAGACGGCGTGGACCCAACGACGCTGGGCCTGAACCCTGCAACGTTTGGTTCCTACTCTGTAGAAATCATCACTGGTGGTGCTCTTGACCTGACGGAAGAAGAAAGCACCAGTAAGACTGTTGGTGTTGTTCTCGACCAACCTTGGTTCGACAACTTCGACCTGCGCCTTGCTGTGACTTACTTCGACATCGAGATCACTGGCAGTATCGAAGAACCAACCCGGGGCTTTATCGTGAATCGTTGTTACGACAACCCGGATGAGCCAAACGCGACCAGCGGTTTCTGTAGCCGTATCACGCGTGACAGCGATGGCTTCATTGATCTGCTGGATACCTCCTTCGTGAACGCTGGTCGCTACACGTCCAAAGGCTTCGACTTCAACCTGTACTATCAGCAGGACTTTGAAGTTGGCAGCAAAACGCTTGGCGTATCCTTCGACCTGCGTGCAACCAACCAGCGCGAAAACGAATTCGAACTGTTCGGCGACCTCGACGACTTTGCTGGTGAGCCTGGCTCCCCACACTGGCGTGCCCGCGGCCTGCTGACCCTTGAATACGATGATTTCGCATTCAACTGGGATGCGCGTTGGATTCAGGGCGGTGAAAACGACAACCCAGAAGACTTCGACACAACTGCCATTCCTTGTGATGGCCTGGGTGTTGGCTGTCGTCCGGTTTACTACACCGACAACTATATGCGTCACAACATGTCCATCGGCTGGAACAACGGTAAATACCGCGTGAACGTAGGTGTTGAGAACGTCTTCAATGCCAAGCCACCTCGCGTGGATTCAGACGGCGTATTCAGCATTCGCAACGTTCCAATCGGCATCGGTCATGACGTAATTGGCCGCTCTGTCTTCATGAGCGTAGGCGCGACATTCTAAGAAAACTCTTAGCCCACGCCTGTGGGCTAAGTTAGATTGTGGCTCCGGGAGACTGTCTCCTGGAGCCATTTTCACCTGAGGCCCGGTAGGCTGGCGCCCTGTGGCCTCGACCTTGGGAAATGATTGGGGTGAGATTCAATGTTTAAGAAACTCGGTTTTGCTATGGCTGCTGTGCTGTCGATGACAGCTGCGCCGAGCACACCAGCCTTCGCGGAAGAAGAAGACCAGATTCCGCTTGAGGCTTTTACCATGTTGCCAATGATTCAGGACGCGCGTGTTTCACCGGATGGGAAGAAGCTTGCTGTCCTGCGTGCCACATCAGCTGCTGGCAACTATATCGTGGATATCTATGATACCCGCCGCATGGACAAAGAACCTGTCAGGCTAGGCTCCGACAAAATGCAGATGCAAGCTGCAGGTTGGGCCAATAGTGATCGTCTTTACATGACGTTCCGCGTCCAGAAAGAGCGACCGAACCGCTTGGGAAGCTACTATCGCTTCCAGCGAGCCATTGTTGATGCCGATGGCAAAGGTAACTGGCTGGAACTGCCTGAGGGCAGCAGTCTTATGTCCTGGTTCAGGAGCGACAAGGATGAGATCCTCCTGGAAATGGACGCTAACGAAAACCGCATCCCTGATGTGGTTCGTTACAATGTGAATAATGGTCGCACGCGCACAGTTATTCGTGGCAGCACTAAAATCAGCGGCTTCACCAATGATGTCGATGGCGATATTCGCGGCGGTACCGGTTTTGAGGTCGAATCCGGTTCCATCAAATATTATGCACGCCTCAAGGGTGATGATGACTGGGAGCTGATCAAGACGATCACACCTGATGCCGAGACCCGGGAAGATTTCGACCTACTCGGCTTCTCGGTGGAAAACCCGAATGAGATGTATATCCGCGCCAATAACGGCGAAGACAAGTCTGGCATCTACACATACAACCTTGAAACCAAACAGTTGTCAGAGCGTCTGTTCGGCCTCAAGTCAGTTGATGCAGGCGGCATCATCACCGGCAGCCAGCCCCATAACCTGGGCAAGCTTTTGGGCTACACATACGACTCCGGAGAATACAAGCGCTTCTATACCGATCCGGCAGAGAAAGCACTGCATGACGCCGTACAGGCGCTGTTTCCGGAAGATGATGTGTCGCTCTACAGCCGGTCCGACGACGACAACATGATCATGGTTTATGTTTCGTCCGATACGACCCCAGGCACATATTATCTGTTGAAGAACAAGGCGGAGCTGATCAAGATCGGTGATACCTACCCACTGCTGGACAAGAACAACCTCGCAGAGAAAAAATATATCCGCTACAAGGCCCGTGATGGCCGTACCATCTATGCCTACCTGACGGTGCCGAAGGGCGAAGGCCCGTATCCTGGCATCGTGCTGCCTCACGGCGGCCCGTGGGTACGTGAAACCGGCGGCTATGATGAATGGTCCCAGCTCCTTGCCAGCCGCGGCTATGTTGTGATCCAGCCTAACTATCGCGGCTCCACCGGCTATGGCCTCGATCACTGGAAAGCGGGTGACGAAAACTGGGGCCTGAAGATGCAGGACGACCTGGATGACGCTGCCATGTATCTGGTTGAAAACGGCCTTTCCACCAAGGACGAGCTGGCGATGTTTGGCTGGAGCTATGGCGGTTACGCAGCCTTCGCAGCCTCCATGCGTGATGACAACATCTATCAGTGTGCAGTTGCAGGCGCGGGTGTTAGCAACCTGGAGCTCCTGAACGCCGGTCTTCACAACAACCCGTTTTTGAAGGAACTGCAACGCCCTACCATCAAGGGAGTTTCACCTCAGAAACAGGTTGAGAAGGTGAATATTCCGATCTTTGTCGTTCATGGTGCGATTGATGAACGGGTCCCTGTGATCCACAGCCGTCAGTTTGTTGACGAACTGAAGAAATACGGCAAGGACTACAAATACACTGAAATGGAAGGCCTGGACCACTTCTCCAACCGCTTCACGCACGAGCACAAGAAACAGTTCTACACCGAGCTGCTTGATTGGCTCGCCAGCGATAAATGCTTCGGTAAGTAAGCGAGTAGAGAATCAGAGAAAAGCCGGGGTCCTGCCCCGGCTTTTTTTGTCCCTAATCCTGGGCCAAGTCTCCCAGCGCCCGTGTGAGTGGTTCAAGGCCTTCGTCACTGTATCGCTTCCAGCGGCCAATGGAGCCGGAATAGAGCGGCTGTCTGACCTGCACGGAACTGGCCGTCGAAACCGGGGCCGCATTTTCATGGAACCGAAGACACCCTTCGAACCAATCCAGACCGCAGAAATCCAGCAAACGCCGGGTCTGGGCTTCCTGATCAAAGACGATATCCTCATAGCGGATTTCCATGAAGCGGTCTGCAGGCAGCAGGTCGCGCCACTGCGCCATCAGCCCATCAAACCCGCAATAGAATTGCGCTGTGCTCTCAAGGTCGTAAGTGTAGTTATAGTAGGAGAACTGGGTGGAAAACAGCTGCCTGTAATTACTGAGGCAGCTATCCATCGCGCCGCGCCTGAGCGCCACAATGCGGGCATTCGGTAGTGCCTTGAGGATCAGCGCAGCATAGAAGAAATTCAGCGGCATCTTGTCGACGAACCTCTCGGCCCCACGCGCCAGCACTTTGGTTGCGGCCATGTAATGATTGCCAATTTCAGCCAGGTCAGCCCCTTCGACCATTCTCAGTGTTTCTGCATCCAGCACCATATTGCTGCTGCTTCCCGCCTTCGCCTTCACAAGGCCTGCGAATACATTCAGTTCGCCAGCAGACACCACGTCCGGATGGGTGGACAGGATACGGTCTACCAGGGTGGTACCCGTGCGCGGCAATCCAACTACAAAAATCGGTGCGCCATCCGCCCCACCGGGTGCGTCAAATCCAGCCGTTTCCACAGCGGCCTTGAACATGTCCGCCTGTTCGGCTTCATCAATGGGATAGCGTTCCCGGTTCTGGGCCTTTGCGCGCTTCAACCATGCGATACTCTCGTCATATTCGCCCAGGTCCTCATAGGTTTTGGCAATGGCGTGTCCCAGATGCAGTGCTGCATCGGCGTCAACCGAGAGCCGGTCAAACATCGGCAGCAGCACGTCAAGGCGGTTATCCTCAGGCGTCTGCTTCTTGAGCGCCACCAGCCCCGAGTGCGCCTTGAAAAATTCCGCGTCGCGGGCAAGTGTCTCCTTATAGGCCTCTTCCGCTTCCTCGAAACGCCCGGCGAACTGCAGCGATGATGCCAGATTATAGTGGAAGTTGGCAGGCCCCGGGTTCAGGCTGATCGCCTGCCTGAAAAAGGGCACTGCCCGTTCATGAAAGCCTGCCCGACTGAATACGACCGCAATGATATCCGCAGTCATGGGATCATTTACCGGCAGTGCGGCGGCTTTCTCGGCGGCCTCCCGTGCATCGTTCTGGCGGCCAACAACCGACAGGACCTGGGCATAAGCCGCCCAATAAACGGCCTCACTAGGCGACAACATTGTCGCGCGTTCACACAGCTCGACGGCTTTGACAAAGTTCCGGTGATCGAGTGCGAGCAGGCCAAGGGCGTGATAGGGGCGTGGGTCCTTTACATCCTGTCGGATCATTTCCATGCTCAGGTTGTGGGCCTCCTGATACTGTTTAGCCACGACTTTCTTCAGCGCTTCGTTCAAGACAATATTCCCCGCGGATCCCGTTCTATTCAACCTGACGACCTTGAATGCCACTAGTCTCTGTTCCGTTGTAGGCAACAGCCAAACGTCTGCGCAACCGATTTCTCGAAGCCGCCTGCCAGGCGCCTTATCAACTAGGCCAACTTTAGTCTCAGGCAGGCTATAACTTCGGCATAGCCACCGCAGATTCTGCAGGCAAGCAGGTTCGAACTGCATCTTGTGCTGCGCCGTCTCTGCAATTCTGCAGGTCATTCGCCGCGAAAGTTTGTATCATTCCTGTGGAGAACGACGCAATTTTGCGTGTCTTTTTGGTAACATGGACGAAAGAATAATCTTCGGGGCATAGAAATGCTCAGACCATTCTTTGCGGTACAGACGCACGCTATTGTCTCATAAGCAGAACCAAAAGATGCCAACAAGGTCGCCCAAAAAGTCACGTTGTCTGCAGTAGAGGGGCTGCAAAACGGTTTGAAGACCAATCCACAAGGAGGAAACTCATGATCCAGGGTCATGAAACATACCCACAAAAAAAGCATCGCCATGTAGCGCTATTGAGTGGGGCTGCAACGGCGCTTGCGCTGGCTGTTACGGGTTCAAATGTCGCACAGGCGCAAGACAGCCAAGACACGGCCGACGCCTTTTCCATCGATGAGATTATCGTTACGGCCACCCGCCGCGCGGGCTCTGTACAGGATGTTCCCATCAACATTGCAGCCGTAGGTGGTGCACAGATCGAAGAACAAGGCTTCGAGGACATCTCTGATATCCTGGCCTATGTGCCTGGCATCAACGTGGTGGACCGCGGCGGCCGAAACGGTAACCGCCTGATCGTCCGCGGCCTGAACGCCGATTCACTCGGCCAGGGTTCCGCCAGCGCAAATGGCGGAACGGTATCCACCTATCTGGGTGAGATCCCGATCTATATCGACCTCAAGCTCAATGACCTCGAGCGTGTTGAAACGCTGCTTGGGCCACAGGGCACCCTGTATGGTGCAGGCACGCTTGGCGGCGCCATTCGGTATATTCCGAACAAACCCAAGTTCGACGAAACCACATTCGAGGTCCGCGGCGACGCCTATATGACCAAACATGGTGATGGTGTAAGCACCGATACTGGCTTCACCATCAACGTCCCGGTTTCCGACAATTTCGCGATCCGCGGCTCGCTTGATTATCTCGACTATAAGGGCTTCATTGACTATGGCTACGTAGTCAATGACATTGGCGTATCTGAACCGGACGGCGCCAATGCAGACATCACCAGCTATGAGGATATGAACGGCCAGGAAGCGCTTTCAGGCCGTATTGCTGCACGCTGGGAGCCGACAGACAGCCTTGATGCTACACTGACCTACTATTTCCAGAATAGTGACAACGAAGGCCGCCAAACCAGTGGCTGGCGCGGTCCGCTGAATACCGACCGGTACGAAAGCCCGAGCCGTGTGCTGGAACCAAACGAAACCGAAAACGAGCTCCTCGCGCTTGAGATTACAGCCGACCTTGGTTTCGCGGAGCTGACATCAGCATCCGGTATTGGCGGCTACAAGGAAAACGGCCAGCGGGACCAGACCGACCTTCTGATCAGCCTGGAATATAGCTATGAGACCTTCCCAACCTTCACAGCCTTTACCCGTGAAGACCAGGAAAACAGCTTCTTCAACCAGGAAGTCCGCCTCGTTTCCAAAGGCGAACATGACTATAACTGGATCATCGGCGGGTATTATAACAAGTTCAACTCCACCGGCACCTCGGCTGAATTCACGCCCGGTTACGCTGCATTTGCCGGTTTCGACCGCCCGGATGATCTGGAATACTATTCTACCAGCGTGATCGACCTGACGGAAAAAGCTGTGTTCGGTGAGTTTGGGTATGACATCACTGATCGCTGGCAGGTAACTGTCGGTGCGCGCTATTATGAATATAAGCTGGAAACGTCTTCTACTGTGGACTTCCCGCTGTTTGATCCTGGCTTCACCATTCCTGACTTTGACGGACTTGGCGATCGGGCACCTGATCCAGACGCCGGCCAGGAAGACAGCGGTTGGCTTTTCAAGATCAACTCGTCCTATGAAGTGAATGACGACATGCTGGTCTATGCCACAGTCAGCCAGGGCTACCGCATCGGCAACTCGAACGGCATCGGCCAGTGTGACGCGTTTGATCCGGACAAGAACCAGGGCGCGTGTGCTCTGGCCCAAGGTCAGGTGTATGACGCCAATGGCAATACGGCAGAGTTTGACGAGCGTTTCTTCACGCCCGACAAAACCACCAACTATGAACTGGGTGCCAAAACCACCTGGCTCGATGGTGACCTGACGCTGAATGCGGCCCTCTTCTACGTGAAGTGGTCTGACCCTCAGCTGGGTTCGGCAACGGTGAACGCAAGCATTCCGATCACGATCAACGCCTCCGGCGCAGAATCGAAAGGTATCGAGATGAGCGGTAACTGGCGTGTGACTGACCGGTTCAGCCTGCGCGGTGCCTTCAGCTACACCAAGTCCGAGCTGACTGACGATGTACCGTCACTGATCCGGACAATCCCGACGCCAACATCTGCAAACCCGAACCCGGGTTTTGCGACCATCTTTATCGACGGCAAGTCCGGCGACCGTCTGCCTGGTTCTCCAACCACGCAGTTCTCCCTGTTCGCCAACTATGATCAGCCACTCGATAACGGCGCCACGCTTCGGTATAACCTCGGCTATGCCTATCAGGGCCATGTCCTGTCACGTACTGGCACCCGTGGTGGCGGCCTGACGCTGGATGACTTTGGCATTGCCAACGCGTCTGTTGTCTATGACACGGAAGACTGGACTGTTACGGCCTATATCGACAACCTCTTCAACGAGTTTGCCGAAACAGGCGTGCAGAGCACCAGCCGTTCAAACCAAATCCAACAGGGTGCGACGGTGCGGTCCTTCCAGACAACGGTCCTGACACCTCGTCAGATCGGTCTGCGCTTTACCTACCGTTTCGGCCTTTAAGGTCTATAAGATAAATGCAAAAAGCCGGGATCCTGCCCCGGCTTTTTTTCTTTTCTGAATACTACAGAATTATGCCGCGTCAGCTTTGCTTTCCTGCTGCGTCAGCACCAGCGCACCGTCACCAGCCGTGACAGACACATGATCCCCCGGCTTGATGTCACCCCTCAGGAGCTCATCCGCGAGCGGGTCCTGCAGGTATTTCTGCACGGTCCGTTTAAGGGGCCGCGCGCCATAAACCGGGTCATAGCCCATGTTACCGAGCCAGTCGCGGGCTTCATCCGACAAGTCGATTACAATCTTGCGGTCGTCCAGCAGTTTCTGCAGGCGGCGGACCTGGATATCCACGATCGCCGCCATATGGCCACGCTCCAGACGGTGGAACAGAATGATCTCGTCCAGCCGGTTGATGAATTCTGGCCGGAAGGATCCCTTGACCACATCCATCACCTCGTTGCGTACGCTTTCAACTGGCTCGCCGTCCTTGAGGTCGGCAATCAGGTGTGAGCCCAGGTTCGACGTCAGGATGATCAGCGTGTTGGTGAAATCCACCGTGCGCCCCTGACCGTCCGTCAGGCGGCCATCATCCAGCACCTGCAACAGCACGTTGAAGACATCCGGGTGTGCCTTCTCAATTTCGTCGAACAGAATCACCTGGTATGGCCGACGCCGCACTGCTTCGGTCAGCACACCGCCTTCTTCATAGCCGACATAGCCCGGAGGGGCACCGATCAACCGGGCCACGGAGTGTTTCTCCATGAACTCGGACATATCGATACGCACCATGGCAGTGTCGTCATTAAAGAGGAACGATGCCAGCGATTTGGTCAGCTCCGTCTTGCCCACACCGGTTGGTCCAAGGAACAGGAAGCTCCCGAGCGGCCGGTTCGGGTCCTGCAAACCAGCACGAGCACGCCGCACCGAAGCCGAAACAGCCTCCAGCGCTTCCCGCTGGCCGATCACGCGGCGACCAAGCTCGTCTTCCATGCGAAGAAGCTTGTCACGCTCACCCTCAAGCATCTTCTCGACCGGCACACCAGTCCAGCGCGCCACAACGGCCGCGATATCCTGGTCAGTGACCTCTTCCCTGAGAAGTGACCCCGGTTCGTCTGAACTGGCTGCGGCTTCCTCCAGGCGCTGCTCAAGCCCTGGAATGGTGCTATGCTGCAGTTCTCCCGCCTTGGCATAGTCGCCACGACGCTGGGCCTGCTCCAGCTCGATCCGGGCATGGTCCAGCTGTTCCTTGAGGTTCTTGTCGCCAGCGATCCGGTCTTTCTCCGTCTGCCAGCGGGCTGTCAGCTCAGCCGAGCGCTGTTCAAGGTCAGCCAGCTCTTTCTCAAGGTCCTTGAGGCGTGTCTTGGAGCCTTCGTCCTTCTCTTTCTTCAGCGCTTCCCGTTCGATCTTCAGCTGGATGATCTTGCGGTCCAGCTCGTCGATCTCTTCAGGCTTGGATTCGGTTTCCATGCGTAGGCGCGAGGCGCTCTCGTCCATCAGGTCGATCGCCTTGTCCGGCAGGAAGCGGTCCGTGATATAGCGATTCGAAAGAGTTGCCGCAGCCACGAGCGCCGCGTCCGTGATGCGGACACCGTGGTGCAGCTCATATTTCTCCTTGAGGCCGCGCAGGATGGAGATGGTGTCTTCAACCGTCGGTTCGCCCACGAAAACGGGTTGGAACCGGCGCTCAAGGGCCGCGTCCTTCTCCACATATTTCTTATATTCATTGAGCGTGGTGGCACCAATACAGTGAAGCTCACCGCGCGCCAGGGCTGGCTTCAGAAGGTTCGACGCGTCCATGGCGCCATCGGTCTTGCCGGCGCCCACAAGCGTGTGCATCTCGTCAATAAACAGGACAATATCGCCCTCGCCCGCTGACACTTCCTGCAGCACGCCCTTCAGGCGTTCCTCAAACTCACCGCGATATTTCGCGCCGGCAATCAGCGACCCCATATCCAGCGCCATAATGGTCTTGTTCTTCAGGCTGTCCGGCACATCGCCGTTGGCAATCCGCAGCGCAAGGCCCTCCGCGATGGCGGTTTTACCCACGCCGGGTTCACCGATCAGGACTGGGTTGTTCTTGGTCCGGCGCGACAGCACCTGCACGGTGCGACGGATTTCTTCGTCGCGGCCGATTACCGGGTCCAGCTTGCCGTCGCGGGCACGCTGGGTCAGGTCTTGCGCGAAACGTTTGAGGGCGTCATAGGCATCTTCGGCAGACGCCGTATCCGCCGTCCGGCCCTTGCGGACCGTATTGATCGCTTCATTCAGTTTTTCGGGTGCCAGGCCAGCCTTCATCAGAATGCTGCTTGCCTCGCATTTAGGCGTCAGCAGGAACGCCAGCAGCATGCGTTCGGCGGTGACATATTTGTCGCCTGCCTTTTCTGCAATTTCCTCTGCTTTAGCAAATACCTGCGCGGTTGCCGGGTCCAGATGCAACTGGCCGGCGCCGGAGCCCTCGACTTTGGGAAGTTTGGCCAGGGCTTCTTCAACGCCCTTCAAGGCATCTGCTGGCCGGCCACCAGCTGCACGAATAAGGTTCGCTGCAAGGCCTTCCTTATCGTCGAGGAATACTTTCAAAAGGTGTTCTGGTGTAAAGCGCTGATGGCCTTCACGAAGAGCCAGCCCTTGAGCGCTTTGAATGAAACCGCGCGTGCGGTCAGTATAGTTTTCGATATTCATGTGTCATTAACCCCATGATTGTCCTGCCCTTCTTTTGAAGCTGCAGGGTTACTGTCGGTTACTCACAGACGCCTTCTTTGAAGCCCGCCTGCTATACACATGTGGGTACTATACCAAATTCACGCAAGGGTGGGAGGCATGAAAAAAGGTCGCACCCCGGAGGACACGACCTTTCATAATCTTTTCTGCAGAAATTGCCTTAAGCGGCTTCATTGCCTTCTGGGCTTCCGCCAGCTTCAGCCGGGGCATCTGCAGCGACTTCAGGCGCCACATCGGCCTTGGGGCTGCGGCGACGGGCTGGCGCCCTGCGGCGTTTCGGCTTTTCCTCGACCGCTGTGCCGTCCAGGTCCAGCTCAGGATGCACCTCAACCGGCTGGTCAGCCACTGCCGGATCACCTGCAACCTCTGCAGCGCTTGCAGGTGCAGCCTGATCGTCAGCGGCTTTGCGGCGACCGCGACCACGGCGAGGCGCCTGTTCGGCTTCCTGCTGGGGTGCGTTGTCATCGTGCTGGTCATCATCAGACTGATTTGAATCACGCTGGTTCTGGTCGCGTTGGTTTTGTCCACCATTGCGCGCCGTCACTTCGTTCAACACACGCTGATAGTGGTCTGCGAACTGATAGAAATATTCAGCCTGAACCCGGTCACCAGCCTGTTTGGCCTCCCGTGCCTGGTTCTTGTATTTTTCCAGCAGCTGCTTTGGATTGCCGCGAACCTTAGGCTCGTTGCTCCGATTACCAGGACCGCTATTGCTACCTTTGCCGCCTTTGCGGGGTGCAGACCTACCGCGCTGTTTCCGCGCGTTCTGATTCTGTTTCATGCGAAATCATTACCAACAGTGATAAGAGATTAAATCAAAGACAGACCAAGCCTGCCAGTCTTCCGACATCGAATTCGACCGTTTTCGGAAATTATGTCCGCGGCGGTAGGCTAAAAAAGCCCTTGTCCGCTCCATCCAAGACACCTTCACCCTAGCGGGTCTTATCTGGCATTCCAAGGGAAAAAGGCTGAAAAATCAGCTTTTTTTACCCCAAACCACGCGTTCAATACCGCCCAGGTCTTTGACCTTGCCGGTTTCCACCAACCCGGCAGCATCAAATAGCGCCTTCACGTCATCAGCCTGATGAATGCCAACTTCGACCGCAAGGATGCCGCCGGGTGCCAAAAAGGCAGGGGCTTGTTCTGCGATCAGCCTGTATGGCCCCAGGCCATCGTTCCCGCCATCAAGCGCACCACTGGGCTCATAGAGCCGCACGTCCAGCATCAGGTCCGCCATGTCGGCAGACGGGATATAGGGTGGGTTGGAAACGATCACGTCAAAGCGCTGATCACCACCAAGCGGCTCAAACCAACTGCCTTCAAGGAAGGCTGTGCGCTCCTGAAGGCCAAGCGTCTCAGCATTATGCTTTGCCACCGCTAGTGCCCCAGCACTGATATCTACCGCATATCCTTGCGCGCCCGGTAATTCGTGCAACAGGCTGAGGCATATACAGCCCGTGCCAGTGCCCAGGTCTAGAACCGACCGGACAGGCCGACCGGACATCTGGTTGAGAACCGTTTCCACAAGCGTTTCAGTGTCAGGGCGCGGGATCAGTGTGTCAGGCGACACCTTGAAGGGAAGGCTCCAGAATTCCTGCTCTTCTGTGAGGTAGGCCACAGGTTCGAACGCTTGACGCCGGTCGATAAGTGAATCGAACGCCGTAGCTGCTTCTGCCGAAACAGGGTCAGCTAACTTGCCGTATAGCGCCATGTGCGGACAACCCAGCACATGGGCCAGCAGGATCTCCGCGTCCAACCGGGCGGTGTCAATCCCGGCGTCCACCAGCTTGGCCTCAGCCGCCCGTATCAGCTGCTGAAGGGTGCCTGCTGTGCTCAATAGCCCGCTTCCATTGCTGACAGTTTGGCCGCCTGATCTTCGCTGATCAAGGCATCGATCACCTCAGAGAGGCCTTCACCGGCCAGAATCTGGTCCAGCTTGTGAAGCGTCAACCCTATCCGGTGGTCGGTTACGCGGCCCTGCGGGAAATTGTAGGTCCGGATGCGTTCAGACCGGTCACCTGAGCCAACTTGTGCTTTCCGGTCCTCAGACCGCTCGGCCGCCGCCATTTCGCGCTCGCGGTCATAGAGCCGGGCACGCAGGATTTTCATCGCCTTGTCGCGGTTCTTGTGCTGCGACTTTTCCGATTGCACAACCATGATGCCCGTGGGCAGGTGGGTGATGCGAACGGCACTATCCGTGGTGTTCACGTGCTGGCCGCCAGAGCCCGATGCCCGCATGGTATCAATGCGGATGTCTTCCGGGCGAATATCGATATCCACCTCTTCCGCTTCCGGGAGCACCGCGACGGTGGCAGCTGAAGTGTGGATACGCCCGCCGGATTCAGTAACCGGTACACGCTGCACCCGGTGCACACCGGATTCGAACTTCAGTTTCGCGAACACGCCTTTGCCGGAAACGTTGGCCATGACTTCCTTGAAGCCACCCACATCGGCAGGCGAGGCAGAGACCATTTCCATCTTCCAGCCCTGCGATGCCGCGTATTTTTCATACATTTCATAAAGGTCACCGGCAAACAGGGCCGCTTCGTCCCCCCCTGTGCCGGCCCTGATCTCAAGAATCGCTGATTTCTCATCAGCGGCGTCCTTGGGCAGCAGTTGGATCGATAGCGCCCTGTCCATCTCAGGCAGCTTTTCCTTGAGCGCCAGGAATTCTTCCTGCGCCAGCTCTTTCATCTCCGGGTCATCGCCGGATTCGATCATTTCTGCCAGGTCTGCCAGTTCTTCGCGGCCAGCCTGAAGGGCGTTCACGGCTTCAATCACAGGCCCCAGGTCGGCATATTCGCGGCTCAGCTTCACAAATTCTTCGTTTGAGAATTTGTCTGGTGTGCCAAGCGCATGGCCCAGATAGTCGTAGCGGTCAGTCAGTTGCTGAAGACGTTCGTCGGAAATCATACCCTCGCTCCTTACGCCGTGATCGAGGCAACGAGACCGCCAAAAGGCACTTCCCATTGCTCGCCGCTATCCAGCTCCTTGACCATCACATTGCCGGCTTCAAGTTCGTTGTCACCCAAGATGATGGCAAATTTCGCATTTGCCTTTGATGCCCGCGTCAGGCGCTTCTTCAGGTTGCCGCTGCGGTCAGCCAAAACCGTCAGGCCTGCCTCGCGCATGTCTTCCGCCAGCGCAAATGCTTTCAGTGTCGCGGCCTCACCCATCGGCATGATCATAACCGGTCGTACGTCCACTAAATCAAGCTCAGACAGCATGGCCAGACGTTCTATGCCGCCCGCCCAGCCAACGCCAGCCACTGCCGGACCGCCCAGCTTTTCAATCAGGCCGTCATAGCGGCCACCTGCTAGCACTGTGCCCTGTGCGCCCAGTTCGGTGGTCACAAACTCAAAAGCCGTGTGGGTATAATAATCAAGGCCGCGCACCAGACGTTCGTCATGCTCATAAGGCACACCAACAGCTTCAAGGCCGGCCTTCACACTTTCAAAGAAAGCGCGAGACGCCTCATTCAGGTGTTCTGACAAAAGCGGCGCATCAGCCACGATAACCTTATCGCCGTCGTCCTTGCTGTCCAGAATGCGAAGCGGGTTGGTTTCCAGGCGCCGCACGCTGTCTTCTGACAGTTTATCCTTATGTGCTTCCAGATATGCCACCAGTGCCTCGCGGTACGCCACCCGGCTTTCCACGTCACCAAGGGTGTTCAGGTGCAGGATCACTTTGTCGCCGAGGCCAAGCTCACGCAGAAGGCGCCACGCCATGGCAATCTGTTCGACATCCGCTTCCGGATTTTCTGGCCCAAGGAGCTCAGCGTTGATCTGGTGGAACTGGCGGTAACGACCCTTTTGAGGGCGCTCATAGCGAAAAGCTGGGCCGTTGCTCATAAGGCGGCACGGCAGGTTCTGCTGCATACCGTTCGAGATGAAGGCGCGGCATACACCGGCTGTGAATTCAGGGCGCAGTGTGATCTCTTCACCGCCGCGATCTTCAAAGGTGTACATTTCTTTCGAAACCACATCTGAAGCCTCGCCGAGCGGACGGCGGAAGACATCGGTGAATTCGAAGATGGGGGTCGACAGCTCTTCAAACCCGTATGTTGATGCCACGCGGCGGAAGGTTTCCACCACAGCAGTCATCCGGCGGGCCTCATCCCCATAGATATCGCGCGTGCCCCGCGCTGGTTGCAGTTTGGACACGGGAAATTCCTTTTAAATCAGCTAATGAGAGTCTTGGGTGCTAGCAGCTTCAAATTCAGCCGCTTTTTCTTCCACAAGATCAACAATATGATCGACAAGCTTGTCGTCGGTAATTTTATGGTCGGTCACGCCCGAAAGGTAAACCATATGGTTGCCTTGGCCGCCGCCGGTGAGGCCGATATCCGTCTCACGTGCTTCACCCGGGCCGTTCACCACGCAGCCGATGATCGACAGGCTCATGGGCGTATGGATATGCGACAGGCGCTCCTCGAGCACTTCCACAGTCTTGATCACCGGGAAGGCCTGGCGCGCACATGACGGGCAGGAAACGATCCGCACGCCGCGGTGACGAAGTCCAAGTGACTTCAGGATTTCAAAGCCCGCTTTCACTTCTTCAACGGGCTCAGCAGACAGGGACACACGGATGGTGTCACCAATGCCAGCCCAAAGAAGGGAGCCGATCCCGATGGCCGATTTGACCGTGCCGCCCCGCAAGCCACCAGCTTCGGTGATGCCAAGATGCAGCGGATAATCGGTTGCGTCGGCGAGGCCCTGATAGGCCGCGACAGCGAGGAACACATCAGATGCCTTCACGCTGATCTTGAAGTCATGAAAATCATTGTCTTCAAGGATGCGGGCGTGTTCAAGCGCACTTTCAACCAAAGCCTCAGGGCAAGGTTCGCCATATTTTTCAAGAAGATGCTTCTCAAGCGACCCGGCGTTCACGCCAATCCGCATGGAACAACCATTGGCTTTCGCAGCGCGGATCACTTCCCGAACCCGGTCAGCAGACCCGATATTGCCTGGATTGATCCGCAGGCAGGCCGCGCCCGCATCAGCAGCTTCAAGCGCGCGCTTATAGTGGAAATGGATGTCCGCCACGATCGGCACATTGGCTTCACGACAGATTTCCGGCATGGCTGCAGTTGATTCTTCATCCGGGCAGGAAACCCGGACAATATCAACGCCGGCCTCTTCCGCTATGCGGATCTGGTTGATCGTGGCACGCGGGTCAGAGGTCAGCGTGTTGGTCATGGTCTGCACCGTGATCGGCGCGTCGCCACCAACAGGAACATTCCCGACCATGATCTGGCGGGATTTCCTACGGTAAACGTCTCTCCAGGGGCGTACACTCATGACGGTCTATTACCTCTAACTCCAAGCGTGTTTGTTGGCGTTATACATGAGGAAGCGCCTCGCTGAAAGCAAGGATTTTCGGGAATTGGTAGTTTCAGAAATTCAGCGTGAGCCGCCCGTGGAAGCACTAACCGACGACAGCAGACGATCCTGATCAAGGCGAACACCTTCGATCACCTCACCGCGGCCACCAAGTGCAACATGCTGCTGATCACCAAGCGTCAGGGTTACACCCCCAGCATTTGTCGTGGACAGAAGCGCTGAGCCGTCGAACTGCGGGCGGTAGCTTTGGCCTTCGCGCAAGACGCCGGACCAGATTTCCGTACCGTCAGCGTTTTCAAGCCGCAGCCACGAGTCTTCTTTGGCTTCCAGCAAAACATCTGAGGTGCCTACACCGGCAATTGCCTGATCCGCAATCGCGGCCGGTGAAAACAGCGACGCCGGGCGAACAAACAGTTGCGTGTCACCGGAAGCGACCGTTTCAAGCTGCACAGCGTCATTAACCACCGCAGCGTCCGCATTTGTCACCTGGGCCTCTTCGGTGCGGGCCGGCAAGGATGCCTGCACGGCCTGCAACTGGGCAACATCAGTATTACGGTCGATGATGTCACTGTCCGCTGTCAGGCTGAAAGGCACGATGCTTGAGCCAAACATGGCCCAGCAAAGGGAAACGCCCACCACGCCCGCAAGCGGCGAAAGCCAACCGGGCAGGCGGCGGCGCGGCTGTGCAAGCGGTGTATCAACCGGCAGCACCAGCGGCGTTTCTTCAATACCATATTCTTCTTTGAACTGGGCGACGATGGATTTTGCGTCCTGCTTTAATGCCATGGCATACGCGCGCACAAACCCAACTGCGAAAGTTTTCTCAGGAAGCTCGTCATAGTCGTCCGCTTCAATGGCGACCAGATAACTGCTTCTGACACAAATATCCTTGGCGATGGACTCAATACTCAGGCCGCGCTCATCACGCGCGTCCCGCAACAGTTTACCTACTGTTTTTTCATCTTGGCTCATCACAAAACCGTCCCCTGCCTTGCCCTTGCTGGGTTTTCCCAGTCTGGACAGACAGTAACCTGCTATTACAGCGTTTTCCCAACGTGAGACCGTCCGGCATTCCCCCTGAGGTCTCTCGAGCACCACATTTCTGCATCCATTTGTCGCCCCGCTATCGTGCGAGCAGCTTGTGGTTGCGGTCCGTGGTTTTTTTCTACGGTTTCTATTGGACCACACATTAGTCAAAAAACATTTAACGCCCCGAGTCAAATAGATTCAATTTTTATGGGAAATTATTCTCCTCTGAACAACAAACAATTGCTGCTTCAAGAGAATTTCAGAGTTTGATCTTGTGATCCTTGGCGAAAGCCACGAGTGAGTCGCGAATCGAATGTTCCGGCGACGTGATGTTCGACAGCATGAAATCACGCAACTGCTTCAGGTTGACTGAGCGGATCATTCGCTTCACAGGCCCCACAGATGTCGGCGAGATAGATATACGGCGTAGGCCCAGGGCAACAAGAGCCATGGCTTCGATCGGGCGCCCACCCATCTCGCCGCACAGGGTAACCGGCACACCTGCATTATCGCACGCCTTGATCACCATATGGAGAAACGCCAGCACCGGCGGCGCCAACAGGTCATAACGGTTGGCAAGCTTCGGGTTGCCCCGGTCGCAGGCAAAGAAGAACTGCATCAGGTCATTGGTGCCAATCGACAGGAAGTCGATCTCGTTCATCAGGGTATCAAGCTGCCATGAAAGCGACGGCACTTCCAGCATACAGCCTACCTTGACCTCCTTCGGCGCTTCGCGGTCATGCTTGGCCAGGCGGTCAATCTCCTTTTGCAGGATGGCCTTGCAGCGCCTCAATTCCGCGACCTCTGCGATCATCGGGAACATGACATGAAGCGTTTTACCGGCCGCAGCATAAAGAAGGGCTCGCAGCTGGTAGCGCAAGAGTGCCGGACGATCGAGCGCAATGCGGATGGCGCGCCAGCCCATCGCCGGGTTTTCTTCTTCTTCGCGCGGCAGGAATGGCGCGGGCTTGTCGCCGCCGATATCCAGCGTGCGGAACACTACCGGCCTGTCGCCAGCCGCTTCCAGGGCGGCTTTGTAAATCTTTGTCTGTTCATCCACCCGCGGCAATGCTGGCGACACCATGAACTGGAACTCCGTGCGGAACAGGCCAATGCCCTCCGCGCCCGTATTGTCCAGGCTGGGCAGGTCTACCAGAAGGCCAGCGTTCATGAACAGCGTCACCCGGTGACCGTCAAGCGTTTCAGCCGGCAGGTCGCGCTCAGCCGCATATTCGGCATACAGCTGTTCCTGAAGCTCAAGCGTGGCCTTGTAGCTATCGATCACATCGTCGGCGGGACGGATATAAACATGCTCGCTGCCGGTATCGACAATGACCTGCTCACCCGGCTCTACGTGGGTCAAGAGCCCCTTGACCCGGCCAAGCACGGGAATACCCATGGCGCGCGCAATGATGGTCACATGCGATGTGGCCGACCCTTCCTCAAGCACAATAGCTTTCAGGAGGTCACGGTCATAATCCATCAATTCGGCTGGCCCGATGGTGCGGGCGATCAGGGCCGATTCTTCCGTTAGCTTGGTGCGGTAGTCGCTCTTGTCGCCCTGAATGATCCGGATCAGGCGTGACGCCAGGTCTTCGAAATCAGCGATCCGCTCCCGAAGGTACGGGTCCCTGATCTTGCTCATCCGGGCACGATTTTCCTGCAGCACGCGATCAACTGCAGCTTCCGCTGTCAGCCCGGACAGCACAGCTTCACGCATCTTTTCCTGCCAGCCCTGATCGTAGGCAAACATGCGGTAGGTCTCAAGAACCTCGCGGTGCTCACCGCCGTGGGCCAGGTCAGGATGCTCGATCAGCTCTTCAAGCCGCAACCTGAGTTCAGCAATCGCTTCTTCAAGCCGCAGCTTCTCTGCGTCGACATCTTCTGCCACCGTGCGGGTGATATGAATTTGCGGCTGGTGGAACACCGCTACACCGGCCCCAACGCCGCCCGCAAGCGACATGCCATCAAGTGTTACGGGTTCACCGGTCGTGGTGCTGTCCTCGGTCAGCTCTTCCTTGTCCACAAGCGTACCGGAACCAACAAGTTCGGCAATCACCATCGAGATAGTTTGAAGCGCTTCCACTTCTTCAGGCTTGTAGCGCCGCGGTGCCACATTCTGCACGACAAGGACGCCCACCACCTTGCCGGTGCGCAGGATCGGCACCCCGAGGAAACTGTGGTAGATATCCTCCCCGGTTTCCGGGCGATAAACGAATCGCGGGTGCTGGGGGGCTTCAGAAAGATTAAGCGGCAGGCCACGTTCGGCAACCAGGCCTACAAGGCCCTCACCAACACGCAGGCGTGTCTGGTGAACGGCCTCTTCCTTCAGGCCTTCAGTTGCAAATAGTTCGAGGATTCCGCCCGCACGCGACAAATAGATGGAGCACACTTCGGCGACCATATTCTGCGCGATAACACGGACCACGCGGTCGAGCCGGTCCTGCGGCTGGCCGCTACCAGCCATCACACTATGGAGCCGCCGAAGCAGCAATCTTGGCTGACTTACGTGGTCAGGCAAGGCATTCCCCCTTTAGTCGGCACTGGCAAAGGCCAGCTTGCGGTGAAACCCGCATATCATCTGTTAGCCGCGGGCGTTCAGATGACTGATAGCTTGTGCAACAAGCTCATTGATGATGTCCGCCGTTGGCTCGATCTTCTTGACCATGCCAACGCTTTGACCTGCCATAACAGACCCGGTTTCGACGTCGCCGTCAACCACCGCGCGGCGAAGAGCTCCACCCCAGAAATGTTCAATCATCATCTGGCCCTCATCCTGCGCGATTTCGCCAGTACGAAACTTGGCGACAACCTCTTCCTGGGTTTTCATGAAATCTTCCGTACCCTGGTTTTTCAGTGCCCGCACTGGAATCACAGGGAAACGACTATCGATCTGTGTGCTTGCCACGGCGTCACGGGCACTCGCACGGATGAAAGCCTTTTTGAATTTTTCATGGGCCACACATTCCTCTGCGACCACAAACCTGGTTCCTAATTGGGCACCCGAAGCACCCATTTCAAGGTAGGAGGCCATCACTTCTCCGCGGCCAATGCCGCCTGCAACAAACACCGGCACATCGGTGATAACAGGCAGGATTTCCTGGGCTAGCACGCTGGTGGACACAGGACCAATATGGCCGCCCGCTTCAGCGCCTTCGATGATGATGGCGTCAACGCCAGAACGCACAAGTTTCTTCGCGAGGGCCGCTGTGGGTGCAAAACACATGAGCTTTGCGCCGAAGCCCTTGATTTTGGCAATGGCCGCCCCGCTTGGCAGCCCACCCGCCAGCACCACATGGCTGACCTTCTGATCGGCGCAGACATCAATCAGTGCATCCAGGTCTGGATGCAGGGTGATCAAGTTCACACCGAATGGCTTGTCAGTAAGTTCGCGGGTAGCAGCAATTTCAGCCGCCAGGAGTTCCGGGCCCATGCCGCCACAAGCAATGACGCCGAAGCCGCCTGCGTTAGAGATGGCAGAGACCAGGTTTCGCTCGGAAACCCATGTCATCGCACCACCAAGGATGGCATACCGGCTGCCCAAAAATTCCTTGCCACGCTGCCAATGGCGTTCCAGGCGCGCGAGACCGATTTCACTCATAAAAAACACCCTCAAACTCCACGCAGATCATGCGTCAGTTGGGGCATCCAAACCATAAGCCGTATGAAGCGCCCGAACTGCAAGCTCTGTATATTCCGCGTCGATAATTACACTAACTTTAATTTCAGACGTAGAGATAACTTGGATATTGATACCCTTTTCTGCAAGCGTATCAAACATTTTGCTTGCGACACCCGCGTGGCTGCGCATGCCAACACCCACGACAGACACTTTCACCACGTCGCCGGTGTAGACCAGATCACGGTATTTGAGCTCGTCCTTACGGTCGCTGAGCACCTTCACGGCCTTGCGAAGATCATCTTCCGGCACGGTGAAGGTCACGTCGGTGGACGTACCATCTTCGGACGCGCTCTGCACGATCATGTCGACGTTGATATTCTGGTCTGCGAGCGGTGCGAACAGGTGCGATACCTGCCCAGGCCGGTCTTCAAGGCCAACAACGGTAATTTTTGCTTCGCCGCGGGAATATGCAATCCCGCTTACTACTTCCTGTTCCACGATTTCGTCCTCACCAACTACAAGTGTTCCGGGCAGGTCTTCAAAAGATGACAGAACCTGGGTCCGCACGCCGTGCGTCATGGCCATGGCCACAGACCGGGTCTGCAGCACCTTGGCGCCCAGGGATGCCATCTCGAGCATTTCTTCATAGGTAATCTTATCAAGCTTGCGCGCCTTGGGCACAATACGGGGGTCGGTGGTATAGACACCGTCCACATCCGTGTAGATATCGCACTGGTCAGCCTTCAAGGCCGCAGCAAGTGCCACAGCCGAGGTGTCAGACCCGCCGCGACCCAGCGTGGTAATGCGGCCATCGTCAGCAATACCCTGGAAGCCTGCAACAACGGCCACACGACCACCTTTGAGGCATTCCTCAAGCTTTTCGGTTTCAATCTTTTCGATTCGCGCAGCACTATGTACATCGTTCGTACGGATCGGCACCTGCCAGCCCAGGAAAGAGCGCGCAGGCACTTCCATTTCCTGAAGGCAGATCGACAACAGCCCGATGGTAATCTGCTCACCCGCGGCCACTACCGTGTCGTACTCGCGCGCATCGTGCATGGGCGCAGCCGACCGGCAGAAGTCCACCAGCTGGTTCGTGGTGCCTGACATGGCAGAGACAACCACCACCACTTCATGGCCTTCGTCCACGGCTTTCTTGACCCGGCTTGCCACGTTCCTGATACGGTCAACGTCGCCTACAGAGGTTCCACCAAACTTTTTTACTATCCGTGCCATCTGATAATCCGGTTCCTGTCGCAATTCTTCCTGTTTCCGGCAATTTGACGCATCCCCTTGACCCGAAGCGCGCAAAGGTGCGTATTGAGAAACAGCGCGATATTGTTTAAAGGCTGGCTTGCATGCGTGCAAGCGCTCAGTAGGCCAGACGCGCGGGAAAAGCTTGCTTGGAACAAAAGATATGCTGAACGAAAACCAGAGACCCGATAAGGCGCCGGAGACCGGCACCATCGCCCATGGCGGCACCGTGGACGAAAGCGAGGTCGCTTTCTTCGCCCGCATTGCTGACACCTGGTGGGACCCAAAGGGCCCGTTCAAACCCCTGCATATCCTGAACCCAACGCGCCTTGGATACATCCGTCAGGAAGTCGAGGCCCATTTCGGCCTTGAGAAAAACCTCAAGAAACCGTTTGAAGGCCTGCGCCTGCTGGACATCGGCTGTGGCGGCGGACTGGTGTCTGAGCCCATGGCGCGACTGGGGGCAGACGTCGTGGCCGTGGATGCGTCAGAGAAAAACATCAAGACCGCCAGCGTACATGCGGCCCTATCGAAGCTAGAGATCGATTTCCGCAACACCACCGCTGAAGCGCTAGCAGACGCGGGCGAGCAGTTTGATGTGATCATCAATATGGAAGTGATCGAGCATGTCGCGGACGTGGACGCCTTTCTGGGCGCCTGCCGCAAGCTCTTGAAACCTGGCGGCATCATGCTGCTCAGCACCATCAACCGCACCGCCAAAGCCTATCTGTTTGCCATCATTGGCGCAGAACATGTGCTGCGCTGGTTGCCTGTGGGCGCGCACGACTGGAACAAATTCATCAGACCGGATGAGCTGAAAGATTTTGTCTCAACGGCGGGCTTTGAAGCTGGTGAAGCAACGGGTTTTGTCTTTAACCCGCTTGGCGGCAAGTGGCGCCTCAGCGCCACCGACACCGGCGTCAACTATGCAATGACGGCAACCGCCCCCAAATAGGGAAACGGCTGCCGCCATACCCCCATCAAGCTAGCCTGCTGTTTCTGTGGATTTCTTCTTCAGGCCACGCGCGAGCAGCACGCAGCCGCCAATCAACACCAGCATTGTGACCAAGCTGTTTTCCGGCCCGGCCATGCCGCCGGTCAGCCATTCAGGCGCACCGTCCTTGATCATCAGATCCACCCACAGGGGCTTGATATCAAGCGCAATACCTGTCGTTGGCACCCCGAACCAGGTGATGAAGGACCAGTTCCAGGCCGCATGCCACGCACAGGCGCCCCAAACCGATTTCTGTCGGATCACCAGGAAGCTGAGGAAAATTGAAAAGGCCATCGTCATGATGAAGAAGATGCTGAACTCGCCCAGCTTGAAGGGTTCATCACCACCAATGCCAACATGCATCAGCATGAAAAGCGTGCTGTTGCCGAGCACACCAACCCAAAGGCCGTAGCGTTCTGACAGGCGGGACAGCATCCAGCCCCGAAACAGGATTTCCTCAACGCTGGACTGGACAATGAACCCAAGGGCAAGCAGCAGGATCGGCAGGTAACTCACTGCCATGAAATCCTGCGGCCCTTCAACGGCATAACCACCCACAAGCCAGATAACGATAACCGACAAGGCCGCCATGCCGGCCCCCAGTCCAAATCCCTTGCCGAAAGTACGCTGTGCGCCTGCATGCCTCACCAGGCCTATGCTCGCTAGTCCGCGGCGCTCGAAGAAGCGCACCCACAGAAGAAGCGGTATCATCACCGCACCGAATACGATGAAGAGCATATAGAGGATGTTGGGGTATGTTTCTATTTCATCTTCGGCGATCCAGCCGCTTTCGATCGCTGGTACAATGGCCACGACCTGACCAGCAAAAAAGAAGATCACCAATAAAAGCGGCACTGCCCAAGGCCATGTCCGCTTGCCCCCGTTCAGAGCATCTTGAAAAAATGTTGTTGTCATATTGTTTTTCTCTCGCTGTCGGACTCGTCTTTGCGCGAGCCATCCCATAAGCCCCTAACGAAAGTCATAGCGGGCCTATATCAAAATCTTGCTGTTTTGGCTGGGCACACCTATGTTCAGTGGTAACAGCGAGAGGAAAACGGCATGAGCCGCGCAAAAGAAAAAATAGACAGCGCGCTGCTTCTGAAAGCCAACGCCAGCATTGAGGCCCAGCACGATATCCACCGGGATGTTGCTGTGTCCAGATGGTCCATCGACCGCAACAGCGTGGCCTACGAGAAAAGCGACAGCCACACCCTGAGCCTTTATCTGAAGGGCGGGGAAACCAGCTACCGCGCCGACCAACAGGGCAACCTGGGCCGTAGCGGCACCCTGTGCCTGATGCCGCAGGGGCATGCCTCCAACTGGCACATCGGCGGGCCCATCGATTTCGTGCATCTCTATTTTTCGGACGCCATTCTGAAACGCTTCGCGGCCGATCATTATGAGCAGGATGTACGCTTGGTGGACCTGAGAGACCTGATATATCAGGCAGACGATACCCTGTCGGCCATGTTGCTTGGCTATGTGGATTGCTGCACCCGACAGCCGGACCGCGCGGGGCTGATGGGCGAGCATCTGCTTATGAGCATCTTCGACCATATCATCACCCGCTATAACGGCTTCGATCTGAAGGAAAACCGCCTCAAGGGCGGCCTGACACCGCTCCAGATGAGGCAGGTAAAAGCCCTGATTGCCGACAAGCTGGATAGCCGCCTGTCCATGGCAGACCTGGCCGCAGAAGCGGGCCTGAGCCCCTTCCATTTCGCCCGCCAGTTCAAGGAAAGCTTAGGCGAAACGCCCGGACAATATGTTATGCGCAAGAGAATTGAAAGTGTGAGGGAGCGGCTGAAGACTGATGAACCGCTGGCACAGATCGCAGCCCGCACAGGATTTGCACAGCAAAGCCACATGACGTCACAGTTCAGGAAGCAGGTGGGATTGACGCCGCTTGCTTACCGCATGGCGATGGTGAGCTAACGGCTCGTTTAGGCGTCCTTGCGCCCGAGACCGGGGAGCGGCATCACTTCAACACCCTCTTCGAGCAGCTCCTTGGCTTCCTGAAGCGTGCTTTCACCATAGATGCCGCGTTCTTCCGCTTCACCATAGTGAATCTTGCGGGCCTCGTCGGCGAACTTGTCGCCAACATAATCGCAGTTGGCCTCAACATGGTTCTTGAGCTTGGCCAGAACCTTTTGGGCTTCTTCCACCACTTCCTGCAGCTTCGGGTCACCCGCCTTTGCGGCCACAGATGCCACCTCAGATTTCTGGTTACCCTTCGAGGCTACATTCGGTGCCATCAGTGCCTTCGATACTTCGTTGCTGCCACAGTGCGGGCATTCGACAAGCCCAACGGCCTGCTGTTCTTCATAGGCGTTTGAAGACCGGAACCAGGCTTCGAACCGGTGGCCAGTACTGCATTTCAGGTCAAATACGATCATGTGGCATCTACTGTCGTTACAGTTACATCGCGGTCATGCGTGAGCGAAGGGATTTTCTGCCGCGCTTCCGCGCATTTTGCAAGGTCCAAATCGGCGATTGTGACGCCAACGCCTGTGCCTGCGTCAGCGACAACGCTGCCCCAGGGATCGATAATCAAGCTGTGGCCGTATGTGCTACGTCCGGTGGCATGAAGGCCGGTCTGGGCAGCCGCCAGCACATAGCAACCTGTCTCAATCGCACGTGCCCTCAGAAGCGTATGCCAATGCGCTTCACCCGTTGGCCGGGTGAAGGCCGCCGGCACCAGCAACACATTTGCGCCAGCCTTGGCCAGCGCCCGATAAAGATAGGCAAAACGCAGGTCATAGCAGATGGACAGGCCGAAATCAGCCAGCGGCGTTTTCGCAACCACGGCGCTCTGGCCACCATCATAAAGTGCTGATTCCCGGTACGCTTCACCACCGCCCAAATCCACATCAAACAGGTGCATCTTGTCGTAGCTGGTTTTGATCTCACCGTCCGGGCCAATCAGGAAGCCCCTGTTAGCCAGACGGTCCTCAGCCACTTTTGTGATCAGCGAACCAATATGCAGCCACACCTTGAGCTCTGCCGCGATAGTGCGGAAGCGCTTCAGGCCAGGGTCATCATCCTGAAAGCTGGCTTTTTCTAGCACCACCTTGCGGTTCATTTCCATCAGATGCGTGGTTTCAGGCGTGCTTATAAAGTCTGCGCCATCTGCCGCAGCTTCGCGAATATAACCTTCTGCAGCGGTCACGGCATCCGCGACCACATTGCCGGTATTCAGCTGTATGAGGGCGACGCGCAAGGGCTTCAGCTCGCCAGGAGCGACGCAAGGCCGCCCTGTGCATCAAGGGCATACAGGTCATCACAGCCGCCAACATGACGCTGGCCGATCCAGATTTGTGGAACAGTGTTCACGCCGCCTGCCTTTTCACGCATTTCGCGTCGGGCAGCGGGGTTCATGTCCACGTTGATTTCCTTGAAACGCGCGCCTTTTTGCTTCAGCAGCGCCTTGGCGCGGTAGCAATAGGGGCACATGTTCGAGCTATAGATGACAATGTCAGCCACAAAAACTTCCTTTACTTCAAACAGCGTTGCCTTCCCGGCACTCTGGATTCGCTCCTTATGTAAGCGAAAACACGCTAGATTTAAAGGTATTCCCCGCTTCACAACACTGGGAGCTAACTGCGAACTGGTTGCCCCACCCGCGCGAAAGCCACAACCCCAACATGGCTGGCGCCAGCTTTCTTGAGCGCCTTCGCGCATTCTGATGCCGTAGCCCCGGTTGTCAGCACGTCATCCACCAGAAGAACCCGCTTGCCGGCAAGCTGGCCAGACCGGCTGACAGGCACACGGAAAGCACCGCGCACATTCTTGCGCCGCCCCTTTCGGTCAAGCGTGCCTTGACTTGGAGTAGCCCGCATGCGCTCCAACAAAAACGGATCAGCGCGCAAGCCAAGCTTTCCGGCCAAGCCTTTTGCCAGTAACTGGGATTGGTTGAAGCGACGCTTGAGCAGCCGCCACCGGTGCAAAGGCACAGGGATGATCAGGTCAGCCTGCATGTCGGATGGGATCACCCGCGCCATCATTGTCACGAACGCCGGAATGCTGGCCCCGGCGCCGCCATGCTTCATTCGGATGATCAGGTCACGCCCCAGCGCTTCATAAGACACCGCTGCCCGCGCCCAGTCGAAAGCTGGAGGGTCTTTCATGCAGGCGCCGCACAGCGCATCCGGGCCCACATCCACCTCGAACGGCAAGCCACACGACGCGCACCAGGGTGCAGCGATGGGCGACAGGTCCTGCCAGCAGGCCGCGCACAAATGGCCGTGTGACAGGATGCGCTCACCACAGGCCGGGCACCGCGGCGGCAGCAGAAAATCCACCACCCCGCTGCCAAGCTTCCTGAATACCGATTGTGCCCCCATCTGTTTCATGGGGTGAGCTTAGCAGGCAACACGAGATGAAACCAGTTGCACTGGCGCGGGTGCTCGCTTATGTCAAAGCCCATGAGCACCGAGCAAAATGACATCAATCTGTTTGACCAGGTCGCGGTTCAGCGCAACAGGGTGCGTGGCCGTGCCATGGGGCCGGATTTCGATTTCCTGCGCGAGGAAATTGCCGACCGGATGGCGGACCGCCTGGCGGACATCAACCGAGATTTTGGTACAGTGCTGGATATTGGTGGCAACTTTGCGCCCCACACAGGCCAGGGCGTTCAGACAGCGCCTGCGACCGACGGCACCCTTGATGTGGCACCAGGGAGTTGTGATCTCGTGATATCCAACCTGGCGCTTCACTGGGTCAACGACCTGCCGGGGCTGATGGTGCAGGCCAACCACGCCTTGAGGCCTGACGGACTTTTCATGGCAGCCCTGTTTGGCGGTGAGACACTGCATGAGCTGGGCCATAGCCTTCTGGCCGCCGAGGCGGAAGTCACAGGCGGCGCCAGCCAGCGCGTCATCCCGTTCGCCGACGTACGCGACCTGGGCAGCCTGCTTCAGCGCGCGGGCTTTGCCCTGCCGGTCACTGACATGGACACGATCACCGTAACCTACGAGCACCCGCTGAAGCTGATGCAGGAACTGCGCGGCATGGGCGAAGCCAACGCCATGCAGGCCCGCAGCAGGCGTTTCTTGCGCCGCGACGTCTTGATGCGTGCTTGCGAAATCTATCAGGCCAAATTCGGCATGGCAGACGGACGTGTGCCTGCCACCTTCCAGATCATGTATATGACCGGCTGGCACCCGCACGAGAGCCAGCAGAAGCCCCTGAAGCCCGGTAGCGGCAAAGTGAATTTGGCCGACGCCCTCAAGGCTGGCAAACCGCCCCAAAAGGCCTAGTCCCGGACTACCTTCAGGTTCGGCCAGCGTTTCAGCCAGCCTTTGGCCTGTAGGCGTGCCTCGAACCCTTCCGGATCATTGTCTTTCATCACAGGAGTGATCCTGAGGATATGGGCGAAAAGGTCATCAAACCCGAAAGCGGTAAGCCACTCGAAAGCCCCGTCAGGCGAAAGGCGTACACCGATGCCTGTTGCTGTTTCCGCCCAGTGGCGCAAAGCTGTTTCAGTATCCTGGAATGGATCGTGGCCGCCGAATGTGTGCATGCGTGCCTGGTTGCGCACCTGCCAGTCCACATCCGGCATTACCAGCTTCAGCGAAGCCTCATAGGCGAGATCGCGAGTTTTGAGGTCATAGGTCGCGTCGAAATAAATCACATCCACGTCTGCCTCTGGAAACTGAGGCTGGGGATCATACAAGCTGTCCCAGTAGCGATTACGGATGAAGCCTGCGGCGATATAGGCGCCTTCAGGGCCGGCGGTACGAACAGCCTCAAGTGCCGTCATTGCAGCCTTGTCACTGCGCAACAGGCTTTCCAGCACCTCAAGGCTCAAAGGAAATCCCGCAGCATGGCTACGAGCGGATCATCCGCCGGCGGCATTGGGTATTCCCCCAGATCCCGGATTTTCACCCACCTGAAAGCCTGGCCTTCCATACCGCGCACAAGGCCTTCCCATTTCCGGCACAGATACAGCGGCATCAGAAGATGAAACTTTTCATAGGAATGGGACGCGAAGGCAAAGGGCGCCAGGCATGCAGCGGTGATATCGATATCCAGCTCTTCCTTGCATTCGCGGATCAGGGCAGCCTCAGGCAGCTCGCCCTCCTCCACCTTTCCGCCTGGAAATTCCCATAGCCCGGCCATTGCCTTGCCTTCGGGGCGCTGCGCGATAAGCACACGGCCATCCACATCAATAAGCGCAATCGCTGCCACCAGGACTGTTGGCAGACCTGCGTCAATCTTCACATTAGGTTCTGGACAATCATCAATCATGGTGGCTACGGGTAAACACACTTTTAGCCAAATTCAAGCTTTAACAACTTGTTTAGGTTTGGCGCAGAGGCTTATGCTGCTTATAGCGCGGATTAAAACTATGGGGTTGTAATCGTGTTCAGAACAGTCGCGGTAAAATTACGCGGGCTGAAAGATGCCTTATGGCAGGATCGCCATGGTGCGACAGCCGTTGAATATGGGCTGCTGATCGGTTTAGCAGCCCTTGGTCTTGCTGCAGGATGGGGATCGATTGGCGATCTGGTGCAACAAATTTTCGCTATGCTGAGCGACCAGACACAGGCAGCCACCCCAACAAGCAGTAGCTAGTTGGACTGGCACAACAACTTTGTCCGAACCGGCATTCCGGCCCGTTTAGCTAAAGGCAGCTTCCTGAAATCCAGCAGCCACACGGCGTGACCGGCGGTCAGACTTCTTGTCGTCATCGTCATGGTCCATGCGCTCGGCAATCACAAGGCGTGCCCTGGCCACTTCCTGCTTCATGTAATTCAGCTCTGCCAGTTTGTCCGCACCCTCATCAGCATAGCGGTCCAAAGCATCGGTCAGTGCCTCATTCAATTCCGTCAGGAACTTCATCTGTAACTCTAGATTGACGGTTGGCATCATTCTTCTCCAGCAAACTCCGGTTCAACGTACCCCACGCCTTACCTGATACAAGAGTCATGCCAGAGAAATAGCTGTTTAATTTCATGCAGTTACGCCCGCAAAAGAAAACACCCGGCAGAAACCACCGGGTGTATTTTGTCAGCTTGTGGAAAATTCGTCCTAGCTGCGATAATCCGCATTGATGCGGATATAGTCGTATGTCAGGTCACACGTCCAGACCGTAGCAGTACCTTCACCAACGCCCACATCAATGCGGATATCGATATTCTGGCCCTTCATGTGTTCCGCAGCCACCGGCTCACTGTATCGAGGGTGCACACAGCCTGCCTTGGCCACATGCTGGCCCCCGATCCAGATTTGTAACACGTCACGCTCTGCCGCTTCGCCCGCCTTGCCAACAGCCGCCACAAGACGCCCCCAGTTGGGGTCTTCACCTGCAATAGCGGTTTTCACCAGCGGGCTGTTGGCCACTGACTTACCGATCACCCGGGCGGCCGCATCGTCTTCAGCGCCTTCGATCGTGATGGCGACAAATTTGGTGGCGCCTTCACCGTCCCGCACAATCAGTTGTGCAAGATCGGTCATTACTTCGTCGAACTTGGCCCGAAAATCTGCGAGGCGCGGGTCATCGGGATCGTCAATCGGGTCATAAGCCGCGCCAGCACCGGTCGCAATCGCAATACAAGTATCGTTTGTGGAGGTGTCCCCATCCACAGTGATGCTGTTGAATGTACGGTCCGTGGCGTCGGCCAGCATTTTTTGCAGGCAACCATGGGTCAGCGCCGCATTGGTGAACACAAATCCCAGCATGGTGGCCATATCGGGCGCGATCATGCCGGAGCCTTTGGCGATGCCGGAAATGACAGCTGGGCGGCCTTCGACGGTGGCTACCCTGCAACTGCCTTTGGGATAGGTATCGGTGGTCATGATGGCACCGGCCGCTTCCCGCCACATGGAACCGGACATGCCGTCCTTGATAGCCTTCAGCGGCCTTTCGAACAGGTCACCGTTCAGCGGCACGCCAATCACGCCGGTTGAACAGGCCAGCACCTCTTCAGGCGCACAGTCAACAATCGCTGCCGCTGTTTCTACCGACTTCACGGTCGCCTTCATGCCCTTTTCGCCGGTAAAGGCGTTGGCATTGCCCGCGTTGACAATCAGCGCCCGCACCTTGCCGCCAGATTTCAAAAGCGCATCCCGACACCAGTCAACAGGCGCCGCTGGCGCCTTGGACCGAGTGAAAACACCCGCCGCCACAGACCCTTCCGACATCACCGCAAACAGGAGGTCCGGACGCTCGCGCTTGCGGAAGCCTGCGTGCATTGCACCCATTTCGACACCTGGGACAGGTAAAAGGTTTGGAAAGCCCTCTGGGGCAAGGGGGGACACTTTAGACTCGGCCATGCGATTATCCTCAATCAATGCCATTTATTTTGCCGCATCATGCCCGTTGATTTGCCAATCGGCAAGAAATCACGCCCGAAACAGTCAATTCCCCGCGAGAAGGTGCCGCACCAGTTGACAGACGCTGGCATGATACTTATCTGTGCCTGCACTCTTGTAGTTGTGAAACTGCATATAATTATAAAGTCAGTAACGCATTCCCTCAGGGATCACAGTACGGCCGGCCGCGCAGCGCGCACCAACACAGTGACCGGTGATGTCAGAGCTAGGAAGCCAGGGGCAGGCCAGGAAAGAAATATGCTGGGATTAAGCACACTCGCCAAAAAGATTTTTGGGTCCGCAAACGAACGTTATCTCCGTAAACTTGAGCCTAAAGTCGCAGCCATTGGCGCGCTTGCCGACGAGATGACAGCGCTTTCAGATGAGGCCCTCAAGGCAAAAACCCAAGAATTCCGGGACAGGCTGGAAGCGGGCGAGACCGTTGACGACCTTCTGGTTGAAGCTTTCGCTGTTGTCCGCGAAGCCGCGACCCGGTCACTGGGCCTGAGGCACTATGACGTACAGCTGATTGGCGGCATGGTCCTCAACGACAGCTCGATCGCCGAAATGAAAACCGGTGAGGGTAAAACCCTGGTAGCAACATTGGCAGCCTACCTGAACGCCCTGCCCGGCAAGGGCGTACATGTGGTTACCGTGAACGACTATCTGGCCGAACGTGACGCCGAATGGATGAGCAAGGTATACGGCTTCCTGGGCATGACCACGGGTGTTGTGGTGCCAGGGAAAACCGACGAAGAGCGCCGCGAAGCTTACCGGTGTGACATCACCTATGCGACCAACAACGAACTTGGCTTCGACTATCTGCGCGACAATATGAAAACGCACCGCGACCAGATGGTCCAGCGGCCCTTCCATTTCGCGATCGTCGACGAAGTGGACAGTATCCTGGTGGACGAAGCCCGGACCCCGCTGATTATCTCCGGCCCGACCGAAGACAAGTCAGAGCTATACCTCACCATCGACAAGCTGGTGGCCGAACTGGGTGAAGGCGACTATGAAAAGGACGAGAAGTCCAAGCATGTATCGCTGACCGAAGACGGCCACGAGAAGATGGAGAAAATCCTGGCAGACCAGGGACTCCTTAAAGCTGAAAACCTTTACGATTATGAAAATACCCAAATCGTTCACCACGTAGACCAGGCTCTCAAGGCGCGCACCATGTTCGAGCGCGACACAGACTATATCGTCAAGGGCGACAAAGTGGTGATCATCGACGAATTCACCGGCCGCATGATGGACGGTCGGCGCTATTCGGGCGGCCTGCACCAGGCGCTTGAAGCCAAGGAAGGTGTCCAGATCCAGCCTGAAAACCAGACGCTGGCGTCGATCACCTTCCAGAATTACTTCCGTATGTATCCCAAACTGGCCGGCATGACCGGTACTGCCTCCACGGAAGCGGAAGAGTTTGGCGACATCTACGGCCTGGGCGTCATCGAGATCCCGACCAACGTTCCTGTGGCCCGGGTGGACGAGCACGACGAATTCTACCGCACCGGCAAGGAAAAGTTCGACGCCATCGTCAAGGACATCATCGAGGCACAGGACAAGGGCCAGCCGGTTCTGGTTGGTACAGTGTCGATCGAGAAATCCGAGGTGCTTTCGGACTATCTCAAGAAGAAGAAGATCAAGCACCAGGTTCTGAACGCCCGCTTCCACGAACAGGAAGCCGGCATCATTGCCCAGGCCGGTCGTCTCGGTGCCGTAACGATTGCCACCAATATGGCAGGTCGGGGTACTGACATCCAGCTGGGTGGTAATGCAGACTTGCGTATCGCCGATGAAACGGCAGGCATTGAAGACGAAGCCAAGATCAAGGAAATCTCTGAGCGCATCCGTAGGGAAGTCGAGGAAGAGAAGCAAAAGGTACTCGAGGCGGGCGGCCTTTATGTTGTCGCCACCGAGCGGCACGAAAGCCGACGCATCGATAACCAACTGCGTGGCCGTTCGGGCCGCCAAGGTGACCCGGGCCGCACCAAATTCTTCCTGTCGCTGCAGGATGACCTGATGCGCATTTTCGGACCTGAGCGCATGGACGCCATGCTCGTGCGCCTTGGTATTGAGGAAGGCGAGGCCATCATCCACCCGTGGATCAACAAGGCAATCGAGAAAGCCCAGTCCAAGGTGGAAGCCCGCAACTATGACATCCGTAAAAACCTGGTGAAGTTCGACGATGTGATGAACGACCAACGTCGCGCCATCTACGAACAACGCACCGAAGTTATGGATGCTGAAGAGATTTCAGAGACCATCAAGGATATGCGCGCGGACGTTGTCCACAATATTGTGGAAACCCGCATCCCGCCAAAATCATACCCTGAACAGTGGGATATCGATGGCCTGGACGAAGACGTGAGAACCAAGCTGAATCTTGATGTTGACGTTCGCGCTTGGGCGGCTGAGGAAGGCGTGGACGATCATGTGATCATCGAGCGCCTCGAAGAAGCCGTCAATGAAGTTATGGCTGAGAAAGCCAAACGTATCAACGAGATGACGGGCACAGCCGACCCGGAAACCGGCTTCGGCATGTGGGAAAAGGACATCGAGAAAAGCATCCTGCTTCAGGTTCTGGACCAGGAATGGAAAGAACACCTGCAGAATCTCGACCACCTGCGTCAGGGCGTGAGCCTGCGCGCCTACGGCCAGCGCGACCCTCTGAACGAGTATAAGACGGAAGCCTTTACCCTGTTTGAAGGCATGCTGTACCACATCCGCGAGGAAACAACTCAACTGCTGGGCCGTATTGAACTGGCACCACAGGTTCGCCCCGAGGATCTCGAACCGACACCGCCTTCCGTGTTCCAGGAGAGCCATCCTTCACCAGAAGTGGCCGTGGGCAGCCCTGCGCCAAGTGGCGGCTTCAACCCGAATGACACCTCAACCTGGGGTGACGTGCCGCGGAATGCGCCCTGCCCTTGCGGCTCCGGCGAGAAATTCAAACATTGCCACGGTGACGTGTCCGGCATGGGGGGCGGCATGATGGGTGCGTCTCGCCCCGCGTCAAATCCCTTTGCTGATGTTGGGCGCAACGACGCCTGCCCTTGTGGATCGGGCAAGAAATTCAAGCATTGCCACGGCGCCTTCTAGGGGCAAACGGCAAGGTTAAAAGCTGATAAAAGCGGGCTAAAAAGCCCGCTTTTTTATTATTTCCAATCACTTAGACCCTCCACATGCAGATGAACCATTTATGAACACACGGCTCAGGGTGGCGTAAGCAAGGCATGGCTATTGTGTCTCCATAAGACGAGGAGACCGAGTTATGACAGCACAACGAAAAACCGCCATTCTTTTGGCCGCTGCAGCGACACTGGCGCTTGGTGGTGCAGCTGAGGCCGATCACCGTGATCTTCGTGACCTGCCATCCTACGACCCCGACAGCGCAATATTCCGCACCAGCCATCCCATCCGGGTGTTCGTCGATGTGGACAGCAAGGATGAGCGCCGCGAAGCCGGCCTGACAGAATTTGAGGCCCGGGCATTCAAACAGTTGCGCTATGGCCTGCCCAATTATGTGGAATTTGTGCGCGATCGTCATCAAGCCGACATGGTGGTGCGTGCCCGCGAGCAAAACTACCGCTTTGGGTTCCGCGTGACCGATACGGACCGGAAAGACAAAAAATACAAGAAGCGTGCGCGTAACACAGGTGGTCGCTGCGGCCGATTTGAAAAAGCCTACTACACCAAGGTGAAGGAAAAGGGCGAAGCTTACGCGTCATACGGTATCAAGATTGCCATGCATGGGTATGGCCGTGACACCGACTTTATCGAACTGCGCTCGGCTGAGAACTTCAGCTACGGCACTGACCTGGTGGCACACACCAATTGCGGCATTGTGTCGACCCGTCATATGCCGTCCAGTGGTGTCGCCAAGCTGTTCGCCCGCAACACGCCGGAGTACCGCAGCCACGTGGCCCGCGAGGTCCGCAATGAGGCCGCAGAAGACCTTGGCCGTGCGCTCGCGCACAAGATCCGAAATGGTGTTGATCACTATTACCTGAATCTGGCGACCCGGCTGAGCCAGGCAGATTACGACCAATATTCACGTCGTGGTGGCGACTATGGCCTGAGTTCTGAGTATAGCCACCACACCCATCGCCCTCCGCTGGCACGAAACCAGCACTATGAAATAGAGGGCGATGACTTGGGCACCGCGGTTTTCGTCGCAACCGGGCTGGCAATCCTCGCTGCCACCCTGGACGACTAGACCTCCCCTTTTCTGGTGCCTGATACTGAAGCGCCCGGTCCCCGCCGGGCGCTTTTTTTATGCCACCTGCGCCAGATACCGTGCGCGGACCTGGTTGATATATGTTTCGCGTGAACTGCGCGCCACTTCATGGGGTGCAAACGGTGCAGATACCTGATCCAGCAGATCAACCGCTTGCTCCAGTTCTGCCAGAAGCGTACCAGCTCCCCCGGTCTCGATTGCTGCAATCAGAAATTTGATCTTGGCAATCATGGCTTCCTTGGTTGCGATTTCTTCTGCAGAGGCCGAGCCCGTACATAAGCCATAAGCCCCATCAAGATAGGCCAGCCATTCTTTTTCAAGCAGGGCTTCAGCTTCCGCACCGCCCACATGACCGTCCTGACCATAAAGCGCGTCCAGCCCAAAGGTGTGCACGCGCAACGCCACAAGTGTCTCGACATACTGAGCGAAGAAATCCTGCTTTTCCCTTCTGGCCAGCTCATCATCCGGAAGGCCCGACTGTACAAGCCCATTTACCTTGGCAACATAGGACCGCGGAAAAAACTGCAGCTCAACCGCATCTGCATGGTCGCCAAAAATCGAAGAAATCACACATTCCCCGACCACGCGGTAGGCCGGGCCGGGAAGGCATCCTGCCTTGATCAATCCTCGCAACCGCGCCGGTTCAACCCCGGTAAGCTCTGAAAGCTGGTCGAATGTCAGAAAAGTTGATTGAAGATACTGCAAGCTCATCACGTCCCCCATGAATTACAATTGTTCTCTATTTGTTCTTATTGTTTCTTTTCGTGAATGTCATGAAAAAAGCGCCCGAGATTCTCTCGAGCGCTTCTTTGATCCGGGTTTGTGACCAGTTTTGCCCTTCCGGGCTTAGTGCGTTCGGGCCTATTCGAACGCATCCTCCCACGAGCCTTGGGTGGCCGCTTTAGAATATTCGGTCGCCCGGTTTTCGAAAAAGTTGGTGTGTTCTACTGCATTCAACATGCTGTCGAGCCATGGCAGCGGATTCTTCTCCACGTGAAATACCTCATCCAGATCAAGCTGGTTCAGGCGGCGGTCGGCAATATAGCGGATATATTGCTTCACTTCCTCAGCTGTCAGGCCCTCAATCGCACCCATACCGAAGGCCAGGTCGATAAAGGCATCTTCGTGGTGCACGATGGTTTTACACGCTTCTGTCAACTCGTCCCGCATGCGGTCGTCCCACAGGTCGGGGTGCTCCTTCATCAGTGTATGGAACAGCTTGATGATGCTGTTGCAGTGCAGGCTCTCGTCACGCACAGACCAGGTAATGATCTGCCCCATGCCCTTCATTTTGTTGAAGCGCGGGAAATTCAGGAGCATCGCGAAGCTTGCGAACAGCTGCAGGCCCTCGGTGAAGGCACCGAACACCGCAAGTGTAACAGCCGCAGACCTGAGATCATCCGAGTTGAACTGCTGCATATAGTCATATTTGTCCTTCATCTCCTTGTAACGGAGGAAGGCCGAATATTCCGTCTCCGGCATGCCCAGCGTGTCCAGGAGGTGGCTGTAGGCCGCAATATGGATGGTTTCCATATTGGAGAAAGCCGACAGCATCATCTGCACTTCGGTGGGTTTGAATATCTTGGTGTAATGCTTCATGTAGCAGTTATTCACCTCGATATCGCTTTGGGTGAAGAAACGGAAAATCTGCGTCAGCAAGTTCTTTTCCGAATCAGTCAGTTTTCTGGCCCAATCGCGCACATCTTCCGCCAGGGGTACCTCTTCCGGCAGCCAGTGAATCTGCTGCTGTGTCAGCCAGGCTTCATATGCCCAGGGGTACCGGAACGGCTTATAGACGTGCCGTTCTTCCAAAAGTCCTGTCGGTTCGAATGTTTCTACAGTCGCCGCTTCAGCCATACTGACCGTGCCTCCCACTCTTAACGCTGTTGAATTTCATATTGCCCATATGTTGCGTGGCGGCAGTATAGCCCTTCAATTAGTAGAATGGAATTTAAGAGACACAATATTTGGTAAAAAAAAGTCTTGCCGCTATAATCGGGAAAGGGCGCAAAAGCGGCGAATCAATAGTACAGTTAAGGGGCAAGAGCCGGCACGCAGCAGGACAGAAAAAATTACCTATTGATCATTCGCCCGTATGCACCTGATAATGACGTCAATCTTGGAAGGGCTAGGAATGTGAACGAGAGCAATACCAACAGTGTGCTCGGCGGCATCACTGCAAAGGCGATCCTTTTTGCAGCCCTCGCGGCTGTTATCCTGACGCTGATTCAGTTTTTCCTGGAAGTGCAACAAGCCAAGGGCCGGACCGCAGCCGGGGTCGAAGGCTTGATCATGTCGCTTGAAAAACCGGCGGCACGCGCTGTCCTTATCCTTGATGCCGAGCTCGCTCACGATATTGCCGGTGGCCTTCTGGAACATCGCTTCATCACAGAAGCCCGAATCTTCGAAGACCATAATGTAGTGCTTGGGGAAGCCAAACGCTCCAGCGGCGCTAAGTATTCCATGCTTCAATCTATTGTTGGCCTGTTTGTCGGGCTGGACACCGAAGTATCTCGTGAACTGGTCTTGCCGGAAAGCATGTCGGAAGCCACGGGTGAAATCCGGGTCAGCTTCAATGAAAGGCAGGCGGTTACCTCTGAACTAGGCGGCATTTGCGTCCGACTGTTCCTGACTTTCCTGATTGCTGTGATTGCCATCCTGGCGGTTCACGCACACCTGTCCCGCCGCAATAATTAAACCATCCCTTTTCTGGCAAAAGAAAAGGCGCGCCGCTATGGCACGCCTTCTCATGGTTTATCTGATGCCCGCAGCAGACTTTACTGGCAGGCAAGGCATTCCTCATAATCGGTCGTGCCGCCAGAACCCAGTTCCAGCTGCACCTCACCTTTGGCCTTTTTCTTGTAGCTGCCCGTTGCCACAACCTCAGCCCGGCTGATGGATTTGGAACGGCAGTAATAGAGGCTCTTGAGACCCTTCTTCCAGGCTTGATAGTGAATCTGGTGCAGGTCGCGCTTGTGCACGTTCGCCGGCAGGAAGATGTTCACCGATTGGGCCTGACTGATGTGGCAGGCCCGGTCGGCTGCCAGTTCAACCACCCAGCGTTGATCCAGTTCAAACGCGGTCTTGAACACATCTTTTTCTTCCTGGGTCAGGAAGTCCAGATGCTGCACAGAGCCTTCATTGATCGTGATCGACGTCCAGATCTCGTCGGTATCCTGACCCTTTTCTTTCAGCAGCCGCTTCAGGGCGCGGTTGTGAACGATAAAGTTACCGGACAGGGTCTTCTGGTTATAGCTGTTGCCTGCGATTGGCTCGATCCCCGGGCTCGCCCCGCCACAGATGGTGGAGATGGAAGCCGTAGGCGCAATCGCCGTCTTGTTGGAGAAGCGCTGCATGATGCCATAATCGGCTGCGTCCGGGCATGGGCCGCGTTCGAACGCAAGTGCTTCCGACGCACGGTCCACTTCGCCTTCGATATGCTTGAATATCTTCTTGTTCCAGGCTTTCGCCATGGCGCTTTCGAACGGGATCATATTGTCCTGCAGGAAGCTGTGGAAGCCCATCACACCCAGACCTACAGAGCGCTCGCGCATGGCTGAGTAGCGCGCCTTAGCCATTTCGTCTGGCGCACGGTCGATAAAGTCCTGCAGCACGTTATCCAGGAACCGCATCACGTCAGGGATGAAGTCCTTGTTGTCTTTCCACTGCTTATAGTGCTCGAGGTTGAGGCTTGAGAGACAGCACACAGCTGTCCGCTCATTACCCAGATGGTCAAGACCCGTCGGCAGCGTGATTTCCGCGCACAGGTTCGACGTCTTCACCGTCAGGCCCGCCAGCTTGTGATGCTCTGGCATCTGGCGGTTCACTGTGTCTGAATAGATGATGTAGGGCTCGCCGGTTTCAACACGGGCAGTCAGCAGGCGAATCCACAGGCCGCGAGCAGACACGGAACGTACGGCATGACCGTCTTTCGGGCTTGTGAGCACCCACTCTTCGTCCGCTTCAACGGCACGCATGAAGGCATCGGTCACCAGAATGCCGTGGTGCAGGTTTGGCGTCTTGCGGTTCGGGTCACCCCCAGTTGGACGGCGCAGCTCGATAAATTCTTCGATTTCCGGATGGCTGATGGGCAGATAGATGGCCGCAGAACCACGGCGCAAGCTTCCTTGGGAGATCGCCAGTGTCAGGCTGTCCATCACGCGCACGAACGGCACGATACCGCTGGTCTTGCCAACACCGCCAACTGTTTCGCCGATCGAACGCAGGTTGCCCCAGTAAGACCCGATGCCGCCGCCCTTGGACGCCAACCAGACGTTTTCTGTCCACAGGTCCACGATGGACGAGAGCTTGTCCTGCGCTTCATTGAGGAAGCAGCTGATGGGCAGGCCGCGGTTGGTGCCACCATTCGACAGAACAGGTGTCGCGGGCATGAACCACAGGTTCGAGATATAGTTATAGAGCCGCTGCGAATGAGCCGCATCGTCACCATAGTAGGACGCAACACGAGCAAACAAATCCTGATAGCTCTCGCCAGGCATCAAGTAGCGATCCTCAAGCGTTGCTTTCCCGAAATCGGTGAGAAGTGCATCGCGACTGCGGTCCACTTCGACCGGCCCGCCATGCTCAAACTGAGTGACCTCAAACATTGTGCCCATATCTCCCTTGTCCGCCCTAGCCATGCGGTACTGACTCCTTCTTCGTCTCGAGAAACACCCCATTGTGCCCGAGCAAAGAACAAAAGTCGAACGAATCGACTTTTCGTAATTATTGTATGTACTTAGCGAAGCGCTCGACCGAACTCCCCCGTTCGAGTCGCTGTATCGCCGCGAGATTTGTAGGATAAGGTCGAACGGGTATTTTCGTCAAGATAAAGTGGTGAGAAAATTTAAGTCCCCAATATCTAGTGTTTTTATGACAGACGTGTGACAGCTAGGGTTGCACGCTGTACACCCTACCTGCTCTCAACTTCACGGAATTCAATGAGTCGCGGTTATGCGAGGCCTTTATCGCCAATCGCCAGGAATTTTTCGCGGCGAAGTTCTTTCAAACGGCCACCATCAACACCCGACATATCACGCAAGCTACGCTCCATGGCATCACCCAGCATGTTCATGGCACGCTCAGTATCGCGGTGCGCACCACCAAGCGGTTCGGCAACAATCTCGTCGATCACGCCCAGCTTCAGAAGGTCCTGCGCTGTGATCTTCAGCGCAACAGCCGCTTCATTGGCCTTGTCGTTGGTGCGCCACAGGATCGAGGCACAGCCTTCAGGCGAAATCACAGAATAGATGGCATGTTCCATCATCAGCACCTTGTTGGCAGCCGCGATTGCCACTGCGCCACCAGAGCCGCCTTCACCCACGATGCAGGTCACCATTGGCACTTCAAGGCCCAGGCATTTGTCTGTGGAGCGCGCGATGGCTTCCGCCTGGCCGCGTTCCTCGGCACCCACGCCAGGGTAGGCGCCAGAAGTGTCTACAAGGCTCAGCACCGGCAGGCCGAACCGGTCGGCCATATCCATCAGGCGGATGGCTTTACGGTACCCTTCAGGGCGCGCCATGCCGAAGTTATGCTTGATGCGGCTTTCCGTGTCCCAGCCCTTCTCATGGCCCATGACCACACAGGCTTCGCCGCGGAAGCGGGCAAGGCCACCCACAAGCGCTTCGTCTTCACCGAAGGAGCGGTCGCCGGAAAGCGGTGTGAAATCTTCAAATAGATGGCCGATCAGGTCGTGGAAATGCGGGCGTTCAGGGTGCCGCGCCACTTGCATCTTCTGCGTGGGCGTCAGCCCTGCATACGTTTCCTTGAGGAGCTTACCAAGTTTGGTCTCGAGCTGGCCGACTTCCGCGGTGATGTCAGCGCCACCCTTGAAGCTGCGCAGTTCGCGGATCTTGCCTTCCAGTTCAGCAATTGGCTTCTCAAACTCTAGAAACGTCATCATATCATTCGTATCCGTTTTTTGAGGCGACTTGTTCATGGACCCAGTAAACCATGTTTCGCCGAGGGGCGCAAAATCCTTGATTGCACTTGCTATGTCAAGTTCTCAGTTTCCTGCCCCGCCAAGGCGCCTTTCGCTTGTTTTCTCTTGCTCAAGCGCCACCATATCTAGTGGCAACACTCGCTCGCGCCCAGACGCAAACAGTGGCGCCTGGTCCGCATAATGGGGGGAGCTTGCATCCAGCGTCGCGCTGCCAAAATTATGCACCGTGCGCACATGCTGCGCACCGTCCTCACCCCACTCCACAAACATGATGTAACTATCCCCCGCCGTGGCTTCAAGATGCCCTGCGTCATCATTCCATTCACCGTAGACCGCCCGCAGCACATCCGGCCCGCCCGACAAAGGCCAGCTCTCATTGCCACGCACCAGCCGGTTAACTTGCCCCCAAGGCACGTCCAGCCGCCCGAAATTGTCCTTGAGCAGCTTCACAGCGTCTTCAAACGCCTGTCGAAGGTCGGGCCGGGGCTCGCCCCGCATATCGGCCATAATGAAGGGCTTTACTGTCAACACCCCGAGCGCGGCATGGTCGTTGGATGCGTCTGTGGTCAGGCTCCAGCCAAACAGGAAGTCACGGGCTTCTTCAAGCGCCGGGTCTTCAAACTCAAGCCCCGTCACCTCGTGCCAGACCGTGAACGCAACTGACTTTTCCTCACCGCGGAAAGAATAGGCATTGTCGTATTTGATCGACTGGAACGTATGGTCATAAACCTGCTCCGCATCCGTCAGCAATTCGCGCAGGCGCAAGGCCCGGTTTGTCATCCGCGTCTCGACCCCCATGGTGCTGGGATAATCCGCAGGCTGTGCGCCACCATCCCCATCCGTGGCCACGAAAGGCGAATTATTAGCGTTGAACACGGCACCCGAGGGTGGGTTTACCGTTTTCGGAATATCCCGGAACGCGTGATAGCCCTGCCAGATCAGGTCGGAGCGGTCTCCCGGCACAAGGCTGGACCAATCCACTCCTTCGGGCCGCTTCGGCATCATGGCATTATAATAGTGGGCGATGTTGCCCGCCTTGTCGGCATAGACATAATTGATGCTGGGCATGGCCATCATGGCAAGAGCGGCTTCGAAATCGTGCCGAGAGCGCGCCTTGTTGAGCGCGATCATTTCTTCAAGCGTGCGCATCTCGTTCATCCCGGCCCAGCGGACGGCAAAGGCGCCCTTCTCTGACTTGAACACCGGGCCATGGGCGGACCGGTAGATGGGTTCACGGAAGGTCCAGCGGATCGGCCCCCAGAAGGTGACATCGATTGTCGCATCTTCAATCTCGAAATCCCGCCACTCACCATCAAGCTTATACTGGTTCGCGTTTTCCGGGTTAAGGGTCAGCTGATAGACATCCACAAGGTCCGGCTTGTTGACCGTATTGGCCCAGCCTAGCGTCGGGCCAGTGCCGTGCAGAATGATCGGCGAGCCCGGGAAGGTGCCGCCTGCCATATCCCAGCCCTCGCCCGATTTCACACGCGCCTCATACCAGGCCACCGGGCCGGTAAGTGGCTGGTGGCTATTCACAAGAAGGCGCGTGGCGCCGTCGCCAGAGCGTTCGGGCGCGATGGCCACGCCCTGACTGCCCAACTCCGGCTGGGGTGCGTCTGTCACCATCAGGCTGGCGACCTTATCAAGCCCGGTGCCATATTCGCCTTCGGCCACTTTGGCCACCACCTGGTCAAAGCCGTAAAAGAGCGGTGTCTTGAAAGTGAAACCGGCGACGATATCCTTGCCTGTGAAGGGCAGTAGGCCCGGTGCAAGACCATCAGGGTTTTCAGACACGTAGAAATTCAGCCCGGCGGCATAAGCTTCGGCGTGATCGCGCGTCGCCTGGCTGATGCGGCTCTCGTACCCTGCGTCCACCACACTCCACACATCCATCCATTGGATCAGATAGTCGGTTTTGGCAGCATCGGGACCATGGAGCGTCGACAGCTTGCCGCGGGTGGCCAGAACCACATCCTGAATGGTCGCAAAGTCATCTTCCGCGTGGGCGAACGCCAGGCCAAAGGCGACATCCACATCACGCTCACCAAAAATATGCGGCACGCCAAACCGGTCGCGCACGATGCGTACGTCATAGTCTCCAGCCAGTGCCTGATATTGTGCCGGGTTGCCCGTCCCGGGTGCCGCCAGCCAGAAGCCAAGGTAGGTCAGCACCAGCAGCGCAGCCACCGACATTGCAATTTTCTTGATCATACAGCTCCCCTTCCCCCGGATAAGCTAGACCGCTTTGCCAATTAGTCACTCATCGGATGCTTGGTCAGCACCAGGCTCTTGAGCCGTTCCTCCAGCACATGGGTATAGATTTGCGTGGTAGAAATATCAGCGTGGCCGAGCATTTGCTGCACGGCGCGCAGGTCCGCCCCGTGCGCCAGCAGGTGCGTTGCAAACGCGTGCCTTAGCTTGTGCGGACTAACGGCTGAAGGCATCACGCCTGCCGCGACCGCCAGGTCTTTCATCAACTGCCCTACGCGGCGGCGGGTCAGATAGCCTTCCTTGCCGCGGGAGGGGAACAGGTAAGGTGAATCTTTATAAGGCGAGGTGCGCACCACTTCCATGTGGGCCATCAATGCATGCCTTGCCTTGTCACCCAAGGGCACCATCCGTTCGCGCCCGCCCTTGCCGCGCACCATGATCATGGTGGTGTCCGGCCCCACAGCACGCTTTGGCAAGGTCACGAGTTCGCTGACGCGCAGACCTGTGGCATAGAGTGTTTCAACGAGCGCATGCAGGCGCTTTTCGCCCAACCCGCCCGCATCAGCCTGCGCTTCTGCAGTATCCAGAAGCCGGTCCACATCGCTTTCCGAGAGAACTTTCGGCAGCTTCTGTTCTGGCCGTGGGCTTTCGATATTCTTGGCCGGATTATCCGTGCGCAAACCATCCGAATACAGGAACAGATAAAATTGCCGGAGCGCCGAGAGACGCCGCGCAACAGTCCCAGACTTCAGCCCCCGCCGGTGCAGGCCCGAGAGATAATCCCGGATATCCTGCGCACCCGCGGACGCCAGCTTGCTGGTGGTATGTTCGGAAAAGTCCTCGAGGTCGCGTCGGTAGGCCATCAGGCTGTTTTTGGCCCGCCCCTTTTCCGCCGCCAGCATCTCAAGAAACTGATCAATCAGCGAGGCATCAGACATGACTGTCTACAGGCCCCACCGGACCAAGGTCTCCGCCGCCAACTGGTGCGCTTCTGTGGTCAGGCCCAGTTCCCTGAGCGCACCGATGAGCGACCCGGCATAGGACGCTGACGCCGTACCGTCGGCCGTGGTGGCATAAGCCAGTGACAGTACCCCGGCCTTGTCACCCTGCGCCTGCATCACCAGAAGCCGTCGCCAATGGGCGGGCGACATGCTTGGCCCCGCAACTTGCGGTTCGCCTTGTTCGGCCATCGCCCAGATGTCTTCCGGCACAGTGTGCCCAAGCGCCTCCAGGGTGGTGAACAGAATGGCCGCATGCGCGAACCTGTCGTCATCTTCGCCTTGCTGGCCCCACCAGGCCCGCAGGCGTCCTGGTGTTACCTCAGGCGCACCAGTAAACCCTGCTGCCACCATGAGCGGCCAGCTACCTTCAAGCACAGCATCTTTTGCGGTATTGTCACCTGCCTGGCCAGCCCTGAGGGTAGTGAAAAGACCATCAGCCTGCTCAAAGTCACCTTCCAGCAGCGCCGCGCGGATCCGGCGCGCTGCCATCGCAGCATCGTCCGCCTGCCCGGCCTGCAGATAATCCAGCACCGGCAACAGATAGAGCGCCTTATCCGGGCTCTCCGCGCGGCGTTTAAGTGCCGCCATCGCCTCAGTCCGAACCGTCTCATCCGCGCCAGCCATAGCCTCAGCAATCAGCATCATATCGCCGTCGAAGCTCATGTCTTCCTGCATCAGGGCTTGCGTGTCCACGTCTGACGGAGCAGCAGGCGGCACAGCCCGCAGGTAATCCACCAGCACGCCAGCACCCAGCCAGCCTTCGGACAGACCACGGGCGATCAGCTGCAGCTTGGCTTCCGGCGCAACACCCGGAATGCCAAGCATGGCTTTTGCCGCCATCGGCTTCGCGTCGGTCATATCAAGTGCAGAGACTTGCACCTTCGCCAACCGCACCATGGTAGCCTCAAGCACATCAACCCGAAGCATGCTCGACAATACCATGCCGGAGGTCAGCACAGTTCCACCCGCCTGCTCGGCCTCCACCAAAATCTGGTCGGTCAGCTGATAGAAAGTGGGTTGGACACTCTGGACTTCCTCGAGAATGCCAAGGTTGAAATCCACCCCGACCCGGTCGCCCTGTACGGCACGGCAGAACACTGCCATCCGAAGCCAGAAAGCATCGTTGCTGTCGGCGCGTTCCTGTGCGGCAATCGCGCAGGCATCTTCAATCCGGCCAGCCAGGAGGTGGCCGTCAACAATATCGCGTGCGAGGCCGGACCAGTCATGGTCCGGCGTCAACCGGCCCAGTAGCGCCAGATAGCCTTCCGTATCACCGTGCGCTGCCAGAACATCCAGGCGCGCCCGAATAAAGGCCTCAATTTCAGTGTCACCTGCCGGCGCCGGCAGCAAATAGCCAGACAGCGCCATACGCCGTGCGGCCTTCACCATTGCCGGTGTTTTGCTGGGCTGAGCAAACTTCTTGAGTTCCGCCTGAACGGCCTCGCGGCTGTAGCCGGCCCAAAAATCATTTGGGTAAGCGCCAGGGCCTCTCAGCACCGCGATACCGCTTGGGTCAAGCGTCTGCAGGGCGCCTGCAAAAATATCTGTATCGGGCGTAGGAATGGCTTGACCCAAGTGGCCCTCACCAGCGGCGTCATCAGCCAGAGGCTGTTCGGTGTCTGGCAGGGTCTCAACCAGGTCAGATGTCATATCTGCCGGTTGATCCATAGTCTCGGTTTGGGGGGCTGGCGGCACCTCAATGGTACCCTTCGGCACATAAGGTTGTGGCAAGATTGACCGGGGGGCGCCAAGGGCTGGCCCCACCTGGCGCTTCAGCGCAGGGCGCGGGCCAAGGAAGAAGCGACCGTCGGTTCTCTCCGCTGGCCTTTCCAAGGCAGTGTCGGCTGGCTGGGCGTCCTGCGGCTGCTCTTCAGACTGTTCCTGGGCATCCTGAGTGTCACTTTCCGCGTCCTGCTGGGCGCGCACGTCAAAAGCAGCCAGCGCGGCAATAGCCCCGCCCATCAGCATCGCGGCCATCAGACGCCTGATTGCTGTCATGTCTGCCACCCGCGCGGCGGCGCGAGCCTTATGCCGGGAAACGGTCATTGCTCAGTGTTTTGGTCACTGTTTCGGAAGGTGCCGGAATGTCCCAGGTCATCAGAAAAATGGCACCGCCCACGATTACCAGCACACCGGCAATCAGCAAAATCTGCGTTAATTTCGACATGAAACTCCCTTTGGTCTTTCAAGTAACCTTGCCTTACCTGTTGGTCTTATATGATGGCCCAGCGCACAAGTCCAGCCACGCCAGCAAGAGGAAGGGTTGTGAAAAACACATTGGTCATTCTTTTAGGCAGAAATAAGGTATTGGTTTCCCATAAAACCGTTGGCGAAGCGGGCCGGGCTGTGTAAAGAGCGAAGCATGACGAACGCGAAACAAAAAAATCAGGCAAAAAAGCAGTCGGTGGCACGCCAATATGGTGTCGACCGCACGATTGTGCTGGTTGGTCTGATGGGGGCTGGCAAGACCACCGTGGGCCGGCGCCTGGCGCGCAAGCTCAACCTGCCGTTCGTCGATTCAGATCATGAGATTGAAAAGGCTGCCGGCATGTCCGTGGCGGAGATTTTCGAATGCTTCGGTGAGGCTGATTTCCGCTCTGGCGAACGCAGGGTGATCGAGCGACTTCTGGACGGTCGGCCCCAAGTGGTAGCGACCGGCGGCGGCGCCTTCATAAATGAAGCAACCCGGGGCCTCATAAAGGACAAAGGCCTGTCCATCTGGCTGGACGCTGACATTGAAGTGCTGGTGGAACGCACCGGCCGGCGCGACACCCGCCCGCTTCTCAAGACCGGCGATCCCAAGGAAATCCTGACCCGCCTGGCCGCTGAGCGCGCGCCTTTTTACGCACAGGCTGATATGAAAGTGGCCAGTTCCAGCGGGCCACACGAAGATGTGGTGGCCGGCATCCTCGAGGCGCTGAAGGCAAGGAAAGCAGCATGAGCACAGCGACTGGCATCCTGAAGACCGTGCCTGTCGACCTGGGCGACCGCGCCTATGACATCCAGATCGGCGTGGGAATCATGGCACAAATGGGCACACTGGTAGGGCCCATATTAAAGCAGAAACGCGCTATCATCATCACGGACGAGAATGTCGCCAAACTGCATCTGGCGGCGGCGGAAAAATCGCTGGCCAACGCCGGTATCAAATCCGACGCCATCATCCTGCCTGCGGGCGAGGCGACCAAATCTTTCGCCAACTTCGAGAAACTGACGAACCAGCTTCTGGAACTGGGGGCTGAGCGCAAGGACACGCTGATCGCCCTCGGCGGCGGCGTGATCGGCGACATCACAGGTTTCGCGGCGGCAGTCTTGAGGCGCGGCATGGATTTCATCCAGGTGCCCACGAGCCTCCTGGCGCAAGTCGACAGCAGTGTGGGCGGCAAGACCGGCATCAACACCCCCTTCGGCAAGAACCTTGTGGGCGCCTTTCATCAGCCCAAGATGGTGGTGCTTGATTTGCAAGTGCTGGACACCCTGCCCGCGCGCGAACTGCAGGCGGGATACGCCGAAGTGGTCAAATACGGCCTGATCGATGATCCTGACTTCTTCAGCTGGCTTGAAGAAAATGGCGCGCGCCTGCGCACCGGCGACCGGGAAGCGCAAGCTTATGCAGTAGCCAAAAGCTGCGAGGCCAAGGCGCGCATTGTGGCCGAAGACGAGTTCGAGGCCGGCAAGCGCGCGCTTCTGAATTTGGGGCACACCTTCGGGCACGCGCTTGAGGCCGAGTGCGGCTATGACGGCACGCTCTTGCACGGTGAAGGTGTGGCCATCGGCATGGCCATGGCGCTGGACACCAGTGTGCGTATGGATCTCGCACCCAAGGGCGACCTTGCGCGCTATCTGGCGCACCTCAAGTCCGTCAACATGATGGCAACCGCCAGCCAGATTGGCAAATCCCTGGACGCCGACACGCTGCTGGCCCACATGAGCCAGGACAAGAAAGTCGACGCCGGCGAGATTGTCTTCATCCTGGGCCCCATTGGCGGCGCGGCCACGCATAAAGGCGTGGACCTTGATATCATCAAAGCTGTAATAGAGGACTCTATTGACGGTCGCGGCTTATAGCCCATATGTGGGGACGCGTGAAAAAGTCCTTCGGCCATGCCTCAGTGTACTTTTTCCCGGACAATAAGGAAAATCCGGTCCTCAAAGCGGTTCTTCGACCCGGATTTACTTTGACAGTCAGTTGATCCATCTTTGGATGGATCAATATTGGAGAAAAGTTGAAAACAAGGGGCAGAGCCGCCTCAAACCCTGTTTTCGCTTTATTCTATCTGAAGAAAAGTACACCGAGCCTATGCGAGGGACTTTTCTTCACTTGAATTGGAGCTATACCATGGACGAGACAGCGGCAGCCGCTTCTCTCTTCGATACCGATTTTTGGATCACCACGGGGATCATTTTCGTCCTTCTGGGACTTTCGGGTATGTTTTCAGGGTCTGAAACAGCCCTGACTGCTTCCTCCCGCGCTCGCATCCACCATATGGCGGGGGACGGCAACAAGCGGGCGAAGCGTGTGTCCCGCCTGACCGATGACCCAGAGCGCCTGATCGGCGCGATCCTCCTGGGCAACAACCTGGTGAATATCCTGGCGTCCGCGCTTGCAACCAGCCTGTTCATGAACATGGTGGGCGAACAGGGCGTGGTCTATGCCACCCTGGTGATGACCGCGCTGGTGCTGATTTTCGCCGAAGTGCTGCCCAAGTCCTACGCCATCGCCAACCCAGACAATATGGCGCTGAAGGTCAGCTGGTTTATCAGCCTGATCGTGGCGCTTTTTGCCCCGGTTGTTGCGCTTGTGCAGAAGATCGTACGCCTGACGCTGAGGATTTTCGGCATCGATATCTCGAACATGGAAAGCGTGCTGTCGGCCCATGATGAGATCCGCGGCACCATCAACCTGCACCATAAGGAAGGCGGGCTGGTCAAAGAGGACAGCCACATGCTGGGCTCGATCCTGGACCTCAATGACGTCACCGTTGAGGATGTGATGGTGCACCGGTCAGCCATGGAAGCGCTGGATATCAACATGGGCACCGACGAGATCATCACCGCTGTGGTCTCCAGCACCTACACACGGCTGCCCGTCTATGAAGGCGACCCGGAAAACATCATTGGCGTGCTGCACGCCAAGGACTTGCTGCGGGCGCTGAGGCGCGCTGGTGCCATGTCCAAGCGGGTGAACATCAAACGCATCATGGTCAAGCCCTGGTTCGTGCCGGAAACCACCACGCTCCGTGAACAGCTGAACGCCTTCCTTGAGCGCAAGGCCCACTTCGCGCTGGTGGTGGACGAATATGGCGCCATCCAGGGGCTGCTGACACTGGAAGACATCCTGGAAGAAATCGTGGGCGATATCGCCGACGAGCACGACTTTGAAGTGCCCGGCGTGAAGCTGCTGTCGGACGGTTGGGTGCGCGCGGAAGGCACGGTGCCAATCCGTGACCTGAACCGCATGTTCGACTGGCGCCTGCCGGACGACGAGGCCATCACGGTTGCGGGGCTGGTGATCCATGAAGCCGAGACGATCCCGATCGTTGGCAAGAAGTTCGAGTTCCACGGATTCGAGTTTGAAGTAACAGCGCGCAAACGCAATCAGGTGACCGGCCTGAAGATGCGCAAACTTCCAGCATAAAAAAAGCCCCGGCAACACCGGGGCTTTTGTCTCTGTGTCACCCTGAACTTGTTTCAGGGTCCATCTCTCGACCCACACACAGGTGGTAAGTAGTGCATGGATGCTGAAACAAGTTCAGCATGACTGTTTGCGTTTTGGCAGCTGGCTATTAGGCCAGCCCCTTCTCCATCGCGGCGGACAGGCGGCGGGCGAAAGCGGCGGTATCATCCAGCTCGTCGCCCTCGAGGATTTTCGCCTGGTCCAGCAGCAGAAGCACAGGGTCCGCCAGCGTATCGATCGCGCCCTTGTCGCCGGCCTTTTCAGCCAACTTGCGGATCACCGCGTGGCCCGGGTTGATCTCAAGGATTTTAGCAGACACGGCACCCAGCTGTTTGTGAGCCTTCAGGATGCGCTCCATATGCATGTCCATGCCGCTGTCGTCCGCAACGAGACACGCTGCTGTTGTCGTCAGGCGGTCAGAGGCGCGCACGTCCTTGATCTTGTCACCGAAGACTTCCTTCATTAGCGCCGTCAGCTTCGCCAGGTCACCCTCAGGGGCTTTCTCGGTTTCGTCTTCCTTATCGTCGCCGGCGATGTCTTTCAGCTCTGACGCGCCGCGGGTGATGGATTTGAACGGCTTGCCGTCAAAATCAGGTGCCATCTGCAGCCAGAAATCATCGATAGGGTCTGCCAGCAGCAGCACCTCAATGCCCTTGGCACGGAAGCCTTCAAGCTGCGGGCTACGCTTCACCGCCTCGGCGTCCGTGCCGGTGATATAATAGATGGCGCTTTGCTTGTCCTTCATGCGGGACACATAGTCCGCGAGCGTCGTCCAGCCGTCCACGCCTGTCGACTTGAAGCGGGCGATCTTGAGAATGGCATCGCGGCGCTCAAAGTCCTCATAGATGCCTTCCTTGATCACCGCGCCGAATTCGTCCCAGATGGCTTCGAATTTCTCGGTGTCTTTTTCCGCCAGCTTTTCGAATTCACTGAGTACGCGCTTGGTGATGGCTTTCGACATGCGCTCAAGCGTCGGGTTGTTCTGCAGCATTTCGCGGCTGATATTGAGCGGCAGGTCCTGGCTGTCGACCACGCCGCGCATGAAGCGCAGCCAGCCCGGCAGCAGGTCTTCGCTGTCGTCTGTGATGAAGACACGCTTCACATAAAGCTTCACCCGGTTCTTGCGCGCGGGGTCAAACAGGTCCATCGGCTGCTTGGTGGGTACGAACAGCAGAACAGTATATTCCTGCATGCCCTCGACCTTATAGTGCAGCGTCACAGACGGGTCGTCGAAGCCGTGGCCCACATGGCGGTAGAACTCGGCATACTGCTCGTCGGTGATGTCGCTCTTCGGGCGCGTCCAGATGGCGGAGCCTTCGTTGACCACCTTGGGCTCATCGCCCTCGTCGTCGTCTTTCTTATCGCCCCCCTTGATCGCCAGCGTGATCGGCACGGCGATATGGTCACTGTAAGTGGTGATGATTTTCTCAAGCCGGTAGCGCTCCAGGAAGTCTTTGGCGTCATCCTTGAGGTGCAGCACAATCTGGGTGCCTGCATTTTCCTTGGTGGCTTCGGCGATCTCGTATGAGCCCTCACCCGCGCTCGACCACAGCCAGGCATGCTCGTCGCCCGCTTTCCTGGTGGTGACATGCACCATATCGGCCACCATGAAGACACTGTAGAAGCCCACACCAAACTGGCCGATGAGCTGCATGTCTTTCTTGCTGTCGCCGGTCAGTTGGTCCACGAAATTGGCGGTGCCTGACCGCGCGATGGTCCCCAGGTTGGCGATCAGGTCGTCGCGGTCCATACCGATGCCGTTGTCGGCGATTGTCAGGGTTTTCGCGTCGGCGTCAGCCGTGATGGAGATGCCGAAATCGCCAGATGCCAGCTCTGGTTTCGTCAGCGCTTCATAGCGCAGCTTGTCGCACGCGTCAGAGGCGTTCGAGATCAGCTCCCGCAGGAAAATCTCGCGGTCCGAATAGACCGAATGCACCATCATATGCAGCAGGCGGGAAACTTCGGCTTCGAACCCCATTTTTTCTGTTTTTACTTCAGACATGTTTTCTCTCAGCTAGCTGTTTTGGTGTTGTGCAAAATTGCGGTGCGCCCGGAAAGGCGCACCAGGAATTGTCCTTGATTTAGGAAACTATTCCGCCGGATCAAGAGGCAGCAGGCACTGGTGCCTTAACAAAAGCATCGCGGGTGCGCATCAGCACCTCGGCGTCACCCTCCGCCAGCTTGAAAAACCAGCCGCGGGTTTTGGCGTTGATGGCGTCTACTTCAGCCGCGCCGTCTGCTGGCGCGTCCGGCAGCGGGCCGGCTTCGCCTTCGCTCATCAGGCTCTCGTCATGAATGGCTGACACCTGGGCCCAGGTAGCGTCGTCCATGTCATAGAGCGTGACCATCAGGCGCAGGCCGTCGTGGGTCACGAGCGCGACCTGCCGCTTGGGTGCCGCCAGCGGATTGCCCAGATGGCGAACGTCAGCAAAGCTGAGGCCCGTTAGCACGCGCGCGGGTTCATTCAGCTGCCAGGACGGCACAGCTTCCTCGCCGTCTTTCAGACCGTCAATCGTATAGTCTTCCGCGTTCAGCGAACGGGAAAGCACGGTACCACCCAGGCTGATGGAACGCACCCGCGTGTCTTTGAGGTCCAGAAGGTCATTCTTGAGCCACCAGGCTGGATCAGCGGACGCTTCGGCAAGCGACGTCACAAGCCAGGAGCGGGTGTCGCTGTCCTGGAAAATATAGGTCAGGGACCGGTCGCTGCCGATGGTGCTCTGTTTGCCCATGGCGAAAGCCCGCATGGTTTCGCCTTTGCCGTCCCGGAGCGACACGGCCGTGCCGGAACCACCGAGGCCGATCTGGTCAAACCGGTCAGGATCAGCGGTTTTGGGTTCGCGCCTTTCCGAAAGCGCCACACCGCGCAGGAAATCCCGCACCTTGGCAAGGTCGGCCGGATAGCCGTTCCGTTCGGCGACGGTCCAGGTATCATCTGCTTTTTCAAGCGTCACTTTGCTGTCGCCGGTTGTCAGGCTGAGGCCCGCGACATCATTGATGCTGTCCTTCAGCCCCACGAAGGTGGGTTCGCCCCTACCGCCCTGGTCGCGTGTCGGGTCTTCACCGAACAGCACCCAGATAGCGCCCAGGATGGCAAACAGCGTGAGATAACCGAGAATGTTGGTCAGTCTTTCAGACATGCCTCTCTCTTTAGCTCCGTTATTGGGCCCGCATCAGGCAAGCTTATTGTCTTGGCGTCGGCGGCGCAGTAGCACACGAATGAGCGCAAAGGCAATGATCATGAGCGGCATCAGCACGATATTGATGGCCGCCAGCCAGTTGCCAAGGCTGTCGATTTCAGACCTGAGCGACCGTTGCACTTCCCGAAGCGCCTTCCTGGTCTCGAGAAGCTGGGTGCGAAAACGGCTGATTTCAGCCTCCTGGTCCCCAGAGAGCACAGTGGTGCCTTCAGGCTTCTGCGCTTCCAGTTGGGCGATGCGGTCCTCTGTGGCCTGCAGCTCATTTTCAAGGCGCTGTTCTTCAGCCAGATATTTGGCCTCGGCTTCACGGCGGATATCATCCACCACCTCGAATGGGCGCTTGGAGATGCCGCGACCGCGCAGGTCCAGAAGCGCGTCAGAGCCCGAGATATGGTCCGCCATATTGAGGACAAAGCTGCCGTTGCCCGCAAGCGGCACAACGATCCGCTGGCCAAGGAACTGCTGCAGCTGCACCCAGAAGCGGTCATCGAACAGATCACTGTCTGCCGTCACCACCAGATTCACATCGCCTTCCTTGAGCGCCGGGTCCTTGACCGGGCCGCCTTCGGCTGCTGCGCGTTCCGGGAAAGCGGTTGACGCACGGCCGGTAATACGCGCCGACAGGATATAGGATTGGCCAGCAGGTTCCAGATCGCGGATCAGGCTGTCCGGGTCCGGCATGCCCACGGCGCGCGAGGCATCATACAGCATGGCGACCGAGCTTGTGGTCATCAGCGGCTGCACGCTTGTGGTCGCCTCCGGGGCTGGCTCCAGCACGCCACTGCTGGCAAGGTTGAGGCTGTTGACCGACCCGCTGACCGGGTCATCGGTGGTCAGGAAGTTATCCGTTACCGCCAGCCAGAAGATATAATCCTTCACCGCGTCGGGGCCATAGCCGCCCATTTGTACGCGCTGCGCCAGCGACGCGTCACCCACCACCTTGCCTTCCGGCATGGTCACGCCCCAGGCAGGCAGCAGCGGTCCGAGCGTGGAAGCACTTGGTGCCATGGCGCGCGGGTTCATGGCTTCCGAGTGCGGGTCCAGGAACACCAGCGTGCGGCCGCCCTTCAGCACATATTGGTCAATGGCGAAAAGCTGGTCTTCAGTGAGCTCAGGCGGATGCACGATCATCAGCACATCCAGGCCGTCCGGCAGGGCTTCAAAATCGGGGTCGATATCCACCAGATCAAAGGCTTCACCGAGCTGCTCATAGAGGACATAAGGCTGCGCCTGACCCTGCATCATGGCCTGCGGGCCACCCGGCCCATACGGCATTGGCAGCTGGGTCAGGAGGCCAAGCGTCTTGAGGCCCGTACGGTCCAACCCCACCAGCATTTTCACCAGGTCATATTCCAGGAACTTTTCCCGCTCTTCGGAGAAGAAGGGGATTGCGCCCGTGCCGTCGGTGGAGTTGCTGGCCGTCAGCCCCATATAGAGCGTGGAGCCGTCGCCGAGCGGAATGCCCTTGAGCCCCGCAGCCACCGCATCATCTTCTGCTTCCGAGAAGGGCTCAGGGTCAATCACTGACAGGTGAATGTTTGACGGGTTCTGGGCCGCGAGCGCACGCAGCATGTCCTCCACCCGCTTGCCGTAGGTCAGAACCTGCGGATAGGGCGCCGCGAGCGATTTGGAAAAATAGAAATTCAGGGTCACCGGCTCATCAAACTGCTTCAGCGCCTTGATGGTGCCGCTTGAGAGCGTATAAAGCCCCTCGTCTGTCAGATCGAGCCGCACACCGCGCATGTAGCGGTCAGCGATTACCGTCACCGAGAGGAACAAAAGCGCCCCCATCAGGATCTGGATGCCCGGGCGTTTCATGAAGCCTTTTGCCGCCATACTCTGTTGCTCTTGCTTTTTGTCTTCGGCCATTATCCTGCCTCCCGCTTGCTTTCAACCACAACCCGGTTGACCCAAAGCCAGAAGGCAATCACCGCGATGAAATAGAAAACATCAGCAAAGGACACGACGCCCTTTTGCAGGTTGTCGAAATGGATGAGGAAGGAGAAATTGGCGACCGCAAGCGTGATGCCTTCCGGCGCCCAGCCACTAAAGAGGTCCACCACCATCGGCAGGCCGGACACCAGGAACAGGAAGCAGACCGTGACCGCCAGAATGAAGGCCACCACCTGGTTCTTGGTGGTCGCAGACAGCGCGCTGCCAATCGCCAAATAAGCCGACGCCATCAGAAGCGACCCGATATAGCCGGTGAAGATCACACCGTTATCAGGTGACCCCAGCCAGTTGACCGTGATCCAGATGGGCGCCGTGAAAAGAAGCGCGAGTGCGGCGAACGCCACCGCCGCCAGATATTTGCCGACAACAATCGAACCCATGGGGATCGGCAGCGTCAAGAGAAGCTCGAACGTGCCGCTTTTGCGTTCCTCTGCCCAAAGCCGCATGGCAATGGCGGGCATCAGGAACAGATACAGCCACGGCTGGTAGGTGAAGAAGGCCACAAGGTCAGCCTGCTCGCGCGCGTAGAATTGCCCGAGGTAGAAGGTGAACAGCCCCTGCATGACAAGGAAAATCACCAGGAACACATAGGCCACCGGTGTGGCGAAATAGCTGGCGAATTCACGCCGGAAAATGGTCAGCGTCGCTTTCATGTTACCGGCCCTCCGTTACTTGGCGGAACACATCGTCAAGCCGCCCGGCCTCAACCGAGAACTGCCTGACCTTCCAGTTGCTGACAGCGGCTATATCACCGATGGAATCGGATATTTCCGCCCCGTCGCGGGCCAGTACCGTCAGGCGCACGTCGTCGCCTTCATTTGCGGCTTCAACCTTCGCCACCATGCGGATCGATTTCATCGCTGACGCGGCCTTCTCCGCCTCGGACCGGGGCACCAGCATGGTAACCGCGTTCCTGTATTTGGACCGGGCCCGCAGCTCTGACGGTGTGCCGTCAGCCACGATGCGGCCCTTGTTGATGATCACCGCGCGGTGGCACAGGGCATCCACCTCTTCCAGAATATGGGTGGAAATAATGATCGCCCGGTCGACAGACATGGCTTCAATCAACCGCCTGACTTCGTGCTTCTGGTTGGGGTCAAGCCCGTCTGTGGGCTCATCGAGGATCAGCACATCCGGTGCATGCAGGATGGCCGCCGCAAGCCCTACCCGGCGCTTGAAGCCCTTGGATAGCGTCTCCACCCGCTGGTCCATCACGCTATGGAGATGCACGGCACCCGCTGCACTTTCCACCACATCGCGCGCTTCACCGCCTTCAATGCCGTGCGCGGCCGCAACAAAGGCCAGAAAATCGCGGGTTGTCATATCACCATACAGGGGCGCGCCTTCCGGCAGGTAGCCGATGCGCCGCCGGGCCGCAACATTGCCGGTTGAGATGGTCTCACCGCAGGCAATAGCCTGCCCGCTGGTGGGCGCCAGAAAACCAGTGAGCATCTTCATGGTGGTGGTTTTGCCGGCGCCGTTTGGCCCCAGAAAGCCGAGCACTTCGCCCTTCTTGACGGAAAGCGAGATGCCGTCCACGGCCTTTAGCGCCCCGAAATGCTTTTTGAGGTCCTGTGCTTCAAGCAACACATCCATGACCAGATATCCCCCTTCGGTCGGCGGCCGCTTGGGCGCGGCCTATCATTCTTCTTCGTTGCTAGATAAGGTTTCTAGCGGATCAAGGCAAGGTTTCTCAACACTAGTATCCGAGCTTTGCGGCCCGGGCGTACCCGTCAAACATGTCCAGCATGCCCTCGCGCCACTCGTGGATCGGATCATCTTCCCCCAGCAACTCAAAATCACTGGCGATACGGGCCCACATCAAGGTCCCGAACAGACAATAGTCCGCCCAGGCTGGCGCGTCGCCCGACAGGAATGGCTGGGCCATCAGAGTATGCCGGATCGGCGTGAGCGCCGTCCTGAATTTTGGCAGTGCCGCGTCCCGGCCCGCTTGTGCCTCCTCCAGACTGCAGCCGAGGAATTTTTCACGAGTCTCGCGAAAATAGGCACCGTTCTTTTCGTCCAAGCGCGCATGGATATCGGCCACGATCATGGGGAAGATGCCGCGCACCACTGTGTTATCGATAAAGGCATTCAAAAGCCGGGCCTGCCCTTCGGCAATAGCGCCGCCAAAAAGCGGAGCATCGGGATAGGTTTTTTCCAGGTAAAGCGCGATGTCGAAACTGTCTTTCACCCAGGTGCCATCATCATTCAGCACCGGCACGGTCTTCGACTGGGCACTTTCGAGCGGTTGCTTGTTGAGGAAACGAACGGCTACGCCTTCAAAGTCGAGGCCTTTATGCTTCATCGCCATCCTGATGCGCCAGACATATGGGCTGAAGCGCACTTCCTCGTCACGACCACAAAGCTCAAAAAGCTGCCTCATGTATCTCTCCCTTAATCGCACATGGTCAAGCCCTGGTCATTTGGGGCCAAATCTGGCGCTAGCCTGCCCGGCGAGTGCGGAATTGTCGAGTAAGAAAACCATTTTGTGATGGCAGAACACTTTTGATGCCTTTTGGGGAGGAATGCTGGCCCGACCGTGGGACAATGCGAAGATAAGGGGCTAGGGGTTCAGCGCTCCGCATAACGGTCGGGCCAGTCGAGGCCAACAATTGAAAATTCGACCTGCATTGCGGCTGGCGCAGGGCTCAAATATGACCATTTCAGGGCAGATTCTGAACCTTGGTTTAGATGGAAACCTGACACTTATGAGCAAGGGACCGCCGAAGCGCGCCGGTCCCAGACAGCCCAGCCACCCCATAAGACTCACAGGTCATAAAGATGATCGATGATCTTGCAGTCGGGTGTTTCCCCACCCGAGCATTCAGCTGCCAACCCTTCAAGGGCTGACTTCAACCTCAACAAGGCCTCAATTTTTTCCCCAATCTGCCCGGCATGCGACAGGGCTAGTGTCTTCACATCGTCACAGGCATAGCTGCCGTCCATCATCTCAAGCAGGGTCCGCACCTCCTTATTGGTGAATCCCAATTCGCGAGACCTTCGGATAAATTTCAGGCGCTTCAGATGATCGATGGAATAGCACCGATAGCCCGACGCCGTGCGCGGCGGGTCCGGCATCAGGCCTATCTTTTCATAAAAACGGATGGTTTCCAGATTGACGCCGCTTTCTTTGGCCAACCTGCCCCTTGTGTAGTCACGTTTTTGCGATGATGTCATTTTCGCCTTGAGCCTGTATTATATACAGACTTTATCATGGCAGACATGTTGGAACGAAACAACACTGCAGAAACACACCAGACAATTTGGGCTGCCAACGGCAGCCTGATTGGCAGCCTGGGCGCCATCATCGGCGGTTCATGCTGCGTGTTGCCACTGGTGCTATTCAATCTGGGGGTTGGCAGCAGCGTGATCGCACAGCTCGGGTTCTTCATGCAATATCGGCAGGCGTTTCTCGGCATAGCGGTCATCATGATCGTGGGGGCTGCCATCCTTGCCCTCCGCAACAGAAGCACCCTGACGACCAGAACCGTTATCGTGTTTGTCCTTGCGTTTGCATTTGTGGCCGCCGCCTATCTCGCACCCTTTTATGAGCAGGACCTGCTCGTCCTTTTCGGATTCAGGGGAACCTAGATGATTGAGCTTAAGTCAACACTGACCTGCCCCGAATGCGGCCACAAGGTAACAAACACGATGCCCACCGATGCCTGCCAGTATTTTTTCGACTGTCCGGGTTGCGGCGCACTGTTGAAGCCACTTCCGGGGGACTGCTGTGTCTATTGTTCCTACGGGACCGTACCCTGCCCACCGGTTCAGGAAGATGCCGGCTGCTGCAACACAAAAGAGACCTGAACGGAAAAACCCCGACATAAGCCGGGGTTTCCTTTGTCTCTCAAATTGCCGGGTTGGCGGGTCAGCGTACTTCGATATCGCCTGAACCACGCACATTTGTGCGCAGCTTGTCAGGGTTGCCGTGCACGTCAACGTCGCCAGAACCGTGGATGGAAACTTTGGCGGTCTCGCTGGCATGCACCGATACATCACCGGAGCCCTGCACCGTCACGTCCGCCGTTTTGCAGGTCAGGTCATCCACTTCAACATCGCCAGAGCCCTGTACGCCGATCTCAATCTCGTCGCAGCTGCCGTCCATTTCAATGTCGCCGGAGCCATGCACGCTGATGTCAACGTCACCAAACTTGGCGTTCTTAAAGGTACTGTCGCCGGAACCGTGCACGTTCAGGTCAAGCTTGCCGAACTCAGGGTCATTGAAGGTGGCATTACCAGAGCCGTGGATATCCATGTCGAAATCGTCGGCCTTGGCGCCGTCTACCAGCATATCCCCAGAACCATGGATACCGGCCGCGTCCAAGGATGGCACAGTGATATAAACTGTCATACGCTTGATGTTGCGGTAGTTGCCCCGCTCCATGCCGATGCGCAGGCCATCGCCTTTGATCTTGGTTTCAACGTGCTCGATGATGTCACTGTCGGCCACAACGCGGACAGACTGCGTACCACCAACCTTGATTTCCACATCCATGGAGCCCATCAGATACACTTCGTCAAAGGCACCAAGGTCACGGGTTTCTTCAGACACATCGTCGGCCTGTACGGCCATTGCACCAACCGCAAGGGCTGCTGCCGCTGCAGACGCTTTAAACAGATTCTTCATAATTCCCTCCCCAGGATTATTTGATGCGGATCTTGCCGAGCCAGCTATCGCTCTGGCGTACCTTCTTGGGGTCGCCATAAACAGTGATGGAACCGATACCACTTACATCAGCGTCAACGCTTTCGCTGGCAAAGACCTTGGCTTCGCCAACACCTTTTACGCTCACTTCAACGTCTGCGCACTCAAGCTCTTCGGCGTCCACTTCGCCTGCGCCCTTCAGCTCGACTTCCAGTGTGCCGCACGTGCCGTCAAGCTCGATCGAGCCAGCGCCCTTGAGGTCGATGACCAATTTCTCGCTCTTGAGGTTCTTCATTTCGGCGTCCACCGCGCCCATCACCTCAAATTCCTCAAGATTGGGCATGGTGATGGTGACTGTTACATCGTCAGAATCGAAATGCATGTCGCCGTCATGGTCGTCGTCGTCAGAATTGTCGAGCACCAGCGTACCGCTGCTGACATAGCTTTCCAGACGCGCCACATCGTCGTCATCACCTTCAACCTTCACGGAGAAGCTTTCGCCTGCTGTCACTTTCAGTTCCATCGCACCCTTAATGCGGATTTTGGTGAAATCCTTGACGTCGCGGTCATTGACGACTTCCTGGGCGTGGTCAGGATGCATGGCCATCATGGCTGAGGCAGCTGGAGTCAGAATGGTGGCAGCAGTCAGGCTTGCAAGCGCAAGACCAAACACACTCCGGCGAACGGTATTCGCGTGTTTCATGGGATAATTCCTCGCTTTGTTGTCGTTTGCCGTCTCAATTATTTTCTCGAAATCGGCTTTATTGTTATCTCATTCATGTAGGAAGGGGTCAACCGTATTCAAGGGGCCTTGTCGCACCAGGCTTGCTATTGACCGCATTTTTCAGCAAAATGGCAAGGAAGAGGAGTGCATGGACGAAGCATCATCCATCCATATTCTGGGGCAGCCCCCTCGAAACGCCTCAAAGGCGGGACGAGGCTCGGTCGTCTATTTCATGCGCCCCGAACTCAATCAGATTCTGAATGTTTATGGCCGCATGGTCGCTGCCGGCGAATGGCGCGACTATGCCATCGACCATCTGCGCGATCAGGCCGTTTTCTCGATTTTCCGGCGGGCGTCCGAAATGCCACTGTACCGCATCATCAAGGAACCGGCGCTTAGCCAGCAGCAAGGAGCCTGGCGCGTCATTGGCATGGACGGCCAGGTATTGAAGCGTGGGCGCAGGCTGGACCAGCTGCTGCGCTTCTTCGACCGCCAACTGGTGAAGGCGGTCGACTGACGCGGCCATCCACCCAGCCATACTCATAAACCAAATGATCCCTTGGCAATTCTGCGTGCCTGCGGCACCTTGGCGGCACAATAACAATCATTTCGGGGTAGCATAATGAAACGCCTGGGCTTGTCCTTCCTCCTTCTTGCTTTCTTCACCACCGCCGCATCGGCAGACGCGGCCACCGACAAGGCGCTGATGGATGCCGTCATGGCGGGCGACAGTGAGGCCGCGCTGACGGCCCTTGACGCAGGTGCGAACCCCGCCACCACCGACGACAAGGGTGCAAGCGCCCTTTTCCGAGCCGTCCAGAAAAAGCTGGGACCTGTCGTGGAGACGCTTCTGGAAAAAGGCGCAGACCCCAACGTGCAGTGGGACGACTATATGGGCGCGACGCCCTTGATGCTGGCGGTACAGGTGCAGGACATGGGCCTGGCTGGCACGCTCCTGGAGTATGGCGCAGACGTCAATGTGGCAGACAATAACGGCGACCCGGCGATCAACTGGGCGGCCTATTATGGCTATGAAGACTTTGTCGAACTTTTCCTGATGCATGATGCCGACACCAGCCTGACCGGCCACGGCAACGCACTGGAAATCGCCATGCGGCGCGGTCATCAGGGACTGGTGAAAATGCTCAACACGTCCCACGACATGCCGTCCCCTGACGCGGCCTTCATGGTGGAAGCCATTGAAGCGGGCGACGACGCCGGTGTGGCTGAAGCCCTGATGCTGAGCGTGCCCGCAGACACGCTGGACTTCACCGACCGGCCTGTGCTGGCGCTGGCCGCCAGACTGGGACATGGCGTGATTGTTGAACGGCTGCTGGCCGCAGGCGCGCCGGTTGACCAGCCAGACGCCATCGGCTTCACGCCGCTGATGGAAGCCGTGCGGGACGGCCAGCTGGAGACAGCAACCCTGCTCCTTGAAGCGGGCGCAGACGCCAACCACCGGTCGGAAGCCACAGCCCTTCACCTGACACCCATGCATATGGCGGGCCTCAGCGGCAAGCCTGAGATGGTGCATCTTCTGGCGGAAGCCGGCGCGGACGTTGATCCGCTCGGGCGCGAGAATGCCACCCCGCTCGCCTGGGCGCTGAGCGAAGGCAAGATCGAGACTTCCCTGGCGCTTCTGGACCTGGGCGCAGACCCCATGATCAAAAGCAGTTACGGCTACACGCCTGCGGACATGGCCAAGGGCATGGGCAACAAGGCGCTTCTGGAGAAGATGGGCTTAAGTGAAAACCAGGAATAGGTAGCCGGCGGCAAACAGTAGCATCAGCGCAATGCCCGCCCGGCTCCAGTGCATCAGGTACGGTGCCGGGCGATCGCCGTCAGGCACGCTGCTGCCCATCATCACGCGGTGATTGAAGAAGGCCAGCACCGGCGCCGTTAAGAACGCCAGCGACGTGACGAAATCTACAAATCCCTTGAAGCCGCCCAGGAAGAAATACAGCAGCAGAAACGCCGCCACCAGGAAGCCAAGAAGCGTGGCCGCATAGGCCTTCTTTTCATATCTGGACTGATCCGGTTGAGGCTGCGCCCGAAGCGAACCGACCACCGCTACGAAGGCCCGCACAAGGCCGTCAAAGGCCGTCAGGCAGGTGGTAAACATGACACTGAGCGCCGCGATGCCGATCACCGGCACGGCCCATGCGCCAAGGGTGTCGCGGTACAGAGCCATGATCTGGGCGGCGAAGGCAGGGGCGGTATCGGCGGGCTCCACCGCGCCCGAATGCATGATCCCGGCACCCAATAGCAGAAAACAGATCGCCAATATTGCCGTGCCCCAATAGCCGATGTTGAAGTCGGCCAGCACCCCCTCCAGGCTGGGCTTTGTCCCCATATCCTTGGCTTTTTCAACGGTCCACAGCGATGCAAAGATAGAGCTTTCCATCGCCGTCGGCATCCAGCCCGCAAGCGCCGCGACAAACAGCATGGCCTTCATGTCGATGGGCGGCGCGGAAGCAGGATAAAAGGACCAGTCCACCTTCGGCAGGACCAGCACCGTGGCGATCAGTGTGCTGACTGTCAGCACCGCCATGAACAGTTTGTTCAGGCGCTCCAGCCAGTGATAGCCGCCTATGATCAGGAAGGCCCCTGCCGCTGCCATCACAAGCGCCACAGCCGTCAGGATCGACACCTCAAGGCCGAACACCACCTTGACGATGCCCGCGGTCACCAGCGACAGGGCGGCCACGGCAAAACCGTCAGCCAAAATCAAAATTGCGCCCAGCAACAGCGGCGGAAACCAGCCCAGGTCACGGTAGCCTGCCACCAGGCTGCGGCCGGTTGCGGCGGCATAATGGGCGCCGAACCGGAAAGCGGGATATTTGATGACATTCGCCAGCACCACCACCGCCAGAAGCCCAAGCCCGAACACGGCGCCCGCGCGGGTGGACTGCACAAGGTGTGACGTGCCCACTGCCGCGCCCGCAAACAACAGCCCCGGCCCAAGCGCCGTCATGAATTTTGGTGATGCCATCGATGGTTCCTCCCCTGATGGGCTGACGGTATCACCGGCGCGCGCAACTGGGAAGATGGATCGTGACACCGTACCGTGACGATTGACCCCTTGGGCCTTTTGTGAGACAAGGCTGCCAAGGCTTTCAGGGATCGCCTGCCGCCCGCGCCCCACAGGGGCATGGTGAAGATCTCTCGGTACCATCCGATCTTCAATGGAGATCATTCGTCCAAACCGTCATCACGAACGGCCACGGGCGGCAAAGCGGGCCCCGTTTCCAAATGAACTGCCGTTCGCGAAAGGCGAACTGATGACTGATCTTATTACCCAGATGAAGGGGCGCGCGAAGCGGCTCCGATCCTATTTGTCCGACCTTGGGCACACGCTTAGCCATGCGCAATCTCTGGAGGCCATATCAAAAGAAGAAGGGTGCCGGGACTGGAACACCCTCTCGGCCCAGTTGCGACAGCAAGAGACTGTACATGCAAACCGCCCACCCATCCAGGTTGGGGACCGCACCAGCGGTACCTACCGGGGCAGCGCGTTTGAAGGCACTGTGCTGGCGCTTGAACGCACCGACGGCAGCGCGAGGCAACTTGGCCCCGTGTGGCGCATCAAAATCCAGTTTGATGGCCCTGTGGCGATTGGCCAGAGCGAGCAGCTCAACCTGACACGCCAACGCGTGCGCGCCATGATCGACCGCGAAGGCCGATCGGTGAACCTGAAGGGCGTGCCCGACGGCTTCATGCAGCTTGATTTGCTTTAAAGGGTAAATCCTGAGGGGTGGTGCGCCGCCCCTCATCCTACCTTCAGTGCCTACCTGCGCACGAAGGCGCGGAACGGCAGTGGATGCTTCTTGGGTGTCACCGCGACCTCGCCGAAGCCCAGAAAATCGCCGTCCATCTGCACAGGGGTTTGGTCACTGCCCAGATGAAGTGTTGCCTTTTCCAGGACCCAAACACCCGCGCGCTTGTCAAAGCGCCGCAAACCGATGGCCAGTTGGTCCAGAATGCGCGGCCAGGCGCCGTGCCCCTGGCTCATCAGGCAGGCAAGGCCGTGGCTGTTGTATGTGGTCTTCTTCGTCACAATGAACGGCCCGGCGTAGCGCCGGATGTTTGACAAAAGCGCCCAGCCACATGTGCCTTTCGTGTTCCTGTGCATATGCCAGGTGATATCCGGCAGGCTGCTGTCGCCCACAAGTGCCTGAATGATGGCCGGCACAAAAGAGGCGCGGCCGATCTTTTCCTTTAGGCTTGGCGAGACATTCCGAAGCACCTCCGCGTCGAACCCGACACCAACCCAACAGAGCCCCAGCTGCACCCGGCCATCGCGCTCCACCTCAAAGGGGTAAAGGTCAACAATGTCACGCGACAGTAGCGCATTGGCCACATGCCGGGCGCTGACCTGCCCGCTTTTCATATAGCCGAGTTCGCGCGCCAGCACATTGGCAGACCCCGCCGGAATGATGCCCACCGGCACCTTGTGGCCGTATGCGCCTTCCGCCACCTCGCGGATGGTGCCGTCACCGCCTGCCGCCACAATCACATCGGCCTCGCCTGTCGCGGCAATCTTGGTCGCCAGCTCGGTCGCATGGCCGGCATATTCGGTGTCCAGCATGCGCACATGCTGGCCGCCACGCCGAAGCTTTTCAGCAATCCGGTCCACAAGGCTGCTTTTGCCCTGTCCGGCGAACCGGTTTCGGATAATGGCGACACGTTCACTCATACTGCACTGCTGTCCCTGTTGGTTGTGTACGGCTTTCCTACTATAGGCGAACCTTGGTTAAACAAAGGCTACATAAGCGGAAATTGCAACCGTCTGCGCCGATTTATCACAGCCTGGTATCGTCCCTGTCACTAATTGGTGAAACAAAGCCGCTTGACCTTGGACTAACCTCCGGGGTTAAATTGCGCCCGATGACACGGATCGCACATATCATCGCCACCCTATTCCTGCTGGCGACCATGCTGGGACAAAGCGCCGGGGCAACCTCCGGCACGTCCCAGGATATGGATTGTTGCGATAACGAAATGATGCAGCAAATGCATGTAGTAGACGGCCTTGAAGGTGACACCTGCACTCAGGAGCGGGAGTGCCCAGGCGGCGACGCCTGCTGTGGTCAAGCCATCCAGTCCGCGCCTGCCCTGATGCCTGCCCTGGCCGACGCATCCTCCCGCATTTTCGGCCAAGCCCTATTTGAAATGGACACATTGCAGCAACCAAATGGCGCCCCTGTTGCGTCCTTTGCCCAACCGCCCATCGCCTGATTCCACGCCACACGTGTATCTTTTTGCTGCGGGACGCCAGGTGCGGCCCACCTATCAGGTGATAAAAATGTTGAAGAAATTTTCCCTAATCATCGGCCTTTGTGCAGCCAGCACGATGGCCAGTGCGGACCAGAGCCCCCTCAGTCTTGAGGAAGCCATCCGGATTGCCACAGCGACACCCGACCCGTCGGTCGAAAGCTTCCTGACGCGCAAGAGCGCCAATCTGGAAGCCGCCACAGCCGCCGGCGCCCTGCCGGACCCATCGGCCAGTGTCAGCGTGCGCAACCTGCCGGTGGATGATTTCGACCTGAACCGCGAGCCCATGACCCAGCTTCACCTGGGTGTCCGGCAAATGTTCCCGCGCGGCGACACCCGCAGCCTTCAAGCTGAACAGCGCATGTTTATGGCCGATGAAAACAGCGCCTTCGCCCTTGAGCGCACCCGCGCCATCATCCGCGACGTCACCATCGCCTGGCACAAGGCCCGCTACAGCCATGTGGCGCAAGAGGAACTGCAGGGTCTTTCCGCCCTTCTGGGCGAACTTCGGTCCGCGCAGGAAGGCAATTTTGCCGCTGCCGGCAAGGCTGCGATCCAGAAGATTTACCGCACAGAACTTGAGGCCGCGCTGGTGGAAGACCGCGTCGCATCAACCCTGCAGGCCCATGCCCAGGCGGTTGAGATGCTGGCGCGCTATATTGGCCGCGCGGAAGCCTTGCGCCCCCCTGCGGACACACCGGTACTTGCAACCGCAGCCGAAGTCGCGGCAGGGCTGGACACAGCGCTTGATGCCCATCCGCTGTTGCAGGCAGCGACCGCCCGCGAGAAGGTTGCTGGCAACAAGGTGGCGCTGGCTCATGAAGCCTACAAGCCGGCCTGGGGCGTTGAAGTGGGCTACGGCCAACGCTATGGCGGCCGGTCCGATTTCGCCTCAGCCATGGTCACCTTCGACCTGCCATTCTGGACAAGCAGCCGCCAGGACCCGGCCCTAAGGGCCGCCAAGGCGGAAAAACAAAGCCAGTCGCTATCGAAAGAAGCCCTGAAGCTGAACCTTGAGCGCGAGGCGCGCAGCCTGATCGCCGACATTCGCCACCTTGAAGGCCGTATCGACCGGTTTGAGACCGCTATCCTGCCGCAGGCCGACAGCGTCGTGACCGCCACCCGCAACGCCTACGGCGCCGGTGACGTAGACTTTTCCGAATTGATCCGTGCTGAAATCGCGCTGGTGGACAGCCGCCTTCGCCTTGCCATGCTGCACCGCGATTTGGGCATCGCCCACGCGGGCCTCACTTTCCTGACCGGAGACGACCAATGAACAAGACCGTTTTGATTGCTGCTGCAACCGCAGCCCTTGGCCTCGCCGGCGGATATATGCTGGCGGGTGGCGCAATGACCACCGGCGGCGGCGACACAGGCGCTGAGAAAAAGCCCCTCTATTGGGTTGCGCCGATGGACCCATCCTACAGGCGGGACGGCCCCGGCAAATCCCCCATGGGGATGGACCTTGTCCCCGTGTATGAGGAAGGCTCTGGTGGCACCAAGGGTTATGCCGGTGCTGAAATCGACCCGCGCATCGTCAACAACATCGGCGTTAAAACCGCTGCGGTGGAACGCACCATGCTGATGCCGGTGATCGATACTGTCGGCAAAATCACCTATGACGAAAAAGCCACAGCGCACGTTCATGTGCGGGCAGACGGCTGGGTGGAAAAGCTGCATGTCCGCGCCGAAGGCGAACGGGTGAAGAAAGGTGACAAACTGTTTGACGTCTATTCGCCTGAGCTGGTCACCGCGCAAAGCGAATATCTGCAGGCCCGTGCTTCCGGGCGTGCCGCCCTTGTGGCGTCTGCCCGCGAACGCCTGGTGGGCCTTGGCCTCACGGACGCGCAGATCAGCACACTTGAAGGCCGCAGCAAACCACTGCAAACCATCACCGTGCGCGCGCCGATGGACGGCACCATCACCATGCTCAATATCAGCGACGCAGCGCGCATCACCGCGGGCAAGCCAGCGATGCAGGTTACCAACCTGGACAATGTGTGGCTGATCGCCGACGTGTTCGAAGCCGACATGACAGAAGTGCACATCGGTGCCAAGGCCACTGCCACATCGGACGCCACAGGCGACACGCTGTTTGAAAGCACAGTCGACCATATCTATCCGGACCTGAATAAGGTCACCCGGACCAACCCGGTACGGATCCTGCTGGATAATGCTGACGGACGCCTGCGCCCCGGCATGTATATGCGCACGCGCATTGGCCGCCCGATGATCGAGGATGCCCTTGTGGTGCCCGCCACAGCGCTGATCCAACTGGGGAGCAGCAACCATGTGATGCTGGATGAGGGCGACGGCAAGTTCCGCCCCGCTGAAGTGACAGTGGGGGAAACCGTTGGCAACCGCGTGCAGGTGCTATCTGGCTTGCGTGCTGGAGAACGCGTTGTCACCGCCGGCCAATTCATGCTGGATGCAGAAAGCAGCTTCCAGGGCGCCAGCATGCGCATGGCCGCCCAGGCAGAAGCCGAAGACAGCATGGATATGGGCGATATGGATATGGAAGAACCGGAAGCCCAGTCCGGCTTCACATCCGGCACCATCAATGAAGTGATGATGGACGACCGGACGCTGAACATCAGCCACGGCCCGATCGACGCCTTCGGCATGATGGGCATGACCATGAATTTCCCGGTCGCCGACGATGTGGACATGGACGGCCTTGAAGAAGGCCAGGAAATTCATTTTGAGGTCACCAAAACACCTGAGGGACGCTATGTCGTCACCACCATCCATGTGATGGGAGGTCATTGATGATTACAGCCCTGATCCGCGCCTCTATCCAGCACCGGGTGCTGGTGGTGCTTCTGGCGCTCATCGCGCTTGCCTGGGGCGTTGTCACGCTCAAGCAGACGCCGCTTGACGCCATCCCAGACCTGTCGGACGTGCAGGTGATCGTCAAAACCCAGTTCCCCGGGCAGGCCCCGAAGGTGGTGGAAGACCAGGTCACCTACCCGCTGACCACAGCCCTGATGGCGGTACCGAAGGCCACCACCGTGCGCGGCTTCTCCTTCTTTGGCGACAGCTACGTCTATGTGTTGTTCGAGGACGGCACAGACCTCTATTGGGCGCGGTCACGCGTGCTGGAGTACCTCAATCAGGTCGCCGGCCAACTGCCGGACGGCGTGCGCCCGGAACTGGGCCCCGACGCCACGGGCGTGGGTTGGATATACCAGTACGCGCTGATCGACCGCAGCGGTAAGCATGACCTGGCGGACCTCACCAGCCTGCAGAACTGGTTCCTGAAATTCGAACTGCAGAGCGTGTCCGGTGTGGCGGAAGTGGCCACCATCGGCGGCATGGTACGCCAATATCAGGTGGTGCTTGACCCGCTCAAATTGCGCACCTTTGGTCTGACGCTCGCGGAAGTCCGCACCGCCATCCAGATGGGGAATGGCGAAGTGGGCGGTTCGGTGATCGAACTGGCTGAAGCCGAATATATGATCCGCGCCAAGGGCTATGTCTCATCCGTCGACGACCTGAAGGCGATCCCCGTCGGCCGGCTTGAAAGCGGCACGCCGGTGATGCTCGCGGATGTCGCGACCATCTCGATCGGGCCACAGATGCGCCGCGCGGTCGGGGAGTTGAACGGCGAAGGCGAGGCCGTGGGCGGCGTGGTGATCATCCGCTCGGGCGAAAATGCCTATAACACCATCCATGCCGTGAAGGAAAAGCTGGCGTCCTTGCAGGCAGGTCTGCCTGAAGGTGTTGAGGTTGTGACCACCTATGACCGGTCCGGCCTGATTGAACGCGCGGTCGAAAACCTCAAGGGCAAGCTGACCGAAGAGATGATCGTGGTGATCCTGACCTGCGCCGTCTTCCTTCTGCATTTCCGCTCATCGCTTGTGATCCTCTTGTCCCTGCCACTTGGCATCCTGATGGCTTTCATCGTGATGAAGGCACAGGGCATCAACGCCAACATCATGTCACTGGGCGGCATCGCCATTGCCATCGGCGCCATGGTGGACGCGGCCATTGTGATGATCGAGGGCCTGCACCGACGCGTTGAGGATGAGGAGCTTACGGACGAGAACCGCTGGCGCATTGTCACGGAAGTCTGTGTGGAAATGGGCCCGGCGCTCTTTTTCTCGCTGCTGATCATTACCGTCAGCTTCGTGCCGGTGTTCGCGCTTGAGGCCCAGGAAGGGCGCCTGTTTGGCCCGCTGGCCTTCACCAAGACCTATTCCATGGCGGCCGCGGCGATCCTGTCGGTCACGCTGGTGCCGGTGCTGATGGGATACCTGATCCGCGGCAAGATCACGCCCGAGCACAAGAACCCCTTGAACCGTTGGCTGGCCGCCGCGTACCGCCCAGTGCTGAAGGGGGCGCTGAAGTTCCCGAAGGTGGCGATCCTGGCGGCGCTCGCCATCACCATTTCCGGCATCCTGCCGCTCACGAAGCTCGGCAGCGAGTTCATGCCGGACCTGAATGAAGGCGATTTCCTTTATATGCCGTCCGCCTTCCCCGGCGTGTCGGTTGGCAAGGCGCGCGAGCTGGTGCAACAGACCAACAAGATGATCATGACGGTGCCTGAGGTAAAAACCGCCTACGGCAAGGCAGGCCGTGCGCTCACGGCCACCGACCCCGCGCCACTTACGATGATTGAAACCACCGTGCAACTGAAACCACGCGAAGAGTGGCGCGAAGGCATGACCATTGACCTGATCAAGGCGGAACTGAACTCCGTGGTGCAGGTTCCAGGGCTGACAAACGCCTGGGTCATGCCCATCAAAGGCCGTATCGACATGCTGGCAACCGGCATCAAGACGCCCATCGGCATCAAGATCCAGGGCCCTGACCTTGAGACCATCTCCACCATCGGCACGGATATTGAGCGCATCCTGAAGGACGTGCCGGGGACAGCGTCTGTGTACGCCGAACGGGTGGTCGGCGGCCGTTATGTCGAAGTGGACGTCAAGCGTGCGGACGCGGCCCGCTACGGCATGACTGTCGCGGCCGTGCAGGATGTGGTCCGGTCCGCCATCGGTGGTGCCAATGTGGGCCAGACAGTGGAAGGGCTGGAGCGCTACCCCATCAACCTCCGCTTCCCGCGCGATGTGCGCGACAGCCCTGAGGCCCTCAAGGCCCTGCCGGTGGTCACTCCAACCGGCGCCCAGGTGCCACTGAAGGTGTTGGCGGATATCCGCATCACCGACGGGCCCGGCATGATCCGCAGTGAAAATGCCCGCCCCGGCGGCTGGGTGTTCGTGGACATCGAAGGCGTGGATGTGGGCACCTATGTGCCGCGCGCACAAGCAGCGCTTGAGCGCGAAGGCAAGCTGCCAGCTGGCTATACCCTCGGCTGGTCCGGCCAGTTCGAATATATGGAACGCGCCAAGGAACGCTTGAAGATGATCGTGCCGGTGACGCTAGCGCTGATCATCATCATCCTGTTCCTTCTGTTCAGGCGCCTGACGGATGTGGCGCTGGTGCTGGTCAGCCTGCCGCTCGCACTGACCGGCAGCTTCTGGTTCATGCATATGCTGGGCTATGACCTGTCGATCGCCGTGGCCGTGGGGCTGATTGCGCTGGCGGGCGTGGCGGTTGAGACCGCTGTGGTGATGCTGGTGTTCCTGCATAAAGCCATTGAGGAAAACGATGCCCACCCGAAGCCGGACACCAATCTCACGAGCGTGATCATCGAAGGCGCGCTCAAACGCCTGAGGCCCATCATGATGACCACCATCACGGTGATCGTCGGTCTGGTGCCCATCATGTACGGCACAGGAACCGGGTCTGAAGTGATGCGGCGTATCGCTGCCCCCATGGTGGGCGGCATGGTCACAGCCTTGATGTTGACACTTATCGTTATCCCGGCGGCTTTCTTTCTGTTAGAACAGCGCAAACACGGGAAAAGGGAGGAATAGATATGAATACCATGAAACGCACACTTGTTGGCATGATGGGCCTTGCCCTGATGATCGCCCTGCCCGCCAAGGCACAGACAAGCCCCGAAGAGGTGGCCGACGCCTTCCACAAGGCCATTGAAACGGCAGACGAAGCTGCGGTTGAGAGGCTGCTGGCGTCTGAGGTAATGATCCTCGAGGGCGGCCACGCGCAAACAAGCCGCGCCGACTATATGGGCGGCCACATGAAGTCAGACATGACTTTCATTCCGCACATGACCCGCACGGTGCTGGACCGCAAGGCCACCACCGACGGTGATCTTGCATGGGTGGTGACCTTCTCCACCATGAAAGGTACCTACAAGGGCAAGGACTACGATTTCGCGTCTCGCGAGATGCTGGTGATGAAGAAAACTGACGGCGCCTGGCAGATCACGCTGGTGCATTGGGCCGACAAATAACAACAGGAAGCCAGAAGGCTCAGGGTAAGAAAATGACCAAACAGAAGTGGCATAAGTTTTTCGCACAGACCCACAAATGGGTGGCACTGGTACTGGGGCTCCAGCTGATCGCCTGGACAGCGGGCGGCGTGGTGATGTCTTGGATACCGCTGAATGAAATACGCGGCCGGCACAATGCGGCAGAGCAGGAACCTGTGGCTCTGCCGGTCGCGACCGACGCGCTGATGACAGCCCCTGCCCTGGCGGCAAAAGCCACCGGGCCGGTCACCCAGCTTACCTACCGGGACATGCTGGGCACGCCCGTGGCCCTTTTGACATTGAAAGACGGCAGCCGCGAGCTTCGTGATGCCGTGACAGGCACGCCGCTGTCGCCGCTTTCGGAAGACTGGGCGCGCCGCATTGCTGATGCCGATTTCATGCCCGAGGCAGAGATGGCGTCAGTCACACTGCTGGACCGGCATGTGATCGATTATCGTGGGCCGCTGCCGGTGTGGCAGATCACCTTCGCCGACGAGGAGAACACCAACATCTATGTCTCGCCCACCGAGGGTCGTGTCGTTGGGCGGCGGACGGACCGCTGGCGGCTGTTTGACTTTTTCTGGATGCTGCACATCATGGACTATGACGAGCGCGAAGACTTCAACAACCCGCTTCTGATGATCACGGCGCTGTCAGCGCTGTTGTTCTCGATCTCGGGCATTGTCCTCTTGTTCTTCCGTTTCTACCGCCGGGATTTCAACTTCATCCTGGGCAAGAAAAAGAAAGCCTAGTCGGAGCCTGCAGTCCCGCCTTCAAGCGCGATGATCCGGTTGGCATAGGCCTTCGCGAACGGTGCAAGACGCAGCGCTTTCCGGTAGACCGTCAGGGCAGCATCCGTGTTGCCCTGCGCGGCCAGGGCCTCCGCCTTCAAGGACAGGACATAATGGTCTCCCGGTGCAATTTGTTCTGCCTGCTCAAGTAGTTGCAGAGCGTGGGATGGGTTGCCATCGCGGAACAGGGCGAGTGCTGCACTATCGACGACCGACATGTAGTCGTCAGAAGGCATGCTGTCGTCCAGATTGACTTCACCTGGGTCCTCAACCACATCCCAGCGGGCTGCCAGGGCCTTGAGCGCCCGCTTCGCCGTAGAATTGTCAGGGTCTATGGCCAGCAGCTCCCGCCACTGTTTTTCCGCGCCCCTGGCTGCACCCGCCGTTGACAGGTGCGCCAGATAACGTCCGACCCAATAGCGGTCATCCTCCAGCCCCACGGGGCTTGGGCCCTTCACGCGTGAAACCCCCATGGTTTGTAGCATGGCGCCAAGCTGCATGAAAAAGGCACCGCTACCGTCCGCCAGGTCATAGGCACCCGACCAATGGACTTCGTCCGTTTTCGGGTTGGACAGGAACAGCGTGACCACCTGGCCCTCCCCGTCGTTAAGGAGAGTTCCCTTCATCAGATACACCGGTGTCTCGGCACCATAACGAGTGAAGATACCGCCCGTGGGGTCGGGCGCGTCCACATTCCACCAGTGACGGATCACAAGCACTTCCGATGTTTGCGACAGGAAGTAGGACGCCAGTTCAGAGAGCGCAATCACGCGGGAACGGTCTTCCTGCGCTTCCGATTCCGTACGGATGTCCTGCACCGTCAGGATGATGCCCGGCTTGGCTGCATCAGCGGGAGGCACCAACGGCGTAGCACGGGGCCACAAAAAGGCAACCAACAGAGCCACCGCCATAGCCGCAACAGCGGGCCAGAAGCGGCGCAGCACTGGTGCTTCGCGCGGCACTCTATCGGTTTTCACGGTTTCATTGGCTGCAATCACCAACCGGTAGCCGCGTTTCGGCACAGTCTGAAGCAGATCATCATCTGCGCCCACATCCCTGAGTGCTTTCCTCAGCTTGCTGATGGCCACCGGCACGGTTTGTTCGCTCAGGTTTCGCCCTGCCCAGATGGTGGCCAGAATGTCTTCGCGCGACACCACATCGCCCATACGCTGGCACAGGAATTCCAGAAGCTCGGCAACCTTGTCTTCAAGCTTCACATCGCCCGCGGGCCCATGAAGCGTCTTGACCTCCCCTTCAAATCGCACCGCCCCAAGGGTAAAGATTTTTGATTGCTCATGTTCCGTCACTGCTGTCATCCCATCTTTTATATTTGGCCCATTTTAGCGACAGCGGCGCCCCCACCGCCAGCAGAAAGCGCACAGGCGCCACCCCCGCCGGTCAGATTTAAGGTTTTCTTAAAGTGCGTTAAGCGGCCATGCGGACCTAGGCTGAAGCCATAATGACAGCCGAGGACCCGAAAAAGGAGGGATCAATGAAATTCCTGAAAACACTCATTGTCGTGTGTGCGCTCTCGTCCGCCACCATGGCAGAGGACTATAGATCAAACGGCCAGACATGGACCCTGTCCGACCAGGGTGCGAACATCGTCAGCCACATGGGACGGGAGGCCGTGAAAGTGAACCGCGGCACGCTGACCTTTGAGGACACATCATTCAAGAACGGTATCATCGAATTTGATATTGCCATGCCCGGCATTCGCGGGTTCGCAGGCGTAAACTTCCGCACCCGCGACAATGGCATGAGCGAAAATTTCTATCTGCGCGGACACCTTTCCGGCATGCCGGACGCCAACCAATATCAGCCGATTTTCAACGGTAATTCCGCCTGGCAGATTTTCCACGGGGCCCGCTACTGCGCACCAACACGCTATGCCACCGACCGCTGGACCAAAGTGCGACTAGTGGTCAAGGGCAACAAGATGGATGTCTTTATCGACAGCGACAAACCCGTACTGCATGTGGGCAACCTGATGCTGGGCAGTACGCCGGGCGGGGTGACCCTCAATGGCTTCGTCGCCGATTTCTACTATAGCAATATGCGGGTCACCAAGGACGATAGCGTCACACTGACCGGTACCCCTGCACCCGTTCCCGAATTACCAGCTGGATTGATCAAAAGCTTCCGCGTTGGCACGACAGCAGTGGCGGCAGACAAGATAGAAGCCCAGCCCTGGCTGGATAAGGCCCTGCTGGAGGGACAGACATGGCAGACGCTCGCGGTTGGTGAAACCGGAGCCGCGAACCTTGGGCGTATCAGTGCGCGCACACGGGATGTGAACACGCTGCTTGCCAAGTTGACCATCACGGCGGAGGAAGCCAAAACCATTCGCCTGAAATACGGGTTCAGCGACCGGGTGACAGTGTTCCTGAACGGACACGCGCTCGCCCACGGCAACGACACCTACCAGACGCGGGACTATCGCTATCTGGGCACCATCGGGCTGTTTGACAGCGTGTTCCTGCCGCTTGCGGAAGGCGACAATGATGTGGTGTTTGCCGTGACAGAAGCGTTCGGCGGCTGGGCCCTGATGGCCGCCATTGAAGATCAAACCGGCATTGAGGTCCGTTAAGCTCCCCTCATGCCGGCCGGGCAGCCCCTCCTGTTCCGCAGGCCCCTAAGCCCGGGGCTGCCCGCCCAATTCACCCGACAGGCCCAACTCACCTGACAGGTACGACAGCGGCAATTCGGTGGTCACACAACTGGACACCAGGCAGATGCTGGAATTCACTTCCTGCACACCCTGCGCCTTCGACAGGCTTTCCCAGAAAAAATCTTTATAGTCGGCCACCGACGGCACGATGATTTTCAAGAGAAAATCAAAATCTCCCATCATGGTGTGACACTCCAGCACCTGCGGGTACCGGAACATGAAGTCAGCGAAATTCTCCAGCGACTGGCTATCGTGCTTTTTCATTTTCACGTGGGCAAAAACGGTGATCCCCAGGCCTACTTTCTCCTGATCCAGCACCGCCGCGCGGCCCCGGATCACGCCCGCATCCACCAGCTGCTGAATCCGCCGCCCGCACACCGACTTTGAAGACCCGACCTTCTCCGCCAATTCCGCCAGCGATGGTGTGCAATCCCGCTGCAGTTCAGCCAGCAACTTGAGGTCGATACTGTCAAATTCCATTTTTATCGTCCCGAAAATTATGAATATTCGGGACAACGTCCCATATATTGGCTCATCTATCAACCATTAGGGAAGATGACGCGCGGCACTTGGGCTATAGTCTGTCTCGGCCGCACGGTTTCTGCGGCCGATTTTTTTGACCAATTCAGACAGAGGAAAATGTCATGGCACAAGGCCAGAACCAGTTCGTACGCTACACGTTTGTTACCGAAGAATGCGCAAGCGATCTTACCGCGGTACTTACCTATATGCGCGAACACGACATTCTACCGTCTGTGATTGAGACTGAGAAAAGCGGCAGCCGCGCCCGCGTGGTGATCAGCAGCAGTGGCAGCAAGGACTGGCACAGCCATGCCATCGCCGCCCAGTTCGAGGGACGCCCGAGCGTTCAGCATTTCGGGTTCGAGCGCCTCTCAAGCGACGCCTTACGCGCAGCATAGGACCGGGCACGTGTCGGGCACACCTTGGGGGTCTGTGTCCGACACGGCGGCCAACATGGCATCAACAATCTGGCACTCAAGCCGGGCCCCCATCACCGCATTGATCTGCCGAACGGCAGACGGGCTGGTGATATTAAGTTCCGTCAGATAGCCGCCGATGAAATCCGCACCTACCAGCATCAAACCGCGCCGGCGCAGAAGCGGGGCGATGCGCGCCACCGCCTCCCGCTCATGCGCGGACAGCTCCGTTGCCTCAACCCGCGCGCCTTGGTGAATGTTGGCGAGGTAGGCCCCTTCGCGCGGCACGCGGTTGACAGCGCCGATGGGTTCGCCGTTTAACAGAAACACCCGTTTGTCGCCCGCCGCCACATCGGACAGGAAAGCCTGGGCCTGGATTGTGCGTGCTGCTGCACCGTGCCCCACAAACGCCCGTACCGTTTCCCGCCACCCGTCGCCGGATGTGCCGACGCGCTCGATCCCACGGCCGGAACAATCCCCCAACGGCTTCAGCACCACGGTACCCTGCTCTTCCACAAAGGCCTCTATGGCCGCAGTATTCATTGTTGTCAGGGTTGGCGGCACCAGGTCCGGCCACACCAGCGGCAAGAGCTTCTCGTTCATGTCCCTCAGCGCCGTGACCCGGTTGAACTGATGCACATGCCCGGGTGCAAAATCCAACAGGTAGGTCAGATGCAAAAAGGCCTCATTCACCGGTGGGTCCGTGCGTGGTACGATAGCGCTGAAAGCTGCTGCAGGCTTTTCAGCCTGGGCCGACAGGGTGAGTGGCATGGCGGCCTCTACCCTGCGCGCCTGCACCAATAATGTGTTTTGCCGCAGGATCAGGTCATCCACTTCCGCCCAATAGACTGCCATGCCGCGCGTGATCAGCTCGTCCATCAAAAGAAGCGATGTTTCGGTCTCGAGGTTCAGGGTCTCAGCCGGGTCCATGATAAACAGAAAGGAAGGGGTGTGGGTCATGGCAAGCCTCCTTACATCACCACTTGAAAAGCAAAGCTGAATATGAGTGTGCCAGCAAGCGCAAGCGCCAGATAGGCCAGGAACACGGGCAGGCGCGCGAGTGCGAAGACCGCAATCGACGCCGGGATGGATGTCACTCCGCCCGCCAGCAGGAAGGCCATACCGGCCGCGGGCTCCATGCCCTCGCCGATCAGGCCACTCACCAGTGGCAGCGCCGCATAGCCGTTCAGATAGGCAGGCACGCCGATAAGGGTGGCCAGGAAGATGGGGGCCGCGCCCTCGCCGCCCAGCGCAGACATTACCAGCCCTTCGGGCATATAGGCCACCATCAGGCTTTCAAGCGTGAAGGCGAACAACAGCCACTTGCCCAGGAAAAAGGCGTTCGAGAGCGTCGCACCCCGGAAAGCCGTGAGGCGGTTTGCATCCTGCCAGAAGGCCCAGACAATGGGCTGGGTGCCGGACACATCCGGGCTTCCGCAGCCGCCACTCACATTCTGGCGAAGTGGTTCGCTGAATGCACCAAGGCGCTGCAGCCCCGCGACACTGAAGCCGCCCAACATGCCCATGCCAACGGCCGCGACCGACTTATAGACGGCAAACTCAAACCCGAGCGTGCCGGTGGTCATGACAAACATGGTCGGGTCCATGATAGGGGATGCGAGCCAGAAAGCCATCACGGCACTCAGCGGCACGCGCATGGCCAATAGCGCCGCCACAAGCGGGATCACGCCGCAGGAACAGAAGGGTGAAAAGGCGCCGACGATGGCTGCGCTCGGGATCATGATCAGCAGATGGCCCGTGAAAGCCTTGGCGATCATGCGGTCCAGCGACGAGGCCTTGGCAAACGCCGCGATCATGACCGACAGCATCAGGAAGGGAAACACACCCAGCACCGCGTCCCCCACGAATTTGAGAGAGGTACCAGCCTGCCCAGCATCATAGACTGCCAGGCCAGCGAACATGGCCAACACCAAAAGCAGGACCCTGTCCGGCTTCGGCAGGCGGAATATGGATTGTTCAGTCTTTACAGTGTCAGTCATCATTATATACCTAGATTTATGGTTATATTAGCTCAAAAAAAAGCCGAAGCCTTTTAGGGATTCAGTTAGCCGTTATTCACAAACGTCGCTTGCCAGCGCTACCTGAGCGGCACGCCGGCGCAACAGTCGGCAGTCAGGAATGTTGCGACCTGACCCAGTGTCTCAAAGTCAGCGATATTGATCACTTCACGCCCCTGACGTTCCTGCCGGATGGTGCCGGCACGAACCAGATGGCTGATATGATGCGCCAGCGTCGAGGCCGGGATGTCCAGATGCTTCTGCAGCTGGCCCACATTCATGCCGTCCGTGCCGGCGCGAACCAGCAAGCGTAGTACAGCGAGCCGGGCCGGGTTCCCAAGCGAGGCAAATACACTGGCGGCCGTTTCATCCTTCATGCAACACTCCTTAAAACTATATTTCTAGATATGTCGTTTAATTTGAATTGTCAAGACACCGACTGTGATATCCGCGCAACAAGTCAGTAGCTGATTCCGTGCACCAGGAGAAACTTTCGACACAAATCATTTGAATTCTAAACATATTACCCCTATATCAGGAGCACTAACGCACGAAACATAGTAGTTTATGGCAACAAAAAGGCGTGTATACGTTCACACCTCCCCATCAAAATAGTTAGATTTGAAACTTTCTCATCTCTGATGGGATGCCCCAACGCGTGTTTCAGTAATCCTTACAGGAGATTTTTCCAATGGAGCTTTTCTTAAGAGCTCAGAGCCCCGCCGATTTTGATCGTACCAGTGATACGGATGTATTCGCGTGCGCGAAGAAACAGAGCCCGCTGGTGAAGTGGACCTTTATCAACCGGATCAAATCCTGCCACCAGAATGGTGAGCTGGGCGCAACCCTGATGCTGCTGGCATGCGGCAGCGTACTCGCCGGCCTTCTTGCCGTCGCCAACATGGCTGATCGTGCAGCCGGACTGTTCCGCTCCTGACGGTCTTCTTTCCGACAATTATTTCTGGATAAGTTTGCGCGCGTAAGGCGCCAGGCTTTTGTCGAGATCACTGATCCCCTGGCCGGCCTCAAGCCGCGCCAGCAGTGTCTCTGACGCCGCGATTGCCCGCGCTGATGGCGCCGGGTCCTCGTCGCGCAGCGTAGGCGCACACATGTGTGCTGCGTCTTCAAGATAGCTGTTCAGCGCACCTGCGCGCGCAACCGGCCTGACCGGCGTAACCGCCTCCAGGTCATAATCATACCCAAAATTGAGGAAATCATCACGAAAGCGGGCATAGATCGCCCGCGCGACGTCTGGCGTGTAATGGTCCTTCAGCTTTTGCCGTGCCTTCATGGCATGATCGGCCTTGGCTGACAGCAGATGACTAAAATCCCGGCCCAGCGCGGCTACTGAAAAATCCGCCAGGCCCGCGGCCAGCGTCTCAACGTGCCCTACCGCATCATAGGCGATGAAATCGAACAGGCTGGCATAGGTCTGGCTTCTGAAATGAATGTCCGTTCGCGCGCTTGGGCGGTCACACACCATATAGACAAAATCAGCAAAATTGTCGGGGCGGCGCGGCAACTGGAACTTGGCCGGTATGTTCGGCTCAACGTCCACCTTGGCGACAATCTTTTCCAGGTATCCCGAAAGCAAGCGAATATAAGGATTGCGCACAACCGTGAGCATGCGGCGGCCCACCAGCGCGGCATAAAATTCTTCTATCGCGGATTTTCTGAAACCCAGCCACGGCGTACGCGCATCCGGCCTGCCGAAGCGCCAACCATAATTATGGACGGAAAAATACTGCTCACCCACCGGGCGGCAATGCCCCAGCTCGTGCTCTACCTGCCACAGGAAACGCTTGACGTTGGTGTTCGCCGCCTTGCTGATGGGCACATACCCGTAGCCAAGTTCTTTCGACAGGACAGAATCGCGCGCGGTATCCCGCAGAGTTATATGATCTATCATGCACTCATCCGTATTTTCCCATGGTCCGCTCAAGTTCGATCACCAGCGGATGACCGGCATGCTGTTCCTGCAGATAGCCCCGAACTGCATCCACCCCCGCCGTATCCCCAAGTGCTGCCAACGCTTTGACCCGCAACACCCTCGCGTCAACCCTGCCCGACGCCTTGGCAATTGCCATGCCAGCAAGTTGATCCGCAAACCCGGCCTCGCCCGCATCAAGCGCCAACTGGGCCAGCATAATCAATATATTCGGTGCCCGAAGCTTTTTCTCATAGGCTTCCTCAAGCAGCGTGCGGGCATCATCAACGCGGCCCAGCTTTTCAAGAATGCGCGCACGCAACCAGACACACATCGGAGTATCGCGCCAGAAAGGCCACCAGGCATCAGCCAACTGCTCGACGGCCTCAAGGTGCAGGCCATAATACAAGCAGGTTTTGGCGATTGACCGGAATCGGGCCTTCCCCGTTGTTTCCGGGGCCGCAAGAAGTTTGGTCATGGCCGCGATCTCGTCAGCAAGACTATCCGCTTCTTCAAGCGCTTCAGCCAGCTTCCGAAGACGTGCGTTCTGGCTGAACCGCTCGCGCGCCAACGCCACGACAGCTTTGGCCTCCCCCAATTTACGGCCCGCCCTGAAAACGGCGGCCAGCTGCGCCTGGGCATCAGGATCAGCCGGTGCTTTTTCAACTGCCTGCCATGCCAGTGTTTCAGCAAATTCCAGGCGTTCCGGCTTCATGCTGATACCAGACAGTATTTTCAGCAACGACGCCGGCCGTATATATCGATCATATGCGTCGGTGAGAATTTCCCGTGCCTTGTCAAAACGCTGTAGCCGTATCAGCACCCGACTACGCAATTCAATACAGACCGAATGGTGTCGCCACTCTGCCCAGTTTGCTGCTGCAATGTCTTCAAGTGCCTCAAGTTCAATGCCAAACTTGAGCGAAATCCGACATAGTTCCCGAAAGTCCGGAATGGTTGGCTTTTCGGTCGTCAACTTGGTCCTCAACCGTGCGGCAATGGGCCCAGCCTGAGCGCGCTGCCAATTCTGGTCCGACTTCTTATAGTCCAGATTTTGCCCCAGAACCACCTCCGGTCCGGGCGCAATCTTCACATTCTTCAGGTAGTCGACCAGATAGCAGGTATACCCGCCATCCTGCAGCAGCTTTGCCAATTCTACCGTGAAAACATAGGGGCCTGTGAGCGTGCCGATGCCGACATCCTCACTCGCATTTTCCTCAATATTGCGGGCCGCTGCCGACAGGGCTTTACTGATCAGGAGCGAACCTGGCGCCACGGCCATGAAGTTGTTCTGAACCCGGCGTTGCCTGAAATCGATAAAAAAGACGTCACGGTCAAGGCCAAACAGTGCCAGCGCGTCATCGGTGACGCCGTTGTCGGCATCCAGGTAATAGCCGCCATATTCATGGAGATACACAAGCCGGAACAGGTCCGCTTTCATGGCCGGGTGAAAACAGCGGTCAAACAGTTGCAGAAGAGATTTGCCGTCAACCTGGCGGTCCGCCAGATAGGCCCGCGCGTCGGCCTCGCTGAACAGGACATATTCCAGCTGGTGCTTGTCCGCCCAGGCCTTGCTGAGCGACAACATGCGCGCCACGTCCTGTGGCGGTTCCTTGTCCCAGAACTGGATTAACCGGCGGGGCACATGCCCCCCACTTGAGACATCTGGAATATCCGCCAGAAGATGAGCACCGAAAATACGCGCGAAGCTGTCCTGTTCCTGATTACGTGACATGAGGCCCCCACCTTATAAAGTCACCGAGTTAACCGTGCGATAGGGGTGCTATTACATGGCACCGGAGCCGAGTCAACCAACCCGCCCCCGAACCACAGGCGTATGGGAAGTGGGTTAAAATCAACAGCAGCTTCGAGCGAAAGTTAAAAATCAACGCCCTGCTTGGCCTTGATACCCGCATCAAAGGGGTGCTTCACCTGCGTCATGTCTGTGACCAGGTCGGCTTCCTTCATCAAGGCGTCTGGCGCATTCCGCCCCGTGATGATCACACTGGTCCGGGCGTCCCTTGCACGTACACCAGTCAGCACTTCTTCAAGCGGCAGATAGTCGTTCCGGAGCACGATATTCAGTTCATCAAGCATCACCAGGTCATAGTCGCCGCACTGCATCAGCGCACAGCTTTTCTCCCACGCGGCACGCGCGGAGGCGATATCACGCTCTTTGTCCTGCGTGTCCCAGGTGAAGCCATCCCCCATCACATGCATGTCCACCAGGTCCGGGAAACGGTCGAAGAACTCTTTCTCGCCCGTGCGCCACGCACCCTTCACATATTGGACAATCGCCACCTTGTGGCCCCAGCCAAGCGCCCGGATCACGGTACCGAAGCCGGCCGTGGATTTACCCTTGCCGTTGCCGGTGTGAATCAGCAAGAGGCCCCGGTCGGCTGTCTTGCGCTCGCGCATCTTGGCGCGATGCTCTGCCTGCTGGGCCTTCATCTTTTCCTTGTGAAGGGCGGCGTCCGTTTTTGACCTGTCAGTCATCCTGTATCCTTCACAGTTGGAGAGTGCCGGGGCTGCCCACAGGCAACCCCGGATCATGTTACCCCCTAGAAGCGGGCGCGAACACCCGCATAAGCGGAAATGCCTGGCGTGCCATACCCCAGAACCTGCTGATACTCTTCATCGAACAGGTTAACGACCCGGCCGAACAGCTCAATCGTATCCGTCAGCTTGTATGCAGCGCTCAGGTCCACGCGGGTCCAGGCGTCCACCACTTCGCGCTCACCGGTCTCGAAATTGACGCTGGTGTCATGTTCCTTGCCGTTCAGCGTGATGCTCACATTGGTGGTCAGCCGGTCCGTTACCTGCCAGTTGAGCGCCGCGAAAGCCTCATTCTTCGGCTTGCGTGCCAGCTGCTGGTCAGCTGTCAGATCGCGGGCCGAATTATAGGTATAGTTGGCGCTCAGGTTGATGGCATCTGTCAGGTCGGCCGTCAGCTCCAGCTCCACACCCTTGGCGCTGGTTTCCGCAATATTGCGGTAGCCGTCGGCGAAGGTGAAGGTGATCAGGTCATCAATATCCTGATTGAAGTAGGTCGCCCCAAAGGTCGCGCGGCCATCGAGGAACGGCTGCTTGAAGCCAACTTCCCAGCTATTGGACCGCTCGGGCTTCAACGCCAGTTCAGGCAATCCTTCCGCCTGTGCGACATTGGAATCGAAGCCGCAGCATGCGAAGGTCAGGTGGAAGATGGTCGGCGCCTTGAAGCCTTCGCTCCAGGCCGCGGTAATCTGCGTGCCCGTGCCTTCAAACTGGTAAGACGCATTCAGTTCACCATTGGTGGTGGAACCGAAAGTTTCATGGTCATCCACCCGCACGCCGCCGGACACTGTCAGGCCATCGATGCCGTCATAAGAAAGGATACCGAAGATACTGTCGGTTGAGATGGGCTCCGGGTCCTGCGACTTGGCTTCGGTCACCTCATGCTGGGCACCTGCTGTCAGCGTCCAGCCGTCGGCCACTTCCAACACACCCAGATAATCGAAATTCAGGCGCTCCCCTTCAGCCCCAAAGCTGAAGATGCCTGCGTTAAAATTATCGCGCTGGATGGATGAATATTCCACCGACAGCGTGTTCGACAGGCGACCGTCCATCAGGTCGATATACGCACGGCCCGCGACGGAAAATTCTTCTGACTTGCTGCTGTCCTCCGTGTCGGCCAGGCCATAGGTGAAGTCGTCTCTGAGGGTGAAGCCGTCATAGTCGCTTTCGGTGTCGGTATAGCTGGTGGTCACATCGAAGCTGAAACCATCCGTCAGCTTGGTGCGAACACGGCCGCGCACAGTCAGGCTTTCGTAGCCGTCATCCTCGTCACCGACTTCAGCAGCAGAGATGCCGTCGGTATCAAAGTAGGACGCGCTCAGGTTAAAGTTCATCCGGTCACTGCCGCCACGCACGGAACCGCCAATACGCTTGCTCTCAAAGGAGCCATATTCACCGAAAACTTCACCCGCAAGACCTTCTTCGCCGGATTTGGTGATGATGTTGATCACGCCGCCGATGGCATCGGAACCATACAGCACCGCCTGCGGGCCGCGCAGTACCTCGATACGCTCAATGCCGTTCGGGTCAAGGGTTGAAAAGTTGAAGCCACCACCCGGCTGGGACGGGTCATTCACCTGCACGCCGTCGATCAGGATCACGGTCTGGTCGGACGACCCACCACGGATGGTGACCGTTGCCACTCCGCCGAAGGTGCCATTCTGGTTGATGGCCACGCCCGGCAGGCTTTGCAGCGCGTCAACAACATACTGGTACTGGCGCTCAACAAGCTCGGCTTCACTCAGCACCGCGATGCTTTTGGCCACTTCGCTAATCGGTTGCGTGCGGCGACCCGCGGTTACGACAAATTCTTCGATATCTTCATCCTGCGCACTGGCTGCAGGCACATATGTAAGGGCGCTGGTGGCAACCAGAAGCGCCTTTAGAGGGGATAGTCTGGACATGGACAGGCTCCATTTTCGGCCTCTTTGAGGCCCGTAAAACAACAGCTGCAGAAATGGAGATTGTCAGACGAGAGAGGGACAAGCTCCGCACACAGCAACGACCTTGTCGCCGGTACGGAAATCCGCTTCCCATGGTTGACCCGACCAGAGAAATGGGCGACCAGATGGCAGGTCTCCTGGCTTGTGTCTCACCGTGCTCCCCGCCCTTCCCGGCTTTCACCAGTGGGCCCTTCGGGGGACACTCCACACATACAGTTGCGGGCACAGCTGCGGATTTGCCCTTCCTTTTCGGGGGACTTACCGCATTCCCTCTTCGCTCTTACCCTAACGGGCAACAGAACCATCGCGTGCGCCATGCATAGAGGCTCACGCGGGCAAATTCAATATAAAGATATGCGGGCCGCACAAGCGTTCCTGAGCGAGGCAGTGAGATTAATTTGTCGGGGAAACGAAGCGTGGTGCTGCTGAGAAGATTTGAACTTCCGACCTCTCCCTTACCAAGGGAGTGCTCTACCCCTGAGCTACAGCAGCAGGCCACGTCTTGCGAGCGATCTTCTATAAGCGCCCTAGGCATGAGTCAATAAGTAATTTCCGTACACATTCAATCTTGAAAATCTCGGCTGATTGGCGCAAATGTGGGCACATGAGCGAAAAGACTAAACAAGACGTCCCTGTGAAACAGGATTCGGGCAAGCTGAAGGATGCCGAAAAGCAGGCCCGGCTGGCTGAAGCCCTGCGCGCCAACCTGCGCCGCCGCAAGGAACAGCAGCGGACACGCAAGACAGAAGACTGATCAGGCGACTAAATAGCCGTCCGATCTCAGCTTTTTCCCGGACAGCTAAAAGCCCCCTCAACAATTCCCATATCTGGTAGGTTTAACGCTTGTCGCGCACAAGCGATTGGCTTACTAATGCCAAAAATAGCTGTGCCCCGGTGGGTTGGGGAAACAGGCAACCAGATGTCACTCAGGGGAGACGCCAATGGCCATCATGTCCGATAAATGGATTCGCGAAATGTCACAACAGCACGGCATGATCGAACCGTTTGTAGACGGGCAGGTCAGGAAGGATAACATCTCATACGGGTTATCGTCCTACGGCTATGACGCCCGCGTGGCGCCCGAGTTCAAGATTTTTACCAATGTGGACTCGGCCATTGTCGACCCCAAGGACTTTTCCCCGAAAAGCTTTGTCGACCGCGACACAGACGTGTGCATCATCCCGCCGAACAGCTTTGCCTTAGCGCGCACCGTTGAATATTTCCGCATTCCGAAAGACGTGCTGGTGATCTGCCTTGGCAAATCCACCTACGCGCGCTGCGGCATCATCGTGAATGTCACGCCGCTGGAACCCGGCTGGGAAGGCCATGTGACGCTGGAGTTCTCCAACACCACGCCACTGCCCGCAAAAATTTACGCCAACGAGGGCGCCTGCCAGTTCCTGTTCCTGCAAGGCAACGAGCCGTGCGAGACCGCCTACAGCGACCGCGCAGGCAAATATCAGGGCCAGACCGGCGTTACCCTGCCGAAGCTTTAATTTGTTTGCCCAAACACGGGCACTCCGGCGCCGTTAAGATGCCTTTATTGAAGGCCAAGTTTTGCCTTCAGTTGAGTATTGTTGAAAAGGGCACATAGACAGATGGACAAACTGGTTATTGAGGGCGGGAACAGGCTTGAAGGCGTGGTTCCCATTTCAGGCGCGAAAAACTCCGCGCTCAAGCTCATGTGTGCGTCCCTGCTGTCGTCCGAACCCCTGACGCTTCATAACATGCCGCGACTGGCGGACATCACCACGCTCGCAGACCTTCTCAATCACATGGGTGTCACTGTCACCATGGCGGGCGGCCAGGGTGGCCGTATCGCGGGCCGCAGCCTCACGTTTGACGCCGGCCAGATCAACGACACGGTCGCGCCCTATGATTTCGTGCGCAAGATGCGCGCCTCCATCCTGGTGCTGGGCCCCCTTGTGGCCCGCGCCGGTGAAGCGATCGTGAGTTTGCCCGGCGGCTGTGCCATCGGCACCCGCCCGATCGATTTGCACCTCAAGGCGCTCACGGCACTGGGCGCAGAGATCGACGTGGCTGAAGGCTATGTGCGGGCAAGTGCGCCGAAGGGCCTCAAAGGCGGCAATATCCGCTTCCCGTTTGTCTCTGTCGGCGCCACCGAAAATGCGCTGATGGCCGCCACACTGGCCAAGGGCACAACGGTGATTGAAAACGCTGCGCGCGAACCCGAGATCGCAGACCTTGCGGCCTGCCTGAATGCCATGGGCGCCAAGATTGAGGGCGCCGGGCACGAGACCATCACGGTCGAGGGCGTGGACCGCCTGCATGGCGCTGAGCATGAAGTGATGCCCGACCGGGTTGAGGCGGGCTCCTACGCTGTCGCGGCCCTGATGACCCGCGGCAACCTGTTCCTTGAAGGTGCGCGCGCACACGACATGCAGGCGACGCTTGATAAGCTTGAGGAAGCTGGCGGCATCGTGAGCGTTGAGGACGGCGGCATACGGGTGAAATCCAACGGCCACATCCACGGTTTCAATATCGTCACCCAACCCTTCCCCGGTTTCGCCACCGACATGCAGGCCCAGTTCATGGCGCTGGCGTGCGTGGCAGACGGTGCCAGCGTGATCACCGAAGCCATCTTCGAGAACCGCTTCATGCACGTGCCGGAACTGTGCCGCCTGGGCGCGGACATCACGGTGACCGGCTCAAGCGCCACGGTGCGCGGTGTGGAGGCGCTGAAGGGCGCGCCCGTGATGGCCACTGACCTCAGGGCCAGTATGAGCCTCGCGCTCGCCGCCCTTGTGGCAAACGGCAAGACGGAAATCCGCCGGCTGTATCACCTCGACCGGGGGTATGAGCGGCTTGAGGAGAAACTCAAGGCCGTCGGCGCCAACGTCGAGCGCATGCCCGACTGACCCCACCGCACGCTTCCAATAGATTTTCTGCGCGCTTCCTTAATGGGAAACCACTTGAAGCCATGGGGCATGCCGCCTACATTGCAGTCGATTCTGAAGATTGGAACATGTGACCTATGAGTGATGCCCTGAAACTGATCAGCCAGACGGAAGAGGACCTGACCATCATGTCGGGCCTTTTGCAGGATACCACCGTGCGCGTGGGCGACATTGCCTGGCTGCCCAAGGAGCATCGTTTCGCTTTCGTGGGCAACCGGTTCCGCTGGGAAAAGAAGCGCAAGTTCCTCCGCCCAAAAGGTGAGCGCGTGCGCACCGGTTTCCACATGGACGGCATTCTGGCCGCCAAGCTTCACGGCATTGACATCAAGGCCGAGGATACTGTGCTCGAACTTCTGGATATCGAGGCTCACGAAAACGGCGACGACTATTTCATCATGCTGAATTTTGCCGGCGGCGCCAGCATTCGCCTGACGGCAGAATGCATTGACGCCACGCTTTCTGACATGGGTGATGAGTGGGAAGCGCTTGAACGCCCCCATCATGCGGACTAAGTCCACCCCGGCTGCATGCGCGGCCCCTTTTTTTCTTTTTTAAAAACCGAACCGGAACTGACCGATGGAACTCACAGACAAACTGGTACTTGCCCTGCCGAAGGGCCGCATTCTCGAGGAAGTCATGCCACTCGTGAAAGCTGCCGGTATCCATCCGGAAGCCGCGTTTGACGACCCCAAATCCCGCGCCCTGCAGTTCGACACCAACATCCCGAACCTTTCGATCATCCGGGTGCGCGCGTTCGACGCCGCCACGTTTGTTGCCTTCGGCGCCGCCCATCTGGCGGTTGTCGGCAATGACGTGTTGCAGGAATTTGGCTACTCGGACCTCTACTCGCCGCTCGATCTGGATATTGGCCACTGCCGCCTGTCCCTGGCGATGCCCGAGGACGAAGCCACAGAAGACCCACGCGAGTGGTCCCACATTCGCGTGGCCACCAAATACCCGAACCTGACACGGCAATATTATGCCGAGCGCGGCGTGCAGGCCGAATGCATCAAGCTGAACGGTGCGATGGAACTGGCCCCTCAGCTCGGGCTCTCGCGCCGTATCGTCGATCTGGTGTCCACCGGTAGCACCTTGCGCGCCAATCAGCTGAAGGAAGTGGAAGTGCTGACGCACATCACCTCGCGCCTCGTGGTGCATCGCCCGGCGTTCAAAACGCGTCCGCGCGAAATCAGTTACTGGATCGACCGCTTCAGGGAGGCTGTGCAAAATGGCACAAATTCTTAAAAGTAGCGCGTCGGATTTCGAGGCCGCCTTCAAAGCCCTCCTCTCGGCCAAACGCGAGACCACCACAGACGTGCGCGACGTGGTCACCGACATCCTCAGGGACGTGCAGGACCGCGGCGATGACGCGCTTTATGACCTGACGACCAAGTTCGACCGGTTCGACGCGCGCACCAAGGGCCTCGCCATCACCGACGTAGAGGTGGAAGCCGCCTGCGCGCAGGTGGACGCTGAGACCATGGCGGCGCTCGAAGTGGCCGCCGCGCGCATCCGCGCGTTCCACGCAAAACAGATCCCGGACGATCTGGATTATACTGACGACGTGGGCGTGCGGCTGGGCCAGACCTGGCAGGCGGTTGAAGCCGCGGGCCTTTATGTACCTGGCGGCACCGCAAGCTACCCATCCAGCGTGCTGATGAACGCCATCCCGGCGTCTGTTGCAGGCGTGGACCGGGTGGTGATGGTTGTGCCCACCCCCGATGACGTGCTGAACCCGCTGGTGCTGGCGGCAGCCAAGCTGGCGGGCGTGACCGAGATTTACCGCATCGGCGGCGCTCAGGCCGTTGCCGCGCTTGCTTACGGCACAGAAACGATCGCGCCGGTCGACAAGATCGTTGGCCCCGGCAACGCCTTTGTCGCGGAAGCCAAACGGCAGGTGTTCGGCAAGGTGGGGATTGACACCATCGCCGGCCCATCAGAAATTCTGGTAGTGGCCGACAACAAGAATGACCCGCGCTGGATCGCGGCGGACCTTCTGAGCCAGGCCGAACATGACACGGCGGCGCAATCGATTCTGATCACCGATGATGAAACTTACGCTCGCCAGGTGATGGCCGCCGTCGAGGACCATCTCGCGAGCCTCGAGCGCCGCGATATCGCGCTGGCCTCCTGGACAGACTATGGCGCCATCGTCATCGTCGACGAGCTTCTGGATGCCGTGCCGCTGGTGAACCGGCTGGCACCTGAGCACCTTGAACTGGCCATGGACGACGCCGACGCATTTGCCGGGCAAGTGCGCAACGCGGGCGCCATTTTCCTGGGCCGCTACACGCCTGAAGCCATCGGCGATTATGTTGCCGGGCCGAACCACGTGCTGCCCACAGCGCGCGCGGCGCGATTCTCCTCCGGCCTCAGCGTCTATGACTTCATGAAGCGCACCACTTTCGTGGGCTGCACGGAAGCCAGCCTTCAGGCCATCGGCCCGTCTGCTGTACGCCTTGCCAAAGAGGAAGGTTTGGGCGCGCACGCGCTTTCGGTTGCCATCAGGCTTAAAGGCTTTAATAAATAGCCTATGGCGAATCATAAGCTCGTAGATGTGACACTGGATGAAAGCACGGTCGTGCGCTGGAGCGCGGACGTCGAGCACGAACGCCGTATCGCCATCTTCGACCTCTTGGAAGAAAACAGCTTCGAGCTGGAGAAATCCGCCGACGAGGCCTATGAGGGCCCCTACAAGCTGACGCTCGCAACCATTGAGGGCCGCCTGAACTTCGACGTGAAATCCACGAACGATGACCTGCTGATGAGCTTCCGACTGGCCATGACGCCGTTCCGGCGCATCATCCGCGAATATTTCGCCATCTGTGACAGCTATTATGAGGCGATCAAGACCGCAAGCCCCAGCCAGATCGAGGCGATCGACATGGGCCGTCGCGGGCTGCATAACCAAGGCAGTGAACTCTTGCAGGAACGGCTTGAGGGCAAGATCAAGATAGACCGGCAGACCGCCCGGCGCCTGTTCACCCTGGTGTGCGTGTTGCACCTCAAGGAAAACAGGGGCCCCCGATGACAGAAGCCCCGAAATCCGTGAAAAGCGTTCTGTTTGTGTGCAACCAGAATGCTGTCAGGAGCCCGATGGCCGAAGCGCTGGCGAGCAAGCATTCGAAGCGGCGGCTGTTTGTCGAATCGGCCGGGCTGATCGCCGGTGCGCTCGACCCCTTCTCTGTCGCGGCCCTCAAGGAAGAAGGCATTGATATTTCAAACCACAAGTCGCTGACGCTGGCGGATGTGAAGCTGGATGCGTTCGATCTGATCGTGGCGCTGACCAAGGAAGCCAAAGACCACATTGAAAAGGATGCCACTGCGGCGCAGGTCGCGCTTGAATATTGGCCCACGCCAGATCCGTCAGACGCTGAAGGCAACCGCAACCAGATCATGGACAGTTACCGTCTAGTGCGCGATCATCTGGAATGCCGGATCGCCGACCGTTTCCCCTACTAGCGCAGCCCCATGCGGGGCCTGTGGCCGTAAATTTGTCACACATGTCGGCCTGACATGGTAAAATCAGCACAAAATACCGACTTTTTAGGCCCAAGTTCGCCAAAATTGTTGCATTTCATTGGTACACGCTTCATGTATGTCCGCGAATTGAAAGCCATGACAAGGAGACAAAATGGCTAAAGAAGAAGTTTTGGAGATGCGCGGCAAAGTGACCGAACTGCTGCCAAACGCCATGTTCCGTGTAGAACTTGAAAACGGCCACGAGATTCTGGGTCACACCGCAGGCAAGATGCGCAAGAACCGTATCCGCGTACTGGCGGGCGACGAAGTTCTGGTTGAACTGACGCCATACGACCTGACCAAAGGCCGCATCACCTACCGTTTCAAATAAGAACGGTCGGGACCTGATGGCCGTGCGCCCACATGACGCCCAAGGGGGCGCGCAAGCTACCCAAACAGCTCAAACACTCGTCCTCGCCTCGGCATCCCCGCGGCGGCAGGATTTGTTGGCGCAAATCGGCGTCACACCAGACGTGATCGCGCCCGCGCACATTGACGAGACACCACATCGGGATGAACTGCCCAAACCCCACGCCGAGAGACTGGCGCGGGAGAAGGCGGCGGCTGTTGCGCCCGACCATAAGGACGCACTGGTGCTTGCCGCAGACACGGTGGTGGCTGTGGGCAAACGCATTCTGCCAAAGGCGGAAGACGAAGCCACGGCCCGCAAGTGCCTGAAGATGCTGTCAGGCCGGCGCCACAAAGTAATTTCCGGCATTTCGATTGTGCTGCCAGGCGGCAAACAACTGACCAAATCGGTCACCACCGTTGTCGCCTTCAAGCGCCTGTCGGACGCTGACATCGACCGCTATATCGAGAGCGGCGAGTGGGACGGCAAGGCCGGCGGCTATGCCGTCCAGGGACTTGCCGCCACCTATGTACGGTTTCTTTCCGGGTCCTATTCCAGCGTTGTCGGGCTGCCGCTCTTTGAAGTCGGTGGCTGGCTGAACGCGCATCTCAAGCAGAATTAAAATGACAGGCTTCACGATCATCGAGCCCGGCTTACTTGAGTGGCGTAGCGCCACGGTGGGCGAAGACGGCTTCCCCGAGACCATCCAGTTTCATACCGATGCGGACCTGAGCCCACTGGACGCCATTTTCCGCGCCCGGGTCACCCGCGTGGACGCGACGCTTGAGATCGCTTTCCTTGATTTGGGAGACGGCCTGACGGGCGCCATGAATTTCCGCCGCGCCAAACAGCTGGTGAAAGGCCGCGCCGACACCATCAGCGACTGTGTTCGGGAAGGCGACATGCTGACGGTGCAGGTGCTGTCGGAACCGTCCGCGCTTGAAGGCAAGGCGCTCCCGGTCACCGCCCGCCCGCGCCTCCTGGGCCGCTATGTGGTGGCTGAAACAGGCGGTGCGCGGCTGAATTTCTCGAAAGACCTGGGCCCCAAGGCGCAGAAAACCCTGACACCGCTCCTGACCGACGCCGCTTCAAAGGCCGCTGTGATTGTACGCAGCCATGCGGGCAGCGTGGCGCCGGAAGCCGTGGCCGTGGAAGCCCAGATGCTGGTGAATGCGCTCACGGCCGACAGCGACAAGCCGGGCCTGCTGTTCGCGCACAGCCCGCAGGCACAGGCGCTCTTGGCCGCGCCTCACGGTGAAAGCGATATTCTGGTTGAAGGCGGCAGTGCGCTCGCCGACGCCAAAGCCGTCGCAGCCCGCCTGTGGCCCGATGTGGCCGCGCGCTTGAAGCCCTTTAAGGGCGAAAGTGCTGCATTTGAAGAATACGGCGTCAATGAAGCCGTTGAGGAAGCCCTCGCGCCCCGGATCGACCTGCCTTCGGGCGGCTGGATTTCCATCACCCCCACCCCGGCGCTGACGGCTGTGGATGTGAACATGGGTGGCGCGCTCAAGGGCCGTAGTGCTGCGGAAGCCAAGCTGATCACCAACATGGAAGCGGCCATGGCCACAGCCTGGCACCTGCGATTCCAGGATATTGGTGGCCTGGTGGTGGTGGACTTCATCGATATGTCCTCCAAGGGCCACGCCAAGGAACTGATGGACACGGTGAACGAGGCCTTCAAGGGCGACACAGTACCGGTGCAGCACACAGGCCTGTCGCAGTTCGGCCTAATGGAGATCAACCGCAAGCGCTCAGGCCTCAGCCTCCGCGACCGCATGATGGTAAGCACGGCCCCCAGGGCACGCGCGCAGGCGCAGGCCCTGCAGCTGCTGCGCGATGCCGTCCGCACAGCAAACCGGGCGGAACCCGGCACGCTGGTGATCGCAGCACCCGAAGGCACAAAGGCCTGGTTCGAGGCGCGCGCGGATGTTACCGAATCGCTGCAGCAATCCACCGGACGCACTATTGCGTTCGAGACGGCAGAGGCGCCATCAGTATGGCTCAGGGCATAAAAGGGAAAGGCAGATGACTGAACAGGATGAGATGACAAAAACCGGCAGCAAATGCCCCGAATGCGGCAAACCTGCCATCGTGAAATTCCGCCCCTTCTGTTCGAAACGTTGCGCCGATGTGGACCTGGGCAAATGGTTCAATGAGGAATATACCCTGCCCGGCGACACGGAAATTCCGGACGACATTGGCGAAGGCGAGCCTTCGTAACCTGGCGGTTAAAAAAATTCGATTCAGCGCTGGACAGGCCCAAAGTTATTGCCTATAAGCGCCTTCGCTGACGCGGTACATGGTACCGTTTTATAGCATGCCCGGGTAGCTCAGTTGGTAGAGCAGCGGATTGAAAATCCGCGTGTCGGTGGTTCGAATCCGCCCCCGGGCACCACTTAAAAAAGCCGCTCCTTCATGGGCGGCTTTTTTGTTGGCCTCAAAAAATCGCTGAATAGCTTTCCTTGCTTGCGCAAAACCCAACTAATGTCTGCCTTGACTGAAGGCGACAAGGCAGCATCATGGGCAGCCAGAACCTGTCGGGAGCAAGGAAGCCATTTCATGCGTCTATTCTTTTTCAGCTGTTTTGTCATTCTGGCCGTCATAAGCGCCCCGGCACGTGGAATCATCGTCACGAAGGCGGCTCCCGCCAAGCAGGCCATTGTAGACCCAAAAATGTTTGCGGAGGTCGTGCCCTTACTGGAAGGACGTGCCGTTGGCACCCTGGTCGCACCACAATGGATCGTCACGGCAGCGCATGTCGCAGAACATGCGAAAATAGGTGACAAAATCCTCATTGGGCATGAAGAACGGTCGGTCCTGCAACTGGTGTTCCATCCCAGCTGGGATGCGGAAAGAGTGGGGTCGGAGGGCGTTACCGATCTGGCCCTGATAAAACTGGAAAAACCTGTAACGAGCGTTGCACCAGCCTGGCTTTACAGAGAACAGGATGAAACAGGAAAAAGAATTAGCATCCTTGGCTGGGGGCGAACCGGTGACGGCATTGATCCTGCTCTGGTCAAGGATGGGAGGTTTCGACAAGGCTTCAATATCATCGAAGAAGCCGACAAAAGACTGAGGTTCCGATTTGACGCCCCAGATTCCGGTAAGGCTGTTGAGTTTGAAGCCGTCAGCGGGCCAGGAGATAGCGGCGGCCCGGCGTTTATCACCAAAGGCCAACATAGATTTCTGGCTGGTGTAAGCTCGTTTCAACAAGACGAAACCTACCCCGGCATTTATGGGGTGACGGAAAACTATGAACGCATTTCCAACCATATTGAATGGCTTTTGGGTACCATCAACGGAGCTAGCCCCGCGGGAAATTGATACAGACAGGTTTTGCTCGAAAGAAAACAGTCATAACAGCTACCCCGGGCACCACTTAAAAAAGCCGCTCCTTCATGGGCGGCTTTTTTGTTGAGCCACGCGCCTTTGCTCGAGAGGCTCATTTTTCCCGCACGGCCCTAGGCTACTTCAGCTGATCGCTAAGCTTTGTCAACCTCAGGGGCATTTGTACTTGGAAGCCTTGAAGCGCGTGCTACGGATTTCTGACACCTTGCGGCCGTCACCATCATACATGCCAAGCAGATACTCACGGTTTTCCACGCGTTCCGGCCCAACACTTCCATCAACACATGTTGTGAAGGTCCGCAAAATCTTGTCGTCCACAACGAACTTGTCGTCGCGGATGCTGAGAAGCTCGATGCTTTTCTCAAACAACTTCCTGTCGCCGCGGCCATAAAAGACCGCCCGGTGGCGTGGAATACCTTTGCTGGCCTCTTCAGCAGACAGTTCAACAACCATCACCTTCGCTTTTTCAAAATAGCGACACAGCCTGCCACGAAAATTCGATTCATACATGAAAGTGGGCTGGCCAGGACCATGAACCCACTCACCCGTCTCAATATTGATGACACCCTCTTGGTCCAGCCCCTTCCCTTCCTCCGGCGCCACACTGACGCAGGCCAGATCACCATCAGGCAGACGGCCATAAAGCTCCTTGAAGTAGGGTGTTATGGCTTTGCCTGTTGAATCAATATAGGTGATGCGGTTGTCGCTCCCGCCCCTGTCATCCTTCGGCAGTACGGCCAGCGCACGGTTGTTTCTGAACCGGGAGTCCGTGAGCGTGCCCATGATATGGAGATATTTTGGCGGCAGCACCCAAACACCGTGCTGATCGACAAAGCCGAAACGCTTTTTCTCCATATCAAATTCTTTTCTCAGCTCCCGCCAGTCAACCGGCGGCCGCACGACCGCAGCGATGCTCGCAACCGGTATCTCTGCTGCCAGTTGGTGGCGCAGTTCATACCCCGGCTTGCTGAGCAGGAAGGCGATTGCGAAAAGAAGAATAGTGACTGTGCCAGCGAGCCTGGAACGGTGCTCAATATATTGGCCATAGACCGCCTCGCTTTGCACAAATCCCATAACCACCGGCCATGCCACCAAGGCGTATGGGAACCATGCAGCCACATCGCGCTCAGCGCCACCATCTGCAAGCTCGGGCGCGAGTGCATACTCAAGAAACCCCAATATCAACGGATAGGCCAACGTCACCAGAAAGCGGGCTGGCCGCCAATGGAGCCACCAAAAGATTCCGCTGACAAACGTGTAGAAAAAGCCGCGCCAGCTCCACCAGTCTATGGTTGATGCATTTTTCATAGTCTCACCCTGACCTTCAGCGCCCCTTCTTGCGGCGCTTCTTCTTGTCCCGTTTGCTCAGCCTACCCGTCATCGGGCCACCCTCATAGCCGTCCAGTTCCGGCCAATCGATCTCGCTCCAGGGGCTGTCGCATTCAGGCCCCACGTTGATTTCCATGCCGTAGCCCGACAGGCAGATGATGTCGTCGATCGTGTCTTCCACGAACGAGCAATACTGTGAAAGGCTGCCGCCATATTCGTCCGCGTCTGTGTCATGACGCCACTGGCCAGCCATCTTGTCCAGGCACTCCACGTCCCGGACCTTGAGAGTCCAATAGTCACCCTCAACGGTGAAGTCGGCCACATATCCCCGGCAGACGAACTGCCCCTGTTCGTGCAGGAACGGCCGCCCGACGATATCGCGGGCGATGACATCCTCTGCACTGAGCTTCACAAAGGTCATTTCCAGCCCTTTTTGCGCATCATGTCCCGCCGCAAATCACCGAAGCTTTTGCAAAAAGGGTTGTCCATTCGGGCGCGCGTATTGCAGACGGCCTCATAGTCACTCACAGCCAGTGTTTGGCCCACGCATCGCTTATTATATCGCGGCAAAAGGTTTTCATTATAGTCTGCGACATTCGAGTTGTAGCGTGCCTGGTAGCGGTCATGCTCGCTCGCAAGCTCCCTCTGGTAGTTTCGGTTGGTTGTCTCATTATAGCGCTTCTTCGCATGACGCTGCATGCGGGCATAATCATCGATGCGTTTCTGGGCACGCAGAATATCATCACCATAAGAGATACAGTCCCACGCCTGATCCCGTGTCAGCGGTTTATCGGCGGCCTCTGCCCCCGCATCTAACATTACTAGCATCAGCCCGCATGCTACCGTCATCATCAACAGTTTCAATCTTTCCTCCCGTATCACAATGCTCTAGCCACCGTATTCGCACAGGGTCTTGCAAAGGTCATTTCCAGCCCTTCTTGCGTTTGACGCGATTGGCCAAGTCAGGAAAGCTTCTGCAAAAGGGGTTTTCCATCCGGTCCTGCGTGTTGCAAACCCGCTCATAATCGCTTGTCTGGACTGACCGGCGGGCACAGTCCTTGTTAAAACGTGGCAGCAGATAGTCTTCGTAATTTTCAATACGGCGGCTTTGCTTGCGAACTTCCTTGTTATAGTCCCGGGTGAGTTGGCGCTGATAGTCGCGGTTTGTTGTACCGTTCAACCGTCTGTTGATGTCGCGCTGCGCGCGCTCGCCAAGCTCCAGGCGCTCTTCTGCACGCATGATGTCATATCCGAAGTCCATACAGCGGCGGACCTCATCCCGCGTCAAGTCTTTGCCCCATGCTGCTTGATCGGGCAAACCCGCCAGTATCAGCGCCACCGCAATCAAGCCGATCATCTTTTTCATGCGATTCCTCCCAATGCTGCTGGTCAGTTGGCGATATTCTGCTCAATCTGGGCACAAGGCTCACACGGCTGGCCATGACGCTCATAAATGCCTTTCAGGACATCAATATGCTTGCGCGCCTCATCACCAAGTCCCGCGCGGGCCGCAAAATCAGCGCGCAAGGTCTGCGCCTCAACCAGATCATTGGTCGGTTGGGTTGGCCAGGTGTCTGACAAGCCTGAAAAATACTGGTTCATCAAGTCAAAGGCGTCACCGAACCGCGCTTGATTGGCAGCGATCAGCGCGCGCATGCGCTGGGAAGTCCGGCCCAGCCCCCTGAGCCCAGCCCCATTCGCCAAGGGCAGAACGGCAGCGAAATCCTTATCGGCCTGCCCCAAATCCTGCTTGCGCACGTGGATGTCTGCCCGCGACATCAGAAGGCGCGCCTTTGTACTTGGGTCTTTCACCCTGTACACCCGGCTGTCCAGCAAGCCTTTGGCCGCATCAATACCCGCATCCCCGTTTTGAATAAGCCATCCAACGGACGGCAACAGGAAGCGCGTGGCGATTTCCTCATCCCTTGTCTTTGTCTCGCGTTGATAAAAGGAATAGCTGGAAATCAGCGGTGACCCTTTGGCCAGCGCCTTTTCAAGGAACGTCCGGTAGCTGCTTTCCACATCCTGGATGTGCGCCGACAGATCGCTGAAATTGCCCTGCCGGATGATATGAAACAGAAACCGGTGCATCATGCTGCTATTGCTGCTCGCACTCTTGAACAAGAGATCACCGCGATCCAGATCGGAGAATGTTGGCAGGTCTGTACGCACCCGCATCAGCTTCAACAGGCTCTGGTATGACGCGTCCGGCTTTTTATCACGGTCATAGAGCAAAGACTGCAACCGGTAGGCTCGCGCCTTATCGATCGACGGCAGGTTGGTTGACGACAGACAGTCATCAAGTTTCGTCAACTCGTTACCGGTATTAAAATCACCGGCATCAAGAACGCTGCAACTGGTCCGCCAAGACTGTTCCCGCATTAGCCGCAAGGCCTGCTGAGTCGCAGAACGCCTGCTGGATATGCTGCCCGCCACGAACGGGCTGTCATCCAGCAACCCACTTTGCAGGAAGTCGGACAGGGCAGCCTTTTTGTTGCCCAGCTTTTCGTGCGCCTGAGCCCGACGCGAATACAGAAGTTCCCGCCGGTAACCCAGCTGGCTACCGAAATTGGAAAGCATATAGGAAGCTTCGCGGATGTAGCCCCGGTAATCTTTTGATTCCCAGATTGCAGCGATCAGATGGACGCGAAACCTGATTTCACTATCGGTCGTCCAATTGGCCGCCGACAGAGTGCGGCGGTACAGCTGGATGGCTTCCTGGAAATTGTCTTCCGCCAGGCTGAGGTGCCCCAGTATGGAGAGAGCCCTGCCCTTATTCACATCATTTGATGTGGCCGCTACGCACGCGTTCAACTGCCTGCGCTTCTCGCGGATGACCGTGGGCTCGACCACATCGTCCACGCCGCGCTTCCAGTGGCTGTGGTCCTCAAAATACTTGTAGGCGTTTTCGCACACCATCTGGGCAGATGCCGGAGCGCTGAAAACCGCAGCCATGCAAAAAGCCGCCGCCAACGACCGCTTCGGCAGGCATGAAGCCCAAATTTTCATGAAAAACTCCGAACGCGGCTTGCATGACAAATAACGCATACGTCCTCCGGCATTCGACCCCTTGGATATGGATAGTAGGCAAGCAGGCGGCTAATTGCAAATCCACACGGTCAGGCGTCGACGGCATAATCCGCTATGGCATCCAGGAAAGCCTGCCCGAACCGGTCGAATTTCTGCGGTCCGACACCGCTGATGGCCAGCATCGCGTCTGGGTTTTCCGGTTTTTCAGCCGCCATGGCCTGCAGCACCGCGTCATGGAAAATCACATAGGCCGGGACCCCGCGATCGCGCGCCAGCTCCAGCCGCACGCCCTTGAGGTGCTCATAAAGGCCTTCATGCACGCCTTCCACCACCGGGCGGGATGCGGCCCGGCGCGACGCCGCCTTGCGGGCTTTCTGCTTGATGAAATCAACCGTACCTTCACCGCGCATCAGATCCCACCCCTTGGGCGCGATCAGGAGCGAGCCATGCTGCAGGCTGACGTCAATCATCCCCGCCGCCAGCATCTGACGGAAGATGGATTGCCAGTCGCGGGCGTCGATATCTTTGCCAGCCCCGTAAACCGCCAACGTGTCGTGCCCAGCATCGCGAATTTTCTGTGTTTTGCCGCCCACGAGGATGTCCTTGATGTGGGTACGCCCGAACATCTGGCCCGTGGCCTCGATGGCGTTCAAAACCAGTCCGGCTTCATGGGTGCCGTCATAAAGCTCCGGCGGGTTGATGCAGGCATCACAGTTGCCACACGGCGCACCATGGTCATCGCCAAAATAGCGCAAAAGCACAGTCCGGCGGCAGCTTGGCGCCTCGCAGAAACTCAGGAGCGCGTTGAGCCGCTGCACATCCAGCCGCTTCTTCTCTTCGCTCGCGGGCGAGCCGGCAATCATCTCGCGCCGGGCACGGATATTGTCGAAGCCGTATAGCATCAGGGCCCGCGCCGGTGCGCCGTCCCGGCCTGCACGGCCCATTTCCTGATAGTAAGCTTCCATGCTGGACGGCAGGTCCATATGGATCACGAACCGCACGTCCGGCTTGTCGATGCCCATGCCGAAGGCGATGGTGGCCACCATGATCACATCGGGGCGCGCCAGGAACTGTTCCTGGTTCGCAAGGCGCACATCCGCGGGCATGCCGGCGTGATAAGGCAGCGCCTGATAGCCATTCCTGTTCAGATACTGGGCCGTCCGCTCAACGCTGGCGCGTGACAGGCAATAGACAATGCCCTGACGGCCTTCAAACTCGCGGATAAAAGCCAGAAGCTGAGCCTTGGCGTTATCCTTCTGGGCCACATCGATGCGGATGTTGGGGCGGTCAAACCCCTGCACCAGCAACCTGCCGTCACCATGCAGCAGGTGATCCATGATCTCATTGCGTGTGGGTGCATCTGCCGTGGCCGTGAAGGCGCCGATGGGCACGTCGGGAAACAGGTTGCGCAAAGCATCCAGCTGGCGGTATTCGGGCCTGAAATCATGCCCCCACTGGGACACACAGTGGGCCTCGTCCACCACGAACATCGAGACCTGCTGTTTGGCAAGCGCCGGCAGCAGCCGCCCGTTCATCAGCTGCTCGGGCGACAGGTACAGAAGCTTCAGCTCCCCCGCTGTCAGCCGGTTCCATACTGAAATTTTCTCGTCGCGCGTGAGCGTGCTGTTGATGCTGGCCGCGGCCACGCCGTTGGCCTCCAGGCTCGCGACCTGATCCGCCATGAGCGCCAGAAGCGGCGACACCACAATGGTAATCCCGGGCCGCATCAGGGCCGCCATCTGGTAACAGAGGCTTTTGCCCGCGCCCGTCGGCATCACAGCCAACACGCTGTTGCCAGCAATCAAGTCCCGAACAACCTCTTCCTGCCCTGGGCGGAAGTCGCCAAAGCCGAACACCTGCTTGAGCATACTGTGGAGCGACTGATCGGGCTGGTCATCAAGATGCATGGAAAGGCCTGGTGAGAATTTCAAGACAGCCGCCGATGCGGCCATGAGACCCGCACCCTAGACGGTCTGCCGGTGAATTTGAACCGTTCAATTCAGGCTGAAGCAAATTGGTTTACGCAAGCCGCCAGCAAACAGCCCTATTGCCCGTCACCCGTCGGCGGCAGGTCACCCATATGCAGGTCCAGCGGGCCATCGCTCCAGATCAGGATTTCTGTTTCCTCAAGGGCTTCATTAGGGCCGTGGGCAACGTTTTTTGGGGCGTAAAAGAAGTTGCCTGGGCCATAGGTTTCGCCCCCAATCTTGAGACTGCCTTTAAGGATATAGACCGAATGGCCTGCCGTGGTGTGATAGTGGCGCGGTTCGATATAGCCTTCAGGGAATTTCAGAATACCGGCACCGCCGCCCGTTGCCTTGTTGGCGTGCAGGCGCTTTCGTTCAAGCCCATCCGGGAATGGGGTCCCGGTGATCTTGTCCCACGCCTTGGCTGCTGCATCCACGTGGACCATCGCTTCCTCAAGGCCTGTGATCGGGTCATCTGCCGAAGATGCAGTGCCCACCACCACCGTCACCGCCAAAACCGGCGCCAAAATCTGATGCGTCATTTTCATTGCCTGTTCCCCGATTAGATGTTTCCGCCAATCAATTACCGCCCCATGGTACAGCAAATTCCTGTCTGAAGGACCCTGATCTTTCACAAGATCAATGCCCTGATCCTACCCATCAACAATTCATGTCCCACGGCGCCCCAAACCGGTTGAAGGCCAATTCACCCTAAGACCGATAGTACCAATTCTGCTGGACGCATCCGTCAGCCCCAGATAACCTGTTGATTGTATATATTTTTTGGCATTCAAGGGGCATGAAGCACCATGGGGCTTGGGCGTTCCCTCTATTTTTCCGGCCTGTCATCGGTTGTGAAGCTCGGCATCCAGTTCGGGCTGTCGATCTTTGTCGCCCGCATGCTGACGCCAGAGGAAATCGGAAGCTTCGGCGTGGCCCTCGCCGCTGCCGCCTTTGTGCGCGCCTTTGAAAGTGCCGGCGTTGAAAATTTCGTCGCCAGCTACAAGGCGCTCGATAAACTGCTCATGCGGTCTGTCTTCACCGTCAACATGCTGCTCAATCTTCTGCTGGCAGTGGTGTTATGGCTGTTGTCTGAACCGCTGGGTGCTTTCTTTGGTGCCGACATCATCGCCGATATCACCCGCCTGACTGCCCTGGCCACTGCGCTGAACACCCACGTTCCCATCATGCGCGGCCTGATGCGCCGGGACATGCGGTTTCGGGCCTTCATGGCCATCGACAGCGGGTTGATGGTTGTCTCCGCCATTACCACCATCGCAGCAGTTCTCTATGGCTATGGCGCGCTTGCCCTGGCGATGGCCTTGGTGGCCGAAAAGATCGTCTCCATTCTGGTGGGGCTTACCCTGTTCCGGGGAAACATCCCTGTCTCGCCACGACTTGACGGCGCCAGGATTATCATCCGATACGGCCTGAGCCTGTCGACAGCGACGGTCATCGGCATGATCGGCAACCATGCCAACAACTTCATTCTGGGTAAATTGCTGGGGCTTGCGCCCTCGGCCCAGTTTGACCGGGGCTACACATTGCCACGATTGATATCGCAGGTGGCTCAGATGAGCTTCCATAACGTGCTTGTGCCCGAAATCGCGCGACAGCATAAAGCCGGCAACCCATGCGAACCCGTCGTGCAGGATGTCGTGCACATCTACGCCACTTTGCTCTGGCCTGCCGGGTTGGTGCTGGCCATCGTGGCGCCTGAGGTGGTTCTGACCCTTTTCGGTTATCAATGGTCGGAAGCCGCATCGATCGCATCGTATCTGGTGATTTATGGGCTGCTGACCAGCCCTGTCACGCTGGCCTGTTCCGCGCTTGTGGCGTTGGGTCACGGCGGGGCGCTGATCCGCAATCAGCTAGCCGACAACGGCACCAAGGTGGCGGTGTTGATGACCGCCCTTTTCTTCGACCTCAGAACCGTCGCGATCCTGATGATCCTCCCGGTCGTTGCCTACCTGCTAACAGCCTGCGCGCAGCTTCATCGGCTGAAGCTGATCTCGCCTGGCGCGTTCGCGCGCGCGCTCAAGGGGCCCTTGCGAATTACCCTTGTTTGCGCGCTTCCGGCATTTTGTTTTCGTCTCTATGCAGGCGATGGCCATCTGTCGCTGGTGGCATTGCTGCTCCTTGCTAGTGCCTCGGCGATCGTCTATGGCCTCAGCCTGAGGATATGGGAGCCCGCCATGATTACAAAAATTACCGATACAATTCGCGGCCAGAAACCCGCGACATAAGATAGCAACCCGAAAATGCCAGTTTGTGTTTAACCCCGAAAAGAGCCATACAGACCTACCATGCACCAAGACGCCATGCTTTTAGAAATCCTCAGCCTGATGGCCGTTGCCGTAATTGCCGCGACCGTCTTCAGCCGGTTAGGGCTTAGCGCCATCCTCGGCTATCTGGTGGGCGGCATGCTGATCGGCCCTTGGGGTCTGGGGCTGATCACCAACCCTGCCCAAATTGCCCATCTCGGCGAGTTTGGCGTGGTGTTCCTGCTGTTCCTGATCGGGATCGAACTCAAACCTGCGCGGCTGTGGGTAATGCGGCGCCAGGTGTTCGGTCTTGGTAGCGCGCAACTCCTGGTCACCGGCGTCGTCCTTTGGATGGTCGCACAATATGGCTTTGGCTTTGATGCTGCGCCCAGCGCCCTGATCGGCTTTGGGCTGGCCCTCTCCAGTACAGCTTTCGGCATCCAGTTGCTGGCGTCCAAGAACCAGCTCTCCAGCCAATGGGGCCGCTCTGGCTTTTCAATTCTCTTGTTGCAGGATTTGGCAGTTGTGCCGCTGCTGGCGCTTGTGCCCATTCTGGTCAAGGGCGAAGCCACCATCGGGGCTTCCTTCGGGATCGCGCTTCTTGAAACCATGGCCATTCTTGCGGGCGTGATCATGGCAGGGCGGCTGGCCATCAACCCGCTGTTTCGCCTGGTGGCCGCTGGCCGGACACCTGAGGTCTTCACTGGCTTTGCGCTTCTGCTGGTACTGGGCTTCGGCTGGCTGATGGAAAGCATTGGCCTTTCGATGGCCATGGGCGCCTTTATCGCCGGCCTCTTGCTTGCTGAATCTGAATTTCGCCATCAGGTGGAGGTGGACGTCCAACCCTTCCGGGGCCTGCTGTTGGGGCTGTTTTTCATGTCTGTGGGTATGGGCATCAACATCGGCACGCTGTTGGGTCACACCGGGCTCTTGGTGTCTGGCCTGCTGGGCCTGTTGGCGATTAAAGCCACCATCATCGTCCTGCTGGTGCGGGCAATGAAGCAGCCGCTGAGTGAGGCTATCAAGGTTGGGGCGCTGCTTGCCCAGTCTGGCGAGTTCGGTTTCGTGTTGTTTACTTATGCTCAGATAGAAGGCTTGCTTGACGGGCCGCTGGTGGAAATGTTGTCCGCCGTAATCGCGCTATCAATGGCGGTAACACCACTCCTGTTCCTTTTGGGCGAACGGCTCGCGCGTCAGGTGGCACGCGACACTGGTGTTCCTGCGCCGATTAAAAAGGCCGAAACCGAAGGAAGAAAACATATTGTCATCGCCGGGTTTGGCCGGGTCGGCGACACAATCGCCCGTATCCTGACAGACCTGGAACTGCCCTTCACCGCAGTCGACCTGAACCCCGAGCATGTCAAACGTGCGCGCGAAGCCGGTCACACCGCCATCTATGGTGATGCCGCCCGACCTGAGATTTTGCGCGCTGTCGGGGCGAATACCGCAGCCCTTTTGGTGATCACGGTGGATGACCCGAAGGCGGCGGAGCGCATGATCATCTGTGCCAAACGGGAATGCCCGAACCTGCCGATTTTCGTGCGCACGCACAATGCCACGGCGGCCAAGGCCATGCGCAAGCTGGGCGCGGTGCACGCCGTACCGGAAACCCTGGAAGCCAGCCTCAGCCTGGGGGCAGAGGTGGCCCGGGCGCTCAACGCAGATGAAGCCGATATCCAGACGGTCGTAACGGCGCTCCGCTCAGACGACTACCGCGCCATCGCGCCAAAAGAAGGCCCTGAGGGTAAGGCTTAATAGTGCGGCGGCTTGATATTGCCGGGATCGGCGGGCCCCTGGGAATCCTCAAGGTCGGCGATCTGCCCCTGCAACTGTGCCAATGACTTCTTCAGCCGGTCAATCTCCGTCCACTGGTCTGTCACTGCGCTGTTCAGCGTTTCGATTGTTTCCTGCTGGAACGCAAATTTGACCTCAAGATCATCCATACGCTCAGTCAGCTTGGCGTCGTCGGCCATACTATCTTCCTTCTATTGCGGCGGGGCTCAGAAAAGCCCCGCGACACGGCCCTTACCGTCCACATGGATGGCGTTGGCCGATGGCACCCTGGGCAGCCCGGGCATGGTCATGATGTCACCACACACCACCACCAGGAACTCGGCACCCGCCGACAGCCGTACTTCACGGATCGGCACCACATGCCCCGTGGGCGCGCCTTTATAGTCCGGATCGGTGGAAAAGCTATACTGTGTTTTGGCGATGCAGACCGGGAAGTGGCCATAATCGGCCTCCAGGTCCCTGATCTGGCCACGCACTTTCTTGTCGGCGATGATCTCGCTGGCACCATAAAGCTCGGTCGCAATGGTCTGGATCTTGTTCCAGAGCGATGTATCATCGCCGTATAGTGGCTTGAAATTGCTGTCACCACTTTCCGCCGCTTCCACAACTTTGCGGGCCAGTTCCTCTGCCCCTGCACCGCCTTGGGCCCAATGGTCGCTTTCCACCGCGGTGACACCCAGTGACGCGCATTTCTTGCGCACCAGGTCCATCTCGGCCGGTGTGTCGGCGGAGAAGCGGTTGATGCCCACAACCACCTTCACGCCAAAGCGCTTCAGGTTGCGCACATGGCGCTCGAGGTTCACGCATCCCTTCTCCAGCGCATCCAGATTTTCCGTCGTCAGATCATCCTTGGCCACACCGCCATGCATCTTGAGCGCCCGGATCGTGGCCACCAGGACAGCCGCATCAGGCTTCAAGCCACCCTTGCGGCATTTGATATCGAAGAATTTCTCGGCCCCCAGGTCGGCGCCGAACCCCGCTTCCGTGACCACATAGTCCGCCAGCTTGAGGGCCGTCTTGGTGGCGATCAGCGTGTTGCAGCCATGGGCGATGTTGGCAAACGGGCCACCGTGCACAAAGGCCGGGTTGCCCTCAAGCGTCTGCACCAGGTTGGGCTTCATGGCATCTTTAAGCAAGGCCGTCATCGCGCCCTGGGCGTTGATTTCTTTGGCCAATACCGGCTTGCGGTCGCGCGTCAGGCCAATGATCACATTGCCCAGTCGACGTTCCAGGTCCTTCAGGTCCTTCGCCAGGCACAGGATGGCCATCACCTCTGATGCTACGGTGATATCAAAACCCGCTTCCCGGGGCGCACCGTTCGCGACCCCGCCAAGCGACGTGGTGATCTGCCGAAGCGAGCGGTCATTCATATCCACCGCGCGGCGCCAGGTGATGTGCCGATTATCGAGCCCGGTTTCATCATTCTGGCGCCAATAGACGTGGTTGTCGATGAGCGCGGCCAGGAGGTTGTTGGCAGCGCCAATGGCGTGAAAATCGCCCGTGAAATGCAGGTTGATGTCTTCCATGGGCACCACCTGGGCATAACCGCCACCTGCGGCGCCGCCCTTCATGCCAAAGCAAGGGCCAAGGCTGGGTTCCCGGAGACACATCATGGCCTTTTTACCCACACGGTTCAGTGCGTCGCCAAGCCCCACGGTGGTGGTGGTCTTGCCTTCGCCAGCCGGGGTCGGCGTGATAGCTGTCACCAGAATGAGCTTGCCGTCGGGCCGCCCGTTCAGGGCCTCAATATAATCCAGCGACAGTTTGGCCTTATAGTGACCGTAGGGTTCAAGATCCGTTGCCTCGATGCCCAGCTTGTCTTTGGCCACATCCATGATCGGCCGCATGGTGGCCGCCTGGGCGATATCAATGTCAGATTTTGGATGTGCGTGTTGGTCTGAAGGTTGGCTAGCCACCTCAAATCCTTCCCTTTTTCGGCGCTCTTTGGCGTCCTGTTGTCCCTCACGCAAAACTATGGTGGCTGGCGGGCGTGCTGTCAATTTCCCTTACGGCATCCGGGCATTAATCGAATGCTAAACCTTGTCGGATACGCTGCAATAAGAAGTGGACTCATCCATGACCGACAAAAAGGCACCCTGCAAATACGTTAGTCCCGACGGACATCGCTGCGGCGAAGAGACCGCCAAAGATGGCCTTTGCTTCTGGCACTGCCCCAATACCGACAAAAGCAATCACGACTTGAAGACCCGGCTTGAAGACCATGCGCGCAGTGGTGGCCTTATGCAGGGCCTTCAGCTCAAAGGAGCAAACCTGAAAGGCGTTGACCTGGTGAACCGTGGCCATCAGAAGGGATTTGACCTCTCCTATTCTGACCTGTATCGCGCCGACCTCTCAGAGGCTCACCTCTTCAACCTGACACTCAAACACGGGTCCTTGATGAAAGCCGATGTTTCAGACGCCAACCTGCATTGTTGCGATTTCTCTGGCACAAATCTGCTTGGCATCAAGTGGCGCGGTGCACGCATAGACGGCATGGACATCGGCAAGCGCCTGATGCAGGAGGATCTGGCCCACAAGGCGGGTCGTTGGCAGAAGCACAAGACAGCGCGTGACAATTTCGAACAGTCCGAGGAAATTTACCGCGACCTCAGGAAAGCCGCAGAACAACAGGGCCTGTTCGAGATGGGTGGGCGGTTCATTCAAAAGGAACTGACCATGCGGCGGTTCCAGTATCCGCCGCTGTCGGCCCGGCGCCTCACGTCCAAGTTCATCGACCTCTTCTGCGGCTATGGCGAGCGGCCGCTGAACGTCATCATCTTCTCGCTCATCCTCATTTTTGTGTGCGCTGTTGCCTACTTCCTGTTGGGTACGACGTCGGGCGGGGAAGAGATGGGTTTTTCCACCAGCCAGAATTGGGCCACCAACATCGGCCATTTCCTGAACAGCCTCTATTATAGCGTCGTGACCTTCACGACGCTGGGGTACGGGGACATCACCCCCGTCGGGGCATCACGATTTGTTGCTGCAATCGAGGCCTTCACCGGCAGCTTTACGCTAGCCTTGTTCGTTGTGGTGTTCGTAAAAAAGATGACACGCTGAAAGGTCAGTTCTGCACCTCCACTCCGGGCCTCTCGTATCTGGCTTCATCCTTGCGGTCCAAAATCACAATCGTCTCGCCTGCGGGTAGCGCCGGAAAGGTGCCGCCACCGAACTTCCAGCCGTCCTCCGATTTGGCCATGATGACATATTCGGGCTGCTGCGGTTCCGCCTTCTCGTACTTTGTTTCCAGAAAGATGATCACCACCTGCATGTCCTTGCGGTAACAGTGGCGCATTTCGGTGCAGGGAAGCTTGCGCGCATCCACAGGGCCTGCCGTGGTGATGTTTGCCGCCAACAGGTCGCCCGACCGGGACCTGCCCTTGCTCATTGTGCGGCGCCATCGCTTCTTGTGGTGCCAGCGCTGGATGCGCGGGTGGGTCAGCTTCCACTGGTCCAGATAGCGCCCTTCTTCATAGGCTTTGGTCCAGTCAAGAAACACCTGAACGGCTTCCTTGACTTCCGCCTCTGATGCGAGCGGCGGAACCTCAATTGCCGCTGCTGGGCTGGCGACCAACAGAAACCAAAACGATAAAAGAAGACCTTTCATGAGCTTCCTCCCGGCACGCATTAAAGCAGCTTTAAGGCGCACGCACATCGCAACTTTGGCTTACAGGGCCAGAGATTTCGTTGGACAGGCCCCCACCTGCCGCCCATATGATGAAGGACCCGTATCAGCCATAGGCATTGCCATGACCCAGACACCCGATTTCGCGCACCGCGTGGCCACAAAAGAAGACATCCCTGAGCTAACCACCATCATGCATGCCTCCATCGGTACGCTGCAGGACAGCTTCCTGACGCCCGAACAGGTTCAGGCGTCCTTTGAACTGATGGGTATGGACACACAACTGATCGAGGACGGCACCTATTATGCCATCCAGTGCGGCAATGAGATTGTCGGCTGTGGCGGCTGGTCCCGGCGGGAAACGCTGTATGGCGCCAACCATACCAAAGGGCGCAACCCCCGCCTTCTGGACCCGGCATCGGAAGCTGCCCGCATTCGCGCCATGTATACCCACCCCGACTGGGCCAGGCGCGGCATTGGCCGCCTGATCATGGACTTGTGTGAAAGCAAGGCCCGCGAGGAAGGCTTCCAGACCTGCCAGCTGATGGCTACGCTGTCGGGCGAGCCGCTCTATAAGGTTTGCGGATATGAACCCGTCGTGTATGAAGAGGTCCCGACGTCCCTGGGCGTCAATGTACCGCTTATCAAAATGGAAAAGTCGCTGGTCTGATGGTCCTCCTCCTGCCCTATAATCCGCCCACCGAGCCCTGGCTCGAAATCCTGCATGAAGACGAGGACATCCTGGTGTTGAACAAGCAACCGGGGCTTCTGTCTGTGCCTGGCCGGACCGAAGAAAAACAGGACTGCCTGGCGACCCGTGTGCAGGCCCAGTTTACCGGTGCGCGGATCGTCCACCGGCTGGACATGGAAACCTCCGGCGTCATCATCATGGCGCGGCACATGGATGCGCTGAGGAACCTTGGCCGCCAGTTCGAGGACCGACTGACGGAAAAGACCTACGAAGCGCGCGTTCATGGCCATATGGGCGCGGACGAAGGCGAGGTGGATTTGCCGATGGCGTTCGACTACCCCAACAGGCCCAAGCAAAAGGTATGCTTCGAGACTGGCCGACGGGCGCTGACCCGCTACAAGGTAATTGAGCGCGAAGAGAAAGCCACCCGCGTGGCCCTTTACCCGGTCACCGGGCGATCACACCAGCTTAGGGTCCATATGCTCAGCCTCGGCCACCCGATTCTGGGTGACAATTTATATGCCGAAGGCGAAGCCTTGGAGGCCGCGCCGCGCCTGCAGCTGCATGCGAAAACCCTGACGCTCCGGCACCCTGAAACGGCGGAAATGCTCACCTTTGAAGCGCCGGTTCCCTTCTAGAAAACGCGCGCAAAAAAAATTGCTTGCAATCAGGGGGAAAAAACATCATTTACGCCGCCAGACGTAAAAAGCGCACGTGCCACGACTCCCGGGCAAACAAGCCATCAGGCTTCCGGCAGCCATGTACGGGTAACGACGCAAATCGTCCTTTGTTGATTGGGGCCGGCCACTATCCGGTCAAAGTTGATCGAGGGGTTTGCCGGAATGATCCGTACCGCACGTAAAGAAACGCTGCAGCAACTGTCTGCATCCCATGAATTTGAAGCCAACCGGCTGTTCCTGTCGGCTGACATGTACGACTATTTCTCTGTCGTACTGAAACTTTTCCATATTTCCGCGCATCGCTAAAAGATGCGCCAAACGCCGGCACTGCGCTGGCGGCCCTGTCTAGGACCCACGGATTCGTATCCCAGGGGTCATGTGCTTTTTTCCTCTTGAGTGAAGGAATCCAGGCCAATGCAGGTATTGGAAATTGTACGCCCATCGTCCCCAACCGAAGATTTTCGCGGACAGTATGGCGAACTGAATTGCTACTCCTCCATCCGTGGCGCAATCGAAGCTGAGGCCTCGAACGACAGCGTGCACCTGTTCTTCCCGGATGTTCTCCAGGACAAGGCAGCCGAGTTCCTGACCGGATTCCGCGGCCGCTCCATGTATGCGGTGAAAGCCAACCCGCACGCGGAAGTGCTGAAAACGCTGTATACTGCTGGCGTGCGCGATTTCGATGTCGCCTCCATCCGCGAGGTTGAGTTGGTGGCCGGCCTGCTGCCGGGCGCGAAGCTTTACTTCATGCACCCGATCAAGAGCCGCCAGGCCATCCAGCGCGCCTATATGATGGGTGTGCGTGCCTTCGCGTTCGACCATATGGATGAGCTGAACAAGATTCTCGAGGAAACCGGCTATGCCGAAGATCTGGAGCTGTTCCTGCGTCTTGGCGTGTCCGCCAAAGGTGCGGCTTATGAGCTTTCCGGCAAGTTCGGCGCGCCGCTTGATATGGCGCCAATGCTGCTCAGCCGTGCCCGTCAGGTCGCTATGAAGCTGGGTGTCAGCTTCCATGTGGGCAGCCAGTGCATGCGCCCGGGCGCTTTCTCCGAAGCCATTCTGCAGGCGGCGGCCGTAGTTGGCCACGCTGGCATCAAGCTGGACGTGATCGACGTGGGCGGCGGCTTCCCTGTGGCTTATCCGGGCATGGAACCACCGGCGCTCGACAGCTATTTCCAGACCATCCACAGCGCGCTCGACATGCACGGGTTCGCGGATGCTGAAACCCTGTGCGAACCCGGCCGGGCGCTTGTCGCCGAATCCGGCGCTGTCGCCGCCCGCGTGGAGCTGCGAAAAGGCACGGACCTGTATCTCAATGACGGCACCTATGGCGCGCTGTTTGACGCGGGTGTGCCAGAGTGGCCCTTCCCGCTGTCGCTTGTGACGGCTGACGGTCGCGATGTGCTTGGCGAGACCAGCTTCTACCGCTGCTTCGGTCCAACCTGCGACAGCTGCGACAAGATGGAAGGTCCCTTCCCGCTGCCGGTGGATGTGGCGGAAGGCGACTGGGTGATCTTCGAACATCTGGGCGCATACGGCCATACCATGCAAGCACGCTTCAATGGTTTCTATTCCGAAACGATGGTTGCAATTTCACGTGAAACAGACACTCCGAACACAATTTCGGTGCCGACCCTTGTGGCTGCGCCGACCCTGATTGCCTGATCGCTCTATCTAGCTTGGCAGAACCTACAGACTGAAGAATTGGACTGAAAAAATGAACGAACAAATCACCTCACCACTCGTCTCTGGCGAAAAAGCGGAACTTCTGTCGAAGAAGGTTGAGCATATCGACATCAAAAGCTTCGACGCCCGCCCGATCATCGATGCGATGGACAAGATGGCTTTCACTTCGCGCGATCTGGCCCGCGCCACCCAGATCTTCAACATGGCTGTTGAAGACAAGGACTGCAGCGTGATCCTGACACTGGCGGGCTCCACGTCCGCGGGTGGCTGCATGCATGTGTACCGCGACCTGGTGGAAGCTGGCATGGTAGACGCCATCGTCTCCACCGGCGCTTCCATCGTGGACATGGACTTCTTCGAAGCCCTTGGCTTCAGCCACTATCAGGGCGACCAGTTCATGGACGACGGCAAGCTGCGTGACCTCTATATCGACCGTATCTATGATACCTACATCGATGAGGAAGAGCTGCAGGCGTGTGACGAAACCATCAAGATCATCGCCGATAGCCTCGAGCGCCGGCCATACTCCTCCCGCGAGTTCATCTGGGAGATGGGCAAGTGGCTGAAAAAGAACGCCGTCAAGAAGGGCTCCCTGATCGAGACCTGCTATGACCATAATGTGCCGATCTTCGTGCCTGCCTTCTCTGATTGCTCAGCCGGTTTCGGCCTTGTGAAGCACCAGGTTGAAAACCCGGGCAACTATATGTCCATCGACAGCGTGGCTGACTTCCGCGAACTGACAGACATCAAGATCGCAGCGGGCCAGACCGGCCTTCTGATGATCGGTGGCGGCGTGCCGAAAAACTTTGTGCAGGACACGGTTGTTTGTGCCGAAATCCTGGGCAAGGAAGTGGACATGCACAAATACGCCGTTCAGATCACGGTTGCTGACGTGCGCGACGGTGCCTGCTCGTCATCCACGCTGAAGGAAGCCTCAAGCTGGGGCAAGGTAGACACAGTTTGGGAACAGATGGTGTTCGCGGAAGCGTCTTCCGTTGTGCCGCTTCTGGCATCTGACGCCTACCATCGCGGTGCCTGGAAGGGTCGCCCACGCCGTGAATTCGCGAAGCTCTTTCAGAAGTAAATCTGATGAAAGACGCAATCAGAAACGCGCCGTTTGACCTCTTGGCGCCCGAGGATGCTTTCCTCGGGCTCGAGGCAGAGGATGCGGCGACTTACGCTGACGCGCGCGCGGTGATCATCCCGTTCGGGCTGGAGGCTTCCGTCTCCTATGGGGGCGGCACAGCCCAGGGCCCGGCAGCCATGATTGAAGCCAGTCATCAGGTGGAACTGTTCGACGAAGACCTCTGGAAAGAGCCTTTCCGGGATTACGGCGTTGTGACCATGGCTGAAAAGCCCGTCGACGGCGCCAACATCCCGGCGGCGCTGGATAGGCTTGAAAGCTACACCCGGGCGGTGCTGGATGACGGCAAATTCCCGCTGGTGTTCGGCGGCGAGCATTCGATCACGCCAGGCGCCATCCGGCCATACTTTGACAAGTATGATGACCTGATCATCCTGCATTTCGACGCTCACGCAGACCTGCGCGACGGCTATGAGGGCGAGCACTATAGCCACGCGGCAGCGCTTCGCCGTGTGCTCGACCACCCGTCTGTCGAACTGGTGTCTGTCGGCATCCGGAATATTTCCGCAGAGGAAATCCCGTTCCTGGACGCCAACCGCCACCGCATCACCATCCATTGGGGCAAGGACCGCGATGACTGGAATGTGGAGGAGATCATTGCACCCCTGAAGGGTCGCAATATCTATCTGACGTTCGATCTGGACGGCTTTGACGGGTCGTTGATGCCCGCAACCGGCACGCCTGAACCGGGCGGGGTGATGTGGAATGATGCGATGAAGATCATCAAGGCGGCATCGAAGGCAGGCACCATCGTGGGTGCGGACATCAACGAGCTTGCGCCCATCGACGGCTTCCACGCCCCCAATTTCCTTGCCGCAAAGCTTGCCTACAAAATTCTGAATTACGCGCTGGCCCAGTAAGTCGGGCGGCTACATCAGAACAGGAAAGAGGCGGCCACTGGTGCCGCCTCTTTGCATTCATGCGTCAAATAGCCACCTCAAACCAGCTTGCTTGCCAGTGCCGTTCGCACTAGTGTCCGGGCGAGACCTGACCAGTGGGGAAAAGCGCCGTGACGCCAATTGAGGAACAAGTGGATGTTGCCATCATTGGCGCCGGGCCCGCGGGCTTGATGGCGGCAGAGGATCTGATTCATGCCGGCATCACACCAGTGATCTATGACGCCATGCCCACGCCCGCGCGCAAGTTCCTGATGGCGGGAAAATCCGGCCTGAACCTGTCGCACGCCGAACCTGTCCAGGGGTTCCTCAAGCGCTACGGCGCGGGCGAAGACCGCCTTGGAGATGCCATCCGCGGCTTCAACAGCTGGGCGATTCGTGATTGGGCCAAGGGCCTGGATACCGAAACCTTCGTCGGCAGCTCAGGCCGCATTTTCCCCACGGCCTTCAAGGCATCGCCACTGCTTCGCGCATGGCTGACACGCCTGAAGGACGGCCACGCAGTGCTCAAGACCCTGCACCGCTGGACCGGCTGGACGGAAGACGGCTCGCTTCGCATTCAGACGCCGGAACAGGAAATTGCCGTAAGGGCCAAAACCGTGATCCTGGCCTTGGGCGGTGTCAGCTGGCCCCGGCTTGGGTCAGACGGCAGCTGGGTGCCACACCTCAAGGACCGGGGCATTCGTGTGACACCCTTCCGTCCGGCCAACTGCGGTTTCAACGTGAACTGGACCGACCATTTCCGCGACCGGTTCGAGGGCGAACCGGTGAAAAACACGGTGCTGTCGTTCGCTGGGGAAGCCATCAAAGGCGACTTCGTCGTCTCCAAGCACGGGGTAGAAGGCAGCAGCATTTATGCCCATTCCGCCGCCATCCGCGACGCCATTGAGGCGCATGGGCCAGTGGCTCTGATGCTGGACCTGACCCCTGACCGCACGGCTGAACAATTGACGAATGCCCTGTCAAAGCCACGCGGCAAGAAATCCATGGCAACGCACATCAAGAAAGCCACGGGCCTCACCGGTGTCAAAGCCGCCCTGTTGCGTGAATGCCTGCCCGCGGACACCTTCACTGACCCGGCCAAACTGGCGGCAGGCATCAAGGCGCTGCCGCTAAAGCTTGAAAGCCCGCGCCCCATCGAGGAAGCCATCAGTGTCGCCGGCGGCGTAGCGTTTGAGGAACTGGATGACGCCCTGATGCTGAAGGCCATGCCGGGCGTGTTCTGTGCCGGGGAAATGGTCGACTGGGAAGCCCCCACTGGCGGCTATCTGCTGACCGCCTGTTTCGCCCAGGGCAAGCAGGCAGCCTCTGGCGCCATGGACTGGCTGAAGGCCCACGGCTGATAACACTGCATTGACTTGCACGATTGACTTGCACCGGCGCTTGGGCCTTTACTTGCCACTACATTCGGATTGGGGAGCACAATCATGCGCATCATTCTTGGCCTTCTGGCGGCCTTTACTGCACCTGCTTTTGCGGACACGGACCCGCTTCTGAGCGATCCTGTCACCATCGATGCCGACAACCCACCGGGCATGGTGGAGCTTCAAATCCCAAGCGGCGATGCCATGATGAACGGCCATATGTATCTGGCGAACGGTGCCGGGCCGCACCCGACTGTCGTTATGCTGCACGGCTTCCCGGGCAATGAGAAGAACCTGGATACGGCCCAGATGCTGCGCCGGGCGGGTTTCAATGTGCTCTATTTCCACTATCGCGGCGCCTGGGGATCAGGCGGCGATTATTCAGTCAGGAATGTGGTGGCAGACGCCGCAGCGGCTGTCGCCTTTGTGCGGGCGCAGGGCCAAGCGGGCAAGGACCGTATCGATCCCAGCCGCGTCAGCCTGTTCGGCCACAGCCTGGGCGGTTTCAATGCGCTGATGAATGGCGCAATGGACGCGGAGCTGGCCTGTACGGTGGCTGCTGCCCCGGCAGACCTTGTGAACTTCGTGGAAGCGGCCGACCCCAATACTGTTGTAAGCGCGGACGCCAATGTGCCGGTACCGGGCCTGAAGGACTATAGCTTCGCGGACCTCATCAAGGAAACAATGGCCAACAAGGCAGCCTTCAATCTGCAGTCCAGGATGGTAGCCTTCAAGGGCCGCGCGCTGATGATTGTAACAGCCAAGCAGGATGTCGTGGTGCCGCCTGAAGGCCAACAAGCGCTCGCGGACGCCGCGAAGGCTGGCGGCGCAGACCCGTTCCGCCACGTGGTGATGGAAGGCGACCATGGCTTTGCCTGGACCCGCGTTGCCTTCAACACCACCGTTACTTCCTGGATGTCAGAGCACTGTAGATAGGACCCGCCATGACCCGCCTTTTCGCTTTCCTTTTCATTGTTCTGATTGCCGCCCCCGCCGCGCTGGCTGACGCCACCATCTATCTGGTACGCCATGCCGAAAAGGTCGCCGACGGCACCCGCGACCCTGACCTGACAGCCATGGGCCGCGCCCGTGCCGATTGGATCGCAGGGTATCTTGCAGACAAAGGGCTGACCGGCATCTATTCGACCGACTATAAGCGCACGCGCGAAACGGCGCAGCCAACTGCGGAAAAAGCAGGCCTTGCCGTCAACCTCTATGACCCGCGGGCGCTTGACGCCTTCGCCGCGGAGCTGAAAAGCAAGGACGGCGTCTTTCTGGTGGTCGGCCACAGCAACACGACGCCCATGCTGGCGAACCTGTTGGCTGGCTCCCACCTCAAATATGCGGGCGAGGATGTCTATGACCAGATCTTCAAGGTCAAGCTGTCGGAGGCCGGAGCAGCCAACGTTTCCGTGAGTTTCAGCAAACCGCGGCAGGATCATATGGCGCGGCTGGAAACCCTGAAGGAGGCCATCGCCAGCAGGCTGGGCGTCATGGCCGACGTGGCACGCTATAAGTGGAACAACGACCTGCCCATTGAAGCGCCTGAGCGCGAGGCTGCTGTGCTGGACGCAACCATCAAACGCGCCACAGAAATGGGGCTGGACCCAGAGTTCGCCCGGCGCGTGGTGACGGCCCAGATGAAAGCGTCCAAAACGCTGCAAGCAGGCCTTTTCAAGGAATGGCGCGCGACTGGCGCGAAAAAGTTCGATACTGTGCCGTCGCTAGGTGACGACATCCGCCCCAAAATCGATATCCTCACCGACGCCCTGCTTGACGCGGCACAGAAGGCCGACTTTATGCTGGCCTTCTGCAGTTCTCGCGCCTCGCTTGGCACCGCGCCGTCTGATACGTCCATCTCGGCAAATGTCTGGCGGGCGGCCGCGAGCGGGTTTTCCCCGCTCGAACCTTGCGTCATAGCTGACTAAGCAGCCTCAAGCCCGAAGGGGTCATCGATGCTGTGGCTGGGCTGGGTGAACCATTTCGGGCCGTCTTCGGCCATATAGAAATGGTCCTCTAGCCGCACGCCGAACTCGCCGTCGATCACCATCATCGGCTCGTTCGAGAAGGTCATGCCGACATCAAGCGGTGTACGGTCACTTTTCACCAGATAGGGCCATTCGTGAATATCAAGCCCGATTCCGTGGCCGGTGCGGTGCGGCACACCCGGTGTCTTGTAGCCGGGGCCATAGCCCTTGCTTTCGACATAGGCCCGCGCGGCGGTATCCACGTCACCACACGGCGTGCCCAGCTGGGCGGCTTTAAACGCCGCCGCCTGTGCCGCCTTTTCCACATTCCATACCTCGCGCTGCTTGGCGTTTGGTTCACCAAACACATAGGTGCGCGTGATATCGGAAATATAGTCATGCAGCTGGCAGCCGGTGTCGATCAACACCGTATCGCCTTCCTTCAAGGTCTGCTCATAGCTCACCCCGTGCGGGAAGCTGGTGGCCTTGCCGAACAGCACAATCACAAAATAGCTGCCCTTCGGGGCACCCACGCGCTTGTGCGCTTCGTGGATGAACTCTTTCACTTCCGCCGTGGTGATGCCTTCGCGCAGGATGCGCGCGGCAGCCTTGTGCACCTCGATGGTCATTTCCATTGCGCGTTTGATCAGCGCGATTTCGGATTTGGTTTTGCGGGTGCGGCAACCGGCGGTCACCGGCTTGGCGTCCACATAGTCATAGCCCGGATGGGTCAGGCGGATGCCGTTGGTCATGGCGAAGCTGGTGCTTTCGTCCATGCCGATGCGCCCATCCTTGATACCAAGGTCCGCAAGCAGGTTCCCGAACAGCTCATAGGGGCTTTCGTGCTCCTCCCAGCCGTGGATTTCGCCCTCGACGCCCATGAAGTCCTTGACTGTGTCAATCTCGAACGCCGGGCAGATATAATGCAGCGCATCCTGTGTCACGATCGCGCCCACAAGCCGCTCGCTGGCGTACCAGCGCGTGCCAGTGAAATAGTAAAGGTTGGTGCCTGCGTTCAGATAAACGGCCTCGAGGCCTTCGGATTTCATCAGGGTGCGGGCCTTCTGAAGCCGCGCGTCAAATTCGCCCCGCCCGATGGGCGACACGCCCGCTGTCATATCGGAAAGTTTCGCCAGTTCTTCCTGGGCTGTTGAGCCCCCTACGCCAATTGTCATTGCTGTCCCTCGCTTATACTCATCAAGTTTGCGCGCAGACTATCAGCTTTTCCCGGCAAGAAAAGGAAATTGTATACAATTTATCGAGAGTGTCTTCAGGCAAAAAAAACAGGGCCGCGCGGGCCCTGAATTTTCTTTACCAACTGGCGGACTTGCTCAGCTGTTCGCCATAGTCCACAGCCACGCCGTAGATCGGATCTTCCTCATGGCTGGCCTTGACCATAGTGCCCGCTTTTTTCAGAAGCGCCTTGCAGTCAGACGACAGGTGCACAAGCCGAAGCGTGCGGTCAGCGCGCTTGTAGCGGTCGGCCAGCGCATCGATGGCCTGCAGGCCAGAATGGTCCAGCACCCGGGTTTCTGCGAAATCAACGATCACACGGTCTGGGTCTGTCTTGGGGTCAAACAGCTCATTGAAGCTTTCAACCGAGCCGAAGAACAGTGGGCCCGAAAGACGGTAGACCTTGCGGCCCTTGGCGTCCTGTTCCACGCGCGCCACGATCCGGGTGGAGCTTTTCCAGGCGAACACCAGCGCCGCCACGATCACGCCCACGACAACGGCCATGGCCAGATCGCTCACCACGGTCACACCAGACACCAGCACCAGCACGAAGGCATCGGATTTCGGGATTTTGTGCATGATGCGAAGGCTGGACCAGGCAAAAGTTGCGATCACCACCATGAACATTACACCCACAAGGGCGGCCAGCGGGATCTGTTCGATCAGACCGCTTGCGAACAGGATGAAAGCCAGCAGGAACAACGCCGCGGATGTGCCCGACAGCCGCGTACGGCCACCCGATTCCACATTGATCATGCTCTGGCCGATCATGGCACAACCACCCATGCCGCCAAAGAAACCAGTGATGATGTTGGCCGCACCCTGGGCCGCACATTCCTGGCTGGCGCCGCCTTTGGTCTCGGTAATTTCCGCCACCAGGTTCAGCGTCAGGAGCGATTCGATCAGGCCGATCGCGGCAAGGATCAGGGCATAGGGCAGGATGATGCCGAATGTTTCCAGATTGAACGGGACGCTTGGGATATGGAAGTCCGGCAGGCCGCCAGCGATGGACGCCATGTCACCCACCGTGCGCACATCAAGATCAAGGCCGATCACAATACCGGATATCGCCAGGATACCCACAAGCGGTGCAGGCAGGAATTTGATGAATTTGCCGGAAAGCACGATCAGCGCCATGGTCAGACCCACCAGACCAAGCATCAGGAAAAGCTGTTCGCCGGCCATCCAGTGCAGCGCACCTTCAGCGTCCTTCACCTTGAACTGGCCAAGCTGGGCCAGGAAAATCACAATCGCGAGGCCATTCACGAACCCAAGCATCACGGGGTATGGCACCATGCGGATAAACTTGCCGAGGCGCGCAATACCCGCCAGCACCTGAATAATGCCCATCAGGATCACGGTTGCGAACAGATATTCAACACCGTGCGTCACCACCAGTGACACCATCACGACCGCAAGCGCGCCCGTGGCGCCGGAGATCATGCCCGGACGACCACCAAACAGCGCGGTCACCAACCCGACGATAAAGGCGGCATAGAGGCCAACAAGCGGATGCACATGGGCCACGAAAGCAAAGGCCACCGCTTCCGGCACCAGCGCAAGCGCCACCGTCAGGCCCGACAGGACCTCGGTCTTGATACGGTCAGGGGTGAAGTTCGCGGCCAGGCTGGCCTTGTTTTTTGCCGTCGACTGCACGGGATTTCCTTCAGCGTTGGAGACGTCTGTTGCGGGTTAAGGGCACGCACGCGCGCACCCCGCGCAAAATTGAGCGTGCCTTCTGGGCCATTTTGCCCGGAAATGCAAGCTTTGGGCGGCCCACTATGGCCTGAAAAGATGAAATTTCTGTTAGGCGTTTGGTGCCGCGGCGCCGGTCTCGAGCGGGATTTCGATGTCCGTTTCGCCCGCCTCAAGCATATAGACCACCGCCAGCATGGCCAGTTTGCCCATCTCGTCCGTCACCTTGCCCACATCACCTGCGTGCATGTAGCCCGACAGCATCGATGCCGCCTGGCCGTGGGTCATATCCACTTCCCGAAGCAGATTCACGATAACGGGATAGTCCTGGTCGGCCACATCGAAAGTTCCGTTCAGGAACGGTTTTTCATCCTTCAGTACGGTGACGGTCAGTTTCCTGGGCATATCTCTCTCGCTTAAATTCGGGCTTGTCTTGGCGCGGCTTTAACGCGGCCGGTGCACCCAGGTCAAGGCCTACTGCCAATCTTTGTCACGGCCTTTGATCTCTTCCTCGTCCGCCTGCATCAGCCGCTCGAGTTCCTGCCGCGCCTTGATGGCAAAGTCGATGGCCTTCTTCTGGTCGCCCCGGAACTGCCGCGAATCCTTCAGCATCTTTTCGTCATAGCCGCGGAACTTGCGCGCCACCCGGTGCGCCTGATGGGCGCCGAAACCGAGTTCTTTCAGTGTCAGCTCACCGATCTCAAGCGCGGAACCGAACGTTTCCCGGCGCGCCAGCGTGACACCGATTTCAGCCAGGTCAGACACATCGCCCCGCCCCCGGGCGCGCGCCAGGATCGCCAGATCAGGATAAAGCCGCCTGACCAGCTTGGCCGTCTCCAGAAGTACTTCCTGATCATCGATCGCCAGCACCAGGACCCGGGCCTTGGCTATCCCCGCCGCTTCCAGAAGGTCGAGCCGACCGGCATCGCCATAGAAAACCTTGAAGCCGAATTTCCGGAGCATCTCAATGTGGTTGGGATTATGGTCCAATACTGTAATGGGGATCCCGAGCGACATCAGCAGCCGCCCGACAATCTGGCCGAAGCGCCCGTAGCCGGCGATGATGACCGGATGGCCTTCGTCCCGCACGTCGCTTTCCAGCTCCTGCTCCCGGCACACACGTGGGCAGATATAGCGGTCATAAACCAGCATCAAAATTGGCGTTGTCAGCATGGAGAAGGTTGCGATCAGCACCAGAAGGCCCGCCAGTTCGGTGTCCACCAGCCCGGCCTGCGCCCCCAGGGAAATCAGAACAAAGGCGAACTCGCCGCCCTGCGACAGCACAAAGGCAAACAGCCAGCCATCCGCCAGCGACATTTTCGCGGGGCGGGACAGTGCAAGCAGCACCAAAATCTTCACCGCCAGGAAGCCGCCAAGCAACATGAGCACCCGCAATGGGTCGGCGATCAACAGCGAGAAATCCACCGTCATACCGACGGCTATGAAAAACAGGCCGAGGAGCAAGCCTTTGAAAGGCTCCAGGTTAAGTTCAAGCTCGTGCCGATACTCTGATTCGGCCAACAGCACACCAGCAAGGAAGGTGCCCAGCGCCATGGAAATGCCCACCGCCTGCATCAACAGGCCGGTACCGATCACCAGGAACAGGGAAAAGGCCGTGAACACCTCCCGCAGGCGTGTTTCTGCAATGAAACGGAACACCGGCCGCAAGAGATAGCGCCCCCCAACGATGATCAACAGGAAGACGGCGAACGGCTTGAGGAAGGCGGCAACACCCAGGTCTTGCGCTATGGCATGGGTGGCAAACAAGGGAACGATGGCAAGCACCGGAATCATGGCCAGGTCCTGGAACAGCAGAACCGAAAAGGTCAGCCGCCCCACAGGGTTTTTCGACAGGCCCCGTTCCTCAAGGGATTGCAGCGCAATCGGGGTGGACGAAACGCCAAGCGAAAGTGCCGCAATAAGCGCCACCCCAAGTTCAAGGCCCAGCAAACTGGCGCATAAGCCCAGAAGAAGCACGCTCATCAGAACCTGCGCGCCGCCCAGGCCGAATACCGGCTTCCTGAGCTGCCACAAGGTCGCAGGCTTGAGCTCCAGCCCGATCAGGAACATCAACATGACCACTCCGAATTCGGAGAATTTGAAGATGGTGTCCACGTCGGAAATCAGCTTCAGGCCCCAGGGGCCAATCACCATGCCCGCCACCAGATAGCCCAGCACCGCCCCCAGACCGAGGCGTTTGAATATGGGCACCGCTATCACGGCGGCCGCCAGATAGATCATCGCGCTTTCAAGAAATCCTTCTGTCATCATGCGGCTTTCTCCATGACATGGCGCCGGATAGCAGCCGTGAAGCGCTCGGCCTCGCCCTTGATATCGGCCGGTGTGATCTGGCCAACACCGTGACAGATATAAGGTGTCACCAGCCGCATACCGCAAAAGCTGGCCGTTTGTTCAAATGGCCTCAGATAGGCAGACATGGGGGCCCCGTGCGGGCGGGTTTCAGCGTAGGATGCCGCATCACCGCCGGTGGTGACCGCCAGCATGAAATGCTTGCCCTTGAGAGCCGTGCCGCCGGCGCCAAACGCAAATCCCTTGGTCAGCACGCTGTCCTGCCATTCCTTCAAAATAGCAGGGGCGCTGAACCAGTAAATCGGGAACTGAAAGACCACCAAATCCGCCTGCACCAAGGCTTCCTGCTCGTGCGCGACGTTGATATGCATGTCAGGATACATTTCATAAAGGTCATGCACTGCCACCTCCGGCACCTGCCTGGCAGCCAGAATCAAATGCCTGTTCAGGCGCGAACGCTGGGGGTTTGGGTGCGCAAAAAGGACCAGTGCGCGGCTCATAGACTTCCTCATATCGCCGGTGGAACTTCCGCCATAGCATAGGCAATGCGCGGGCGTTGCACCACACATTCTATTGTGATGCAGTTTCCCTTGCCCTTCATCCTATGGTTTAATGATTGTTAACCGGTCCTGTGCATAGTGGATACGCTTTTATTTGGGAGCCTCCGGGCTCCAGCCAGCGCCACCATGACGGCGTAACATCATAAAGGTAATTGGCCATGATGATCCGACTTACCAGCGCAATTCTTGTAGCCTCGTTCCTTTGTTTCTCATCCCCTGCAGTGCTCGCAGACGCAATGACTGACTGGCAGCAGGCCGTTGTACAGAAGGTGAGGGCTAAACAGGGCTATCCCCGATTGGCCGTTGCCAGGCAAATTGAAGGCCGTGCCAAAGTGCGCCTGACTGTGGCCGCCGATGGCACCATCAGCAATTATGAAATTGTTGAAGCCACGGGCGAAGATGTGCTGGACCGCGCCATCCCGCCGCTTATCGGCAAGCTGAGCCCTCTGCCGCCGCTGCCTGATGGCCGGACAGACCTTACATTTGTGCTGCCGCTGAACTGGTCGCTCGACTAACTTTCCCGCCCAACCGACGCGGTTCCGTTTTGCGCCGCGTCGACATCAGGCTCTACTGACCAAAGGGCGCCACAGGCGCCCAATGAGTCAGACCCCTTCACACGCTAGAAATCAAATACGGCGCCCAGATAGAAGCGACGACCCAGCGTGTCATAGAATTGGGGGAATGTGTCCTGCACGGAGCCCGCAAATACCCGCGGGGCATCTTCGTCAAACAGGTTTCGAATACCGCCATAGAAGGTGACATGGCTGTTCATCCGCACCCGCGCAGCAATGTCGTTATAGATGACTGTAGGAATTCGTGCCTCAGGCAGATCGGTGAATGCAAGGTTGGACGTGGCACTACCCCGGATGCGCACATCCCAATCCACCGTTACATTACCCATATCAAAGCTGACACCGGCCTGAAGCCTGTGCTTTGGGTATTTCGGCAAACCACGCAATTCTTCAACCGGGCCGTCAGCGGAGTTTTGCTGCCTGGCATCCAGGTTTCGCGAATAAAGCCCGGACACTGTCACCCCATCAATGAAGCTATCCTGTCCCTTCAGGTCCAGCAGATACTGGAGTTCGACATCATAGCCCTTCAACCAGAATTTGCCGGCGTTGAAGATGGTACCGGTGGCCGCTAAGAGGTTCCCTGTTGACGGATCACGCTGGATATAGGGGCTTCCGGTTACCGGATTGTCGCCACAGAAAATGTTGGTCAGTCCCTCGCTCCGGTAACACACATCCAGAAGCTGGTCAGCATCCAGATTGACGATATAATTCGACACCTTGATGCGGTAGGTGTCGACCGAGAGCCGGAAACGACCCGGGAAATGATCAAAAAGGCCATCGCTATCGAGCGACAGGCCCCATGTCAGGTTCGACGACCGCTCCTCGCTCAGATTCGGATTGCCGAAGCTTTGGATATCGACAGGCGACTGGCTCTGCGTAAAACCATCGGGCACTCCAAGCGGGCCGTTGCTGCGGCAGTTGTCTGCCAGGGTGCTGCTGTCAAAAGGACTGAGGTCGGCGCATGGATCCTGGAACGTATCGAAACCACTGGGTCCGCCCGCGAACAATTCGGCAATATTGGGGGCACGCCGCCCGCTTTGGTAGGACAAGCGCACAGACACGCCACCGCCCGGATTCCAGTATCCCCCGGCATGCCAGTTGATGATACCGCTGGTGGTGGAAAAATCAGACAGGCGCAGACCGAAGGTGGCCGTCAGTTCCTTGGCGAATCGCAGATCCTTCAAAAGCGGTGCGGTGACATCGAAAAAGCCTTCGATGGCATCAAAGCTGCCGCTTGAACCCGGGAAAACCAGTGACCCACTGACCGGACGGGCCTCCAGTGCGGGATCAGGCTCGTCGTCCAGGGCTTCATGTCGATATTCAAGCCCGAGCGTCAGCTTGGTGTCCTCGTCTGTGAACCATTCCAGCGGCCCGGAAATCGCAAAGCTGAATATATTCTGGCGGGTATGGATTTTCCGCGTGGCGTTTGGCGCCTTCAGGAAGTCCACCTGGGAGTCGCTCAGATGGCCAAACCCGAACGGGTTTATCACGCTACATCCGACGGTGCGGGCACACAGGTCCGGGTCGAGCGACGCAGCATAATTCTTGAGATCAAGGAGGCCGTCTCTCTCTTCATCCACTTCGTTTCGGCCAAACTGATAATAGACGTCATAGGACCAACCGGGTGCCATCATGCCCTGGAAACCGATGAGAGACCGGATGGTGCGGCGCGCGATGTGCGTTCGGCGCGGGCCCAATTCAACGATACGGCGCGACAGGATCAGGCCCTCGGCGCCTGACAGGCCTTCCTCGGCCAGCAGCGCTCGTACATCGTCAGGGACAAAAGGGTTGCTCAGCGGCACTGTAACCAGCTTGCCGTCCTCAATCGTCAGGCCTGAGCCAAGCGACAGCGGTATTGGCGCCAATTGAGAAACGACTTTGGTGTCCGCAAGGCTGTTCTCGAATATCAGCTTGTGGCCCGGGGCAATATCATAATTCAGGTTCAGGGTGGCAAATACACGGTCAATCGGGGTGATCAACGTATGCCCGTTAGCGAAATTATAGATTTGGTCTTCGCGGCCTTCATGCATCTCAATCGCCGTCCCGGCTTCATTGAACAGATAGCGCTCCGACAATGAGGCAATGTCGCCCCCCGGCAAGACAACACTTTGGAAGTGTCCTTCCGGGACAAAACTGCTGCCGCCAAACCCACGCGTAAACACAGCGCCTTCTTCAAACGACCGGCGTCCATTTAGGGCAAAGCCACTTGGGTTCGACGTTACTTCCCGGTCTGACATATAAAGGCCGGACTGATCATCGATGGTCAGGCTTGCGATCACACTGCCCTTGCCTTCCGAAAATTCGTTGCCGAAGGTCAGGGTGGCCAGAATTTCCTCACGGTCGCCGCGCTCTGTCACACCGCCCTGAACGGCACCGCTCCAGCCGTCCAGATGGTCCTGCAGGGTGAAATTCACCACGCCAGAAACCGCCTCACCGCCGTAGGAAGTCGCTGCGCCGCCGTTGATGATTTCAATGCGTTCCACCAATGACGCGGGGATGCTGTTTAGGTCCACACCGTAAAGCGTCAGCGATCCACCAAATGTGGGTACGAATCGCCGTCCGTTCACCAGCACAAGCGTCCGCTCCGGCCCGATACCTCTGAGGTCGGCCATGTTCAGCCCGGCCGGGGTACCAAAGATCGTGGTATTGGCTGATGTGATATCCGACAACATGCTTGGCAGTTCAAACAGAAAGTCCGAAACATTCACCTTGCCGCCAAACTGCACATCTTCGCCGCCCAGCGCCTGGGTCGGCTTGAATTTATAGTAAGGCGGATTGCTGGTGCGGGTGCCAACAATCAGCAGCTCATCGATCACCGCTGTGGCGCTCAGTGACAGGCTTCCTGTGTCTGTCACCGGTACGAAGCCTGCGCCGCCACCCACCGGGCGCGTAATCACGGGCCGGACCGGCACAATCGCCAACGTATTGCCGCCCACGTCCACTACATGCAGGCCGCTGTTGGCAAGCAGAAGGTCCAGCGCAACCTTGGCAGAATATTGGCCCGCCAGGTCAGGCGCATCCTTGCCCGCAACAAGGCGGCTGTCGAACACCAGGCCAAGGCCTGTCAGGTCTGTGAATTCCAGCAGGGCGTCAGAGAGGGCTTTCCCTGTCAGGTCGAACTGCACCATGGTGTTGATGCTGGCAACCTCATTCGTTGCCGCAATCTCAGACGCAAAAACGGGACCCCCTATAGCGAGGGTCACCGCCAAATAAGATACCGATGTCAAGCCACTGCACTTCATCCCGAGCCCTTTTAAGCCTCCCCGCTGGCACGAGTATCGCTTCTAGGACGATCTAATTCTTTTGTCTCGCATAAAGAAGTATCACGCCGTCCAGACGCTTGACCGCGTCAATTGAAAATGCCGATTCAAGGGCATCTACAACGACGTCCTGGTCCGTGAGGTTAAAGGTACCGGATACCGGCAGGTCCGCCAACTGCGCGTCCGCTATTTCAAGCGGTGCGTTGAAATAGCGATTCAGGTCCTGAACAACAACACTGAGCGGTGTCTCGTGATACAGCGCCTTACCTGTGCGCCATGCCATGACGGACCCGGTATCGAAGCCTTCAACAACGGCCTCATTCTTGTTGGCGTCATGCTCTGCCTGCTCGCCCGCATGCAAAAGTGCCACTTCACGCACATCGTCATCATCTGACCGCTGTGCGACCGACACCAGACCTGAAAGGACCGATACAACATTCGACGAAGCGCCCAGGCGGACATTGAACTTGGTGCCCAGCACCCGCACCTGCGTATCGCCTGCATCAACAATGAAAGGACGGCTTTCATCCCGCTTGACGCTGAAGAAAGCCTCGCCCCGTTCGATAGTGACGTGGCGTTCGTCGTCCTCCATAAGGGTGGTAACCTGAGTATTGGTATTCAGCTGAAGCACGCTACCGTCCGCCAGCGCGATGGTGGACCGCTGGCCCTTCGCAGTCGCATACGTAACCGGCTCAGGCGCTGAAACCCACATGCTCACGGACAAGACAGCCGCAACAACAAAGCCTGCTGCCAGAGAAGAAATGCCTGCAACCCAGCGCTGACGCTTGCGCTCTTCGGCGGCCTCGTGAAGCTCACGCTCGAATTCTTCCTGGAGCGCAGCCTCGCCAACCGCGTCAAGGTCAGCGGTCATCGCCGCCAGTTCAGCATAAGCCTGGGAGTGGCGTGGGTCTTCGTCCCGCCAGTCCGCCAGGTCCGCTTCGGTATGCGCACGATTGTCGCCAGACATAAGCCCCACAGCCCATTGGGCCGCCTGCTCTTCTATGTCCTGCTTCTTGCTTATTGTCATCACTTCAAGGCCTTTCGCCTGTAGTCCACTTTTGTCACGCCTTGCCACCCCGGCCCCGCCGCGTCTTGCGGGGTAACGGCAAAATGGCAGCGCCCGGCTTCTTCAACAGCCGGGTGCGAAGGCGCTTGAGGGCGTCCATCATATATTTCTCAACCGTGCTTTCGGACACACCCATCTCGCCTGCAATCGCAGCATAGGTCTTGTCCTCAAACCGGTTTTTGATGAAGGCGATCCGCGGCTTGTCAGGCAACGCCCGGATCGCATCCATCATTTCCCCCACATCCTGCCTGTGCCCAAGGGCTTCTTCGGGCGTCGGGTCGTCCGTTGGCAGGTCTGCGACAGTCTTCGAGACACTGTCATCATCCACCTGCACCTGGCGCCTGAGCACACGGCCACGGCGCTTCAATTCATTAATCGCCAGATTTGCCGCGGTCTTGAACAGGAGAGCCTGAGGGTTCTCTATTACTTCGACACTCGCAAAGCGGTAGACCCTCATATAAACATCCTGGGCGACATCGGATGCGTCGTCCGCATTGCCCAGTTTCTTGGTGATCCAGCCCACCAACAGCCCATGACTGGCCTTGATGGTGGCCTCAAGCGCCCGGATATTTTTACGCCGCGCAGCCTCGTCCAGAAGCGGACGATCCCCGCCTCCCACGTCCTCGGGTGCCGGCTCGCCGTCTTTCACCAGTTTGATATGCGGTGCTTTTCGCAGCACAAATATTCCCTCACCTATCCGAAGTACCGCCTTTGAGGCTGTCGCCACCAAAAGGCCCGCTTCGCCCCCCGTTTCCCCGAGCACTGAAACACCAGCGTTCCTGCGCCTTCTAAACGGAAAATCAGAACCAATAGTTTGGTCATAGATCGTCCGTCTTAGGCCAGCAACAAAAAAAGTTGGAGGGATGGCGTCAGATGGGTTGTCTAATGGTACGAAGCACAGATGGTGTTTCCTCTCATGTTTTAACTTTCCAAGCGGAGCGGGTATTTTGCCCACTCCGCTATTTCTCTTGGAAATTTAAATAAATATTTCCAAATAAACAGTTATTTACTTATAGTTTATTGTAATAATATTTCGTTTAGCGCATCACTTTTCCTGGCGTTACTTAAAAGCAACACCTACCTGACAATCTGCCCCATCCCACACCCGGAACCTTCAGGCAACGCCGCCGTTTCGCTGTTTTCCTAAACCATTGATATAGTTTGGGCGCACAAGAACCGCCCAAACCCGGGTGATTCGCCGTATGAAATGGGACAAATCCGTCTTATCATCCCCGGCATGACCGAAACCCTGACAACATTCGTCCTGGCGGGCGGGCGCTCCAGCCGCATGGGGCAAGACAAGGCCGAGATAGAAATCGACGGCCGCAGCATGCTTGACCGCGCCTGCGATTTGGCCGCTGAGGTGGGCAGCGACCGGGTTGTCGTCTTGGGGCGGCCGGACCACCCGTTAGGCGCGGCAGACGAACAGCCTTTCGCAGGTCCCGCACGTGCCATCGCCGCGTACCTGCCGCGCCTGCAAAAGCCCGCGCGCATCCTGGTACTGCCGGTCGACATGCCTTTCCTGAAGCCCAATCATATCAAGGCCTTGCTGGCAAACACACCAGGGGCCTACTTTGATGATATGTATTTGCCCTTCACCGCCCTCGTGCAGGAAGGTGTCACCATAATCGGTGATCGCATACGGGACCTGCATGCCGCCTTTGGCGTGACAAGCATACCGTCAGACCCTGCCTGGGGTGACGCCCTTGTGAACATAAACACGCCAGCGGTGCTGGCGCAGATTGCCGGGAAATAGAAAGCTGCGTCATTTAGGGCACAGGCCAACCGGAATGTCATATAATTTTCATTCCGTTACATCTTGAATCTGCTGGACAGCAGCCTGCGTTAGTATAAGGTGCGTTTTGCATGGATTTGGAATCACTTGACCCAAGTCTGAATGCGGACTGCGACTGATCTGCTTGGTACCGAACTGTTTCCAAAAACGCCGATGCCACGACTGACTTCGCTACTACTTGGAGACCACTAAGATGGCAAACGGTACTGTAAAATGGTTCAACACCACTAAAGGCTTCGGCTTCATTAAACCAGAAGATGGCGGCAACGACGTGTTCGTACACATCTCTGCTCTCGAGCGCGCTGGTCTTTCCGGCCTCGAAGACAACCAGCCTGTTTCTTACGAACTGGTTGAAGACCGCCGTGGTCGTATGTCTGCTGGCGAGCTGAAGCTTCGCTAACAGAATTCATACCGCAAGGTAGGAAAGGGACGGTTTTTACCGTCCCTTTTTTTGTGTCATTTTCCATCATCCCAACGTCCCCGCTGGCGCGGCAATCAGTCCCACTACTGGACCAGTTGCAATCCGCCTTCAGGCGTGGCAGGAAGAATCCCTATAAAAAGTGGCCGCTTCGGGGGAAGCTGCCGACAACGGGGATCCCGGGGGATATAATGAAAAAGACATCCATCACACTGACACTTGCCACACTTATGTCCGGCACTGCGCTCGCGGCCGACATCAGCCCGAACTGGCTCCAGCATGCCGCCATCTCACCAAACGGCGACGAGATCGCTTTCAGCTACAGGGGCGACATCTACAAGGTCCCAGTGAAAGGCGGCACAGCCGTTCCGCTGACAGTGAATGCAGCCTGGGAAGGCCACCCGGTCTGGTCGAAGGACGGCAAGACGCTGGCTTTTGCGTCTGACCGCAATGGCAATCTGGATGTCTATGTCATGCGGGCGACAGGTGGCGATGCCACCCGGCTGACGTTCCATTCTGCAGACGATATCCCCAGCGATTTCACAGAAGACAGCAAAAGCGTGCTGTTCCAGTCTGCGCGGCTGGACGATGCTGCCAGCAGCCAGTTCCCTGCTTCAGCCTATCCGGAACTATATTCTGTCGGCCTGTCTGGTGGCACGCCTGTGCAGCTTCTTACCCTTCCGGCTGTGAACGCACACTGGAACAAGGGCGGCGACAAGCTGATCTACCAGGAGGAAAAAGGCCGCGAAAGTGATCTTCGGAAACACGACCGCTCTGCCTTCGCCCGCGATGTGTGGATGTATGATCCCAGCACCGGTGCCCATACCCAACTGACGACCAACCCGGCCGGTGACCAGGAACCGGTTTGGGGCCGGAAGGATGATAGCTTCTATTTCCTTAGCGACCGCAGCGGCACCTTCAACGTCTGGGCCGGCAAAGTGGGCAGCGACGCCAGGCAACTGACAGACCACAGCCTGCATGCCGTCAGGTCCCTGTCTGCGGCCAAGGATGACACGCTCGCCTACCTCTATTTTGGCGATCTTTATACCGTCAAGCCCGGCAGGAAACCGAAAGCCATTGAGGTGACCTTCGCCAATGATGGCCACGGTACAGAAGAAGAGCGCCTGTCGGTTGCAGGCCGCATTGGTGAGTTTGCCGTGTCCCCGAACGGCAAGGAAATCGCCTTCGTCTCGCGCGGGGACGTGTTTGTCACTTCAACCGAATTCGCCACAACCACCCGCATCACCGACACGCCGGGCATGGAACGCAGCGTCAGCTTCACCAAGGACGGTGACGGCCTTCTGTATGCGGCAGAGCGGGACGGCAAGTGGCGCATCATGGAGACAAACCGCAAGTATGACGGCGAGAAATATTTCTTCACGGCCACAGGGTTTGAGGAAACCGAGCTGTTTGAAACAGACGAGGACGCATTCCAGCCGCTGTCTTCACCCGACGGCAAGAAGGTCGCCTTCATTGGCACGCGCGACAATATCCGCGTTTATGACCGCGACAGCAAAAGCGTCACCACCGTGCTGGACGCCACACAGAACTATTCCTATGTGGACGGGGACATCACCTTTGACTGGTCGCCCGACAGCAAATGGATCACGGCGGATTTCGCCTCAAACGGTCGCCTGTTCTTCACCAATGTCGCCATTGTGCCGGCCGACGGCAGCGAAAGCCCACATGATATCAGCCTTTCGGGCTACACGGACACGTCGCCCACCTGGCACGAAAGCGGCGGCATCATCTATTGGTACAGCGCCCGCTACGGCCAGCGTGACCACGGCAGCCACGGCACCCAGTTCGATATTTATGCCAGCTTCCTCAACAAGGATGCCTGGGACAAATTCAAGGCAAACAAGGAAGAGCTGGCGCTGAAGAAAGAGGCGGACGCCGAAGCGGAAAAAGCCAAGAAGGATGATGAGAAAGAGGACGACACCAAAGACAGCGACAAGAAAGACGCTGAAAAGGTGACGCCCATCGCCATCGAATGGGACAAAATCGAAGACCGCCAGGCGCGGCTGACAATCCATTCGTCCAACCTTGGCACGGCGCTCCTGTCGAAGGACGCGGACAAGCTCTATTATCTGTCGTCGTTTGAAGGCGGTTATGACCTGTGGGTTCACGACTTCCTGGAAAATGAGACCAAGAAGCTGCTGCCGCTGGGCGCAGACCGGGCCTCAATGACCCTCTCTGAAGACGGCAAAACCCTGTTCCTGCTGGCGGACGGCGCCTTCAAGAAAGTGGACACCAAAAGCGGCAAGCCTGAGGGCATCAAGGTGTCCGCCGACCAGACCATCAGGGCATCTGCCGAGCGCCGCTACCTGTTCGAGCATATCTGGCGTCAGGTGAATGACAAATTCTACCGGCCCGGCTTCCACGGCCAGGACTGGGATGCCATGCGCCGCGACTATGCGAAAAAGGTGGATAGCACGTCAAACAACCGGGATTTCGCCCGCCTGATGGAAGAAATGCTGGGGGAACTGAACGGCTCGCACACCGGCGCTTACTATCGGGGCGGCAATGGCGGCACCAGCACTGCAGCCCTGGGCCTGTTGTTCGAGAACGGCAGCTTCCGCGTGACTGAGGTGCTGGAAGACAGCCCAGTGCTGGAGGCTGAAAAAACAGTCGCGGCCGGCATGACCCTGACAGCCATCAACGGCACCAAACTTGATGCCACGACCAACATGTTCGCCCTTCTGGACGGCAAGGCCGGTGAGCGCACCCGCCTGACCTTCAAACCGGAAGACGGCGAGGCCTTCGATATTGTCGTCAAGCCCACCAGCCTGCGCGATGAGGCAGACATGATGTATGACCGCTGGGTGGAAAGCCGCCGCAAGCTGGTTGAGGAACTCTCGGGCGGACGCCTTGGCTATGTCCATGTACCGCGCATGGCAGACAATGTTTACCGCAGCGTCTACCGCGACATGTTCGGGCGTTATATGAACGCCGAAGCGCTGGTTGTCGACACCCGCAACAACCGGGGCGGCGACCTGACAAACGACCTGATCAAGCTCCTGGACGGCAAACAATATATGACCAACATGCCGCGCGGCCGCAAAGCCCAGGGCGAACCGCTCACACAGTGGACCAAGCCTTCCATCGTACTGATGAACGAAGGCAACTATTCTGATGGGCACTGTTTCCCGGCGGGCTTTGCCGCGCTTGGAATGGGCAAGACCGTAGGCATGCCGGTGCCGGGTACTTGTTCCTACGTCTGGTGGGAACGGCTGATGACCGGTGACCTGGTATTCGGCATCCCGCAGATGGGCATTCTGGATACAGAAGGTGACTGGATGGAAAACAAACAGCTTGAGCCTGATGTGAAAGTGAAAAACATGCCCGGTGATGTTGCTGCAGGCAAAGACGCGCAGCTTGAAGCAGCCGTGCGGGTGATGCTTGAGGACCTGGATACCGCCCCGAAATCTGAATAAGACAGGGGCATCTGAATAAAAAACCAAGAATATGAGAAGGGGAAAATATCATGTCTAAAACCGTGATCGGCCTGACGGCAGCGGCGCTCGCGCTTGCCAGCGGCTATTATTATATGTCCAGCCAGAGCGCGCCTGAACCTGTGGCGCAGCAAGAACAGCACGCGGCAGAGCATGCCTACGACCTCCAGGCCCAGCGCGCCAAGATCGCCAAGGTGAAGATGGATGTGGACACCAGCTTCCTGACGGATGAAGAGCGCGCGGTCGTGAACAAGCTCAATGAAGCCGCCGAGCTGATGAGCGAGATCTACCTGCGCCAGCGCAGCGAAGACAACCCGGCGATCCGTGCTGAAATCGCGGCCTCAGACGCGCCGAACAAGGATCTGCTGCTGGACATGTTCGACCTGCATTTTGGGCCGTGGGATACGGTTGCGGAAGCGCACCCCTTTTACGGCAACACCGAAATGCCCGCAGGCGCCGCCTTTTACCCGGCGGACATGACGAAAGAAGAGTTTGAAGCCTGGATCGAGGCCCACCCCGAGGACAAAGAGGCTTTCACCAGCCTCTATACCGTGATCCGCCGTGACGGCGACAAGCTGGTCGCCATTCCCTACCGCGAGCATTACCGCGAGTGGCTTGAGCCCGCGGCCAAGCTGATGCGCGAAGCGGCTGAGATCACGTCGAACCCAAGCCTGAAGAAGTTCCTGACTTTGCGCGCGAAAAGCTTCCTGACAGACGATTATTTCGAAAGCGAAATGGCCTGGATGGACCTTGCCGACACACCAATCGAAGTCGCAATCGGGCCTTATGAGGTCTATACCGATGGCCTCTTTGGCTACAAAGCCGCCTATGAAGCCTTCATTACCATCAGGAACCCGGAAGAAAGCGCGGCTCTCGCACGCTACAAGGATTACCTGCGCGATATGGAAGCCAACCTGCCGGTGGACGACAGCTACAAGAACTTCAAGCGTGGGTTCGAAAGCCCGATTGCAGCCACCTACCAGATTCATGGCGGCGGCGACAATGTGCCGGGTGTGCAGACCATTGCCTTCAACCTGCCGAACGATGAGCGCGTACGCGAAGCCAAAGGCGCGAAGAAGGTCCTGCTCAATAACGTGCTGGAAGCCAAGTTCAAGCTGATCCTGAACCCGATGGCCGAACATATCCTGGCGCCCGCAGACGCTGAAAAGCTGATGGCCAAATATATGGCCAACGAGACGCTGTTCCATGAGCTGTCCCACAGCCTGGGGCCTGGCTCCATCACCGTTGACGGCGTCGAGACCACTGTGAACGCCCAGCTGAAAGAGCTCTATAGCGCCATTGAAGAAGGCAAGGCGGACGCCATGGGCGTCTATAACATCCTCTTCATGATGGAAAAGGGCGAGCTGCCGAAAGTCGAGCGCGACAATATGCTGGCCACCTATTTTGTCGGCCTGTTCCGCGCCATGCGTTTTGGCGTCGACGAAGCCCACGGCCAGGGCGCAGCCTTCCAATATAGCCTGCTGAAGGAAGACGGCGCCTTCACCGCCGACCCGGAGACGGGCCGCTTCAGCCTGGACTATGACAAGATGGAAGCCGCGGTGACGGACATCGTTCGCCGGGTTGTGATGCTGCAGGGTGATGGTAACTACGGTGAAGCCAAAGCCTTCCTGAGCACCTACGGCAAACTGGATGAAGCCGCCAAGGCGGCGATCGCCCGCACCGCCGACATCCCAGTGGACATCCAGCCCGAGTATCCCAGCAAGATCTAGGGTCCCGGCACTGAAAACACATAAGGGGCGGCGGGAAACCATCGCCCCTTGTTTTTTACCCTGCCACCCCCATGTCATGAAAATGGGGAGCTTATCAAAAATCCGGACCTTTAATCTCACCGTGGCCATGCTTGGGACATTGCTGTTTGCCGCCGCATTCGCCTTTGTTCAGTTTCAGCCCAAAGCGTTTGAATCCATGGTGCTTTCGTTTGCGACCGAAAAGGTACAAGACCGCGTGAGCCGGTCCCCACAAGCCCATCTCGCCACAACCCTTTCTGAACGGGCATCCGCCTTTCTGTCTGAGGAGCAGCGACAAGTAGCCGCCAGTCTCAAGGCAGAAATCCCGGAATATATTGCCGCAGTGGTCGCTGCCCACTGCAAGTGTGAAACGCGGGCGGAGCTGGCATTGAAGCTGCGCGCTGGCCTAGAGGCACGACATGCCCGGCTAGCAAAAGCCATGGACAGCTTGGCGCAAGCGGCCACCAACCAGTATGATGCCGTGCAGACTGAACTTCGGCAGGATGTGCGCATATTCCTTGGGACCAATCTGGTGGTGTTCCTGCTTGCCCTTGCCGCATGCCTGTTCAGGGCACCAGCGCGCCTGCATCTGCTGCCCATCTGCAGCATCCTGATTGCAAGCGTCATACTAGGCAGCAGCTGGTATATCTTCGGCCAGGACTGGATGACCACCATCGCGTTCAATGATTATGCTGGATATGGCTATAGCGCCGGCCTTGGCATTCTTGCCGTCCTGTTGGTCGATATCCTGTTTTTCCACGCCTGCCTGACCTCGGCACTCCTGAGTGGCATCTCAGACGCTTTGGGGGCGGCCGTCAGCTTTTCACCGTGCTGAAACAGGCTGAACGGGCTGTCATGCCGTCTTCCGGTTCTCAAGCGGCAACTTGATGGTGAACCGGGTGCCGCCGCCCTCGGCATCGCCCACCTCAATGCTGCCGCCCAGTTTGTGATAGACAGTATTATAGACGATATTGAGCCCAAGGCCCGAGCCGCCGGTGCTGCGCGCAGTGGTGAAAAACGGCTCGAAAATCTTTTCGCGGATGTCTTCAGGGATGCCGCGACCATTATCCATCACCTCAATGATCACGTCCTTCTTGCCCGCCTGTGCGGTGACCTTGATCTGTTTGTCGTCAAAGTCTGGCCGGTCTGAAAAGCCGTGCAGGGCGGCGTTCATGATAAGGTTGGTCAGGATATGCGACAGGTCCCCGGGCACGGTTTTCATCATCAGCTTGCCACCAGCTTCGGCTTCGACCTTCACGCCTTTTTTTCTCAGCGTCGGCACCAGGCTGTCGACAATCTCGTTGATATAGTCCCCCACATCAATCTCGCGCGTGTCGTCGGCTGATTGGTCCACCGCCACCATCTTGAAGCTGCGCACCAGATGGGCCGCGCGCTCCAGGTTCCGGCACACAACGGTGGTGCCCTCGTCCGCTGTTTCCATGAAATTGGTCAGGTCTGATTTCTTGATCCGCCCGGTATCCACCATGCGCTTGAAGCCTTCGAGCACCTCAGCCATGTGCGTGATGCTGGTCAGCGCCACGCCAAGCGGCGTATTGATTTCATGCGCGACACCAGCCACCAAGCCACCAAGCGACGCCATCTTTTCAGACCGCACCAGTTCCTCCTGCGCCAGCTTCAGGGTTTCCATGGCCTCTTCAAGGTCACGGGTCCGCTTCTTTACCTTCATCTCCAGCATTTCATTGAAACCGCGCAGGCCCTCTTCGGCCACACGCCTGTCGTGGGCCTCCAGCATCCTGAGGATCAGGTCACACAGGTAGGATACGAAAGCGATTTCGCTTTGGCGCCATTCACGCTCATAGGTTTCCTCGGCCGCTGCAATCGCGCCGACGACACGAGGGCCACGCATGATGGGCACAATGAGGATGGATTTGATGTCCTGTTCGCGCCCGTCGCCTGAGCGCACACCCTTGAGGAAATCCACCGCCTTGACGTTAGGCACACAGATGGGCTCACCGGCTGCCAGCATCTCAAACAGCGCCGGGTTGACCTCCTTGTCCAGCCGCTCCAGCTCCATATGTTCGCCCGTGGGCGACCAGTATGATTCCTGCGGATACAGCGACGTGCGGTCCACATTCATCAGCCACACATCCGTGCGTGTGGCCATCAATGCCTTGCCGGCGACCTCGGTCATGATCAGATAGGCACGTTCCTTGGTGCCGTCATAGATGGCTTCCTCATTCGCCAGCTCAGACAGCGCCCGTTCCATCCGGGCGATGCTGTCCAGGCTGCGTTTCTTCTCGGACAGGTCCCGGATCAGCGTCAGGGTGCTGCCATCCGGTAGCGCCAGGTCATCGAGCGCACAATAGCGGCCTTTGCCAAACTCGAAGATGCCGTCCTCTGCGCTCAAATCCGATATTTCATCCAGCCTGTTAAGCGCCTCAACGGCTGCAGGCTCATACGTCCGCAGGATATCCCGCACTTCTTCACGGGTTTTGCCGATCATGTCGTTATGGATGAAGCCGGGAAACAGCTCGCCGATCCGCTCGTTGAAGGACACCAACCGGCCATCGGGGCCATAGACGATATAGCCCACGGGTGACGCGCTCAGCTCACCTTCGTACGGGTCCTTGGGCAGCATCAGTCGCCCTCATCAACCGGCAGCGTATCCCGGTAGCGATCATATATCGTCCGGATTTCCGGCAGCTTCTTGAAGAAGACGTCAATGAGTTCCGGCTGGAAATGCTTGCCGCGCTCCTCGCGCAACAGGGCATGCACCTCGTCTTCGGGCCAGGGCTTCTTGTAGCAGCGCTCTGACACCAGCGCGTCATATACATCCGCCAAGGCAGTGATGCGCCCAACCAACGAAATCTCGTTGCCCTTCAGGCCGTTGGGATAGCCACTGCCGTCCCATTTTTCGTGGTGCTCATAGGCCAGCGACGCCGCCACCTGCAACAGCGCGCGATCAGAATGCTTGAGTATGTCATACCCGAGCTGGGCATGGGTACGCATGATATCAAACTCTTCCGGCGTCAGCTTGCCGGGCTTGTTGAGGATGGCGTCCGGGATGCCGATCTTGCCAATATCATGAAGCGGGGATGCCAGCCGGAAGGTTTCGGCCTCATGTTCGTCCATGCCCATCTCAACACCCAGAAGCTTCGATAGTTCCGCGACCCGCTTCACATGGTTACCGGTTTCCTTCGACCGGGTCTCAACCGCCTGCGCCAGGCGGTAGACCACCTCGCGCTGGGTATCGATCAGCGCGTTCCGCAGGTAAAGGTTCTCAACGGCAATCAGCACATTGCGGACGAAAATCTGAATCAGGTGGGTATCGATAACCGCCGGGCGGCCCTCGCCAACCAGATAAAGGATGCTGGCCCGGCCCGAATTGCCCACCACCATGCCGATGTAGGAGCCGTCGACCCAGAAGCCATATTCGCCGCGCCCGCGTTCGCGGTGTTCCTCAATGGCTGCGGCCACACGGCTGGGGAAATGGTCCCATGCCGACTTGCCTACATTGCCTGCGAACCGGCCCGTGCCGGCGACCAGAGTCATTTCCTTGCGGTCGTGGGTCGCGGCGGCTGCGTCCTCAAGGGAGAAGGCCACATCGCGCCCACCCGCCACCAGGGATGACACCTGCTTCAACACACCGCTGGCGAAATTGTCCAGGAACTGTTCCTTGAACATTTCGGCGGACGAATCGATCACCCGCACCAAACCACGGCGGCTGGCTTCAATGATATTGATGTCGCGGTAGCTTCTCAGCGTGGCATAGATCAGCGTAAACAGCTTGGTCGACGAAAGATCTGTCTTTTCCTTATAGTCATTGATGTCGTAGCGCACGATGACGTCGCGTTCGGGCGCCTGGCCCGGTTGGCCGGTCCTGAGCACGATCCGCACCATGGAATTGCCCAGTTCATTCCGGATGAAATCCACCAGATTGAGACCAGCGTCGTCGCTTTCCATCACCACATCCAGAAGGATGATGGCGATATCATTTTCCTCTTCCAGGATTTTACGGGCAGCAGCGCCCGACATGGCTTCCAGGAACTGGAGCGACATACCGTCAAACTGGAAGCCCTTGAGCGCAAGTTTGGTTGCCACATGGACATCCGGCTCATCATCGACAATCAGGATTTTCCAGGCATGCTGATCGACGGACGGGGCATCGCCTTCATCGTCCTCAATCAACAGGTCGTCGTCATCTTCTATAACCAAAAAGTCATCGTCCACGCGGTGTCTCCGCCTTTGATGTTGATGAGGCGGGAAGACTTCGCTCCCCTGCCACCTTTCCCCCTGGTATTTCTCCCTGAACGACTCCTGACATTTTCAGGCCATGCAATGTTTGCACAAACCATTTTATGATCGGTTAATCATAACACAACCATAGCGCAACTTCAGCGCCTAGCATGCAAAGGCCCGGCGAACCGCGACATGCAGGAACAACCGGTCGATATCCCTGTTGTTTTCGGACAGCGGCACATACATCACCGATACCCGAAGATAATTTTTTTCCTCAGACAGGGTGTAGGCCTGCACCAGCACCGGTTTACGGCGTTCAAGGCAGAAGGCCGCGCTTTTGAAAATGCGGTCTGCAACTTCACTGGACGGATGGATGAATATGCTTTTGCCCGTCATCTCGCCATAGAAATTCACCACATTGGTGCCCATTAGGCGCACCTTGACATCCTCAAGCACGCCGGCCGGGTCAAACTCGGGCGTCATGATGCAGACGTCAGGCAGGATATCCCTCAGTTGGCCGGGCTCAATATCCGCCCGGCAGGCCAGCCGCTTGCCGCCGGTCCTTTCCTCGAAATAGGCCAGAACGCGCTCAACTTCGGGACGCTCAGCCCGATAGCTCTCCGCCTCTTCCAGCGAAAAACCAGGCAGGTTTTCCCGCGTCCGGCCCATGGTCCCGGCATCTTCTTCAAAAGACGAAATAAGCTGCCTCCTTTACATATCGCACCAGCATACAGGGCGACCGTCACCCAATGGTTAATTTTAGCACGAACCACGCTCAGACCGAGTTGCAACAGTGCCTTCTTGCTGTATAAGTGTGCCAAAGACGAAATTAGAGAATCTACATTCAGGGAGTGCCGGCCGTGCCCGCGAACGATCATGAAAAAACTTTTGCTTGCAGCGACGTTGCTGCTCATCGGTGGGTTGCTGCCGGCCACTGCACAAGAAGAAGAACCCGCGTCCATTGAGATGCCACTGAGCATCGAGATGGAAAAACCCATCACGATGGATGTCACCTATAAAATGGAACGGGGTCCGGTAAGCCTAACCGCCCGTGAAACCATGACGCTGACTCCGCTTCGCACAGAGGGTGAACAAGTCATCTATCGCTACAAGTCGCTGGATTCAGAGTTTCTGGACCTGCAGGGCATGCCGCCCCTGTTCAGCAATGTCCTCGTGCAGATAACGGATGCTGCGCAAGGCATTACATACGAATATGCCGCAGACAACACCGGCTACCCACTGGAACTGACGGAAACAAAAAACATCCGGAAAGTGATCAAACAGGCACGCAAGAGCCTGAAGAAATGGGCCAAGTCATTCGCTAAGGAAAACGGCCTGAATAAACAACAACAGGCGCAGGTGGTGGCCGTCACAGAACAGTCGCTGCTGGAGGCATTCCCGGAAGAAGATGAGGCCCTGGCAACCGCTGTGCTGGAGCAAGGCCAGATGGTTTTCTACGGCACTGGCCGGTCGCTCTATCTCGATTATTACACCGAGTTCAACACCACGCGGTATTTCGCCCCAGGCCAGGCCACATTCCACACCATCGATAGCTGGCAGGTTGTGAGCTATGACGAGGAAAAAGGTGAAGCCGTTATCCGCTTCGACCAATATCTGAACGACGAAGAGTTCAAAGGATTTCTCGAGCGCCTGAAACCGGTCCTGATGGAACAAAATGGCCCCGCGCAGGAAGCGGCCGTCGACGCACTGGTTGAGAAATATCGCCTGCTGCAACTGAACCGGCAGGGTGAATATGTGATCGACCTCGTAACCGGCCTGCCCATGTCCGGCACTATCCGGTCGGAAGAAATTTTCGATGGCAACACCGAGGTTGAAACCATCGAATTCACCACCAAATACTAAAATATCTTTCGGGGGCGGCGCATCCGCCCCCTACCCCTTCCGCTCTCCTTTTATCGCACAAAATCAGCTTTTTACCGGATTGGCGTTGACCCACGCACATGTCTGCGCCCTAATGCGCCGCAGTTTCGAGTATGGCACGCAGCTTGGGAGGCTGCCAAAACAACAGAAAAGTGCCCAACAAGATAAAAGGGGAAAGAAATGTCCGAGGGAGATAAGGACCTCACAACGACGACCGTGAAGGACGTCAAACAGCTTGGCACCTTCGCCGCCATCGGCAGCCTGTCCTATGTGTTTTGGATTTGCGGCGGCATGGAAATGGTCGAACGACTGGCCTTCTACGGCATCTACATGACACGCGGTCTCTATGCACGAGCCCCCGTCTCGGAGGGTGGCCTGGGCCTGGATGGTGGCGATATCGGCATCATCTTCAGCATTTGGGCCCTGGTTCAATCCTGGGTTCCCGTCTTTACCGGCGGAATTTCAGACCGCCTCGGATACAAAGAAAGCATCTTTGCATCCACGGTTTTAAAAATCGTAGGGTATCTCTTCATGGCTTGGTTTGCCAGTTTCTGGGGGTTCCTGGCAGGCGCCGTGGTCCTGGCCTTTGGCACAGGGATCTTCAAACCTGGTATCCAGGGCACCATCGCCATGGTAACCAGCCGGAAGAATAGCTCAGTCGCCTGGGGCATCTTTTATCAGACCGTGAATATCGGCGGCTTCCTTGGGCCAATCGTTGCAGGCATGATGCGCCAGATGTCCTGGGACAATGTGTTTTATGCGTGTGCCGCCATCATCTCCCTCAACTTCATCCTGCTGCTTACATACAAGGAGGTAGGCAAGGACGAACGTCTGGAACGCAAGGCCAGGATAGCAAGTGGTGAAGAAGTTCAAGTGCCACTATGGAAAGACGCCCTTAAAGAGCTGTCCAATCCTTTGCTAATTCGCTACATGGTACTGTTCACCGGTTTCTGGTTCATGCTCTATATTTATTGGGATTTGGTGCCGCTGTATTTCGATGACTGGGTCGATACCCGCACCATCGTGAGCACCCTGTGGGGCAATGACCAACCATCGACTTTCGCCATCCGCTTCTGGGTAATGGACGATGCAGGCACCCACATCCTGCCTGAGGGCCTGAACAATCTGAATGCCCTCATGATCATGACTATTTGTTTCCTGGTTACTGGGTTTAGCGCGCGCCTAAAAGCCGTTAACTCAATGGCCATTGGTACGTTCCTGGCGGCTTTTGCTATCATCATCTTCGGCTACACCAACCTTGCTTGGATCATGATTGGTGCCATTATGATCTTCTCGCTTGGTGAAATGCTCTCCAGTCCTAAATTTCTGGAATACATGGGCAACATTGCCCCGGACGGGAAGAAAGCCATGTACCTGGGCTTTTCCCAACTGCCTCTTGGCATTGGCTGGACGCTGGAAGGCTACATCGGGCAGAAGTTCTATGGCGAGTATGCGGCAAAGGATGCCATATCACGGCTGGAGCTAGCGGACCTGGGTTGGACACAAGCAGCCATTGATGCTGTCCCCAACGGGGAAGCCTTCAAAACACTGCTGACAACCTCCAGCCTGGATGCTCACCAGTTGACGCAACAGCTTTATGCCAACCATGAGATCGGCACATTATTCTATGCCATGGCCAGCGTTGGCATGATCGCCGCATTAGGGCTCTATTTCTTTGGCAAATGGACTTACAAATATGCTGCGGAAACCAATCCAGAGACAATTGAAGAGCCTCTGACAGAAGTTAAGCCCGCCGAATAGGGCTGACCGAATAAAGCACAAAAGCCGCGGTATCTGCCGCGGCTTTTTCTTTGCCCTTCACCTGGTAGGAGCAATAAAAAAGGGGACGTGCCACCCCCATCAATGGCACGCCCCACAATAGTTCGCCGATCACCAATCGACTAAGTGTCAAGATGCCCGTTTGCTTGGTAACTGGCTACCTAGAAAAAATTTAGGTGCACATTTGGGCCTAAATAAGGTTGCATTGCTACCGGCGTGAGGCAGGCATATCAGCCCATGCGGCCGATGGGCTTGTCCAGGCTTTCAGGCGGCACGGTAAACCAGGCCGGGCCAGCATCCGTCATATGGATGCAGTCCTCAAGCCGGACGCCGAATTCCCCAAAAATATAAAGACCGGGTTCATTGGAGAAACACATGCCGGGCGCCAGCTTTGTGGTTTCGCCGTGGACGAAATTCACGCTCTCGTGCCCGTCCATGCCGATGCCGTGGCCCGTGCGGTGGCTGAGGCCTGGTGTCTTGTACCCGGGGCCATAGCCAAGGCCTTCATACATCTTGCGGACCGCATCATCCACCGCGCCCGCGGGCGTGCCGACTTGCGCGGTCTCGAATGCGATCTGCTGGCCGCGTCGCACCGTATTCCAGACCTCACGCTGCCGCTTTGTCGGCTCCCCGAACACAAAGGTGCGGGAGATATCGCTTTGGTAGCCATGGACCTGACAGCCGCAGTCCATCAGCACGATGTCGCCTTCCTTGAGCCTCTGCGGCTGGCCCGAACCATGCGGGTAGGCGCTGGCTTCCGCCAGGAGCGCCATGCCCCAGATACCCTGCCCGCCAAGGCTTGCCTGCGCCTTGCGCATCATGGCGGTGATGTCCGCCGGCGTCATGCCCACCTCCAGCTTGTCCCACACTTGGCTGTAGGCCGTCAGCGTCACTTCATTGGCCTTGCGCATCAGCGCAATTTCATGCGCCGATTTATACATGCGGCAGCCCAGCGTGACATCCAGTGCCGATGTGATCTCGAACCCCGGCGCTGCTTTCTTGAGGCCCTCAACAATGAAATAACGCACGGTATCTTCAAGGCCGATCTTGCCGCCCTTGAGGCCGCGATCCTTGAGGATGCCAGCCACGCGCTCGAACGGGTTTTCATGTTCGTTCCAGGTGCGCACGTCACTGCCGAAGGTCATGCTTTCGCGCACGCTGGGTTCTTCAAAGAAAGGTGTCACGACGGCGATTTCACCTTCCCGCGGGATCACCACGGCGGTCAGCCGTTCGCTGCGCCACCAGCTGATGCCAGTGAAATACAGCATCGCCGACCCGGGCTCCAGGAGGATGGCGTCGATACCGTGCTCGGCCATCAGCCGTTGGGCCTTGGCGACGCGCGCCTTGCGCTCATCCACCCCGATGGGTGTCACGTCGCCGGTGATTGGCTGCAAGCTGTCGCTCGCCCGCAGGCTGCTGGTGGCCGTGCCCGCCAGAAGGGCCGCGCCGCCCGCAGCTGCACCCAGTTTGAAAAAGTCGCGTTTTGAAAGTGTCATGTCTGTCCCCGCTTTGGTCCTTATTGGAATGGATTGGGCCCGAGGATGCATCCTCGGGCCCTGTCTCCGCAATACGATTTTATCGGCTCAAGGTTTTTTATAAGTAACGCCGCCCTTCATCACAAAAGTCACGCGTTCGGTGACGCTGATGTCTTCCAGCGGATTACCGGACACAGCCACCAGGTCTGCCAGATGACCCTCGCGGATGGCGCCCAGGTCGGTCTCGCGCTTCAGCAGCGTGGCTGAATTGATGGTGGCCGCCTGCAGCGCCTGCAGCGGCGTCATGCCAAACTGTACCATGCGCGAAAACTGTTTGGCATTGTCACCATGTGGATAGATTGCGGCGTCAGAACCAAACACCATCTTCACACCACCCTTCACCGCCTTGGTGAAGCTTTCCCGCTGGCGCTTGGATACCTGGCGTTCCTTATTGAGGTTTTCCTCCGGCACACCGTTCTGCTCGCCGTAGGTCAGCGTATATTCGGTGTTATAGATATCCATCGAAAAATAAGTGCCGAACTGTTTGGCCAGCGCCACGCCCTCGTCATCCAGGAAGCTGACATGCTCAACCGAATCCACACCCGCCACAATCGCGGCCTTGATGCCGTCGGTGCCGTGCGCATGGGCCGCCACGGTAATTTCGCGCCGGTGCGCTTCATCCACAATCGCCTTCATTTCCTCAAGGCTATATTGCTGGATGCCCACTTTGGTGCCTTTGGAAAACACACCGCCCGTGGCGCAGAACTTGATGGCGTTGGCACCGTATTTGATATTTTCACGCACCTTTTCACGCGCGGCCCACGGGCCGTCTGCCACACCGTCTGACTTGGCGCGCGCCTCTGGCGCCATGAAGTTATTGTCGCAGTGACCGCCGGTGATCCCAAGCGCGTTCCCAACCGCATAAATGCGCGGGCCGATGATATCGCCACCATTGATGCCGTCGCGCACACCGATCACGCTATAGCCGCTGGCGCCCACATCGCGCACCGTGGTGAAACCGGCCATCAGGGTTTTCCTGGCATTCTTCACCGCCACCACAGTCTGGCGTGGGACCGAATAGCTCATACTTTCAAAAAATGGCGTCTCCGGCCCGCCCGACAGGTGCACATGCATGTCCATAAAACCAGGCAGCAGCGTCTGGCCATCAAGATTGATGACCCGTGCGTCTTCCGGCACTTCAAGCTGGCCCTGCCGGCCGATGGCCACGATGCGGTCCTCCCGGATCACAATCGCGGGCTTTTCCACCCGCTTGCCATCAATCACGTCGATCATGGCGTCGGCTGTCAGATAGATGTCCTGGGCTGATACCCCGAAAGGCACCATCAGGATGGTCATGAGGGCCAGTAAAAGTGTGCGCATGTTTGTCCTCCCCGGCATGTCTGCGGTTGTGCTTGTTTCTGGCGAGGGAGCGTAAGCGGTGAAAGCGCCTTTGTCCACGCGCCACACCGGATGAAACGAGCAATAGGAGAACACAAATTCGTGTAATGGTGGGCCGCTATTGCGCTGGCACTCGGAAGCGGACGCCAGCTACTCGGTAGTCGGCGAGCCGTTGTCAGCGGAAGCTTTCTCCAGTGCCCGATCGATGCGGCCCAGCATCTGCTCTGCCCGTTTTGCTGTACGCTCGCTCGCACTCCAGTTGGCAATGTTATTCAGAAGCGGGCGTGCTTCGTCATAACGCCCATTCAAGAAAAGCGCGCGTGCATAAAGGTATCGCGCCCGGTCATTTTGCGGCACGAGCTTGATAAAGGACCGCAGTGCCTTGATGCCGCTTTCCGAAGCATTCGCACCTTCATAAAGCGAAGCAATACCAAACCGCAGATAGGCCTCGCTGTCCAATCGGTCTTTACGAGCCACCTGAAAAGCCAGCTTCTTTGCCTCATGGATGACCGCGGCATCTGCTTCAAAGGCCACCGTGTCAGGGTCGAAGTTTTCCTCGTCATCGCCACCTTGTGCAGCCTTCACAAGCTCCCATTTTCTCGTTCCTTCTCGAGACATCAGAAGCTCGGACTTCAGCAGCAGGGCATCCCTGTGATCAGGTGCCTGGGCAAGTGCCTGATCGATAATCGCTTCTGCTTCATCATATTCCTGCTCATTGATGGCAACTTTGGCCTGGTAAAGTCGTGCTTCAAAGGCCGTTGCAGGATCTTTGGCTTGCTTCTTCAGGAACCGCTTCAACCAGGGACTGGCTTCATAGTCTTCCAGAAAGTCCATGCGTAGCCGCATCTTCATTTTCTCCACCTCGACGGCATCAAGCTTTCGGTGATCCCATGTGGGCACATAGTCGATGTTGGAGAAATCCAGCTGCAGAACGGGAAATTTCTTTTCACTCCAATAGTCGCGCGCGGCGAGGCCGAATTCCTCCTCTGTCATACCGAAGTGCTCAAGAAAAGCGGCTTTCTGGTCCATGCCGCCATTGATCGCTATTAGATAATCGTCTAGCGCTTCCATCATTGCCGGTGTCGACCGGATTTTGTGAGTGTAAAGCCATGCCTGGGCATAAAAGGCGCCAACATGGAACCCGGCTCGGTCCGTGTTCTCAAAACGGGCGTTGGCGGCAAACAGAAGACCAGACGGCATCCATTGGTACCTGAGCCACCAGAAACGCTGGAGAGGCGGATTGCCGATCTGCGCAGTGGTGCCGTTAATTGTGAATGTCGAGAGATACTCTGCGAACCCCTCCTGATACCATTTGGGAAAGTTGATCGCTCCAAACTCATGCAGGAAATGGTGCGCATACTCGTGGAACAGGGTATTACGTCCGTCTTCTTTATAGACGCCTTTCTTGTCCTCTACTTCGGCAATAGTCACCGCCCCCCGCGGGGTTACCCAGTAAACACCGGCGAAGCTCGGCCTGTAGCCCAGAAGTTCCTTGTAATCGCGGTATTTGGGGATCAAATAGACTGTCAGCGGCAATGGCGACCCAGCTCCGTTGGTGCCAGTCAGAACAGATAGATAATAGCGATAATACTCGAGGTCGCGCAGAATACTTTCTGCCCGCTCGGCCTCAACCATGCTGTAGACCTGAAAATGTTCGGACCGGTAATAGTGCCACTCATCGTCCGCCTCAACACGAGAAGCGCAGCCGGACACCGCTGTAACTGCGGTCAGAATTAGAAGCCAAAAACGCATAGTACCCCCACAAATATCAATAGCTAGTGTAAAATATACATATATGCCTTTGGTTTAAAGGTCAAAGATCACCCTACCTCCACAAAAGAAAACCGGCGACCCTGAGGCCGCCGGTTTGATGTTCTTGAGTTCAAAGCGGAATCAGGCGGCAGCCTTGACCGCCTTGTCGAACTCTTCTTTCGCGTGATGGAACTGGTCCAGCGACTTGTCCACATACATCAGCACCTCGTCCACATAGCCGTCCGTGGAGGCCGACCAGACACGGTTGATATAGCGTTCACCCGCCGCAAAGCTGGACATGATGTCAGCATAAGCCTGCAGGCCGAAGATATGCTTCATGCTGTCGCGGGCATCCGCAAAACGGTTCAGGTCATCCCTGAACAGGCGGTCGATCTCGAACCGCATGTCATAGGTTGGAACCTTGTCCTTGCGACCATGGAGCTCTTCCAGGTTCTTGAGAATATTCTCAAGCGCCCCCTTCAGTTCACCACGGTGATGCTCAAGCTTTTCTGAGCACCTGGCTTCCGCCGCTTCAGCGCGCTTCAGCATCACAACGCCCACAACCCCAACCAGCATCACCGGCACAAAGGTCATCCAGTCCAGCGTGAGCTTGTCCAGAGACGTCAGGAATGCACCCGCAAGGAAAGAAAGCATGACAAGAAGGTAAGCAACTGTTTTCATCTCTTCTCTCCTTATGCTGCAAAGATCATGTAGGCGGCGTACCCGACACCGACAAGCGCTTCACCAACGATCAGGCCGGCGGCAACAGGGATACCCTTGTTGTCAGACCAGCTGTGACCCTTCTTGCGGTCGGAAATTTCCCGAAGAAGCGTCCCGATCGAGTAGGTCAGAACCACATTGAACGGCAGATAGAAACCAAGCCCCACGGTGATACCAAGGCCGGTTTGAACCGCCGACAGAAGGGCACCAAGAATAGCACCGGCGATATATTTCTCGGTCGGAACATTGCCGCCTGTGATGCCTTCCACCATGGACGCCAGTGCCTGGCCTTGCGGCGCCGGCAGCTGATCGGAGCCAAGGCCCCAGGCTTCATGAAGCAGGAAGATCAGGCCAATGATCACAATCGGGCCAAGCCACGCGCCAAAGAACTGACCCATCTGCTGCATACGCGGCGTGGCTCCCACAAGGTAGCCTGTCTTCATATCCAGCATCAGGTCGGTTGCCTGGCTCATGGCGACACAGGTTGCAGCGCCCACGGTGATCGCGGCAACGATCGCCTGCGTGGTTTCCATGCCACCAAAGCTTTGGGTGATCACGATCAGAAGTGTGACGGCAATCAAGGTCATGCCGGAAAGCGGCGACCAGTTGGTCCGACCGATGGCTTCCGACAGGATGATCCCTGCCATCCAGATCCAGACCGTGCCAAGCACACCCATCATCAGACCCCGCACGATGCCGACTTCCTCAGCTGAGGTAATCGCCATGATGGTCAAGAGGATGGCCGCACCGGCGATGCCTGCATAGAGAAGCTTGATCGGCATCTCGTCGCGGCTCATGGCGCTGTCCACCTTAGCGGACGATTGCATGGATGAGATCGCCGAACGGATCAGCGGGAATGCGAACATCACCCCGATCACCGCACCACCGATCAGCATGCCGATACCGGTTGGCCGGAACAGGCCGAGACGAAGCTCGCTCGGGTTAGAGACATCAACGCCGGCAACAGGCATGTCAAACCAGTTCAACAGCGGCGCCAGCACGAAATAACAGACATAGCCGCCAATGATGAAGGCCACACCGCCGCGACCGGCGATATAGCCGACACCGATGGTCATCAGTGACACATAGAAGGTGCCGTTGAAGTAGCCCGGCAGGCCAAGCTGATCGAACAGAGGCCAGTTCTCAAACCCGGTAGATAAGCTGATCACGTGAACAGCCCCGGAAACCAGCATGGCGATAAGAAGCAGCTTTGCTTTCTCAATGCCCGCGCCTGGTGATTTGAGGATCGTGGCTACAGCCACACCGCCTGGATAGGTCAGGCGCTCGAAATCAATCATCTGCTTCCGAAGCGGAATGATGAACGCAATGCCGAGGAATGCACCGGCAATGGCACCGAATGTCAGCACATAGGGGTTAAATTCTGTGCCGTAGCCCAGAATGAAGATAGCCGGAACCGAGAACATCATACCCGATGATGCGCCGTTCACGGCACTTGCCACGGTTTGGGCAACGTTGTTTTCAATGATGGACCGCCTGCGCAAAATGCCGCGCAGGATACCGAAGCCAAGGATGGCCGCCAGTTCAGATCCCTCGATGGAAAAACCTAGCTTGAGTGCTGCGAAGCCTATTGAAAGCGCAATGATAACGCCCAGAAAATAGCCCACCAGCACTGCTTGTGGTGTAAGCTCAGGGTATGCGCCGCGTGTAATCGGCCCCTGGCTCACTGCAGTTTCTTGTGACACCTTTAACTCTCCCCCTCAGGTATTTCCCCTGAGATATTCACTTATTTTTTATAAGTTCTGCGCCTTCAATTGCTTGCCAGCCGCGCAAAACCAGCATAGCAGTAGCACAACAAGGGCGCTCAGGCGACCCAAACAATACTGTACAGCGAACCGATATGTCCGAAAATGGCACTATAAATAGCCAGGGGGTGAACCCCCAATGGCTGCTCGAGCGTCTGAAGCGTCACTTCAGCGAACTGGCGCGGCTTGCCTTGCCTGCGGTGATGATGCGCATCGGCATCTTCGGGCTGGCGATGGTGGATACTGCCATGGTCGGCCACTATGCTACCGAACACCTGGCCTGGCTGAACCTGGCCAACCAGTCGGTCATCATGTTTGCGCTTGTGGTGGGCCTTGGGCTTCTGGGCGGAATCACTGTTTACACCGCCAATGCCATCGGCGCGGACGACAAGCGCGAAGCAGGCCGGGTGTGGCGTAGGAACGTGCCTTTCACTATTGCTGTCGGCATCGGCATCATGCTGGCGGTGTGGCCCGCGGAAACCTGGCTGACACTTCTGGGGCAACCGGAAGTGAAAGCGCAGGAGGGCGGAAAGCTGATCCGCATCCTGGCGCTGGGCCTGCCGGCCCATATGCTGTTCGTCTGCTGCACCATGTTTCTCGAGGGCATCAAGCGCGCCGAGGTTGGCTTTTATGTGATGGTGGGCGCAAACCTTGTGAATGTGGCGCTCAACTATGCGCTGATCTTTGGGCATTTCGGCATGCCTGAATTGGGCGCGGAAGGGTCAGCCTGGGCCTCCACCGGCGTCCGCATTTTTATGGCCATCGCTGCCCTTGGCTATGTCTGGTTCGCCCCCAGCGTGCGCGGTTACGGCTTGCGCAAACCGCACGGCCAGAAATGGCACGAATGGCGCGATCAGCGCCATATGGGTTATGCTTCTGCCGTCTCCCTGGCCGCGGAAGTGCTGGCGTTTGGCGCGCTGGCCATCTTTGCGGGTTGGCTTGGTACTGTGCCGCTCGCGGCACACGGTGTGGTGTTCCAGGTGGTGGGTGTACCGCTGATGATGTCCATCGGCATCGGCGTCGCATCCAGCGTACGCGTTGGCATCGCCTTCTCCCGCGCTGACAAGGCTGACGCAGCACTCGCGGGCCTTTCCGGCATTCTGCTGAACTTCCTCCTGACGGGCGCTTTTGCCGTTGGCATTTATTTCTTTATCGAACCGCTGCTGGACATCTTCACGGACGATCAGCGCATCATCGCGCTATTGGTGCCGCCGGTGGTGATCTATGCCATCGCCATGATTTTTGATGCCAGCCAGATGGTCGCGTCCATGATTTTGCGCGGCTATCGGGAAACCTGGTGGCCCACCTATCTGCAAGGTTTTGCCTTTATCATCGTCATGCTGCCAGCCTGTTACATCATGGCTTTCCCCGTAGGGCACGGTTGGGCCGGACTGATGGAAGGCATGTGCATGGGTGTGATCACCAGCTGGATTTTGCAGATGGCGCGCTTCTATCATCTGGCGCGCACCCGCATCTAGCGGGCGTCAATTCGTCGAAAAAACCTAAAAAATTTTCAGGTTCCGTTTGCCATACTTTTACCCTTTTATGGCTTCCTAATAAGAGTCAGGCGGGGTTTCAGCATCAATCCGGGGAGATCTGACCGAGACGGAGGAAAGATAGACTATGTCACAGTGGCACCCGTGCCAGATACGTAAGTTCATGCTGCCAGCAACTCTGCTGACGGCTGTTTTTTGCCAGACAAATACAGCCCATGCATCCTCTCAGGGCCTGAACCTTGCAGACCGGTTCAACAATGCGATCGAAGCCGTGCAGGAGGGCATCGACCTGATCTGGCCTGGCGACCTGGACAGCGAACAGATGAATGCCCGCATGGGCATCGGTTTCGGCTGGATTCCCGATTATGTCGGGTCAGACAATTACCGGTTCCGTGCTGTGCCAATCCTGGATGTCCGCTACAAGGAAATCTGGCGCCTGAACGGCAGCAAGCTGACCTACACCGCTTTCAAAACAGATAAGCTGGAGATCGGACCTCTGCTGAACCTGCATTTCGGGCGCAAGGAAAGCGCAAACAAGGCGCTTACCGGCCTTGGGGATATCGGGACCACTTTTGACGTCGGCGTCTTTGCCCGGTTCAAGCGCGAAAGCCTTTTGATTGACGCAGACATCCGGCGCGGACTGAGCGCCGGCCAGGGCACGACTATTCGGCTGACCGCCGGGCACGGCATATACCAGAATGGCGATTTCGCCGCCGGACTTGGCGTCCGCCTGCGCTATATGTCCAAAAAGGGCATGCAGACCAATTTCGGCATCACCCGCGAGCAGGCTGAAAATTCGGTCTATGACACCTTCCAGGCATCTGCCGGTCTATCCGAAGTGTCGGCAAACCTGATCGGCGCCTACCGCTTGACTGAAAAAGCGCGCCTCATGGGGCTGATCTCCGTCGGTCATCTGCTGGGGGACGCGGCAGACAGCCCGATTGTTGCAGACGGCACCGGATCGCCCTTACAGGCCATCGCCGGCGTCGGGCTGACATTCCAGTTCTAGCGACAACTCAGATCCAGCTTGAGATTTCCTCAAGGCTTTTCTTGTCTATGTCCGGCACCTTGACGCCCTCTGCAGGATAGCCGCACACCACCAGCATGGTCGGGCGTTCGTTTTTCGGGCGACCGCAGATCTCATTGAGGAACCCCATGGGGGATGGCGTATGCGTGAGGGTCGCAAGCCCGGCATTGTGAAGGGCCGCAATCAGGAAGCCTGCCGCCAGCCCTGCACTTTCATGGACATAGTAATTATTGGTGCGCTCGCCGGTCTGCGCGTCGATGCCGTAATTTTCGCGGAACACGGCAATCAGATAGGGGGCTGTCTCCAGGAAGGGTTTGCTGGCATCCGTGCCGAAAGGCTCAAGGTCCTCCAGCCACTCATCCGTCGCGCGCCCGCCATAAAACTCACGTTCTTCGGCTTCAGCCGCTTCGCGCAGCTTTTTCTTGGCCGCCGAGTCGGCGATCACCGCGAAATGCCAGGGCTGTTTGTTGGCGCCCGATGGCGCGCGCCCGGCAGTGCGAATGGCGTTCTCGATCACTTCGCGCGGCACAGGCGTGCTGGCAAAATCCCGCACCGTGCGCCGCTTTTTCATCATCTCAAGGAACGCTTTTGAGCGCTCAAGCATTTCCTCGCCCGTGCGGGCTTCAAAGCCCTCAAGCGGGATGAATTTTTCCCCAGTTGCCACGCCTGCTGCTCCTTCTGATGCATCGGTGGTAATCCCCTCAAACTCGTGCTTAAATCACCCTGACGGAAATATCCAGCGAACTGCGTGGGGGTTTATGCGCTTTTCCCGTTTCATCATGTGGCTGAGCCTGATGCTCATGGCGGCGCCCGCTTTTGGACAGGCGGTTGTGCTCAGGCCCGACGACGTGTTGCCGCGCCTCAAGGAAGCTGCGCCTGAGGCTTTCTATATCAACGGCCATGACGTGCACGGCATGACGGATGAGATGGCCGAAGCCTATTACCCGCTGGGGGACAGTGCAAAATATGTGCTCGCCCTCGTCACGCTGCGGCTGGCAGACAAGGGCGTAATCAGCCTTGATGAGCCGGTCGCCAAAGCCATGCCGAACCTGATGGATTTCAATCCCTTCGAGGTCGCGATCACGCCTGCGCATCTGCTGGCGGAAACCGGCGGGTTTGCAAGGCCCGTCGCGGGCATGAATGAGGCGCCTCTCAACTATTACCTGATCAAGTCGCGGGGTGCAGGGCAGATTTCACTGCATGACCCCATCGGTTGGCGGTTGCTACTGGCCTTCCTTGAAAAGCGTACAGGCCAGTCTGTTGTCGATCTGCTCACCCAGGAACTTCTACGGCCGCTTGGCCTGTCGGAAGAGGCTTTAATGCCTGTAGAGACCAGATATCCCGATGTGACCGCCACACCATTATCGGCCGCGGTTTTGCGCGGGGATGCCGTTATAGCGTTGGCCCGGTTGCTGCTTGTCAATGAAGACGCGTCAGGCGCACCGTTCCTGACATCGGAAAACCACGCCCGCCTGATATCAGACCCCTTATGGCAGATGCACCCGCTTGGGTTTGACGTTATGGCAGGGTCACGACGCTACCGGTCTGGGTCGCATGAATGGGTCCAGCTTGGGCACTGCAGGCCGGGTGTTTCAGTCGTGGCCTTCCCTGCATCGGGCATTGCCTATGTCGATCCGGAGGCCACGCCTTTTCCCAGCACCCAAAGCCAAAGCTGCGCGGGCAAGCTGTTTCGCGAACGGGCACTCTCGAACGCGACTGCCAACATTCCCCCGACATGGACCCGGCAGGAGGCAATTGCAGCTGCGGATAAATTGCTCGAACCGGAACAATTGGGCGGGCGCTATCAATGCGCCAACATATCGGCCTGGGTAAAAGACCGGGTGGACGGATCCGAGACCTGCACACTGACAACCCGCATGATTGATGGCGAGACCTTGACCGCGACGATCGTTTGGCCGCCGCGCGCGGACTTTGTGGCGGGACCGCCTTTGTCTCGGCGCTATCAATGGGAAGCGCCATACGCCTACCGTGGCAGCCTTGCCGAACCGCCGCTGATCTTCAGCCCCTACAAGGCCGGCGGCTATGCCTATATCGGCGATGTGGCCTACGTAAAGGTGGGTATGCTTGGCTATATCCGACCAATCGCGGGCAACTATATCCCGTTGATGATCATCATCCTCTTGACCGGGGCATTGCATATCCGCAGCAAAACATCCGTGCAGTGGCGCCGCTATGGTTGGTTCTGCCTCACCGGCGCGGCGCTCGTCGGGTTCGGGCTGTATGCCGACTGGCACTGGTGGCCGACGGTTCTCTATCAGCTTCAGATGCCGTGGCTGATCGTGCTGTGGCGTACGGGGCTCAACGTCGGGCTGATGCTGATGCTGGCCCTGCCCATGCTGTCGACGACCTTCATCAGGCAGCAGAATATGCCCGAGCGCGGCTTTGCGCTGCTGTTCGCCGGGCCGCACCTGGGGCTGATATCGCTGGCCGCCATCGGCCTGTTTTTGACCACCATCATCTGGGGCGTGGCTGGCACCTTCACAGCCTATTGATTTATGAAGGCTGCCCCTATATGGTCCCGCTCATGACACAAACAGGTGCGTATAAACGAATGTGGCGAATGATCCGCCCGGTTTCCAAGGGAAGCCGGGTCTCTGTCGTTCGATCCAACCACAATTTGTTTATGGGAGTCGCGCACCATGACTGCGCCGTTTGAAATAGCCAATCGCTTTGAAGTCCTCACCTGGAGGCAACCCCACGCGTTAAGTAACGTGTTATCCCACTTTTCCACCAGCCAAAGCCAACCTTCCCGCGTCAGCACTGTCGCGCACAAGGACGGGACACTTTCGGTCACCATTGTCGTCAAGGCATTGGCCGAAACCGACGCCCGTGCTATCCAGACAGACCTGAAGGAAGACAAGCAGGTGCTTCGCGCCATGCTCGAGCATTTTGTGGGATAGATGACCGACTTCATTTTGACGGAAAGCGAGATCAGGCGCCGACTTGATCTTTTGGCTAAGGACTGCCCCCATGTGGCGGCAGCGGTCAAGCTTGTGGGCTACCCCGCCGAGCGGCGCGGCACACAGGGCTTCCAGACCTTCATGCAGGTAATTGTCGGCCAGCAGCTTTCGGTGAAGGCCGCCGCCACCATCCGCGGCCGGGTTGAGGCGCTGGTGGGTGATCCAGCCAACCCGGACAGCTACGATAAGGTGACCGACGAACAGCTTCGGGGTGCGGGCCTGTCATGGCAGAAGATTTCCTATGCCCGGTCACTTGTGGAAACAGTACGCGACGGCACGCTGGATGTGGACGCGCTGCCACATATGTCGGACGACGACGCGATTGCGGCCATCACGGCGGTGAAGGGCTTGGGGGTCTGGAGCGCGCATATGTATCTGATGTTCTCGCTGGGGCGGCCCGACATCTGGCCGGTGGGCGACCTGGCGGTGCGCGTGGGTGCAGGCCGGATCGTGGGGCATGCGGAGCGCCCGACCGAGAAAGAGGCTCTGACAATCGGCGAACGTTGGAAACCACACCGCAGCGCCATTGCGCTTCTGGCCTGGCATTACTATTCTAACGCTCCCGCCATTGGTGATTAAGTTTCAGGAGACAGACATGAGCGACTTCAAAAAAGTGACAGACACGGTTTCTGTCTCCCCCCAAATTGGCAAGGCTGACATCGACGCCGCGAAGGACGCGGGCTTCAAGCTGATCATCAACAACCGTCCAGACGGCGAAGAAGGCGGCCAGCCCAAAAATGATGACCTGGCGGCCTACGCGGCGGACAAGGGCCTGAAGTGGGCCACCATTCCGGTGGTCGGCGGTCAACTGACGTTCGAATCGATCGAAATGATGGCGATGGCGCTGAAGGACGCGGACGGCCCGGTGCTGGCTTATTGCCGCTCAGGCACCCGGTCCTGCACGCTATGGTCTTTGGCACAGGCGCTGACAGGTGCGATGGAAACACCGGACATTCTCGCCCACGCCGCCAAGGCAGGCTATGACGTCTCAGGCATGGCCCCCACGCTTGATCACCTCAAGCAACTGCATCACGGCTAGACTGGTTACGCTTTGCGCCAGCAGCCGTCTGGGCCGCAGTCAACATTCGGAACCGCCCGCCGGAACGCGCCACATGCCGCTTCAATGATTTCCTCGTGAGGTTCTGAATAGTGGCTCGTTGCAACTTGCACCTGACCGAAACCAAGCCTGCTATTTAGGTTAGTCAGAGTGCGTTTAAGCCAAAGGCGCTGTCCATTTGGCAGAGCGTCTTCTTCAAGCTCAAAGCAAGCGAATTTCTGACGGTTGGTTTCGCTGGTGTACACACCTTTGACTTTCGTCCATGGCACGAACTCGGCCCAAGCCTTTGCATGAAATCCCTGGGAATTGATTTCCAATTGGTCAATGCCATTTGCAAGAACATATACTCCACGGATAGTGCATAGAGCGAAAAAGCTGCCGCCAAGAATTATGAAAGCCTTAAGGCCCCAATGTCCATTGGTTGCCTCAAACCACCACCAAATATAGCCGCATACAAGCCCAATGCCCAACAAAACTATGGCAAATTGGCGCACCTTCGAAGCCTTGAAAGTAATATCCATTGCCTATCCTTCAACTGGGATTGTTTCTGGCTGCTTGTGAATGAAGCGCACGGTTTCTTCGTAAATCTCGGCACCCGGACCATATAGTTCCCATACGTCATCGCCGTCGATCACGGCGTCCTGCCGGTGCTCCAGCCCTAGCTTCCTGAGCACATTGCGGCTGGGCTCATTGCCCCGAAGCACGTATGCGAACAGGTCATGGTCTGGAAAGCCCATGGTTTTGCGCGCGGCTTCAATTGCCGCTCGGCCCGCCTCCGTGGCCAGCCCCATGCCCCAATATTCTTCCCGGAACCAATAGCCCACTTCAACGAACCGACCATCAGGCGTGGGGCGCATCAACACCCAGCCAAGGGCCGTTTCGTCCGTACCATGCTGAGAGCTTTTCCAAGTCACCGCATAGAAGAATTTGAAGCGCCCTTCCTTCAGACCCTTGAGAAAAGCCTGCTTTTCCTCGGCCTCATCAGTGCCTGCCGGGCGCGGAATGAAACGCATCACATTGGGGTTTGAGAGCATCAGCCACATGGCGTGTGCGTCGCCTTCCTCAAACAGCCTCAGCCGTAAGCGCTCCGTCTCAACCGGCGTCGGATCAAGCGCCAGAACTTCCCGATCATACGTGCCATCCAGTGCCATAAATATTTCCCAACCAATCGTTCGGTTAAATAAGATCAAATGCCATCAGAAGGAAGGTATATTCCTCCGCCACCTCGCGGTAACGTTCAAACCGGCCTGACTTGCCGCCGTGCCCCGCCCCCATGTTGATCTTCATCATGAGGAGGTTATCGTCGGTTTTGGTGGCGCGCAGTTTGGCGGTCCATTTGGCGGGCTCCCAATAGGTCACGCGCGGGTCATTGAGGCCGCCTGTTACCAGCATGGGCGGATAGTCCTTGGCCTCAATATTGCTGTAGGGGCAATAGCTTTTGATGGTTTCAAACGCCGCCTTGTCCTTGATCGGGTTGCCCCATTCTGGCCATTCGATCGGCGTCAGCGGCAGGTCAGCGTCCAGCATGGTGTTGAGCACATCCACAAACGGCACATGCAGCACCACGCCCTTGAATAATTCAGGCGCCTGATTGACCACCGCGCCCATCAGCTCGCCCCCCGCGCTGCCGCCCGATATGCTGATGCCGCCTTTGGATGCATAGCCTTCACTTTCCAGATGTCGCGCCACATCGACAAAGTCATTGAAGGTGTTGGTGCGTTTCTCGAGTTTGCCGTCCTCGTACCAGCCGTACCCCAGTTCGTCCCCGCCCCGAATGTGCGCGATGGCGTAGGCGAACCCGCGATCCAGCAGGCTCAGGCGCGTAGCGGAAAAGCTGGGGCTCATGCCAAGGCCGTAGGCACCGTAGCCATACAGATGGACAGGCGCGCCCTTCTTCCAGTCTTTCCCATAGACAAGGCTGACAGGCACCTCGACGCCATCGCGGGCTTTGACCATCAGGCGTTCGGACGCGTACCCCGTTTTGTCATAGCCCGACGGGATTTCCTGCTCTTTCCTGAGCGTCATCTTGTCGGTACCCAAGTCATAATCGAACACGCTTGGCGGTGTCACGAGGCTCGAGTACCCCAGCCGCACATGCTTCTGGCTGAACTCCGCATTCGTGCCCAGCCCCACTTCATAAACAGGTTCCGGCATATCGATATGACGGCTGGTACCGTCCGGGAACAGCAGGCGGATCTGGTCGAGCCCGTCCAGCTTTTCCTCGACCGCCAGAAAGCCTTCGAACGCCTGCATGCCGGTAAGGTAAAGGGACGCACTGCCATCCAGGATTGGTGTCCAGTCAGCGGGCGCATTCACCGGTGCCTTATAGATGCTGAAGTTTTTCTGGCTCCGGTTCGAGCGGATATAGAAATGCCCGGCGCCGTCATGATCGACTGTATAGTCGTGGCCCGTCTCCCGCGCGCGAACAAGCGCCGGACCAGCAGACGCATCATCAAGCGGCACCACCAGATTTTCGGCGGTCACATGGTCAGCGCTTCTGATCACCAGATGCGACCGGCTGCTGGTGCGGCGGATATGGACGAAGAAGCTGGTATCGCTTTCTTCATAGACCTTGCGGGCCTCACCCCCCAGCGTGTGGAAATTCACCAGATAGGGCCGCCATTCCTTGGAGACCTTCACATAGTAAAAGCCGCTGCTGTCCAAAGCCCAGACAATCTCGCCTGAGGTTTCGACAATCTCATCGGCCAGCATGTCGCCGGTCTTTAGGTCGCGGACGCGGGCGGTGAAGCGTTCAGACCCGTTGGTGTCGCTGGAGTAAGCCAGATAGCGCCCGCAGGGGCTGACGGCCATGCCGCCCAGCTTGAAAAACTCATGCCCTTCGGCCTCAAGGTTTTCGTCCAAGAGCACGTCCCAGTCCGAAGCGCCTTTTGGCCGGCGGTACCAGGCACGATATTCAGCCCCCTTGGCAAAAGCCCAGCGATACTCATGATCGCCATCCGCCCACGGCACGCTTTCGTCGTCTTCCTTGATGCGGCCCTTGATTTCCTCGAAAAGCGCGTCGGTCAGATCTGCCTGATCTTTCATTACGGATTCGAAATAATCATTTTCCTGCCTCAGATACCCAAGGATTTCTTCGTCCGTTACTTCAGGGTAGCCCGGGTCCTTCAGCCAGAAGTATGGGTCCTCAAACGTGATGCCATGATGGCTGGCCTGATAGGGCTTTGTCGTGGCCTTTGGCGGCGCGAGGGACGCGGGGGCTTTGAGCATGGTGTGATCCTGACTCTACAAAGGTGTTTTTCCATAGGTAGGACGGGCAACAGACGCTGTAAAGCCCTTCGCGCAGGCAAGCCCGGAAATACCAACTTTCCTTGCAAAATGGCCCCTGCCCTGCCATGTAAAGCCCAACTTGTTTTCAGTTGAAACCTTAGGAGAAGCCGCCCATGTCCGATCATGCTGCCCGATTGACCGCCCTCAGAACTGAGATGAAGGAGCGTGGCCTTGACGGCTATATCGTGCCGCTGACCGATGAACACATGAGCGAATATGTAGGCAGCTACGCCCAGCGTCTGCCGTGGCTGACAAACTTCACCGGGTCTGCGGGCAACGCGGCGGTGCTAATGGACAAGGCCAGCCTGTTTATCGATGGGCGCTACACAATTCAGGCAGCAGCCGAGCTGGACCCGGCCTTGTATGAACATCACCTGTTTGATGAATACCCGCTTTTGAAGTGGGTGGCCGACCATTCGGATGAGGGCGCCGTGATTGGCTATGACCCGGAGCTGACGACCATCGCCTGGGTTGAGGAAGCCGAAGCCCTGTTCAAGAAGAAGGGCCTCAAGCTTGAGGCCGTCAGCACAAACGTCATCGATGCCATCTGGGAAGACCGCCCTGCAGAGCCGCTGGCGCCCGCGCTGGTGCATACAGCCGAGCATGCCGGCAAATCGGCCGAGGAAAAACGCGCCGAGATTGCTGCCCAACTGCGGGAAGAAGGCGCCGACGCCGCCGTTATTACCATGCTGGACAGCATTGCCTGGGCCTTCAACATTCGCGGCACGGACGTTTCCAACACGCCTGTGACCCACGCTTGGGGCATCCTGCACGCTGATGGCAGCGCCAACCTTTATATCGCGCCAGAGAAAATCACCGACGAGCTGCGCGTGCACCTGGGCAACCAGGTTCAGATTGAGCCGCGCAACACCTTCTATATGGCGCTGGCGGCGCTTGGTGGCGCTGGCCGGAAAATCCTGGTGGACCGCAACACCAACAACGCCAAGGTGTTCAACACGCTTGAGGTCAGCGGCGCCACGCTGATTGAAGGCCAGGACCCTTGCATCCTGCCGAAAGCCATCAAGAATGAGGCCGAGCAGCAAGGCAGCCGCGATGCCCATATCCGGGACGGCGCGGCCATTTCGGAATTCCTGCACTGGATTGAAACCGAAGCACCCAAGGGCGGCATTGATGAGCTGACCGCCGTGGACCGCCTGTGGGCCTTCCGCAAGAAGCGGGATCTTTTGCGCGACAAAAGCTTCGACACCATTTCCGGCAGCGGCCCCAACGGCGCCCTGCCGCACTATAGGGTAAATGAAGCCTCCAACCGCCCACTCAAGGCTGGTGAACTGTATCTGGTGGACAGCGGCGGCCAGTATCTGGACGGCACCACCGACATCACCCGCACCGTGCCGATTGGCGAACCGACAGACGAGATGCGCGACCGCTTCACCCGCGTGCTGAAGGGCCACATTGCGCTGGCCACCACGCGATTCCCCAAAGGCACCAGCGGTATGGCGCTGGACGCCATCGCGCGCCGTCCGATCTGGGAAGCTGGGCTGGATTATGACCACGGCACCGGCCACGGTGTCGGCGCCTTCCTGGGCGTGCATGAAGGCCCGCAACGGATTGCCAAAGGCGGCACGTCCGTTCCGCTACAGGCAGGCATGATCCTGTCGAACGAACCCGCCTACTATAAGGAAGGCGAGTTCGGTATCCGGATCGAGAACCTGATCCTGGTGAAGCCAGTTGATGAAGACACCGAACGTGAGATGTTCGAGTTTGAAAACCTCACCTGGGCGCCCATTGACCGCCGCCTTGTTGATACCAAAATCATGACGGATACTGAGCTTGAGTGGCTCAATGGCTATCACGCACAGGTGTATGATAAGATAGCGGAACTGGTTGACGCAGACACCCGCCAGTGGCTTAAAGAAGCAACCGCGCCAATCGGGCGCGCCGCTTAACGGACTATCCAGGACCAAACATGAACGCATCGCATCAGACAGCCCCGCGCCACATCAGGCTACCGGCCAACACGGCCGGGCGGGACTTTCTGCTTGGGGACCTGCACGGCGAATATGACCATTTCGTCGAGGCCATGACGCGGGTGAATTTCGACCCGGCAAAAGACCGCGTCATTTCAGTAGGGGATCTGGTGGACCGGGGCCCGAGCTCCTATGACTGCATGATGCTTTTGCACAAGCCCTGGTTCTATGCCACCCGCGGCAACCACGAAACCATGCTTCTGGATGCCCAGTTCGACGGCGCCGTGGCCATGTGGATGGCCAATGGCGGCGAGTGGTTCCTACAGCTGACGGAAGAGCAGAAAGACGATTGCACGACGCTGGCGCAGCAGATGCCGCTGGCGATCACACTTGAGCTGAAGGACGGACGCACCATCGGCGTCTGCCACGCCGAATGGCCGGGCGAAGACTGGGGCCAAGTGGGTGACACGGTGTTCGACCTTTATCAGGTTCAGGCCATGCTGTGGGGCCGGCGGGTGCTCACGAAGGGCAAGCCACAGAGCGACCGCACGGCCGCGCTGACGGTGCATGGCCACACGCCTATCGACGCCCCCAAGAAACTTGGGAGCGCGCTGTTCATCGATACGGGCTGTGTTTATGGCGGGACGCTGACGCTCGTGAGCGTCGAGCAGGCGCTGGCAATCCCGCCGGACGCGAAACCGTCAATCTTCAGTCGGCTTCGCGGACTTCGAAGTCAGTCGTAATCTCGGCCATGGCGCCCAGCTGCACCGACGCCGAACAATATTTATCCTTCGACAACTGAATAGCCCGCTCGACCGCGCGAGGGTCAACCCCGTGCCCCGTAATCACGAAATGTGCGTGGATTTTGGTGAACACCCGGGGCGGTTCTTCGGCCCGCTCGCTATCGAGCTCCACCCAGCAGTCAGTGACCTTCTGGCGGGATTTCTTGAGCATCAGCATCACATCGATACTGGAACAACCGCCCATCCCGAGCAGCAGCATTTCCATCGGGCGGATGCCGTGATCAAGGCCGCCGTCGCCGGAACCCGAATCCATCACCACCGCGTGGCCCGAAGGCGACTCGCCAATGAAGGTCATGTCACCGGCCCATTTCACCCGTGCCTTTTTTGCTGCCATGCTGATGCTCCCGATAAGGTTTGAAACGTTGCGTTAGCTGCTTTTAAACCAAGCCGCCCCCAACCGGCAACGACTGTTCGGCGCAAATTCCCGTTAACGCAATCTTTAGCCCTGAAATCATACACTTGGTTATGGTTAACGGTGGAGGCCAGATGCCGTGCTCTATCATCTACTTTATATCAGCGAACTGAAGGATGACACATCCTGCGACATGGACACCATCCTGCTGAACTCCAGGGGCTTCAACAAGGACCACCATATTACGGGCGCCCTATGGTTCAATGGCGCGACATTCGTTCAGATGCTTGAGGGCAGCAGGACATCACTTTCCGATGTTCTACAACGCATCATGCGCTCAGACGCGCACCACAAATTCGAATTGGTCTTTTTCGAGCCCGCGCCGGAACGCATCTTCTCGGATTGGTCGATGGCCTATTATCACGCGTCGAAGGACGAGCAGGATATCGTCAAGAAATTCGCGACGGGCGATCACTTCAACCCGCGCGAAATGTCGGCCCAAAGCCTTATCACCTTCATGCGGTATCTTGAGATGGCGCGTCATGTGAGCGCCGCCCACAGCATCTAAGCCCTAGCCCGGAAAATCGGCTTCCGCATCACCAGGTTGCCACTGCGGGTATTTCTTCATCACCGATTTGAAAAAGTCGCCGTCCATAAAGGCCTTCAGCCATGCGCGCAGCGCCGGATAGGGCGCGCTGTCGAACCAGACGCGATCAACGCTGGCGAACTGGCGCATGAAAGGCAAGACGGCATAATCGGCCAGGCAGGCGCGACCGCCAAACAGCCAACCCGTATCCTGAAGCCGAGCCTCCAGTTTGGCGAGGAACACCTCAGCAGCCTGTCGATGCTCAAGCGGGTCCACATCCTCATACCGGGTGGCATATTTGTAGCGGTCCAGATGATGCTTGAAGTCGCCGTCACAGCCCGCGATCAGCGCGAGCATGTCAGCAAGCGTGCCAGCTTCCGGTGTCAGCCAGCCGTCCGGGTCATGCTGCTCAAGCGCCCAGCGCATCACGTCCAGGCTTTCGTCAATCACCGTGCCGTCCGCCAGCATCAGCACCGGCACCGTGCCCTTGGGCGAGATCTCCAGCATGTGGGCCGGCTTGTCCCTGAGCACCACCTCCCGGAGCTTCACACCCACGCCAGCCTTGGCGATGGCAAGCCGCGCCCGCATGGCATACGGGCAGCGGCGGAAGCTATAGAGAATGGGATGCGCGTCAGCCACTAGTCGGCCTCGGCGCTTTCCGCTGCGCCGCCCGATTTGCCACGGGGTGGCTTGGTGATTCCCACGTGGCGTTCGCCGCGTTTTTGCGCCAGTTCGATCTGCTTCTGGCGTTCCTTGAAGCGCTCTTTCTGGTCAGCTGTTGTCTCGTCAATGCACAGCGGGCAACTGACGCCTTCCTCATATTCCGGCAGCAGCTTGGCGTCTGGGGATACAGGCCGACGGCAAGCGCGGCACATGGTATAGTCCCCTTCCGCGAGGCCGTGGCGCACGGATACCCGGTCGTCAAAGACGAAACAGTCGCCTTCCCACAGGCTGTCCTCTTCCGGCACTTCCTCGAGATACTTCAGGATGCCGCCTTCAAGGTGATAGACCTCCTCGTATCCCTGCTCTTTCATATAAGCCGTGGATTTTTCGCAGCGGATACCACCAGTGCAGAACATCGCCAGCTTGGGCTTCTTCAGGAGGTCTTTGTTTTCTTCGGCCCACTGGGGAAACTCGCGGAAGGATTTGGTCTTGGGGTCCACTGCGCCCTTGAAGGTGCCAATGGCCACTTCATAATCGTTGCGGGTATCCACTACCACCGTATCCGGGTCGGAGATCAGCGCGTTCCAGTCCTGTGGCTTCACATAGGTGCCAACCACCTTGTTGGGGTCCACCCCTTCCACACCCAGCGTGACGATTTCCTTCTTCAGCCGCACTTTCATACGCAGGAAAGGCTCATCCGACGCCCAGCTTTCCTTGTGGGCAAAGCCCGAAAGCGGCGCGATGGCATGCAGGAAATCAAGCACTTTGCGCACACCCGCCTCAGGGCCGGCGATGGTGCCGTTGATGCCCTCGTTCGCGAGAAGGAGCGTGCCCTTCACGTCGCCCTTGAGGCACACATCGGTGATCGGCTGCTGCCAATCCTTAAAGTCAGGGAAGGCCGCGAACTTATAAAGCGCAGCCACAAGATAATTCGACATAGTTGTTCCATTCATTTCAGGGGACCGACGCGTAAAGCCGGGACCAAAACTGGGCGCCTTATACAGGGCCATGGCGCTTTTGTAAAATCGCGGCCCCGCATGCAACCAGCACGCGGCATGAAGCACCCAAACCCTTGAAGAAACTGGACGAATTTTAGCCAGACTATCTTGTGCTTATTTCAGGGAAAAACCTTTTGTTTCCATGCAATTAAGAAGAGTTAGCAACTGTGAAAAGCGATTGGTTTTCTGCTATGGTGCCGCTATAGTCTGGATCAATCATCGATAGCGACAATACCCGAACCCGAGGAGGCTCGTCATGAAAGGCGACAAAAAGGTCATTCAGCATCTTAACGTGATTCTCAAGAACGAGCTGACCGCCATCAACCAGTATTTCCTGCATTCGCGCATGCTCAAGGACTGGGGCATGAAAAAGCTGGCGGACAAGGAATATGAAGAGTCCATCGACGAGATGAAGCACGCCGATGAGCTGATCGAACGCATCCTGTTCCTGGAAGGCCTGCCAAACCTGCAGGATCTGGGCAAGCTGATGATCGGCGAGGATGTGAAGGAAATCCTCGAATGCGACCTGAAGATGGAGCACACGGCCCACAAGGACCTCAAGGACGCGATCGAATATTGCGAAAGCATCCGCGACTATGTCAGCCGTGAACTGCTGGAAAGCATCCTCGAATCTGAAGAAGAGCACATCGACTGGCTGGAAACCCAGCTAGGCCTTCTGGACAAGATGGGCTACCAGAATTACGTGCAGCTGCAGACGCCGGCCGCCGAAGACTAACGGCTGCGCGCGCACCGCACCTGCTTAAGACACAAAAAGACCGCCTGGGCATTTGGCCCGACGGTCTTTTTTCCCCTACGTGCCCGGGCCAGCGCCCGGAAGTAGATTATTCCGCTGCAAGGACCCGCCGGTTCGGCAGTTCCTCCTGCACCAGATCATTTGCACAGTCATGGCAGGCACCACAGCAGAAGCCATTGCCAAGTGACAGATAGGCTTCTTCAGCGTTGCTTACGCCGCCTTCGCGCACAGCGGCACGGATTTCCCGGTCAGTATATCCATTGCAAAGACACACATACATGGCGCAAACAACCTTCTGCAATTGCGAACAATTCTTAGTATTAGTATCAACTGGAAAAATCCCCGTCAACAAGAAAAGTCTGCAACCCCTGCTGAGTGGGCGTTACGGCAAATCACCAAACCTGATCCAAGGACCGATTTCAGCCGTATTGATCTGACCATCTCTATGGTATTGTTGAAAAAAACAAGGCGACAGCAGGATACGCCATATGAAAGAGCCATATCAGAAGAAGCCGTTCGATTTCCCTCATGTTCCGCCAAGGGTTGACCTGAAGCTGGATGAAATCGACGAATCGACCCTCACGGACAAGCTGAAGCTCTGGCCGGTGCTGTGGCGTGATTTGCTCAAGGACGGAAAAGTGATCCCTGCCAAATCTGACCTGAGCATGCCGAAGCTGGCGGCGATTTTGCCCAATCTGATCATCTTTGAACGGCTGGAAAGCGGTGATTATACCCTACGGCTTGTCGGTACCGATGTGGAAGCCTGGCTGGACCGAAAACTGACGGGGCTTGACCCCCTGTCTCTGGTGCCCGAACCACAGCGGCGTCGGGTCAAATCGGTATATGACCATGTGATCAATCAACCATGTGGCTTTTATATTTCCGAGGTGCTGATGCTCAGTCAGGGCAAAAAGGCCCGAACTACCACTTTGAAACTGCCGCTGACCGATAAGGAAGGCACGATCCGCTATTTCCTGGCGGTCTACCAGTTTTCCGACAGTGAGTATGTCGATACAGAACCCCACCTGGCGGCAGCAGAACATCACCGCGTCGATCATATCGGCTATATCGACATCGGGTTTGGTGTGCCCGCTGACCGGGCCTTATAGTCTTCGCGCTGGCCTCCTTGCCGCTGCCTGTATGGCTTCAGCCGCACCCGCACGAGCGAGGCCTGAAGCCAAGCTTGTTTACCATTCCTTGAATTCAGGTATGATAGATTCCAGTCTCGAGTTGGGGTCGAGCAATGGAATCGGATAATCAGTTTTGCTGAATCTGGAGCATAGCATCCTGCCACCCGGCACCGAGTTCGGTGAATTTGTCATTCACGGCGGCAAGGATGTGGTCGGCAAAAATCCGATTATGGATTTCTTCTATGACTATTGGTTGTCCAAGCACACGGGCGACAAGCTTCCATGCCGGGCAGATGTCCGGCCCACCGAAATCCGCAAGCATCTGGATCATCTGGTGATCATGGATGTAACCCGTGACCACGAACCGTTCGGCCTGCATGTACGGCTGATCGGCACCCATGTGGCCAACTTCTACGGTGAGATCTCCGGCAAGGACATCCGGGAGATGACGAACCAGATCGCAGCCAACCGCATCTACCACACAAGTGCGCTTGTGCTCTCTGAGAATGTACCGCAACTGTGCATCACGCCAGCCATCTCGCCGGACCGCGAATATCTGGAAGCTTTCGCGCTCTATTTGCCGCTGTATGACGACGCTGGCGAGATTGAGAAAATCCTTGTCGCCGTGGATGTGGTGTCCCGGCGCAACAGCCGCCTTTTCTAGCCTAAAAATGCGTGAAAACGCTTGGAATTCCGCCAAAAAAGTGATTAACTGACCAAGGAGTCAGGATTGCTCGTTTGAAGGAGCGCCAACCTCCAAATTGTGACAGAATGTAACCCTGCCCGCGGGCAGGGGTTTTTATGTGGGCCACCGGACAATTCCGGGGTCAAGACAAGGATCGGGTGTGACAGTTAAAGCGATCAAAGGCGCGATTTTTCATCTTGTGGACGACCCGGCTGTGGTTGGCACCGAGGCCGCGGCAGCCTATTTCCCGGACGGTTTGCTGGTGCTGGAAAACGGCCATGTGCTGGCCTGTGGCGCGCGCGCTGATCTGGAACCCACCCTGCCGAAAGGCACCTATATTGTCGACCATAGCGGCAGCCTGATCATCCCCGGCTTTATCGACACCCACATCCATTTCCCGCAACTGGACATGATCGCCTCATTCGGCGAACAGCTGCTGGACTGGCTGGAGCGCTATACCTTCCCGGAAGAAGCCAAATTCAAAGACCCAGCCCACGCGGAAGAATGCGCTGATTTCTTCCTTGATGAGCTTTTGAGGAACGGCACCACCAGCGCACTGGTTTACGGCACCGTTCACAAAGAATCGGCCGACGCGCTTTTCAAAGCCGCGTTCGACCGCGGCATGCGAATCGTTGCCGGCAAGGCGCTGATGGACCGCAACGTACCCGAAGCCGTGCGTGACACGGCCGAAAGCGGCGACCGCGACAGCCGCGAGCTGATTGAAAAGTGGCACGGCAAAGGCCGTCTTGGGTATGCGGTGACACCGCGTTTCGCCCCCGCCTGCTCAGACGACCAGATGACCCGCGCCGGCAAATTGCTGGCCGAAATCCCGGACCTTCTGATGCACACGCACATGTCGGAAAACACGGGCGAGATTGACTGGGTGAAGGAGCTGTACCCAGATGCCAAGGATTATCTGGATGTCTATGCCAAGTTCGGCCTGCTGACCGACCGCAGCGTGTTCGCCCACTGTATTCACCTGGGCGACGATGAATTCCAGCGCATGGCAAAGAATGGTGCGGCCATCAGCTATTGCCCGACCTCGAACCTGTTCCTCGGCAGCGGCCTTTTTGACCTGAAAAAAGCCGAAGCGCACGGTGTGAAGGTGGGCATGGGCACAGACGTGGGCGCAGGCACCAGCTTTTCGCTCCTGCAGACCATGAATGAAGCCTACAAGGTGTGTCACCTGAAGGGGCATAAGCTCGATCCCTACAAGTCATTCTATCTGGCGACCCTTGGCGGTGCGCGGGCCCTCAACATGGGGGACAAGGTCGGCAGTTTTGAAGCTGGCAAAGAGGCAGATTTCCTGGTGCTCGATCTGGCTGCGACCCCGCTTCTGAAGCGGCGGCTGGAGAATTGCACGTCGATCGACGAAACGCTTTTCGTGCTATCGATGCTGGGGGATGACCGCGTCATCTGCCATACCTATATTGCAGGCGCGTGCCGGTACAGCAAACCGTAAGCTGCTGGTATTACTCTGATTTTCATGTACACTCTCCGGTGGATGGGTCAACAATAGCCGGAGCACCGCGTGTTCGCTGCCTTCGCCACTGCCGCGATGATAGTCGCTGTGGAACCCGCACCCGACGCGGTGCGGCTGACGCTTTACACTGAAGAAAACCCGCCCTTCAATTTCTTCTCGGAAAACACCGGCAAGATTGAGGGGACAGTGCACGCCGTTGTCACGGAGATGATGCGCCGGGCCGGGTTCAGCTATCAGGTCGAGCTTCTGCCCTGGAAGCGAGCCTTCCAGACCGCGCAGGAAACATCCAACGCCTGCCTCTATAGCGTCGACCGAACCGAAGAACGGGAAGCCCTGTTCCAATGGGTGTCGCCGATCTTCGAAAGCGGCTGGTATCTTCACCGACGACCGGATTCCGATATTGAGATCATGTCGCTGGCGGACATCACGCCTTACCGGGTTTCAGCCACGTTTGATTATGCGTCTACCCGTGAACTCATGGCACAGGGCCATCAGGATATCCTGATGACACAAACCAGCATCGATGCGTTGCGGCTGCTCTATCGGGGGCGGGTTGATCTGCTGCTGACCGGCGAGCTGGAGGCGAAACATCTGTCAAAAAAAGCAGGGCTACCTGAACCCATACCTGTATTGAAACTGGGCACCGCGATTTCCAGCATGGGGTGCAGCCTGACAACAGACCCGGTCATCGTGCAGAAACTGCAGGAAATCAACGACGGCATGGCCACCTTCAAGGCCCGGGTTTTGGGCGAGCCTGCAGGGGACTAGAAGCTGACGACTCGCTGCTCATCCGCGCTCAACTCATGCTCAACGCAATTGTCATCACCCGCAATGCGGTCAATCACCAGAAAATCGCTGACGCCCTCAAGCGCGAGGGAAAAATGATGCCAGGTGCCGGCGTGATAGTTCACGCCCTGACCGGGGCCCGCCAGAAAGGCGCGCATTTTTGAGGCATCAAACGGCCCTTTGGGTGCCACCACCACCAGATAGGGGCGACCGGATAACGGCACAAACGCCTGTGATGATTTGGGGTGATATTCCATCACCTTCACGGTGATCGGCCCGTCAAGCGGGCTAGACCGGAAGATACTGACACCGACTTTGCCGCCATCCGCGGTGAGCGCCAGTTGCGCCAGATCATGGAACCGCGTGGTATTGCCGTAATTGATGGAAATCTGCCGCGCGTCCGCTGACGCCTCAATGACATCGCCGAAAGGGGCGAAAGCGTCTGGTGTCAGCGGTTCGGCTTTGAGCGTGCGCATGGCCTAGCGTTTCATCCCGTCTTCAATCCACTTGCCAAGAAGGGCGCGTTCCTCGTCCGTCATGCCAGTCTCGTTCCCAAGCGGCATGATATCGGATTTGACGGCCTGTTCCATGATCGTCGGGGCATACTGCACCAGTTGGTCAGCCGTGTCGAACATCGCGCCAGCAGGGGCCTCCTCAAAGAACTCGTGGGTCGGCGTCGCCGAATGGCACATGACACAGTGCTTGCCAATAACCGCCTGGACTTTCTCGAACGTCACCTGGTCATCCGCCACCTCAACTCGGCCCGCCTTCTCGGCCTCCGCGGCAAAGAATGCGATGGCGAGGAACAGCGCCACGGCGGCCACCACGAGCGCCGGGCTGGTCTTGCCCTTGTGCCGGAGGTTGAAGAAATGCCGCACCAGCACACCCACCAGGCCGATGGCCGCTACGATCACCCAGTTATAAGGGTTCGAGAAGGTCATTGGATAGTGGTTCGAGATCATCAGGAACAGCACCGGCAGGGTCATATAGTTGTTATGAAGCGACCGCTGCTTGCCGATCTGGCCCAGTTTCGGGTCTGGCGTCTCGCCTGCCGTCAGGGCCGCGACCACCTTCTTCTGGTTGGGGATGATCACCATGAACACGTTGGCCGCCATGGCGGTCCCCACGATGGCGCCGATATGGATGAAGGCCGCCCGGTCCGAAAATATCTGCGTCAGCGCATAGGCTGCCGCCACGAGGCTCGCGAACCAGATGATGCCGGTGAGCTTGTTGTTACTCCCGATCGGTGACCGGCACAGGCCGTCATAAAACACCCACCCGCCAACAAGGAACGCCAGGCTGATGCCGATGGCCTCCGCCTGCGACAGCGCCATCTTGGACCGGTCGATCAGGAACAGGTCCGCGCCCAGATAATAGATCACAGCCAGAAGCGCGAAGCCGGACATCCAGGTGAAATAGGCTTCCCATTTGAACCAGTGCAGGTTTTCGGGCATCTGTTCCGGCGCCACGGCATATTTCTGCTTGTGATAGAAGCCGCCGCCGTGCACGGACCACAGCTCGCCCGACATACCCTTCTTGGGCTCTTTCGGTTTTTCCAGATGGTTATCAAGCCAGACGAAATAGAAGCTGGAGCCAATCCAGGCGATCCCGGTGATGAAATGCAGCCAGCGAATGGCCAGATTAAGCCAGGGGGTAAAATCGAATTCCATCATCCGGTCCTTCTAAGTCTTATGCCGCGTCTGCAAATTCATAATCCATCACCAGCTCATAGGCCGGGCGGGTCAGAAACTCTTCAAGCTCGTCATCCATCACAAGGCAGGTAAACAGCGCCACCGCGTCTGCCAGATAATCCCTGCCGATGAACGTCTCGCCTTCAAGCTTGGTGACTTCCTCATCGATCATGGCACCGAGGAGCGCGTCATCAATGGTGCGGCCATCAGACAGCTTGGCACCATGCGTGCGCCACTGCCACAGTTGGGTGCGGGAAATCTCCGCCGTCGCAGCATCTTCCATCAGGTTATGGATCGGCACGCAACCCATGCCCGAAAGCCACGCCGCGATATAGAGCAAGCCCACATTGATATTGCTGCGCACGCCCGCTTCGGTGATAGCGCCCTTCGGCAGCGTCAGCAGGTCTTCCGCTGTTACGGACACTTCAGTGCGGAGGTTCGAAAGCTGGTTCTGGCCTGGCATGACCGCGTCAAACACCTCGCGCGCGACCGGGATCAGCCCCGGGTGCGCCACCCAGGTGCCGTCATGGCCATTCTTGGCCTCCCGCTCCTTATCAGTGCGCACTTTGGCGACAGCGGCGGCGTTCAAAGCCTCGTCCGTTTTGATCGGGATCTGCGCCGCCATACCGCCCATGGCGTGTGCCCCGCGCTTGTGGCAGGTCTGGATCAGAAGCTGGCTGTAGGACTTCAGGAAATGCTGGTCCATGCCCACCGCCCCCCGATCCGGCAGCACGAAATCAGGCCGCCGGGCGAAGCGTTTGATGAAATTGAAAATATAGTCCCAGCGCCCGCAATTGAGGCCCACGATATGCTCGCGGAGCTCATAGAGGATTTCGTCCATCTGGAAGGCGGCGGTGATGGTTTCAATCAGCACCGTCACCCGCACGGTACCGCGCTTCAGGCCCATGCGGTCTTCGGCAAAGGCGATCACGTCTTCCCACAGGCGGGCCTCGAGATGGTGTTCCATCTTGGGCAGGTAGAAGTATGGCCCAACGCCCTTGGCCATAAGCGCTTTGGCGTTGTGATAAAGAAACAGCGCGAAATCAAAGAAGCCGGCAGATACCGGCCGGCCACCCAACAGCACATGCTTTTCCACCATATGCAGGCCGCGCGGGCGCACCAGAAGCACCGCGTGGTCCGCGTTCAGCGCATAGGCTTTGCCGTTCGCCGGATTCACGTAAGAGATCGTGCCGTGCGCGGCATCGCGCAGGTTCACCTGTCCCTGGATCATATTCTCCCAGGTGGGAGTGGAGCTGTCCTCGAAATCGGCCATGAAACAGTCGGCGCCGGAATTCAGGGCGTTGATCACCATCTTGCGGTCAACGGGGCCCGTGATCTCAACAGCGCGCTTCAGGAGTGGCGAGGGGGCAGGACGGACTTTCCAATCACGGCTGCGGACATCAGCTGTTTCGGGGAGGAAAAGGGGGAGGTCTCCACCGTCGAGCTTTTTCTGGACCGCCTCTCGAGCCGCCATCAGCTCCCGTCGCTTCGCGCCAAACTTACGCTCTACTTCAGCGACAAAGCTGAGGGCATCGGAGCCCAGGATATCCGCAAAGTCGGGGGAAACAGTCGCCGTAACGGTGATGTCTGCATGCTGCATGTCCTGCCTCCTCGCGCACTTGGGGGTTCGCCAAATCAGAATGAAACGCCAATCTGGCAGCGCGCACCATACACCACCTGATCATCCTGAATAATCACGTAATTTCTGTAGGATTTTCAAAAATATTTTGATAATTATAAGCCACAACCCACAAATAGAATCGAGCAGCGCCGCACATAGCTTTCCGTCAGTTAGGAGAAAACGATGCAGAATAATGGGTTATTTCAAGAGTTTTCGACGCGGTCTGACGGGAAGCTGTATGCGGCCCGTAGGGGTGGGCAGAAAAGGCCGACTTCTTCGATCAAAATGCTCGCTGATGTCCCTGCATCACCTGCGCTCTTTCCCTCGAATTCGGTACTTTTCTGCTCCAACGATGCCGATGCTCTTTGTGGGTTTGTGGCCTAGTATGAGCGTGTTTGATGATATGGCGGTTTTTGTCCGCGTGGTGGAACAGGGTAGCTTCTCTGGCGCCGGGCGGACGCTTCGGATGTCGCCGGCGCTGGTGTCCAGCCGAATCGCCCGACTCGAGTCACACCTGGGTGTCAGGCTGTTCAACCGGACTACACGAAAGGTCACCGTCACCGAAGCCGGGCGGCGGTACTATGACGACTGCCTGGATATCCGCAGGCGCGTGGCGGACGCCGAAGCGCGGGTGAGCGAGCACGACACCATGCCCTCAGGCATTCTAAGGCTCACCAGCTCCACCAGCTTCGGGCGCCAGTTTCTGGCCCCCATGATCCCGGAATTCAATGGCCGCTATCCGGACGTCAGCCTACAGTACCGCATGACCGACGCGCTTGTGGATGTGTTCGGGGACGGCATGGATGTGAGCGTGCGCCTTGGGCCCCTCAAGGACAGCAGCCTCAAGGCGCGTATCCTTAGCCCCTGCCCGCGCTATATCTTCGCGTCACCCGACTATCTGGCGCGTCGCGGCGTGCCCGAAACACCGCGTGACCTTGTGGACCATAACTGCCTGCTCTTGCGCTTCCCAGGCTCCCGCCAGTTCCGCTGGCGCTTCAAGGACAGGAAAGGCGAAGACTATGACGTGGGCGTTGAAGGCACGCTCGATAGCAACAATGGCGAAGCGCTGAAGGAATGGGCGCTTCAAGGCGCGGGGCTGGTGTTCAAAACCTATTTCGAGGTGGCCGAGGAGGTGAAGGCCTGCAAGCTGAAGATCGTCCTCGCGGACCACATGCCGCAGGATGCCTATATCGCCGCGCTTTATCCGTACGAGAAATATGTCCCCCCCCGCGTGCGCGCCTTTATCGATTTCCTGGATGAAGCCATGAAAGCGGATGGAAGGTTCGGGCAGGCACCACCGAAGGAGGCTTTTGTATGAGCCGGACCGATCCCATCGTGAAAATCAAACAATCAATCAGCACACTGCTGATTTTTGGAAGTATCCCACTACTGTTGCTCGTTCTGGATCTTTTGGTCTGGCTGAAGCGCGGCACCATCGACCAGGACCTGCTACTCATTTCGATCAGCATTTTCTTGGTCCTTTTCATGTGGTCGCGTGGTGAAACTATCATCCTGACGAAAGACCGGCTGGTTCACAGAAAGTTCTTTGTCCCTCACTGGGAAATCGGTTTAGCGGACATAGCAAAATGTACCGCCATCTCAAAATTTGAAATCGGTGCCAGGCCGCCGTTCCGATTGGAAATCTATTCGGCTCAAAAAGAAAAGCCCGACCATGTCATCAACCTGAAGCCCTTCAGAAGAAAAGATATCAACCTGTTATTTACCAGGCTGCCAAACCTGAAAACGGATGGCTTCACATTCACGCTAATGAGTAAAGACTAAAGCTGCTGCAACAGCTGTGCGGCGACGGCAGCGGCGATGACTTCGGGTTCCTTGCCGGTAACGCCTTCAACCCCGATGGGGCATGTCATCTTCGGCAAATCCGCTTCCGTGATCACGCGTTCCTTGAGCATGCGGTTTTCAAACCGGGCGCGTTTGGTCTTTGAGCCAATGAGCCCACAGTAGCGCGCGTCCCCGCGCTTGAGGACCGCTGCCGTGATGGCATAATCCAGCTGGTGGCTGTGGGTGAAGATGAGGAACAGGCTGCCCGCGGGCGCGCTTTCCACCACCTCTAGCGGGTCGCGGTCTGTCACCGTCTCAGCATGTTTAGGCACAAAGCTTGGGAACTCGTGCGCGCGTTCGTCTACCCATGTGACCCGAAAGGGCAGCTTGTGGATCGCGGCCATCACGGCCTTGCCCACATGCCCCGCGCCGAACATGTAAAGCGGCGCGAGCGCCCGGTGGTCGGCCATCAGCGCCATGCGCTCCGCGAGCGGCTTCTTCGCAAGCTTCAGGACAACGCTGCCGCCGCAGCACTGCTCGAGGAGTGGGCCGAGCGCGTAGTTCTGGGTCACTTCCGTAAGCGTCTCGTCAGCCAGCAGCTTGTGCGCCTGCTCGATCGCCAGATATTCCAGATTGCCGCCCCCAATGGTGCCCTGGATGCCACGCGCATCCACCCACATGGTGGTGCCCGCTTCACGCGGGGCCGACCCTTTGGTCTCTTCAATCAAAATCAGGACGCCAAACTCACCAGACACCAGCTTACCCCCGCATCTGCCCAATGGCCTTCAGCACCTCTTCCGGTGTGGCTGGCGCATTCAGCTGGGGCAAAACCTTATTGTCCGCCACAGACGCCACCGCATCGCGGATCGCCAGGAACACGCTGTTCGCCAGCATGAAGGGCGGTTCGCCCACCGCCTTGGACCGGTGGATGGTGGCCTCGACATTGCGGCCTTCGGCATAGAGGTCAATATTCATCACCTCGGGCCGGTCACTGCAGGCCGGGATCTTGTAGGTCGACGGCGCGTGGGTCTTCAGATTGCCCTGCCCGTCAAACACCAGCTCTTCTGTCGTCAGCCAGCCCATGCCCTGGATGAAGCCGCCTTCAATCTGCCCCTTGTCGATGGCCGGATTGAGCGACCGGCCGGTGTCATGAAGGATGTCGACCCTATCGACCTTATATTCGCCGGTGAGCGCGTCGATGGTCACCTCGGATACCGCGGCGCCATAGCAGAAATAGAAGAAGGGCCGGCCCTTATGCGTGGCGCGGTCATAATGGATTTTGGGCGTCTTGTAGAAACCGGTGGCCGAAAGCGACACCCGGTTCAGGTAGGCCTCTTTGGTCAGCTCCTCAAACGCCAGCTCATTGTTTTCCACATACACCTTGTTGCCTCTAAAGCTGACACGGTCGGTCGGGCAGCCGTATTTCTCGGCCGCGAAATCGATCAAGCGGGCCTTGATCTTGCGCGCGGCATCCAGCGCCGCCATGCCGTTGAGGTCAGACCCTGATGAGGCCGCCGTCGCCGACGTGTTGGGCACCTTGGCCGTCGTTGTGGCGGTGATCTTGATCTTGTCCACATCGATCTGGAATTCTTCGGCCACCACCTGGGCAACCTTGACGAACAGGCCCTGGCCCATCTCCGTACCGCCATGGTTCAGATGCACACTGCCGTCGGCATAGACATGCACCAGCGCGCCCGCCTGGTTGAGGTGGGTGGTGGTAAAGCTGATGCCGAACTTCACCGGCGTCAGCGCGATGCCTTTCTTCAAGACAGGGCTCGCGGCATTGAAATCTCGGATCGCGACCCTGCGCGCCTGATAGTTGGCGCTGTCCTGAAGCCTGGTGATCAGCTCAGCGGCGATATTATCCTCCACCGTCATGCCGTAAGGCGTGGTGTCCCGGCCTTCGCCGTAAAGGTTCGCCAGCCGCACCTCGTTCGGGTCCTTGCCCAGCGTGCGAGCGATGTCGTCGATAACATATTCAACACCGATCATACCCTGCGGGCCGCCGAAGCCCCGGAAGGCGGTGTTGGAGACCGTATGGGTCTTGCATCTGTGTGACTTGATGGTGCTGTCGCCCAGGAAATAGCAATTGTCGGCGTGGAACATGGCGCGGTCATTGATGGCGGGCGACAGGTCGGTCGAGCGGCCGCAGCGCGACGCCATGGTGATCTCAATGCCCAGGATGTTGCCGTCGTCGTCGAAGCCGACGTCATAGTCATATTTGAAGTCATGGCGCTTGCCGGTCATGATCATGTCGTCGTCGCGGTCGAGCCTGAGTTTCGCGGGCCGTCCGGTCTTGACCGCCACCAGAGACGCCATCGCCGCAAACATGGCCGGGTGGGTTTCCTTGCCGCCGAAGCCGCCGCCCATGCGCCGCACCTCAACCGTAACCGCATTGGTTGGCCGCCCCAGCACGTGCGCCACCAAATGCTGCACCTCCGACGGGTGCTGGGTACTGGAATAGACATGCACATCGCCGTCTTCCTGTGGTGTGGCGAAAGCAATCTGGCCCTCGAGATAAAAATGGTCCTGCCCGCCAATGCGGAAGCTGCCCTGCAGGCGGTTGGGTGCCGACGCGAGCGCCGAGGCCGCGTCGCCCTGCCCCATGGTTTGCATGGGTTCAATGGCGCTCTCATGCTCAAGCGCCTCGTCAATGGTCGTGTAGGCGGGCAGTTCTTCATAGGTTACGTCCGCCAGCTTGGCCGCCGCGCGGGCAAGCTCGACACTGGTGGCCGCCACCGCAAAAATCGGCTGGCCGATATATTCGACAAGCCCCTCGGCGAACAGCGGATCGTCGCCCGCGAACGGGCTGACGTCATTATGGCCAGGAATATCCTGGGCCGTTAACACGCACACAACACCCTTGGCCGCCCGCACTTTGTCCAGATCCATCGCCATGATGCGCGCATGGGCTTTCTCAGACATCGCCACATAGAGATGCAGCAGGTCCTTCGGCTCGGGCAGGTCATCGATATAGATGGCTTCGCCCGAAACATGCTTGTGCGCGCTGTCGTGGCGGAGGTCCTTGTGCACGGCGCCCTTGATTTCAGAGAGCTGATCAGTCGTCATTTCAGACATGGGCCAGCTCCTTATTACCCACCAGCCGGGTGTCGGTCTGCTCGGTGGTTTCCACAAACGCTTTCATCAACAGGTTCTGCGCCACCTGCATGCGGTAGTCCGCGCTCGCCCGCATGTCAGAAATCGGCGCATAGTCCTGCGCCATCGCCTCCATCGCGGCTTCAACTGCCTCAGCCGTCCATTCCTTGCCCACAAGCGCGGTTTCCGCCGCCGTCGCGCGCTTCGGGGTCGCGGCCATGCCGCCAAAGGCGATGCGCGCATCCTCAACAATACCGTCCACAATGGTCAGGCCAAAGGCCCCGCACACCGCGGAGATGTCCTGATCGAACCGCTTTGAAATCTTGTAGGTCCTGAATCGCTGATTCTCTACCGGTTTCGGCACAATGATCCGGGCTACAAATTCGCCCGGTGCGCGGTCCTGTTTGCCGTACTCGATGAAATAGTCCTCAAGCGGCATGGTGCGCTCGGCAGCGCCTTTCCTGAGCACGAGTTGGGCGCCCACTGCGATCAGCGCCGGCGGGCTGTCGCCGATCGGCGAGCCGTTTGCGATATTGCCACCGATGGTGCCGCTGTTCCTGATCTGGACGCTGGCGAAGCGGCGATACAGTTCCCCCATGTCCGGATAGTATTTGGCCAGCAGCTCCATGCCGTCCGTCACGCTGACGCCCGCGCCGATCTCAACCGACTCGCCAGACTCGCGAGTCTCCTTCAGCGCCGCCACCGCGCCGGTATAGATCACGACGGAAAGTTCCTTGTGCATCTTGGTGACCCACAGGCCCACGTCGGTGCCGCCTGCCAGGATCGTGGCGTCGGGATAGGCCTCCACCAGATCGGCCAGCGCATCCATCGTTACGGGTGCGAAATATTTCTTCTCACCCCCTGAGACCGGGTCCTTGGCCGTCAGTTCCAGCGTTTCGTGGCGCTTGAGGGCAATGAGGCTTTCGATCTTGTCCTTGAGCGCCATATGGTCCACCGGCACGCGCGCTTCCTGTGCGCGCATCCCGGCCTCAACCAGCGGGCCATAGCCCGTACAGCGGCACAGGTTGCCGGCGAGCGTGTCATTGAGCCGCTCCCGCGTGGCCACGCCGCCGTCCTCATACATGGCATAAAGGCTCATCACGAACCCCGGCGTGCAGAAGCCGCACTGGGAGCCGTGGGTATCCACAATCGCCTGCTGCACCGGATGGAGTGTGCCGTCCTTCGCCTTCAGGCTTTCAACCGTGATCAGTTCCTTGCCGTCGAGCGTGGGCAGGAACAGAATGCAGGCGTTCACCGCCCGGTAGCGCATTTCCTCATCAACCACCTCGCCGATCACCACCGTGCAGGCGCCGCAGTCACCTTCCGCGCAGCCTTCCTTGGTGCCGGTGCGCGCCAGCTTATAGCGCAGGAAACCCAAAACCGTTTCCGTGGGATCAGGGTTCACGAGCTCATACAGCTCACCGTCGAGAAGAAATCTTACAGTTCCATACATCAGGCCAAAAACTCCCTAACTGCCGCGATAGGTGCTGTAGCCGAAGGGCGAAATCAGGAGCGGCACATGATAGTGCGCACCGGCGTCCGCCACACCAAAGCGGATCGGCACGATATCAAGGAACGCCGGATCGCTGAGTGCGGCGCCGCGCGCGCGGAAATAATCGCCCGCCGCAAATTCTAGCAGATACTGCCCCGCCTTGAAATCGGCACCGTCCAGAAGCGGCGCATCCACCCGGCCGTCATTATTGGTGACAGCCTCCTTCAGAAGCGTCATGCTGTCTCCTGTGACCGCATAGAGCTTGATATGAATGCCTTCGCCCGGACACCCGTTCGCGGTGTCCAGAACATGGGTGGTAAGCCGTCCCATAATGCCCTCACAAATTCAGTTGAAATTCGTCATGCTCAACCCTGACCGAAGAATCAGGATTTGTAAAGTAGATCATCGACATTTTTGTTATGAAATTGTTGACAATCCCGCCAAATGCGCGACAATCCTAGGGAAATTGGGCCTGAACAGGTTCCCATGATACCGACAATGGATCACAAAATTATGTCAAAGAGCACAGCCTTTACCGAAGAGGATGTTTGCAAAGCTATTCGGGACCGGGTCTTGGAGCAGCGCCTGGCGCCGGGCACCAAGCTGACGGAAGATTCGCTTTGTTCCATCTTCGGCGTGGGCCGCACCACCATCCGCCGTGCCTTCCTGCTGCTGACGCGCGATAACATTATCGAGCTTCAGAAAAACAAGGGCGCTGTCGTGGCAACACCCAGCCCTGAGGACGCACGGCAGGTGTTTGAGGCCCGCATGGTGCTGGAGCGCGCGATGCTGGAGAAAGCAATAGAGAACGCGACTGCGGGTGACATTGCCCGCCTGCGCACCCATCTGGCGGACGAGGAGCAAGCGCTGAAGGCGGCAGACATCGCCCGCTGGATCCGCCTGACCGGCAAATTCCACATTCTTTTGTCGCAGCTTTCGAAGAATGACCTGATGTGCAATTTCCTGGAGCAGCTTGTGTTCCAGACCAGCCTGATCATCGCGCTTTATGGCCGCACGGGCGCGGCCCCCAACTGCAAGGGCGGCGACCATGAGCGCCTGGTGGATGCGATGGAGCGCGGCAACGCCACTGAGGCCGGCGATATCCTGATCCACCACCTGGCATCGATTGAAAGCCAGCTGGTGTTTGAGGCCCGCTCGGGCGAGCAGGACCTGCACACGATTTTCGCCACCGCGAACGATTGAGGACGCAAGATGACCACGAGTGATTACCCGCGTGACCTTATTGGATACGGCCAGAATGTGCCGCAGGCTTCCTGGCCCGGCGGCGCACGCATCGCCGTCCAGATGGTGATGAACTATGAGGAAGGCGGCGAGAACAGCATCCTGCACGGCGACAAGGGCGCCGAAACATTCCTGTCGGAAATCATCAACGCGCCGGGCATTGAAGGCGCACGCCACATGAGCATGGAATCGCTTTATGAATACGGCAGCCGCGCTGGCGTCTGGCGCTTGTTGAAGCTGTTTGATGATTACGACATCCCTATCACTGTGTTTGCCGTGGCCACCGCGCTCAAGCGCCACCCGGACGTGGCCCGCGCCATTGTTGCCGCCGGGCATGAAGTCTGCAGCCATGGATATAAATGGATCAATTACCAGGACGTCCCAGAAGACGTCGAGCGCGAGCATATCGCCAAAGCGGTCGAGATTTTGGCTGAGCTGACCGGCGAGCGGCCTTATGGTTGGTACACAGGCCGCACCGGCCCCAACACCATGCGCCTTGTGGGCGAATATGGCGGGTTCCTGTATGATTCCGACGATTATTCCGACGACCTGCCCTTCTGGAAAGAGGTAGCGGGCGAACCGCAACTGATCATCCCCTACACGCTGGACGCCAACGATATGCGCTTCGCCAGCGCCCAGGGCTTCAACTGCGGCGACCAGTTCTTCACCTACCTGAAGGACACGTTCGACACGCTTTATGCAGAAGGCGAAACCCATCCGAAGATGATGTCCGTGGGGCTGCATTGCCGCCTTGTGGGGCGCCCCGGGCGCTTTCAGGCGCTGAAGCGCTTCATTGAATATGCCAAAGGCTTTGAACATGTGTGGTTCACCCGCCGGATCGACATCGCCCGCCACTGGCGCAAGGTGCACCCGTTTGAGGGCACAGGCACATGACTGACATGAAGCTGAAAGCCAGCCGCGCAGACAAGGCCACCTTCATGGCGGCCTATGGGCACATTTATGAACACAGCCCCTGGGTGGCTGAAGGCGCATGGAAAAACTGCGACCATAGTGACCTTGATACGCTCGAGGAATTATCCGCCGCCATGGCCAAAGTGGTTGATGCAGCGGATGAAGCCGCCAAGATGAAGCTGATCTGCGCCCACCCGGACCTTGCAGGCAAAGCCGCGCTCAGGGATGAGCTGACGGCCGAGTCCCGGTCCGAACAGGCTGGCGCGGGCCTGGACCAGTGCAGCGCCGACGAGCTTGATGAATTCAACCAGCTCAATAGCGCTTACAAGGTTAAATTCGGCTTCCCTTTCATCATCGCGGTGAAGGGGCTGGACCGCTACGACATTCTGGCCGCCTTCCGTTCCCGCCTGAACCATGACCGGGCGCAGGAGTTCGATACCGCACTTGACCAAATTCACAAGATCGCCAGGCTACGCCTGGCTGACCTGACATAGTTTCGAAGGTATCCCCATGACACGCACCGATTTCACCAAACTCGTCAATCTGGCCCAGCCGCGTCTCGGCGCCAAGGTAACTTTCGCGACCGACGATTTCTTTGCCGACAAAGCCCGCCTGATTTCGCCGGAGGATGCCGTGTTCATTCCTGGCAAATATGACGACAACGGCAAATGGATGGACGGCTGGGAAAGCCGCCGCAAGCGCGGCATGGGCCACGACCATGCCATCATCCGGCTTGGGCAGGCAGGCATCATCCGCGGTGTGGACATCGACACCAGCCATTTCACCGGCAACTTCCCGCCCGCGGCTTCCCTTGACGCCTGCGTGGCAGAAGGCGACGTGCCGGGCGAGGATGCTGCCTGGACGGAAATCGTGCCCGCCACCAACCTGGCGGGCGACAGCCACCATCTGATTGCGGTCGAAAGTGACCAGCCCTGGACCCACCTCCGCCTGAACATCTTCCCCGACGGCGGCGTAGCGCGCCTGCGGGTCTATGGCATCATGCATAAAGTGTGGGGCAAATCGGACGCGGGCAAAACCATCGACCTGGCGGCGCTTGAAAATGGTGGCCGTCCCGTCGTGGCCAACAATGAGCATTTCGGCGTGCTGGCCAACATCATGGCGCCCGGCAAGGGCATCAATATGGGGGACGGCTGGGAGACCCGCCGCCGCCGCGAACCCGGCAACGACTGGGCGATCATTGAGCTGGGGCACCCTGGCACCATCGAAGATATCCTGGTGGACACGGCCTTCTTCAAAGGCAACTTCCCCAGCCATATTTCACTGCAGGCAGCCCTGGTAACCGGCGGCACGGATGAAAGCCTGACGGTTGAAAGCCAGTTCTGGCCGGAACTGCTGTCCAAACAGGACCTGCGCGCAGACGACGAACACCCCTTCAAGCCAACGGCAGACCTGGGGCCCGTCAGCCATGTGCGCATCAATATTTTCCCGGACGGGGGCATCAGCCGCCTGCGACTGATGGGCAAACCGCACATCGGGTAAAGCCCGTACCGTTCACCGCGGCTTCATCAACAACCCGAATAATGAGTGGGTGCTGCTCCTGCGTTGTCATGCGCGAATGACAACGCTATGGTAGCGGTTGCTTATGGCTAACAGTGTGATGGAGATCTCGGTGAACCGCGCAATCTGCCTCTTTTCTGCCCTTCTTTTCTTGGCGTTCAGCCAACCGTCCCGGGCGGATGGCGTTCTCATTGCGGACGATAACTTTGCCAAATATTTTGACCAGGCACGGCCTGGGGACATTTTTTCCATCTACCCAGGTCGCTACCGCATCAAAAAGCAGGTTGTGCTGGCGGCCAGCGGCACCAAAGACTTGCCAATATTCGTGCAACCGTCCGGCAATGGCAAAGTGATCATTGAAGTCGACAGCCCTGTTGCCTTCAAAATCAGGGGCGCCAACTGGGTTTTCGAAAACATCGAATTTGTCGGCATCTGCGACAATCACAGCAGATGCGAACATGCCCTGCAGATCGCAGGAAAAGCCGATAACACGACAGTCCGAAAGGTCAAGTTTGTCGATTTCAATGCTGCCATCAAAGGCAATGGCGAGATCATCGACGGCCGTCAATATTTCCCGGACAATGTTCTGATCGAAGACAATGTCATCTACAACAACACGCCCCGGAACACAGGCAACCCGGTAACCCCTATTGACGTCGTGGGAGGCCGTAACTGGGTGATTCGCGAGAATTTCATTGCAGACTTCGCAAAAGGCGCAGGCAACAAAATCAGCTATGCAGCATTCCTCAAGGGCAACTCAGACCATGGCCTGTTTGAACGCAACCTGATCATCTGTGAATGGCGCCACAAGGGCGGCGCACGGCTTGGCCTGTCTTTCGGTGGCGGCGGCGTCACAAACCCCAATTATTGCCAGGGGCGGTCCTGCAAGATCGAACATTACAAAGGGATCATCCGCGGTAATATCATCATGAATTGCCCCAACGATGTGGGCATCTACCTCAATAACGCCGCCAGTACCGAAATCATCAATAACACGATCATCAACACGGCCGGTATTGACGTCCGTTTCAACGGCAGTTTTGCCACCATCGCCAACAACATAATCGAGGGCCGCATCAAGGACCGCGATGGTGGTCGTTTCCGGCACTTCGGCAATGTCATTGTTGAAGACATCAAGGATATCTTCCCGGGCGCCGACCTGTATGACCTGACACCTGAAGACATGGATGACCTGGAAGAGGCCGCCTTTGGCTTCGAAGGTCGTGACTTTTGCACCGGCAAACCGCTTGAAGACTGGGTTGGGGCCTTTTCTCAACCGATGGCCTGTAGAATTCAGGATCAACTGAAACAGATTGGCGACGAACGCTAGGTTACGTTCGGGACACTTGTATAAAAAACACTTTCAGTGATTTTCCGTCTTTACCTGGGAATTCGGTCTTTCTAGAGTATCGCCATGACGGGGGGCTTCAAAAAAGGTATCAGCAAGAACTGGCGGCAGCTGGCCATATTGGCCGCTGTCTCGATCGGCCTGTTTGGCCTCGCCTACTGGTGGGATACTGAACGGGGCAAAGACGGCGAGACCAGTGACGATGTAGCTGCTGACTCCGTGCAGCTGAAGGCCCCTCTGCCCGATACAGAGTTAGGCCGCCAGGTCGACACTATGCTGGAAGGAGGCAGCTATCAACGCAGCCTGCCCGAGCTGGAAAAACCCAAGCCCACTCGCAAATCCAATCCCTTGCCACGGTGGCTTGGTGACCTGATCGTCTATGCCCTGGTGGGGCTGGGTCTCTTTGCCATTGCCGTGATGATCTGGGTGCTGGTGACCGGTAGCACCAGCCCAAAAATCCGCACCAGGAAGCCACGCCGGTCAACGGTACGAAAAGGCGCGGCGCCTGCCGGCACCCATGCTTTGGCCCAACCCGCCTCCCTTGATGACGCGGAAAAGGCGGCAAAGGCCGGGAATTTTGGCGAAGCTGTTCGCCTGTTGCTGGCGACGGCCCTGATTGGCCTCGCCAGGCAAGAACTTGTACGCCTGCGCCCCTGGATGACCGGCCGCGAGATTGTCAGGGACGCCAAGCTGGCCCCATCGCCAGCCGACGCGCTCGGGTTTCTTGTTGCCACCGTGGAAGCCTACGCTTTTGCCGGCCATGTCATCACCGAACAAACCTACAAAGCCTGTTTCCAGCGCTATCAATTGCTGGTTCAGGCCGGGAAAGGGACAGTGTGATGGCGACAGGCACAAACCATTCCGCGCCTTTTTCCACAAAGGCCCTGTTCTGGATTATTTTCCTCGGGATACTGGCCACCCTTGGCATGGCCGTGACATCCGCCTTCAAGGGCGACGGCAAATATGAAGTCTCGAACGGGGCAAACAGCTTTTCCAAATCGGCGATTGGTCATGCCGCCTTCATGGACATTGCCGAAAGGTCTGGCTGGCAGGTACTGCAAAGCCAGCACAATACCACCGGCAAGCTGGGGCCCGGTTCCACCCTGCTTCTGCTGGAACCACCCAGGGGCAAAGCCAGCAGTGACCGCATAGAACAATTGATCGACTGGGCGCCGATGCTTGTCGTGTTGCCCAAACGCCAGGGCATCCCGCATGGCTTCAAGGCCGACTGGATCGGCGCGGCTTTCGTGAAAAATATTGCCCAGGTAAAGGCGGTGGCAGGCAATCTTGGGGAAGACCTTGAGGTGCTGCGCCCGACCGATGCTTCAGCGGGCACCTGGCAGCATGGTTTCGATCCGCGCGCCATACCGGACATCGATAGCCTTCAGCTGATAAAATCCGAACAGGTGACCCCCCTCATCTGGAACGATCAGGGCATCCTGTTCGGGCGCCTCAACCGTGACTATGAAGAAGAACCGGTCTGGATTCTGTCCGACCCCGACCTGATCGCGACCCACGGCCTGGCCCGCGGCTGGAACGCCGCCCTGGCGCTGAACGTGCTGGAAACCGTCTCTCAGGGCCGGGAAACCCTTGTGGTTGATGAAATCATCCACGGGTTCAAGCGCGACCCCAGCATGGCGCGCGCCATGTTCAGCCATCCGTTTGTCTATGCCACTGTTGCGGCCCTCTTGGCGGTGATCATCTTCCTGCTGGCGCTGACGCGCCGCTTCGGGGCACCCTGGCGCAATGTGGCCACGGCGGACGATTCCAAAGCAGTCTTCATTGAGAATGCCGCCCGCATCCTGCATATGGCGGAAAAGGAACAGGAAGCCCTGATCCGCCTTGTGGACGATCAGTCCCTGACTGTTGCGCGCCATCTGAATGTGCCCAGCGACCTGGAGCGCAACCGGCTGGACAGCTGGCTGGACGAACAATCTGCCAAGCGGTGCGTCAAGCCCGGCTTCACTACGATCAAACGGCGAATCCTTCGCGTGCGTGATGACGACAGCACAAAAAGAAGCCGCCTTCTTACCCTTGCCAATCAATTTTATACCTGGAAACAGGAGATCATGAATGACACCAAGTGACATCAAATCCGCCGGCGACAGCCTGCGCTATAATGTGAAAAAGGTCATCGTCGGCCAGGACGACGCGGTCGACCTGTTGCTGATCAGCCTGCTTTCCGAAGGCCATATTTTGTTCGAGGGCGTCCCCGGCGTCGCCAAGACCTTGCTGGCACAAGCCTTCTCTGCCAGCCTTGACCTGAAGTTCGGCCGCATCCAGTTCACGCCGGACCTGATGCCGGGCGATGTGCTCGGGACCAACATCTACCGGTTCGAGACCAGCGAATTCGTGCTGACCAAAGGCCCGATTTTCACGGATCTCCTCTTGGCAGACGAAGTGAACCGGACACCGCCCAAGACACAGGCGGCGCTGTTGCAGGCCATGCACGAACGTGAGGTTACCATCGACGGCACCGCCCACAGCCTGGGTGACGGCTTCATGGTGATCGCCACCCAGAACCCGATCGAACAGCAGGGCACCTACCCGCTGCCGGAAGCCCAGCTGGACCGCTTCCTGTTCCAGCACATCCTGGACTATCCAAGCCGGGAAGAAGAGCGCCGCATCCTCGGCCTGCACGGCCACCGCGCGACCATGCCATCGGTGTCCGAGATGGATATCCGCCCGATTCTGAATCTGGATAGCCTGCGCGCCATGCGCCAGACCATCGCGGGCCTGCAGGTTGCGGAGGAGCTTCTGGACTATATCGTCGACCTGGTGCGCGGCACACGGGAGCATCCGTCCGTGCGCGTTGGTGCCTCGCCGCGCTGCGGCACCATGATCGCACGCGCGTCGCGTGCCTGTGCCGCCCTTGATGGTCGCGACTATGTCATCCCCGATGACATCAAACGCATCGCCCTGCCCGCGCTCCGGCACCGCCTGGTCCTCAGCCCGGCTGCGGAAATCGAAGGCATCCGCGCGGGTGACGTGGTCCAGCAGCTTCTTGAACAGGTGAAGGCCCCCCGCTGATGCGCCCAACCCTCAGGACATTCTGGCTGATCCTGGCTGCCGTCCCGCTGGCGGTGATCCTGCTTGCGATCTCGCCCACGCTTGTGAGCCTGACGGGGTATTATCTGGCGCTTGTGATGTTCCTGCTGCTGATCGACTGGCTGTCCTGCCCACGGGCACCGAAAATCAGCTTCCTGATTGAAGAACCGGCCCAGATCTATATCGGCGAAAGCCAGCCGCTGGTGGTCAGTGCCGAACGCACGGACGGTATCGCCTTGCCCGTCGTTCAGGTGGCCATTGAGGTTAATGACATCCTGGACCAGGACGCCCAGACACCGGTGACCATTGCGCCCGGTGGCGGCTGGACGGAGGTTGCGCTGACACCGCTGAGCCGCGGCACAGCCACCATCCCGACCGTCTGGTTCCGCTGGCGCGGGCCCCTGGGGCTGGCCGAACGGCAGATTGAAGAAACGCCGGACCTGAAAATCCCGGTCCTGCCGAACTTCCAGCTTGCCGCCCGAAGTGCCCAAGACCTCATGGGCGCGGCGGCGGAAGAGTTCGGCCCACGGCCGGACATACGCCGGGGTGACGGCAGCGAATTTTCCTCGCTTCGGGAATATGTCCCGGGCATGGACCCGCGCACGGTGGACTGGAAACGCTCGGCGCGCTACCGCGGCCTCCTCGTCAAGGAATTCGAAGCCGAGCGCAATCACCAGATCATCCTGGCGTTCGATACCGGCCACCTGATGGCCGAACGGCTGGGCGGCCTGACACGCCTTGACCATATGGTGAATGCCGGACTGGTGCTTGCCCACGCGGCACTGAAGGGCGGTGACAGGGTCGGGCTGTTCTCGTTCGACAGCCAGGTGCGGTCCTATGTGAAGCCGCTGTCGGGCATCACATCCTTCAGCCACCTGCAGCACTATATGGCGGCCATGCAGTGCGATGTCAGCGAAACCAACTATACGCTGGCGATGACACGGCTGGCGGAACAGCTGACCCGGCGTACGCTGGTGGTCCTGTTCACCGACTTTGTCGACACCACAACGGCTGAACTGATGCGCGAGAACCTGAGCCATCTGGCGGTGCACCATTTTGTCGTGTTCGTCGCGCTCAAGGACCCGTATCTGGAGCGCACAGCCAACCAGCCGGTCGAGGATGTCAAAGATATCTCACGCGCGGCCACAGCGGCTGAACTGCTCAAGGAACGGCAGCTTCTGTTCTCGAACCTCAGGCGGCAAGGCATACTGTGCCTGGAGCCTGAATCGGCACACCTGGTGGGTCATGTGATTAACCAGTATCGCACCATCATCAATCAGGAGCTGGTCTGATGGCGTCAGTGGGAACCAAAAGCTTCCAGTTCCGGCAGGAACGCGAAGAAGGTTGGCAACAGCTGGAACAACTGGTGCTGCAGGCCGAGAAGAAAGGCATCCGGTCCCTGAGCGCAACCGACGTGTTCGAGTTGCCGCACCTGTATAAAGGCGCGCTTTCAAGCCTCAGCGTCGCGCGGTCGATCTCGCTCGACAAGAATGTTGTCGACTATCTGGAGAATCTGACCACCCGCGCCTACTTCCTGCTGTATGGCCACCAGCGTCCTGCTGGCAGGGCCTTCGCGCGGCTTATGCAATTCTCCATCCCCGATGCTGTGCGGTCGATCCGCCAGGAATTCCTGGTGGCTCTGATCGTGACCCTGCTGGGCGTGATGGCCGGCTTCTTCCTGGTGCTGGAGAACCCGGAATGGTTCTACACCTTTGTGGACCGGTCGCTGGCCGGCGGGCGGGTACCCGGCGCTTCGGCCGAGGACCTCAGGGCCGTGCTGTACCCGGACAAGAACGAGATAGAAGGCCTGAATATATTCGCCACCCAGCTCTTTACCCACAATTCGCAAGTCGGGTTGCTGGCCTTTGCCCTTGGGTTTGCCCTTGGGCTGCCCACAATTTGGCTGTTGTTCACGAACGGCACCATGCTGGGTGCCTTTCTCGCGCTCCACTATGAAAAAGATCTGCTGGGTGAGTTGGGTGGCTGGTTGATCATCCATGGCTCCACCGAAATTCTGGCCATCATCCTGTGTGGTGCCGCAGGGCTGACAATCGCCCGGCACTATGTATTCCCCGGCAAGCTGAGCCGGATGGAAGCGCTGGCCACATACGGCAAGAAGGCCGCCCTGGTCGCCTTTGGCTGCATCCTGATGTTCCTGGTTGCCGGTCTTCTTGAAGGCTTCGCCCGTCAGCTGGTCACATCCGATGCCAGCCGCTATGCCATCGGTCTTGGCTTCCTTGTCATGTGGGCAGTCTATTTCCTGGGCATGGGCCACAACAGGCCCGATGACGCCGGGGAGGACGAGCTATGAGCCGCAAACAGCGCAATAGGCGCCCGGCAAAAGAAACCCGGCGCATCCTGACACCCGAGGGCGTGGCCCTTGAAGTGGAACTGGCCGAACGCGGCGACAGGGCGGGTGCCGTGATCATCGATCTGTTGATCCTGTTCGGCATCATGATCCTGGGGTCCATCGCCATTGCCATCACCACCGGCTGGGCCAACATCGGCCATTTCGGCCTGATTGTGATTCTGCTGCTTATCTTTGCGCTCAGGAATTTCTACTTCATGTTTTTCGAGCTGAAGTGGCAGGGCCAGACACCGGGCAAAAGGCGCCTTGGCATCAAGGTGATTGACCGGTTCGGCAGGCCGCTTTCATCCGAAGCCATTTTCGCCCGCAACATGATGCGCGAGATTGAGATTTTCGTGCCCATGGGTATTGTCTTTTCTTCGGGATCAGCCGGTGTGTCGGGCCTGATGCAGCTGTTTGCCTTTATCTGGGCCATGCTGCTTGTGTTCCTGCCCATGATGAACAAGGACAACCTGCGCGCGGGTGACCTGATCGCAGGCACGCTTGTGGTGCGCGAACCCAAGGTGTTGCTGGCCACCGATATGCTGGAAGCCAACGGGGCTGCAGCGGGGGCGCTGGACGCCTACGGCTTCACCACCGCGCAGCTGAATGCCTACGGCATCTATGAGCTGCAGACACTCGAGGAGCTTCTTAGGCAACAAGGCAAGGACGCCGCCGATAAGCTCCGGACCGCGGGTGAGACCATCATCAAGAAAATCGGCTGGGAAGACCCGGTCCTGCCGCACCAGATGGAAGCTTTTCTGTCCGCTTACTATCATGCCCTCAGGAAACACCTTGAAGGCAAACTGTTGATGGGCACGCGCAAGACCGACAAGTTCGACACAGGCCAGAAACCGTCCGGACCTAAATAGCCCCTAAAAGCAAGGCCCTAAGCAAGATGGCGTCACCAGTCTGGGACGCCATCAGGAAAATGCTATTTCAGTGAGCCTGCGTTATCGGATCAGGCAAACACCTTGGCGATCTCGTCCGCCGACGTGCCTTCCTTGGCCGCCCGCAAATTGGTGTAAACCGCAGCCACTGTCGACCCCATCAGGCCATAGGTAAGACTGCCCATCGCGATTGAAAGAATGGTCACAACAAGGGCCAAAATCGAACTACCCCCATTGGAACCAAGCATGGAAGCGCCCGCGCCAACCATAACCGTGGCAAGCAATATCTGGAAAAGCCAGATGGCAATCAAAACAACAAGGAAAGCAGCAAAGACCTGCCATTTGAAGCCGGTTGTCAGCTCCTGGCTGCGTTTCAAACCGTCAGCCATGCCGAGCTTTTCAGACACGATTGCCGGTACGGTCACTGACAGCATCAACCAGATAATGATGCCAGGCACCAACAGGAAGATGGACCCGATAAACACCAGCACAGACATGACGACCGTAGCAAGAACCACCGGAATTGCTGATCGGACGCCAGCCTTTATCATACCCAGCACAGTGGCAGACCGGCCGGCCTGATGCTCAACCGCTCCGAACGTGACACTGGCCTGGATCACCGCAGCGGCAACCATCGTCAGCAGGAAGTTCAGGAAGAATTGCCCGGGTGCGACAAACGGGCTGATTTCCCCGGACCGGTCCGACATCATCAGGCCGCTTCCCGTAATCAATCCCACACCGCCAATAATAACCACATAGCCTATAAAGCTTACGGCCAGAAACTTGAAGAAGTTGCCAAAATAAGTGCTGAAGGTTTGCGATAGCACCTCACCAACGCGGAACTCCGGGTTCACCCCATTGGTTACAGTTGAATCAGTCATGATTTTCTCTCCCCCTGACCCTTATTCGAAAACTTTTGCGATATCGTCTGCCGACGTGCCCTCTTTTGCAGCGCGCAGGTTTGTGTAGATCGAGGCAACGCCCGAACCAAAGAATACATACACCGACCCCATGAGGGTGGTGGTGACAGCCGAATAGACAAAGCCCACAGTTCCTGGTGTGACGTTCACTGTGCTGCCCAGTATCATGGGCATCATCAAAGCCAAATTAACAACCTGTGCCACGACGGCCATGACAAGGAAGCACCCCAAAATCGGCCATTTGAACCCTGACGTCAGCTCCCGACTGCGGCGTATTGCCTTCAGTGGACCCAACTTTTCGGCAACAATGGCTGGTACGGTGACACACAGCATCATGGCAACAATGATGCCCGGCACAATGAACAGCATCCAGCCGATCATATAGAGTATGACTGACAGCACCATTGCGACCACAACCGGGACACCTGATCGCACGCCAACTTTCAGCATGTCGACCAGTGGGGCCTTACGCCCTGTCTGGTATTCTATCGCGCCATAGATCACCGCGGCCATCATCACGGCAATAGAAGCCAGGACCCACGCCAATGTGCCAAAAAAGCTGATGAAAAATCCAATGGGATCGGCTGGCATCGGTGCGTCCGGAGCTGGGCCCATAAAGACACCCATGGCCCAGAAACCGATAGCGGTCGGCGCCATCACAACCAGCGCTACGGCCCAGAACCGGAAAAAATTGGCAAAAAATATGGCGAAGGTGTCGGATAGCACTTTGCCAACGCGAAAAGACGGCAGCGACACGGGCTGCGTTACAGGTTCTTCTTTCAAGGAAGAAAGCGCGCCCCAAGCGCCCGCTTGACTGTCCTGCCCCATGCTTCCCCCAACAAGCTTCGTCGGCACTGGCAGTTCCCGATCTCTTCGTGTCTCGGGAACAACCGCTTGATGGGCAGCTTATGCGGCGATTTCAAAGATGGCAAGCGCCTTGGCTAGGCCGCTGCCTTGACCGTTTCGCGCTTGAAGAAAAACAGCGTGATGAAAATCACCGTCAATGGCACCAGTGACATATAGAAAGCGGTCTGTCCGCCAAGCGCGCCGAACACCTTGCCCGTGATCAGTGACCCGGTGGTGCCGCCAAGCGCCGAAAAAATCACAATCAGGCCCGTCATGGCCGCATGCTGGTGCTTCGGCAGCGCCGACAGCACGGCGGAATTGATCGCCGGGTAGATGGGCGCCATAAACAGCCCGATAAGCGGGAAAATATAAGCCGCGATAGGGGCCGTGCTCCATGACATCGACGCCTGCGGTTCAACCCCGCTTGCCAGCGGCAACACAAGGATCACAAGCACCGCCATTGCGATGATGCAGACATTCAGCACCGGATACCAGGAAAAGCGCGCCATCACGGCGCCTGCGCTCAAGCGCCCGATGGCAATGGCAAGCGGAAAGATAACGGCGCCCGTTTGAATGCTCATGTCCGACGGCATGCCCAACACTTCCTTGTTGAAGGTGGGCAGCCAGGTGCCGATGCCCTGTTCGATCAGGACATATAGAAACACGGAAAACACAAAAACATATACCAGCGGTGCGGCCACCAGTTTTACCATGCCCATGAAATCCTCCAGGGCGCTGTGCGGCCTGTCCTGATGGCTTTCATGTTCATCAATCGGTGTCACGGCAAACACCAGCAGGCTCACAAGGCTGAGGCCAGCCAGTATCCAGTAGACATTCAGCCAGTTCTGGTCCTTGGCGTTGTCTGGATCGACGAAATTGCCGAACAGGACCCCGCCACACAGAACACCAATCATGAACGTGCCCTCGAGCACATTCATCATGCTGGCGTGTTCGCGCTTGCTGTCCGTAATCAAGCCCACGGTGGCGAAAACCGACACTTTCACCAGGGCAAAGGCAACACCCGTCGCGAGGAACATCATCTTCGACGTCAGAAAACTGGGCACCAGGGGCTGCGCAACCGCGGCGAACGCAACAATAACAAGCCCTGCCATCATGGCCCGCCGGAACCCCAGGCGCGGCAAAAAGGAAGCCACCAGGAAGGAAACGCCCGCGATGGACAGGTCCTTGAAGGCTTCCAGTACGGCAGCCTGTGTATGCAAAAGGTCATAATTGTCGATGACCTGCAAGATCACCGTACCCACGCTGTTCAGGAGGATCGCAAAAACGAAATAGACCAAAAACAGCGCAAACTTGATGCGCCAGTTGTGCATGAACCCGCTCACAGGCTTCCTCCCAATCAAACAGCTAACCCGGGGTGACCTCCCAAACAGTCCCTCACCTGATCCCGGGTGACATCGAATGTCCACAATAACAGTATTGCAATCGATTGCAAAGAAGATATTATAGGACCCTATTCCAGCACAGGCTGGCAAGTGGGGTTCAGGTTAGGGAAGACAGTTACGTGAGTAAAACGGGCGACCAGAAAAGAAAGGCACCAGCGTTCCTGCCGGACGACTGGCGGCTGGTGGAGAATGGCTTCACGCCGGACACGCAGGCCGTGTCGGAAACACTGATGGCGCAGGCAAACGGCTATCTTGGCACCCGCGGCACGTTCGAAGAAGGCGTGGCAGATGGTATCCGCTCCACCGAGGGCACCTATCTGAACGGCGTCTACCTGCGCGACCCGATCCATTATGACGAGGCCGCCTTCGGCTTCGCCAGCCATAATAACAAGATGATCTTGGTTCCGGACGGCAAGGCGTTTGACCTGACGGCTGGTGATGAACGCTTTATCCAGGGCGCGAGCAAGCTTGACGGCCAATCCCGCGTGCTGGACATGCGCGACGGCATGCTCAGCCGTACCAGCCGCTGGCAAACGCGCACGGGCGGCACACTTGAAATCAACAGCCGCCGCTTTGTCTCCATGGCCGCGCCCGGCCTGATGGTGATCGACTATATCCTGGCGTCGGTTGATTACACCGGGCCTGTCAGCCTGACCACCGGCCTCAACACCCGCTATGGCGGCGGCCATGAAGGTTTCGACCCGCGCGCGGGCGAGCTGTCGGTGGCAACCTGCCTTGAGAAGCCGGAAGCAACCGACCATGACTGTGCGATCCTGGTCGCCCACCGCGTTCGGCACAGTGGGCACCTGGTGCTGGCAGGGTGCCGGGTTGATTATTCCGGCGACACAGACATAGGCGCACAGGATATTCGCGAAGATGGCCTGTGGGCCACCCGGCTTGATGCCGCGCTCGCGCCCGGGCAGGAAATCACCGTTCGGAAATATGTCGCCTACGCCGACTTTGAAAAGGGCACACAAAGGGCACGATGGTCGGCGCTTGGTGAGAATTTGGGCACTATGGCCCAAAAGGGTTTTGACGCGCTTTATAAAGACCACAAGGCCGTTTGGGATGCCTTCTGGGATACGGCGGATGTTACGGTCGACAGCGACGACCCGGTCGAACAGGGCATCCGCTTCGGCGCCTTTCATCTGTTCCAGAGCGCCGGCAAGGACGGCGGCCGCGCCTTGGCTGCCAAGGGATTGAGCGGCCCAGGCTATGACGGCCACTATTTCTGGGACACAGAGATTTATGCCGTGCCCTTCTTCCTGTTCAACGCACCTGAAGTGGCCCGGTCGCTCATTGAGTACCGCATCAGCACGCTTGATGCCGCCCGTGCCCGGGCGCGGGAAATGGGGCACACCAAAGGTGCCCTTTTCCCCTGGCGCACCATCGGCGGCGAAGAATGCTCCAGTTTCTTCCCTGCAGGCACGGCCCAATATCACATCAATGCGGCCATCGCCTATGCACTGATCCAATATGTAAACATCAGTGGTGACAAGGAGTTACTGGCGGGTGGCGGTGCGGAAATGCTGTTCGAAACCGCCCGCATCTGGATGGACCTTGGGCACTTTAACGCCCAAAAAGGCGGCGCCTTCTGCATCCATGAAGTGACCGGTCCGGACGAATATACCGCCATGGTCGACAATAACCTCTATACCAACCTGATGGCCCAGCAGCATCTTGCCGAAGCCGCGGCACTCGCAAAAAGCTATTCAAAACAAGACTTTGATGCGATTGCCGCCAAAGTCGACTTGTCACAGGATGAAGTCGCCGCATGGCAGAAAGCGGCAGACTGCATGTATGTTCCATTCGATGAAAACCTGGGTATCCACGCCCAGTGCGATGGTTTCCTGGACAAACCGCAATGGGATTTTGACGGCACGCCGGCAGAAAATTATCCGCTGTTGCTGCACTATCACCCCTTGGTGATCTACCGCCATCAGGTGCTGAAGCAGCCTGATGTGGTGCTGGCCCAGATCCTGCTCCCCGCCCGCTTCACGGCCGATGAGAAGGCCCGGAATCTGGCCTATTATGAGCCGCGCACCACGCACGACAGTACGCTTTCGGCCTGCATTCACGCGGTCGCCAACCTTGAGAGCGGCGACCCGGCAAAGGCCTATGAGTTCTTCGAGGAAACCTACCGCATGGATCTGGAGAACCGGCACGCCAACACCCATTATGGCAACCATATGGCCTGCATGGCCGGCTCCTGGATGGCCTTGGTCTATGGCTTCGGTGGACTGCGTCTTGAAGGGGCATTGCCTGCGCTCAAGCCCGCGCTGCCTGACGGCTGGCGGTCCTACAGCTTCAAGCTCCGCTTGGGGGCGGGTCTGCTGAAGCTGTCCGTATCAGCAGACAGCACAGACTATCAATATGACGGACCGGACCCTGTGATTTTCCATCACTATGGCCACCGTGTCGCTCTGAAGCCCAAAGAGCAAATTTCCCTGCCGAACCAGTAACTTTTGTATGGAGTAACCGATGGTACAGAAAGCCTGCATCTTCGATTTGGACGGCGTGATCACCGATACCGCCCACTATCATTTCCTGGCGTGGCAGCGATTGGCCCATTCCCTGGGCCTGCCCTTTGACGAGGATGACAACCACCGCCTGAAGGGTGTTGGCCGCATGGAATCGCTGGACTATATCCTGGCCAAAGGCACCACGGCCTACAGCATGGATGACCGACTGGCCCTCGCCCAACAGAAGAACGAAGACTATAAGACACTGATCGGCGGCATTACGCCTGCAGATATACTTCCCGGAATTGTTGAGGCCCTGGATTGGCTGAAAGCCAACAACTGGCGGATTGGGCTGGCCTCGGCGAGCCGCAACGCACCGCAAGTGCTAGCCAGCCTGGAGATCACCGGCGCCTTCGACTATATCGCTGACGCAGGCGCGATCCCTAACGGCAAGCCAGCCCCGGATATTTTCCTGGATGTGGCCAGGGCTTTCGGTCTGCCAAGCAGCCAGTGCCTGGGGGTTGAAGATGCCGCATCAGGCGTTGCCGCCATCAAGGCCGCTGATATGTTCGCGGCCGGCATCGGGGACGCGGATATACTCGCGCAGGCGGATATTGTTCTGCCCAGCCCTGAAGGACTGGTTGAGAAGGTGCTGAAGCCCTTCTAGCCCTGCCCGCACGAATCGCGGATCACCAGTTCAGTCGGCATCGCCACATGGTCGATTGTCTGACCGTTCAGCACCTTGATCAGATTCTGCACCAGAAGCCGCCCCCCTTCCTGAACATCCTGTTTGATGGATGTCAGCCCCGGGGTGCTGAACAGCGCCGGTGGGTTGTCGTCAAAGCCGACAACTGCCACGTCATCCGGCACGCGGATGCCCAGCTCCGCAAACCGCTTCAGAAGCCCAAGCGCGATATTATCGCTGACACAGAAGACCGCGTCACACGTTGGTTTGCCGCCCTGGGCCAACAGGTCCGCTTTCTTGTAGCCATCCGACTGCGAAAAATCGGTCGGAATGACCAGGTCGTCGTTGGATGTCAGACCAGCGTCATCAAGGGCCTTCTGATAGCCTTCCCACCGATGTTCCATTTCCGGGTGACGCACATCCCCCATGAAAGCAATCCGTCGGCGACCGTTGCGCGCCAAAAGGCTGGTGGCGTCATATCCGCCACGGCGATTGTCGCTGCCTACAGTGTAATAATTATGGTCCGCCATTTCTGCGCCCCACACGATGAAGGGCGCTTTGGCTTCGGCCAACCGGTCAAGCCGCGGGTCATTACGGCCCTGGCCAATGATGATCAAGCCGTCAGCACGTTTGGATTCGAGGAAATAGGCGTTCAGGTCAGCAACATCGCTCTGGTTGGTCGACAGCAGCAGGTCATAGCCCTGCCGGCCAGCCTCGTCTGCGATGCTCCCCAGCAGCACCATCAGGAACGCGTCTGAAACCTCGTGCCCCCAGCGGCGGTCCACCAACAACACAACGGCCAGAGTATGGGTCTTCTTGGTGCGGAAATTCCGCGCTGCTGCATTGATCTCATAATTATTTTCGCGTGCGATTCGCTGGACCCGCGCCCGCGTTTCCTTGTTGATCAAAGGACTGTCTTTAAGCGCACGCGACACCGTGGCTTCAGACACGCCAGCCAGCTTGGCGATATCCGCCATCGTCAGGTTTTTGCTTTTTTCCATATGGTTTTACTACATGCCAGACCATGGTTTTGTCGAGATATATTACAAATCAATGCAATCGATTGTAATTTTGTATTGCAATCGATTGCAAAGGGGCGTAGATATGAGTCCATTCACCGCTTTGATGCGAGTGCCGACACGTGTGTGCGACCCCCTTCGCCACACAACCGGAGTGGAAGCCGGTCTGTTGAGCACAGCATGGAAAGTATACATAATGGTAAGGCGTGGGAGGGCCAAACACATGCGTTTTACACTCAGTCACCTTAAATCCAGCACCGCCTTGGCGGCGCTTATTGCCGTTGCGGGCACAACCGCTTCGGCGCAGGACACTGCCGCCGACACTGACGATGCCGTCGCCTTTGAAGAGATCGTCGTTCTAGGTACACCAGGCGGCGCAGGCGTTCGCAAACAGGATGCCAGCTTCGCCATCACCACCATGAACGAAGAGGCCATCGGCCTCGCCGGCACCAAAAGCACCGCAGAGCTGTTCACGCTCGTGCCTGGCGTCTGGGCTGAAAGCTCGGGCGGTGTCGCCGGCGCGAACATCGATGTGCGCGGCCTGCCAGGCGGCGGCGACGCACCGTTTGTGACCATGTCCATCAACGGTGCGCCCATCTATGGCACCGAGATGCTGTCCTTCTTTGAACAGAGTTCCATTTTCCGGATCGATGAAACCATCGCCAGCGCTGAAGCACTCCGGGGTGGGCCGAACGCTGTATTCTCAAATGGCGAGCCGGGCGTAACGCTGAACTTCAACCTGAAGAAAGGCGGCGACGAGACCGAAGGCCGGGTGAAATACACAACATCAGACTATGACCTGCAGCGCGTTGACGCGGTGCTGTCCGGCCCGCTCGGTAACGAGCTCTATTATATGGTCGGCGGCTATATCAAATCATCCCCCGGTGTGCGCGACGCCGAGTTCAATTCGGAAAAAGGCAAGCAGGTTACCCTGCAACTGACCAAGGTTCTCGATAACGGCGAGATCAACGCCTGGACCCGTGTGACCGACGATCACGGCCAGTGGTATCTGCCAATGGCGCTGAATTCCGGCAACGATCTGGGTGAGTTTTCTCAGCTCGGTAACGCCACGCGTTTCCGTACGCTCCAGGTGAACGGCAATGGCGATACTGAAGATTTTGATTTCGCTGATGGGCGTGGTTGGGACGGGTCGGTTTCCGGCCTGAATGTAGACTTCGACCTGGGCGACGGCTTCACTGTGCGCAACAACACGTCCTACACCAAGGGCAACGCCGACACCTATGGCTTCGTGCCTGACGGCAGCCCGATTCAGGTGGCCGCTCTCGGGCTGGCATCTGTATCCACGCTTGGTGGTGAGGAACTGACTGACAGCGACTATGTCCAGAACTATGGCCACTGGGTCGTGCAGAAAGACCTCGAATCCTTCACCAATGACCTCAGCCTTGCCAAGGAAGTTGGCGATCATGAGCTGACAGTTGGCTACTATAAAGCAACCTGGTCGTCAGACGATTTCTGGACACTCGGCAACTTCACGCCTGTCCATAACGTCGCAAATGGCGATTTCCTTGAGGACAGCATTGCCTGCACAGATTTGCAGGCCGCGGGTTCTGGCTCCGGTTGCTGGGCATACGGCATCAACTCCGCGGGCGACGCGTCAGCTGACGCGCTTTATCTCGCTGACAGCTGGCAGGTCACGCCTGATTTCCGGTTTGACTTCGGCATCCGCAACGAGTGGATCGATATCGACTATGTGCTGGATAGCGGCCCAGGCTACCCGGACGGCACGCGCGATATGTCGGTCAACCTGAAGGAAGACGCCTTCTCCTATACTGCGGCTGTCAACTATGACGTCAATGAAGACCTGGGTGTCTTTGCGCGGTATTCCAAAGGCTCGCTGTTCCCGCACTTTGATGATGTGCGCGAAAACAACCTCAATGTGAACGGTATCAAGCAACTTGAAGGTGGCGTGAAATATTCGAACGACTATTTCGGCCTGTTTGCCACCGCCTTCTATAACAAGAACGACAGCTTCTCCTCTGTGGTAGGTGGCACACTGGGAGCAAGCGCCTTCAAGACCCGGTCGATCGGTGTCGAGCTTGACGGCTTTGTCACCTATGAAGCTTTCAACATGGCCTTTATCGCTACACTGCAGGACGCGGAAATCACCGAATCCACCACAGCGAGCGACATCGGCAACCGGGTGCTGCGCCAGCCGAAGTTCCAGCTGCGCCTGAGCCCAAGCTATGAGTTTGAGGTGGGCGATATGACGGCAACGCTTTATGGCGCGGTCCAGTTTGTCGGCAAACGATTTGGCGACAATGGCAACAGCGTTGAGTTGGCCGGCTATGAGAAGATCGACCTTGGCCTTCTTGTGAACACGCCGTCCGGGCTCTTTTTCCAGGTCCATGCTGATAACCTGAATAACAGCCATGGCATCACGGAAGGTGACCCGCGTAACCCGGCTGCGCCAAACGGTCGCCCCATCCTGGGCCGTTCGGTGAAATTCAGCATCGGCTACGACTTCTAAGTCCTGAGTATCGGGCCCGCTGCACCCTTAGGCGGCGGGCCTTTCCCCCTAAGGCAGGATTTCCCATCCAAGTAATTGGGGCCTGGGGCGCTTTCGGTATCAACCGAAGCGTCCCTTTTTTTATGGCAGATACAGCCCGGACTAATCGCGCCACCAACGCGGCATCACCACCGGGCAACTATTTGTAGCCCGTACAGCCATGAGACAGGCGTCAACCCAAACGGCTGCACCAGCGACATGACATCGGGTAGGTAGATCTGGTAAACGGAGAATGTCTGAAGATAATGGCGCACCCGAGAGGATTCGAACCTCTGGCCTCTGCCTTCGGAGAGAAATTTCAGGTGCTACGCCATGAAACCGAATGCGACGCATTGAAACAGATTTATTGATATTTTTCAATTAGTTACTGGATTTCACTCGTTTCATTCGGCACTGTTTGAAATCAGTGTGTTGCGGGCATTTGCACTTACAGGTCACTTACGGCGGCCGAATGCCCCTTCACTTATAGGGGACTTGTTGGCCATGCTTTCAAAGCTGAATAGGAAGGTGATCGATCGGCTGAAGCCGGAAGAAAAACCATATGAGGTTCGCGACACACATGTAAAAGGGCTGATCGTGCGCGTCCAGCCCTCGGGATCGAAAAGCTTCTATTGCGAGTTCAGGAAAGGTCGGCGCATCAGTTTGGGTAAAGTGTGTCACCTATCTATCGATGAAGCCCGGACACAAGCGATCAAAGCAATCGCTGAGGCCAGAGAGGGGGGTGACCCTGCCGCCGAAAGAAAACGGCGCAAAGCTGTGTCATCTTTCCAGGAATATCTTGATAGTCACTATGGACCTTGGCTCATCGAACATACCTCTTCCGGGAAGGCCTCTATCAAACGCCTGGAATCTGCTTTTGATTTCCTTCTCACCAGAAAACTGGACGATATCCATATCTCTGATCTGGAGAAGTGGCGTACGAGACGACTGAGTGACGGCAAGAAGCATACGACTGTCAACCGCGACATTTCAGCAATCAAGGCGTCGCTCAACAAAGCCGTTCAATGGAAACTGATCACTTCGAACCCGCTCAGCGACCTCAAGAAAATGAGGGAGGATAAGATCGGCCGCGTGCGTTTTCTCAATGAATTCGAAAGAAAACGACTGTTTGATGCCCTTGAGGTCCGCGAGGAAAAGATCCGTATAAAACGGGACACCGCAAATGCCTGGCGGAAGGAGCGAGGGTATGAGCTGATGCCTGACATTCGGCAAGTTACCTTCGCAGATCACCTTAAGCCCATGATCATCTTGTCCCTCAACACGGGCTTGCGGCGAGGCGAGCTATTCTCACTCGTATGGACCGACATCGACTTCAAGAATGCCCTGGTGACAGTTCGCGGCTCAAATGCCAAGTCCAAACGCACCCGCCATGTTCCAATGAATGATCTTGCCAAGAGCACTATGGTGAATTGGCGAGACCAGGCACCGCCTGAAAGCAACTATGTTTTCACCGGCAAGAATGGCGGCAAGTTCGACAATGTAAGTTCAAGCTGGGAACAACTGCTTGACGATGCAGACCTCAAGGACTTCCGCTGGCATGACATGCGCCACGACTTCGCCTCTCGCTTGGCGATGGCTGGTGTTGATCTCAATACGATCAGAGAACTCCTAGGGCACAGCGACTACGCCATGACCCTCCGCTATGCCCACCTCGCACCCAACAAAATGGCCTGTGCTGTAGAAGCAATCTGCTAGAAATCCAATAGCCATAGAACTTATGCGGAAAACACATGCTCCCGGTGATACCGCATATAAGGCCTGCTTTGATTATGGAGTGATAGTCTCATGTCGGCTCGGATTCCCAAGGCCTTCCGCCCAGGCAACTGCTCAGAAATCATAATACGCCCGTAATCATCAAAAGATATCAATCCACGATCAAATACCTTATCGATATTTGGAAGCAAGAGGAGACCGTTATAAGGGTCTACCCGTTCTGTCGCTGAAGCACTCGCCCATGGCTTGATATGTGATGCGATAAGCAAACCGGTCTCTGGATATCCGGTTACGCTACATCTATTCCAGATCTTGACTAATTCTTGCCGGAAACGCCCCTGACCAACCCTAGCGGATATCATTTGAGCTTTTTCCGTTTGGCTCAATTCCTTAACGGCTAATATTTCTTTAACGTCGCGCTCAAGAGGCGGAAGGCAGGCCAATAAATACTCAGCATACTTTTTTAATGCACTTCCGTACATTTGGTGCCCAGTCGTGTCTCTTTCTCGAAAAATAGCTGTTTTACGGAGCGATTTGGCAACTTCGGAAAAATATAGAGAATCTGTTATCGACAGAATAGAATGATTGGTGATGCCTTCTAACCGTGCCCAGTCAGTTAAAGGACCCGCGATGGCGTTCGAGTATTTGATAATTGAAGAATCGGACAAGCCCTTTCGCTTCAACCATACTTCAAACCGAGATTTCCCGTCTAACATTTCAACCTCCAACTATTCGACGAAGGTAAGTCCTACGCGGTTGGCATGGCTAGCCATGCGGGAGAGAACCGAAGATGCTACATCACCCCTCAATCGGAAGATTGGGGCCTCCGATGTGTGATGCTTCATGTCAGTGGACTTGAGCAGCTTGAAATCCAGAATCAGATGGTACTCCTCACCGTCAAGCTGGAACGGCGGAATATCTTTGTAGATGCTTACGCCTGGCGCGAAGTCTTTTGCATACTCTCGCGGTATCAATACTCCGGGTAACAGACGATACTTCACCCACTTTTTTTGAGCGTAATCGCAAATTGGAGTTACTTCGAGCTCAACAAACTTAAACCGGGACACCTCATCATTGTCAATTGCGACCTCCCCTGTCGCTCTGTTAATCACACCATTCTTGTTGGGCTTTCTGTTGAAATAGTTCTTCAGCAGCGATCTACGGCGATTCCAGTGCGGTACTTTTTTCTCATAAACATTTCCTGGCTGAACATAACTTGGAACAACCATATCAATTAGGAGGCGAGTGTTAATAGCAGGCGTTATCGCCAGAAATCCATTGAGAAACTCCACTACACTTGCCTTCTCTTGATCATTCCGCCCCTGTTTGTACAGGCTGCCAAATGCAAGGGGGTTCTGTGTAATCTTATGGTTGTCAATGTAGAGGTGATATTTGTCCTGCTTGATGAGACATACAATTTGAAAAACTTGGCCATTGATCGTCGCCGTATATTTCACCTTGTTTTGCTCGAACTTTATTCCCTGCGATAGCCTGGGAATTTCCTGGCAATGGTTTTCTGCCATATCCAAAAACGCGTTATTCATAGTTTTGATAGCGTTTTGAAGTCGTTCATCCGTATCCGCCTCAGCAACATTCTGACCTAGCTGGGCTTTTGATAGTCGATAAATCGTCGATTTAACATTCTCGGGCCAGAACCCATTGTAATCATGCAAAGACCCAAATTCTTGTACTGTCTGCCCTGAGGCTCGATTAATAGAGGCCTCCCACGCAGTAAAAATTTGAAACGCATCCACGTTATCGCTCAGCTGTTTGACCAACTCCGTAGTAATCTTTTCGAGTGCATTGTCTTTAGGTACAAATCTTTGTTCTGGCGCAAACTCATCATCAATTGCCGATGCAATAAGCTCAATATCATCATCATCAAAAGCTGATGTAATACGATCTGAAACTTGATGAATAAGATTTCTTTTCGCTAGCTCATCAAACTCTCGAGAAAAGAAGTCGGTCTTATCCAACCGCATAACAGCAAGTGGCCTACGTTCAGAACTTACTGAAAGCACTTCAGCCTCAATGGCATCTGCATTGACGTCCAATCTCTCACTCCACAGCACCAAAACATAAGGCCCGTTGTTTGAAGGAATGAGAGCTTTAAGAATTCTGCGGATATTTGAAGCATAGCTGTGGGGATCACTGGGCCCAAACAGCTGAATGTCAAAAAACGCAAGCCGGACTTTTTGTTTTGGTTTATCCGGGAGCTCGTTGTCTAACCCACTATAGTATGTGCAAGCGACACCTCGACTGGAGAGCAAGCGGATAAGCGGGAGTGCTTCTTCAATCCTGTCATCAACCACCAGCACCGAACCGTCTGATGGTAGGATAAAATCATTCATATGGAGTTCCTGAATGCCAGCAATAGAATTGCTCCAGATTGAAACTCATCTGGCAAATCAAAGTCATATGGATCTGGGAACATCAGGTGGCCATTTTGGCCCTTCATAACCTCGTCAGCCAAATGAAGGCCCAGCCCCATACCCCCAGATTTGTCGGAAATAAACGGCCGGATAGCCTCTTCGGGAGGTATGGTAAACCCGGGACCATTGTCAGCAATTAGGAGAGAAGTGTGTTTTTCTGGGTATTCAACGATATCCAGTAAAACCTTCTTGTTTTTTGTTTTTGCGTAAGTTTGCCACCAAATAGAATTATCAACGATATTGATGATTGTGCTGATGACAAGGTTCTGCGCACAGGAAACATTCGAATTTACACTATGCCTATCCAAATAAGGCTCTAGCAAATCTACTTCATGCGCTTTGATCCTAAATTGGATATTCGAAAGGGCCTGCCGCGTCACCTGGGCCAAATTCACTTTCGATTTCTTCGACTGCTTGATCACTCCTGCATAATCACCAACGGTTTTCTGCAGTGTACCGACCAACTGCTTAACATGAGCATCTACTGGTTTACTTTTAATCGCAGCCGCCAACTCTGAAATCATGTGAATAATTTCGTGCATCACGATGCTAAGACTTAGTCCTGCACTTGAGCTGCGAGTGTATACTTCACTTATCGTCAGATAATCTTTTTCAATCTTTCCAATAGATTTCAGCAGCTCATCGCGAAGCTTTACATCTTGAACGTTACTAACAACCTGATCATGCAAAGTCCTAATCTGACCTATTACTGGCTGTTTTGTTCCCGATGGGCTGTAAAATTTGCGTACCTGACCTTTATCAAGGTTTCGTTTGGTGAGCACTTTATCTAAGCCAAAACGAATAGCTGAAACAAATTTACGGTAGGCTTCATTTTCAATAAAGCCTTCTCTATTTGTCTTTTCTTCCAGATCTGCACTTGCAATACGATCCAAGCTTACCGCCCCCACGATAATGTTGTTGCTAATAGTTTTGCCTGGTTGATTCACTCTCATCATATCCAGATTCAACCAGTCATTGCCCGGCTCACCATAGTCATATACTCGTATACCGTTTCTAAATACACGTATTCCACCGTTTCGATCAAGGTACTCTTTGAACCCTTTCTTATCGCTTACCCCCAGAGACAGGATCTTTTGTGACCTATCAAAGATCAGTAGCTCCAATTCAATCCTGCCAATCTTATGTGTTGATAAATCTAACGGGATCAGCTTTTTCTTGCCAGAATGCTCATCCTTGACCGTTTCTACCATGTCGATATTTTTGTCTGGTCGCGGAACAGGCTGAAGCTTTGTCATCGTGTCCCAAGGACAAAATTTGTAATCCAAACTTACAATTTTATCGCCCTCGATAATGAGCTTGGCCCGATAAAGTGCGTGTGCCTCAATATCCTTGAATGAGGTAAGACCAGTTAACCAGCTTTGATTGGCACCGAGCTTAAACTTAGTTCGAAACGTATCTTGAGAGCCAAAAGGGGAATTAAGTGAGTTAACTGCGCGATAGATGTCACGTACGGCGCCACGGGTCCAAGTATTTTTAAGTTCCCTAATATGAATCTTGGTACCCGTTTTCCCTTCCAAGAATTCATGTGGCGTGTCCCTTTCTTCAAAATGAATCTTGATTTCACTGAGTAATTTGTCCTGTAAGAAATCCCGCCAATCAATCTTTATAAAAACTTCGGGGAACCCTTCTTTTTTGCTGGTTAGCTCAATTACAGAACCCAGCTTGTGCACACCAAACCTACCAATGCCCTTTCCACCAATCGGCACTCGTTTACTTTCATCGATTTCTCCTGACCGGATAAGGGCATCTTTGTATTCGCTGCCCGGGCGCATCCAGACATTTCGAATGATGTTAGTATTCATGCCATCACCATCGTCGGAAATAGTGATTTCCGCCAACTCAGGCTTATCCAAATTTTGCATACGAACGGTCGCGCTATTTGCGTTTGCATCATAGGCGTTTTTAACAAGCTCAAGTAAGGCAATGCTCTCGCTTCTGATTAGTTGGTCACCAAGTTGCAAAAGCATCCTTGCTTTAGGTTGAAATTCCAATTTGTCAGCCATTGGACATCATTTCCTTGATTTTTTCTGCAATTGCGCAAGCCATTAGTGGCGGCACCGCATTCCCGATTTGCCTAAAAGCCGGTGTCCTAAATCCGTACTCAGTTGAGCCTTCAAAATAATAATCGTCAGGGAAAGACTGTATACGCGCGGCCTCTCGAACAGAGATGGAACGTAGCTGCTGTGGATCAGGATGAATAAAATGATGCCCGTCTTTGGCTATATGAGCTATCACAGTATGAGGCGTCTCCCCTACTACCTTAAATCGATCGAGGAAAGACTCCACATTCTTCTGCGTTCTCAATTCTTCAGGGATCTTGTCATTCTTGAGACGTATACCTTCTTCCAGACGAGTAATGGCAAGTTTATAGATCGCCAAATCCCGTTCGTTATGAGGACGGGTTATATGCTGGCTCACGAATTCGACACAGTTCCTCATGTTGGTATTCGAAACATATTCTCCAGGTTCACGAGAATAGTATTGAATCCGGTTAGTTTCGCCAGTTCCAATAGCAGGCAGGTCACCAAAAATATCATCTCTGAAATGTAATTTTTCTTGGCGCAAAAATTCAGGATAAGACCAGTTCAATTCTTTACGCCAACCGATGATGATAACCCTCTCTCGATGCTGAACGACATTGAAATCCCTTGCGTTCAGTAGCCTTTCCTGCACTTCATAGCCTAGCCTCTTGTAATACTTTTTCAGATTACGATAGTACTGACCTCCGGCAGATGAAAGCAATCCGGGAACATTTTCAAAGACAAACGCTTTAGGCCTATATCTGTTTAAGAAGCGACCGTAATGTACATATAACTTTGTTCGCTCATCATTGGTTTTATGCTTCAGAGGTGCTCGACCTACGACCGAGTAGGCCTGGCAAGGAGGTCCGCCAATAATCAAATCGACTGAGTCCTCTCCAACTAGCTCATCAAGTTTTTCAAATATTTTTGTATTTTTCTCACCTATCCTCGCGGCAATCACCGTATCAAGCTCATCCGCAGGAATCGCATTGTAAAGCTGTTTTCGGGAGATCGTCCCTTTTAGGTAGTCATGATAGAGTTTAAGATTGTTTTCCCGTGCTAAATAATGAAACGCCACGCGGGTCTTTAGCGTAAAAACCGCCGCAGGGTCAGCCTCAACATGAGCCAATGGCTGAAAACCATTGCGAACAAACCCCTCCGACAGTCCGCCCGCTCCCGCAAAAAGGTCTATATATTTGATCTTACTCATTATTTTTCACTATTTCCTGCGCAAGACATTCAAGAAATTTTTCTTTCTTCCCGGGTTTCAACTGACACTCCCAAACAACAATGACCTTCCAGCCAAACGCCTTCAACCGCTCTACATTTTTGCGATCTCGATCCACATTCTTCCTGATTTTGGCCTGCCACCAAGCAGTACGAGTTTTAGGCAGCTTAAAGTACTTGCAATTCGCATGGCCGTGCCAGAAACACCCGTTGACAAAAATAGCAGATTTGTATTTGGGAAATACTAAGTCTGGAGAGCCTGGGAGCCGTCTGTCATGCAGCTTGTATCTGAATCCAGAGGCAAACAAATACCTCCGTACCACCATTTCAGGTTTTGTATCCTTTCCTGAAATACGGCTCATATTGTAACTGCGTACTTTCGCGGAATGTACATCGGTCACATGCCATGTCTCCCCCTAAAACCATACAATTTTTTTTTAATTCATATGTTTACCTTCATTAGGAGTTTCTGGCAAGAAAGGCACGCTAAACACCAATAAATTGTTTTATTGCCTCTCAAGATGAGCGATTGTTACCTTGGCTAGAATAGGTCACACACGAGCCCCAAAGGCCCTTTCAGAGGACTCATAGGCAAGGCATCGAAGGCCGGTTCAAACCTTTTTGAAACAGCGGATGCTCTATCGTCCTTCAGTACACACCTGACGCACCTAGTGCGTATTGGTGAATTATGATTACAAATCAGGCACTTAAGAGAGATTTCAATTGATTGCGCACCGTTACAGCGGCTGAACTCAAGAGAACTCGCCATAAAATCAAAGGTTTATGCAAGCCGCTCCTTAGGCCCCAGGAAGAATGTCTTTAGGCAAAAAAAAGAGGCGACCAAAGTCGCCCCTTGTTCATTTGGCTGAATTGCAAACCTATACGTAGGACCATCCCCACTCATCTACGACAAAATGGCTAGGCCCAAGTGGCGTTGGGTATTGCAGGTGAAGCCGCTTCATGTCTTCCCTCGCCTGCTTGATCAAATCATCCATGTGATCATCCAGGCAAAAGGCATAATGCGTCCAGTTGCTGAATGCGGACAGAAATACGAGGTGGCTCCGATACAAGCGCAATGTGATTGCACACAGCGTGAGCAACGGGTCAGCCTTCTTCCGATCTTGCAGCTGATCGACCGCGACCAAAAGCATTTGCCTTGCGAACGACGCGGGTGTCTCACCATGGTCTTTTGCCAGACGGATCAAGTCACCGTGCAGGCCTTCGTCTAATCTGACCGTCAATGATTTGGTAAACCTCTCCTGTTTCATCGCCGGGGCCTAGGTTCCAAAGTTAAAAAATGCGGATCTATCTGCTTACGAGAAGCCATGTCCAGAGCCAACCCCTTGAGCCAATCGCTTGTTATCCAATCTGGAATTGGCTTTTCAAAGTTTCTCCTGGACAGGTAGTCCATAACTCTGGCGGATAGTTCACGCACAACAAAGTTCTCAACCACGTTTTCTAGCAATACATCGTAGTCCAATTGCTCCTTGGAACAGTAGGCCTTGAGGACTTGATCGGTGTCTCTGTCAATTTTCACTTGTCGCGTTACTTTAGTCATCGCACCCCTCCTCAATATCGACGACGAGGACAGGACAAAGACCACTCTAGTATGTCATCAGCGGGCCATTTAAGGGGACCGGGTCTATCCAGGGGACGAGGAAAGATATCATCAGCCATCCACCGATATAATGTAGTTCGGCTGATCCCCACAAATTCACAGACTTGCTTGGTATTCATCATCTTTTTGTGTCGCATAACATCTCTTCCATTTTGGAGTTTCATGAGATGTCGTGGCCACGACAAGACCAATCCTGCCGCATGATTGTTCATTGAAGCAAGGCTTTATCTTTTTGATATCATTATGGATTTCTGGATATAAAAATATTTATACTATTGCTCGGGCATCATATGAAACATTTAACATTAGCACCCAAAATCATGGATATTTTTATATCGGATCGGCCGATTTTTCGGGCGAAAATGCAATCAAAAGATGCAGTTGAAACAGCACGATTTTGTTCGATTTAGTAATTTTTTCGATTCGTTGCGGTAAATTTTGCCCGCAGATGGCTGAACTCAATGGTTTGTTAAGCCCATTTACAACCTATAGGATTTAGCTACCTTAATTAGTGTTTCAAGCTGTTCATTTGTGATCAAATCAACATGCGCCATCAACTCTAAAAGGCGCTCTTTCCTAACTGTCGAGAGATTATTGCTTTGTCCGTCATCGGATAGAAGGCTATCGACAGCGACACCCAAAACCCTCGAAAGGCAGAGCAAAGTTTCCGCGCTAGGAGAATTCACGCCGCGTTCTATCTGAGAAATTGAGTGCACGGATCTCTCGATCAAGTCCGCCAGATCTTCCTGGCTTAACCCCTTCGCCTTTCGAGCCGCTTTAACTCGCATTCCCACATTTCGTCTAAAGTCATCCATTACCGTAGAATGCTAGTAATTTCAGACATTTAACATTATCTTAGCTACGATTATTTGATTGTAATCGTAGCATTATACGGATAAAATTACTTTGTCATATCTACTCAACGAGGTCGGAACGATTGGAAGAGAAATGAAATTTAAAGACATCGATGTGCGCGGCATTATCGAAGAAGAAAACTGGAATTTTGTTCGCACGCGCGCACGTCTGAAAACTATCACTGAGCCAATTCACAGCAAGGCCGCCCTGCTGGCAATGTTCGGCGGACCGTTGCTCGGCGCATTCATCGGATTTCTTCTTCAATTGCTGTCAGGGAACTTGGATGACCTAGGAGCAGCAGCAATGCTAGGCGGCATAGCGGGTTTTGCAATTGGTCTTGTAGGGTCTGCGGCATACGTGATCAGCGGCGAAATGCGCCTTCGGATCAAGCTCCAGAAACTGGCTGCACAACCCAAGGCAACCGCCTACAGATAGCCATTTGCACTTACAGGTCACTTACGGAAACAAGAAATACGGCTCTTCACAATGCGTGAAAAGAGCTATACAATTGAAATATCTAAGGAAATATGGCGCACCCGAGAGGATTCGAACCTCTGGCCTCTGCCTTCGGAGGGCAGCGCTCTATCCAGCTGAGCTACGGGTGCGCGGACAAGCTTTTGTCGGCGCGGACACTACACTCACACCCCACACGTTGCAAGCCCAAATGCGCCAGCCCTGCTCCCTGCGCCGAATCCTGCATTCGGATAATCAGCGGATCAGGCTGAATCATTTTAACGACTCTCATTAAATTATGGATTCAGCAGCCCTGCAGGCAGGACCCAGGCTCTCAGAAGGGCGAACTGTATAAGTTTTTTATTGTTTTAAATCAATTAGTTATAGATATTTTCGCGGGTTGCTTAAAATTTTATCTTTTTCATTACCAGTGATTAACGGGCTGTCTCTATAAAGCTCGATCAAATACAGCGGCTTTCTTGCAAACTCGTGACTGCCGCACGGAACATTCTAGAATGATGGATGGAAACATGTTGAAGAATTTTGGCACTTTCTTGCTCGCTACACTGGTCATGAGCTTCGCGCTTGCTACCGCTCCTGCACATGCAGCAGACGATATGAAAAGCTGGAAAATTGCGGTGGTCAAATCGGTTGCCAAAAACCAGCGCTATCCCCGTTCCGCAATTGCGCGGGAAATTGAAGGCAAGGCCAAGGTTCGCCTGGTGGTCGCCGCCGACGGTACCATTACCAGCCACGAAATTCTGGAAGAAACTGGCCAAAGCATTCTGGACAGCGAAATCCCCAAGCTGGTGGAAAAGATGAGCCCACTGCCTGCCCTGCCAGCTGGCCAGCAGGAAATGTCCTTTGTCCTGCCACTGAGCTGGACACTGAACTAGGAATTCTGGTTCCGAGTAAACACCCATTCGTTTTGAGTAGAGAATGGCTTCCGGTTGCGGAAGCCATTTTTCTGATCCCTCCCCCCCCAAGCCGGTTTGGCAAAAACCACCGGCACTGTTGTGAGTATATCCAAATGAAACTTTCTACTGCCCTGAAATCTGCCCTTGTGGCGGCAACCACCCTGCTTGCAGTCAGCTCCCAGGCGACTGCCGCTGACACCATGAAATCCTGGCAACAGGCGCTGCTGCGTGCCGTATCACAAAACCAGAGCTATCCCCGCGCCGCCCTGATGCGTGAGATCGAAGGCAAGGCCAAGGTTCGCCTGATCGTTGCAGCTGATGGCACCATCACCGCGCACGAAGTGATCGAAGCCACAGGCAATGATTTGCTTGACCGTGAAATTCCGAAGCTGGTTGCAAAGCTGAACCCTCTGCCGGCCCTTCCCGAAGGCCAAACCGACATGAGGATTGTCCTGCCGCTCGAGTGGGCGCTGCAGTAAGCCTGCCTGTTTAACAGCATAAAGGTCCTGCACCATGTGCAGGACCTTTTTCGTTTCAGCGCGGCAAGCCGTCCAGCATCAGTGTAATGGTCCCCGTCTCTCGAAGCCGAGCAATCGCAGCGTTTATTATTGGTATTAATTCCTGCCTCGACCGATGAACTCGCACCCGAAGCGGTGCAATTTCAGACACAGGCCCCAAAACCAGCGGCCGGTGCTTTGTCTCCATCTGCATACGAAAATCATGGATGTTGATCATGGCCACTTGTGCCCTGCCCGAGGCGACCAAATTCAGAACGTCACCGATGTTACGCCCTGGAATGATTGACCGATAAGCAAGTGGTGGGTCAAACCCCCGCACCACAGCAACATTGAAGTTGGCCAAATCTGTCGCTTGTGAAATATTCAACGGTGTCTTTTCATGGAAGACATACCGTTCAACGGATTCATATAATACGTCGGAAAATAACTGGACCTGTATCTCATCCGGATTATTCCGCCAATCTGGCACCACACAACAATCCAGCACAACGCCACCTTCCACGAACATCCGCCGCTTCCGCGCGCCCGGCATTTCCACAATACGGTGCGGTATGCCACTTTCTGCCAGAACCAGACGCCAGACACTCCTGAGCGCCAGCGTATCCGCATCACCCACCAAGGCAAACGGCACACCTTTGTTTCCGAGCCTGATGGCGGCCCCGATTGCAATATTGATATCGCCTCGCGCCTTCATTCGGGCAATCGCATCATTCAGCCGATCAAGAAGGTCTGGGCGAGACTTGTGCACCCGCGCGCGCATGGCCAGTGTATGAAGTTCAGGACCCAGCACCAATGGGAGGGACTGGCCTTTCTGGCGAAACATGAGCTCCTGCTTGTTTGCAATCGCCATATCTGCATACCCGTCAGCCACCATCTGGAAGGCTTCATCGATGCTGCCCGCCAGCACGGTTGATCCGAAAAATTCGCCGTGGACATAGTCATGTCCCCGAACCACCGATACCCGATAGGCGCCTAGGTCCTCTGGCGCCCGGTAGACAATGGGTAGGTCGGGGCGATGCACGATATGCAAGGCAGAATAAAAAAAATGTGAGGTATATAGCTGAACTGCGCGCTCTTCAGGGCGGTTCCGCCATTCCGGTATTGTACAACAATCAAGTTCAAGCGCGCCTTCAATAAAGAGCCGCCGTTTCTCATCATCTGTCGTGATGACAAACTCCGGTTGAATGTCGGCTTCCTTGAGGATGGCCTGCCATGCATCGTTAAAAACACTGGCGCTACTATGGCCGGCACGAACTCTGTCCTGCGCCAGACTGTTCTCCGTCAGCACTGCGAATGCAAACAGAAAACAAAAGATGCATAACCGGAATGTCACGCCCAGATATGGCACGGTATCCTCCTACCTGCCAACTGTAGCGATCTCCGGTTAAGAGAGCCTTACCCTGCCAGCACAGATGTCAATGGCCCCGCCCGATCATTTGGGTGGGGCCATTTTCATGTCTTCCTGACCAAAGCCGCGGCGGGCCCTTCAGAACTGTTATTCTGGTGGAGACTCGTCATATTCCTCAATGCTCACTTCCCCTTCCTTGTTGGTGCGCCTGCGCTCTTCAATCGTCTTCAGATACTCAACAACGTGAATTGGGAACCTGCCACCATACTGGCTTTGCCCTTGCAGGTAAGGCGTGACGCCAGCCGAAAACACGGCACCGTCATTGGCAACATAGGAGGTAGGGCCAAAGTGGCCCTCAGCCGACGTGCCGTCATCGCCTGCGGACTTAATGGCCCCCAACAGCGCTGCCGGATTGGTGCTGACCGATGTGCCACGCCCTTTATAGCCATTGTGTATGTCGGCGATGGCATAGTTGGTGATGCTCGGCGCAAACCGCGACGCAGACTTGATCCGATCCTGATAAACACCATCAGCGTAGCGCCGCAGATGTCGCCGTAAGTCAGCGTCCCAGTTGGGGAAAAGATCGCGATTGACCTCATACAGATGCGACACTTTCATCAACCGGTCCCTGCGATGCATCCCCCGGTTCGAATTCACGAATTCTTCTGCGTTTTGCGCAAGCTGCGCCATAACCCGCCCGCCTTCATAAGCCTCAGACCGAATGTTGGGGCCGCCAGCAAAGCCTTGGAACAATCCATACATAACCAGCGGATTCTCATATTTCGGCACAAGGATTTTGTGGTGAATATCGTTGAGCGACAAAGGCATACCTGCCACCGTCAGAAGCTTGCGATCCCAGAGCGACTGGTCGCCGACATAGTGGCGCTTCAGGCGTGTTTCCGGATAGATGGTGGTGATCTGTTCAAGCACGGTGACATTATAGAGGTTGAGCCAGTACGCCAGCTGCTCGTCGCGGGACAGGAGCTTGAGCGGCAAGGAATCAGGGACAGCCTCAAGGCTTTTCCTGACTGCGGTCAGCACGGCCAGATTCCGGTCTTGCTCCAAAACCGTGAACATGATCCGGTTGCCTTCAAGCGAATAGTGGCTGTTCGATGCCCGGATGATACGCGAGGCTGCCGCCGGACGTGCCCGCGGCGCCCGTGACCGGTCAGAGCGCCCGGTCTCCAGAACCACCGCCTTCAGGATGGCGCTGAGATCGTCATAGCGGATGCTCAGGGTCGATGTCGGATCATCCCCCTGAAACGGGGCTGGCACCCCGGCCTCATCAGCCGTCGCCGCAGCGCCAGCTGCTATGACGATGAGTGCCCCCACGCCGGTCATAATACGCTTCAATATAGTGATAGGTCCCTCCCCTATGTTGCCCAAGAAGAAGAGGTAAGTGTGCCTGCCTCCGGCAATATGCCTCAATCCCTCTCCTCTAAGCTTTAGGACAGGGGAAAAGGACGGTTTCCTCACAGACAATCCGTGGAGTAAGGAGAACCGCCCAAATGTAAGGCATGATCAGGCCAGCTTGACGCCGGTCAGGCTACCCGGTCAGAAACCGCGTGGCCGAACGGGATCAGTGTGGTGTCACGAGGTTCATCTGCGAGCTTTGGATAGTCCGACGTAAAATGCAGGCCGCGCGATTCCTTGCGCATCTGGGCCGACCGCACGATCAGGTCTGCCACCGTCACCAGGTTCCGGAGTTCCAGAAGGTCTGCCGTCACCCGGAAGTTGCCGTAATATTCCTGGATTTCCGCGGCCAGCAGGTCCACCCGGCGCTTGGCGCGCGCCAGGCGTTTGTCGGTGCGCACAATGCCCACATAGTCCCACATGAAGCGCCTGAGCTCTTTCCAGTTGTGGGTCACGACTACCATTTCGTCACTGTCTGATACCTGGCTTTCGTCCCAGTCGCGCGCCATGGCGGCAGACGGCAGGTCGTCGATCTTATCGAGAATGTCATCAGCTGCCGCGTTGCCCAGAACCAGGCATTCCAGCAAGCTGTTGGACGCCATGCGGTTGGCGCCGTGCAGTCCGGTGTGGGAGCATTCGCCCGCTGCATACAGGCGGTCGAGGCCAGTGCGCGCATGCATGTCCACATGAATGCCGCCACAGGTATAATGCGCCGCCGGCACCACCGGAATCCAGTCCTTCGTGATGTCGATCCCCAGCGTCAAACAATGCCGGTAGATGGTCGGGAAGTGGGAGATAACGAAGTCTGCGTCTTTGTGGGTGATGTCCAGCCACACGCACTCCTCACCCGTCCGCTTCATCTCGCTGTCGATCGCGCGGGCGACAATGTCCCTGGGCGCCAGCTCTTCCCGCTTGTCATAGCCAGGCATGAAGCGCGTGCCGTCCTTGAGCCTCAGCACAGCCCCCTCGCCGCGCATGGCTTCCGTGATCAGGAAGGTCTTGGCATCGGGGTGATACAGACACGTCGGGTGGAACTGGTTGAACTCCATGTTGGTCACCCGGCAGCCCGCGCGCCACGCCATGGCGATGCCGTCACCGGTCGATGCATCCGGGTTGGAGCTATAGAGATACACCCGGCTGGCACCACCCGAGGCAATGATGGTCGCCCGCGCGGAGAAGGTTTCAACCCTGCCTTTTTCCAGGTTCAGCACATAAACGCCGTGGGCTTGGTCATTATAGTCGCCCGGGTTCTTCAGATGCCGGTTGGTGATGATGTCGATTGCGATGTGGTGCTCGTAAACATCGATATTGGGCTCATCCAGCACCCGCTGGTTCAGGGTTTTCTGGACTGCCTGGCCCGTGGCGTCAGCGGCGTGAATGATCCGCCGGTGGCTGTGCCCGCCCTCTCGCGTCAGATGATAGTCATAGCCGTCTTCGTGAACCGAGTTTGCCTTGTCAAACTCCACGCCCAGATTGATCAGGCCCTCAATGGCCTCCCGGCCGCGTTCCACCACGTATCGAACGGCTTCCTCATCACACAGGCCAGCGCCGGCAATGAGCGTATCGTCGATATGGCTCTGGATACTGTCGGTGGCTTCCAGCACCGCCGCAATACCGCCCTGAGCCCAGCGCGTGGAGCCGCCAGACATTTCGCCCTTTGAGAGGACAGCAACCCGCATATGCGGCGCCAGTTTGAGGGCAGCGGTAAGGCCCGCAGCGCCCGATCCGACAATCACAACGTCATAGATGCGTCTCATTCTGCCGCGTCCTTATGCTTGTCGCTGGTGAGCTGCAGGAAGATATCTTCAAGGTCGGTCTCATTAGTCGAGATATCTGTGATCGTCAGGCCCGCCTGCTGAACGGCAGCCAGCACCTGGCCCACATTGGCGTTCACCTGGCTGATCTGCACGGCCAGCTTATGGTCGCCCCGCACATCGCTGCTGAAAGGTTTCAGTTCGTCAGGCACTTCAGTCAGCTTCTCGGAAACCGAAATCACGATTTCCTTCTCATCAATACGCTTCAAAAGCTGCTCTGTCGGCTCGCAGGCCACCACATCCCCATGGTTGATGATGGCGATGGTGTCACAAAGCTCCTCGGCTTCCTCAAGATAGTGGGTGGTCAGCACGATGGTGGTGCCACGGGCATGCAGCTCGCGGACATATTCCCACAGCATCTGCCTCAGTTCGATATCCACACCCGCTGTCGGCTCATCCAGCACCAGGATCGGCGGGTTATGCACCATGGCCTTGGCGATCAGAAGCCGCCGTTTCATGCCGCCCGACAGCGTGCGGGAATAGGCGTCTGCCTTATCGAACAGATGCACGGCCTTGAGAAGTTCTTCCGTGCGGCGCTCATCCGGCTTGACGCCATACATACCAGCCTGCACCTCAAGCATTTCACGCGGGGTGAAGAAGGCATCGAACGTCAGTTCCTGCGGCACGATACCGATATTGGCGCGCGCATTCCTGGGGTTGTCGTCAATATCGAACCCCCAGATTTTGGCGCTGCCCTCGGTCTTGTTCACAAGGCCCGCGAGAATATTGATGGTGGTGGACTTGCCGGCCCCGTTGGGGCCCAGAAGACCGAACATCGACCCCTGCGGGATATCAAGGTCAATCCCCTTCAGCGCCAGCTTACCGCCGCCCTTCTTGCCGCCGTAAACCTTCTTCAGTCCCCTGATTTCAATTGCGTTTTTTGTCACACTTACAATCCTGTTTATTCTCGCTGCTACGAATGGCGCCCGACGATATTATCGTCTTTTCGGACATTGTACCACGCTGCCGCTTGTTCGCACGGCCCACCCCCGCTATATAGGGCTAAATCCCAATCTGTTTTGGGATAAATTCAATCAGACCCAAGCCAAAAGAGACACACCATGACGGTAGACGCACCTGAAACAAAACTGGTCTCCACCAAGAAAGTTGCCTGCGACGGTGACGAAGGCGCCCTCGGCCACCCACGTGTATATCTGACGATGGATGACGAAGGCAAAGTAGAATGCCCATATTGTGATCGACTTTATATCCTGCAAGGTGGCCCATCTGAAAAGAAATTGGCAGACAAATCTAAGTGATTTGACCGCCTTTTTCTAACCTGACCACCAAATAATTTTATACCGGAAAGCCTTATGCCCGAAGACACTGATCACCAGAAACATCTCTATCTGATCGACGGTTCGGGCTATATCTTCCGCGCCTATCATGCGATGGCCTACTCAAAGCGCCCGCTGACGCGTGGGGACGGCACGCCCGTGGGTGCCGTGTATGGCTTCTCCAACATGATCATGAAGCTGTTGCGCGATCTGTCTGACGCCGAGCGCCCGAGCCACCTGGCGGTGATCTTCGACGCGTCGGGCAAAACCTTCCGGAATGACATTTACCCGGAATACAAGGCGCACCGCCCGCCAGCACCCGAAGACCTGATCCCACAGTTCCCGATCATCCGGGAAGCTACCGAAGCCTTCGGCCTGCCCTCGATCGAGATGCTCGGGTATGAGGCCGATGACCTGATCGCCACCTATACCAAACAGGCGCGCGAAAAGGGCTGGAAGGTCACCATCGTCAGCTCCGACAAGGACCTGATGCAGCTTCTGGACGCCGAGACCGATATGTTCGACACCATGAAGAACAAGCGGACGCGCGCCGAAGATGTGCCGGAGAAATTTGGCGTCGGGCCAGACAGGGTTGTTGACGTTCAGGCGCTTGCGGGCGACAGCGCCGATAATGTGCCCGGCGTGCCCGGGATTGGCGTCAAGACAGCCGCGCAGCTGATTGACGAATATGGCGACCTGGACACGCTTCTATCTCGCGCAGGCGAGATCAAGCAGAACAAGCGCCGCGAAAATCTGATCGAATTCGCCGAGCAGGCTCGCGTCAGCCGCCAACTGGTGACGCTGGAGCGCGATGTGCCCATTGAGGCCCAGCTGGACAGCTTCGAGGTCAAGGACCCGGACCCAGCCACCCTGGTGCAATTCCTGGACGCGCAGGATTTCCGCTCCCTTAAGGCCAAGGTGATCAGCGCCTGGGACGGCGATATCCCTGAGGACGTGGTGACCGAAACCGTAACCGTTGAAAAGGCTACCTACGAGTGCGTCACCGAGATGGACGCGCTGAAGGCCTGGATCAAAAAGGCCTATGAGGTTGGCCATGTGGCGGTGGACACGGAAACCACCGGCCTCAACCCGGCGAAAGCTGACCTGGTGGGCATTAGCCTGTCGGTTGAACCGGGCAAGGCCTGCTACATCCCGGTGGGCCACGGCGCCAACAGCGACGACCTGCTGTCGGAAATGCCGAAGCAGATTGCAAAAGCGGATGTAATTGGGGCCCTTAAGCCGCTCATGGAGGATCTCGCTGTCCTCAAGATCGGCCAGAACCTCAAGTATGATATGTCGATCCTCGCGCGGGAGGGCATCAACCTCTACCCCATCGACGACACGATGCTGATGTCCTATGCGCTCGATGCCGGCAAGCATGGCCACGGCATGGACGAGCTGGCGGGCATCCATCTGGACATGACGCCAATCTCCTTCAAGGAAGTGGCGGGCACCGGCAAGAACCAGATCACCTTCGACAAGGTACCGCTGGATAAAGCCACCGACTATGCCGCCGAGGACGCCGACATCACGCTCCGCCTGTGGCATGTGCTGAAGCCGCGCCTGGCCAAAGAGAAAGTCACCACCGTTTATGAAACGCTCGAGCGCCCGATGGCGGCTGTGCTGTCGGCCATGGAACGCGAAGGGATCAAGGTTGACGGCAGCGTGCTCAACAAGCTGTCGAACGAATTCGCCGTTGGCATCGAACGGCTGGACCGCGAAATCCAGGACCTGGCCGGCAGGCCCTTCAACGTCAATTCGCCCAAGCAGCTTGGCGAAGTACTGTTTGACGACATGGGCCTTGAAGGCGGCAAGAAATCATCCAAGACCGGCGCCTGGCAGACCAACGTGGATGTGCTGGAAAAGCTCGCCGCCGAAGGCCACGAAATGCCCGCCAAGGTCATGGAATACCGGCAGTTCTCGAAACTGAAGAGCACCTATACAGACTCGCTGCAGAATGAAGTGAACCCGCGCACGGGCCGGGTGCACACCAGCTATCATCTGGCGGCCACCACCACAGGAAGGCTGTCGTCTAACGACCCGAACTTGCAGAATATCCCGATCCGCACCGAAGAGGGCCGGAAAATCCGCCGGGCCTTCGTGCCTGAGAACGGCAATATCCTGATCGCGGCCGACTATAGCCAGATCGAACTTCGCGTGCTGGCCCACATGGCGGATATCGACGCGCTCAAGCAGGCGTTCGAGGACGGCACGGACATCCACGCCATGACGGCAAGCGAAGTGTTCGGTGTGCCGATTGAAGGCATGGACCCGATGGTCCGCCGGCAAGCCAAAGCCATCAATTTCGGCATCATCTACGGCATCTCCGCCTTCGGGCTGGCGCGCCAGCTGGGCATCTCTCGGGGTGACGCGCAGGGCTATATCGACGCCTATTTCGAACGCTTTCCGGGCATCCGCCGCTATATGGACACCACCATCGATTTCGCCCGCGAGCACGGCTATGTGGAAACCCTGTTCGGGCGCAAATGCCACATCACGGCGCTGACAGACAAAAACCCGATGAAACGCGGCTTCGGCGAACGCGCGGCGATCAACGCGCCGATCCAGGGCACGGCTGCAGACATCCTGCGCCGGGCGATGGTGCGCATGCCAGCGGCCCTTGAAGACAATGGCCTGACGGACGTGAAGATGCTGTTGCAGGTGCACGATGAACTGGTGTTCGAAGCGCCAGAAGGCCGGGACGAGAAAGCGATTCCCGTGATCGAAGAAGTGATGGCAAACGCCTGCCAGCCGGTGCTGGACCTTTCGGTCCCGCTGGTGGTCGACAGCGGCATCGGCAAGAACTGGCAGGAAGCCCACTAGACATGTTATAATATATCGTGTATTTTCTCCCTCAGTAGTGTGTTTTAAACATTAACACTATGAGGGGGCTTATATGCGTTTCCTGCTTTTCTTGATTTGTCTGGTTTGCGGTAGCACCGCTGCCATGGCCGGCCAACTGTCCGCCAATATCCGTATCACCAGCAAACACATGGGGTATGACCTGCAATATTGGGTTTACTACCCGAGCGGCATCAAAATCACCGACCAGCTGCCAACTCTTTATCTGACAGACGGCCAGCTGTATCTGGAATATGGCAAACTGCACGGCCTGATTGACGATGAGATAAAGGCGGGCCGGATCAAACCCATCATTGCTGTTTTCATCGACCCGCGTGACCCGGACAACCATGAGGAAAACAAGCGCTGGATGCAGTTTGTCTGCAATCAAGACTATGTGGATTTTTTCAGAGACGAATTGATCCCGGATGTGGAGCGCCAATTCCCGGTCAGCACCCAGCGCGAAGATCGGGTATTGGCCGGCCTGTCTTTGGGCGGGCTGAATGCTGGGTGTTTCGGTGCGATAGCCCCGGAGCTGTTCGGCGGGGTTGCCATGCAGTCCCCCGCACTATTTCCCTTCGACTACGTCAAAAGCCTCTATCAGGCTTCACCGTACCACCCAACGAAGATTTTCTTCAGCGTCGGCCGGGAAAAGGACGGCTTGGGCGACGCCCTGAAAATGAGGAAGGTCTTGACCGACAAAGGCTATGATCTTGATTTCAGAGTAGTGCTGAGCGATCACAGTTGGAAAAACTGGGGCCCCCTGCAGGATGATATCCTGCATACCTTCTTCGCGCCCACCCAATAGACGTTGCGCTGATCGCGACATGGTGTTGCCGGATGCGGGCTTGAGGCTATATCAACAAGCATGCTAGGGCTGTGGCACCGCGCGCGGCGTCGCCTGCGTGCCCGTACCATTCAACTGACGGGTATCCGATGAAACTGAGCAGCAAAAACACCGTCGGCCTTGCGCTGATCCTGGGCAGCGTCACGGCGCTGACGCCGCTGGCGATCGACATGTATCTGCCGGCCTTCGGGCTGATCGCAGAGCATTTCGGCGCCGGACAATCGGATGCGGAATTGTCGCTCACGGTATTTTTCATCGGCCTGGCGCTGGGACAGCTGATGTATGGGCCGCTCGCGGATCGGTTCGGACGCAAGCCGCCCCTGGTGATCGGCCTCGCGCTTGCCAGCGCGGCGACCTTCACCTGTGCGCTGGTGCCCACGATCAGCGACTTTATCCTGCTCCGCTTCCTGCAGGCGCTGGGCATTTGCGCGGGCGCTGTGATTTCACGCGCGATTGTGCGCGACATGTTCGAACCGGTGGAGGTGGCTCGCTTCTTCTCGCTCCTGATGCTGGTGATGGGCGTGGCACCAATCCTGGCACCAATCCTGGGAGCGCAGGTGGCGCTGGCTTTCGGCTGGCAGGCCATCTTCTATTTCATCAGCGGTTTCGGCTTCCTGGCGCTGCTGGCGATCACCCTGTTGCTTGAGGAAACCCACCAACCCAACCCGGGTGTGCAGCTGCTGCGCGCGCTGTCCACCTACCGCGATATCCTGAGGAACCGCACCTTCACCGGCTATGCGCTGGCGGGCGGCGCCGCGCTGGCGGGCATGTTCGGCTATATCACCAGCGCCAAATTCGTGCTGGTGGACCATTTCGGTGTCTCGCCCGAACAATTCGGCTTCTTCTTTGGCGCCAACGCCGCTGGCTTCATTGTCATGAGCCAGGTCAACCGCTGGCTGGTGCAGCGCTATAGTTTCCACCAGATCCTGCGTGTGGCGCTGCCGGTGGTGCTCTTGTCGGCGCTGGGGCTTCTGACCGCCACCCTGACCGAGGCCCCCTTACCTGTTTTCATCATCCCGCTGTTCACCTTCATCGCCGTGCTGGGCGTGGTGGCCCCCAACACCATGGCCGGCGCGCTGGCAGACGAAGGCCACCGCGCGGGTGCCGCATCGGCACTGGCGGGCTCGCTGCAGTTTTCGCTGTCGTTTGTATCAAGCGGCATCATCGGCATCACAGAGGCCACCAGCCCCCTGTTGATGTGTCTGGTAATGACAGCCTGCGCGGCGCTCAGCCTTCTGTGCTTCTGGTCATCCCGCAAGCCTGTGACGACATAATCAAGGTGTGATAAGGGACACAGCACCAACTCACAAAACCCGGCAGTATGTTTCCTCGAACCAAAGCGAGGTACATATGACACAGTTGCAAAGACGCGTAGGGTTCTGGGGTGGCATCCTGATGGTTTTCTCCATGATTGTTGGGTCCGGCTTTCTTGGCGTGCCCGGCATCATGGTAGAGCAGGCCGGTCCCCTGGGCAGCCTGGCCGGATGGCTACTGATCATCCCACTCGCGGCCCCGATGGTGCATATCTTTGCCCGCCTTGGCACCCGCTTCCCAAGCGCAGATGGGGCTGTCGCTTACGCTGAATTTGCTTTTGGGCCGCGCGCCGCATCTGGCTTTTCCTTTGTTGTACTTGGCGCCTTCATGGCTGGCATGCCTGCTTTCTTTTTTATCGGCGGCGCCTACATGGCAGAGCTGTTGCAACTGAACCCCGATAGATATGCCTGGGTGTTTGCTGTACTGCTCGGCGTCTTTTCAACAGCCTTGAACACCAAGGGAACAGACAAGCTTGGGTGGTTGTCCGCTTTTGTCGTCCCACTGCTGTTGACTCTTATGGTTGTCGGCATGGCCTGGTACCTGCCACAAAATCTGGACGGTTTTGCCGCGCTCCACACCCTCGCCCAGACAGAATCGCTTTCCTGGCATTCAGTCTGGACCGCAGCAGTCATTGCCTTTTGGGCCTTCCAGGGCTGGGAAAGCATGTCGTTCGGCCTTGAGGAATTCAAGGACCCTGAAAAAACAATTCCCCGCATCTATTGGATCAGCTTCCTGCTGATCGCGGCCCTTTATGCGCTCTTCGCCCTTACCGTATCGCTTTTGGCGGCCAAGGGACTTCAGATTTCAGGGCCATCCGGGCTGGTCGCGATGCTGGCAGGCTATGGCCCTTTGCGCATAGTGGTTCTGATGCTGGTTGTGGGTGTTCTGGTCACCAACGCCAACGCCTGGGTCTTTGGCTGCAGCCGAATTTTCTTTGCCGCTGCGCGCAAAGGACTACTGCCCCCGGCAATGGCACGCTTAAACGGCGCCAATGTTCCAGCAAATACCTTATGGATACTCATGGCGGTCTATGGATTGACCATTGGCTTCATCGAGTTTTCTGACGTTGATATTCACCAGCTTTTCATGCTGACGACCCAAGGGTTCATCCTGCTTTATGGCGCAGCGATCGCGGCTTACTGGAAAGTGGAACAAGGCACTTCCAGGCTGCTTGTCTGTACGGCGGCCTGCGGGGCCATGATCATTCTGATCAGCGGGTTCAAATGGATGATGCTGGTACCGGCCGCGATTTTCATCGCCGGCTACCTGAAGCATGGGCGTCAGTTGAAAGGCCTGTTTGCGGCCTGACGCAATAAAAAAAGGCGGCCCCGAGAGACCGCCTTCCTATCTTTCCTGTTCGCCTTTCCTAGAAGGCGTTTGACATGGCGTAAAAGAGTGCGGCCGACAGAAGCCCTGACGCCGGCACAGTGATCACCCATGCGGCTGCGATGGTCAGAAGCTCACGCCGGCGCACAAGGCGGCGGTGGGCGATCTTGACCTCTTCTGAACGCGTCAGGCGCCGCTTCTTGCTCTCGCGGCTGTTCAGATATTCCCGAAGGAAGCCAACGCCGAACACCCCGCCCACGGCAATGTGGGTCGAGGATACAGGCAGGCCAAGCCAGCTGGCCGCAATCACGGTGATGGCAGCGGAAAGTGCCACACAGAAAGCGCGCATCTGGTTGAGCTTGGTGATCTTCTCACCGACCTTGCGGATCAGCTTGGGGCCATAAAGCAATAGCCCGATTGAGATACCGATAGCACCAATCGCCATCACCCAGATCGGCAAGGCAATCTTGCCAGAACCCATATCCACCGACTGCGCGGCGCTGACAATAGCCGCCAGCGGGCCAACGGCATTGGCCACATCGTTGGCACCGTGCGCAAACGACAGAAGCGCAGCGGAACAAATCAGCGGGATTGTGAACAATTTGGCAACCGACTTGCGGCGGTTTTCAAGGCCCGCAGCCGCCCGCTTCACCCAGGGCTTGGTAACAGCCCATACGACAGCGAAAGACCCAAAGCCGATCATCCACAGCATGGCGGTGTCAGGCTTCCACAGCTTCTTCAGGCCCTTCATCACCAGATACATGGAAAAGGCGCCGGCCATAATACCAACGAGAACCGGAACCCAGGTTTCGGCAGCTGCCAGCTTGTTTTCCTTGGCCAGAATCATCTTCTTGATAAACAACAGGAACAGTGCGGCAATCAGGCCGCCCAACAGGGGTGAGATCACCCAGCTTGCCGCGATGGCACCCATCTTGCCCCACGCCACGCTGGCAGCACCAGCCGCCGCGATACCGGCGCCCACAACACCACCGACAATGGAATGGGTGGTGGACACGGGCGCGCCAACCCAGGTTGCCAGGTTGAGCCACAGGGCCGCCGCCAGAAGCGCTGACATCATCGCCCAGATGAAGGTCATCTGATCTGCCATGGCAGAGGGGTCGATAATGCCCTTGCGGATGGTCGAGACCACGTCGCCGCCCGCGATCAGCGCGCCTGCCGCCTCAAACACCGCTGCGATGAGAAGCGCGCCAACCATGGTGAGCGCCTTGGAGCCCACAGCCGGGCCGATATTGTTGGCCACATCGTTGGCGCCGATGTTCATGGCCATATAGCCACCGATCACGGCAGCCGCGATCACGAAGATACCCGTGGACCCGTCGCTTTGGGTCATGGCCGTGTAGATCAGCACAAGCACCAGAAATACCAGCGCAACACCAAGATTGGCGATGCCCCGATTTTCTTTCTCCATGCCCGCGCGGAAGGCCTGTATTTTTTTCAGGTCTTTGTTGACCGGATGGTTCTCAACCATGGAAATCCCTTTTCCCGTTAGTCATGCGGGAAAGGACCGCCTGTGCCCCATGCCTTCCCCTTTGGGCGCTTATATCAGGCTGTCAAAAAAATGTAATGAAAATGTCGCACGTCGCTGCAGGCAAAAAAAAGGCGGCCCAGAGGCCGCCTTTTCCGCATTCATTTGGTTGGCTTTTAGAACTTGTAGCCGACCGAAACACCGTACATACGCGGTGGGTTGGCATAGCCGTTCACTGTGCCTGGCTGGATCACGCCCGGGAAGGCGCTCAGGTAGAACTCGTCGTTAAACAGGTTCCGGCCCCAGACAGAGAGGCTCAGGCCATTTTCCCACTCAAGGCCGGCACTGGCATTGAACAGGCTGACTTGGCGGAACACGCCATCGACGTTATCCACAACCTGCGTTTCGCTTTCATACTGCCAGTCACCACGAACATAACCGGTCATGCTGTCACCCAGTTCGAAGAAGTAGGTGGCGGCGAATGACAGGCTGGTTTCATGGATACCGGCAGGCTTTTCACCGGACAGGTCAACCACGGTACCGTTCGGGCCAGCAGCGCCCGGGAAGCTGTCAAAGACAGGATCGAGGAAGGTACCGGCAAAGCGGAATTCCAGATCTTCGATCGGTACCCATGTCGCATCAATCTCAAGGCCTTTGGTCGACTGCTTACCAGCGTTCGCCAGTACAAAGCCTGTGCCCTGGAAGATGTTAGACTGGAAGCCCTTGATGGTCTGGTCAAAGAGCGCGATGTTGATCGCCCCTTTCGAGTAACGGGCCTTGATGCCGATCTCGTAAACGGTTGAGTTTTCCGGGCCCGCATAGAGCGTACCGTACGTCTGGTTCACTTGTGTCAGGCCAGCCGCTTCAAGTGCCGCCTGATTGGCAGCAAACGGACGCGCGTCCCGCGACAGGTTCCAGCTGGTGGATTTGAAGCCGGTACCGGCACTGAGGTAAATATTGATATTGTCGCTTACCTCATACGCGGCACGTGCCTGCCAGGTTACTTTGTCGTCGTTGGTCTTGCCGTCCTGAACCGAGTTCGGATACGCCAGGAACTGCGGCTGGAACTGCAGGCCCTGCAGGCCCTGGATCGCGCTGGTTACGCCCGCGTTGATCGCGGCAGACGTACCCGGAGCCACGGATTCGATGAAGGCAATATTCTCAGGCGTTGGCGCCAGGCCGGTATTGTCCGCGAAGGCCTGACCAAACAGAGCCGTCGGGATAAAGCCGCCATTGACGGTGAACAGATCGATGCTTGAGAAGGCATCACCATTGACGGTACTACCCGTCACGGTTTTCTTATCCTTCGTATAGTTGATGCCACCGGTCAGCGTCAGCCGATCAGTCAGGTGAAAATCAAGCGATGCGAAGAGCGAGAAGGCCGTGTTGTCCTGGGTGAAGGTTTCCCGCGTCGTGGTGTCAGCCGCGAAGAAGGAACCGGACGGCATGCCAGAGAGAAGCTCAAGCGTTGCCAGCGTGCCCGGTGCACCGGTCAGGAAGTCGATATAGTTCCTTGTATCCGTACCATATTTCAGGCCCTGGATCTGGGTGATATCCTCTTTGAAGAAATAACCACCAACCATCCAGTCCAGCTTGTTCACGCCGGTCGAGGACAGGCGGATTTCCTGGGTGTAGGTATCGATGTCAGCGTCATTGTAGGCGCTGTCGAGAATGTGCGCGCCCGTATAGTCAGGCTCGGAGTCGTTGAAGCTGGAGTTGCTGCGGTACGACGAGATGGACGTCAGCGTGAAGCCTTCAAAGTCGACGTTCGCTTCCAGCGAGACACCACCGTCCTTGATCTTGTTCACCGGAACCTGGTTGATCGGCGACTCGTATGCGAACGGGTCGCTGTCATCCAGAACGGTGCCGCCCAGAAGCTGGATTAGACCGGCTGTTGGGCCGTTGATGATGTTGGTAACACCACAGCACAATTCATCAAGTTCGTTATAGTCGGCAATCATGCGGACGGAAACGGTCTCGGATGGCTCCCACAGGGCCTGGCCGCGAATGTTCCAGCGGTCACGGTTGTTGATGTCGTCAATGTTCGGGTCGCTGGTCTCGATATAGCCGTCGCGCTTGTTGACGCCGCCGGAGATGCTGACCGCGAACGTGTCAGTGAGGCCAGTGGTGTAGTAGGCCTTGATCTGACGGGCATCATAGTTGCCGTAAGACGCTTCAATACCGCCTTCAGGCTCAAAGGACGGGGCGGCTGTCACGATACTGATTACACCCGCGGATGCGTTCTTACCAAAGAGCGTACTTTGCGGACCGCGCAGAACCTCTACGCGCTGCAGACGCGGCAGGTCGCCGATCTGGGCAGCGGAACGAGACCTGTAGACACCGTCAATAAACACGCCAACGGATGGTTCGATACCGGCGTTGTTGGCACCGTTACCAAAACCCCGGATGGCGAAGTTGGTGTTGGAGGACGTCTGCAACGTCCAGACACGCAGTGAAGGCACAACAGACTGCATATCCGAGATATCCAGAATGTGAGACTTCTCAATCGTCGCGGCATCTGTAACCGATACAGCGATTGGCGTTTCCTGAAGCGTTTGAGGCCGCTTCTGTGCCGTTACCAAGATTTCTTCGAGAGTAAAGTCGGAGCTGCTGTCCTGCGCCTGGGCAGAGAGGCTGGCTCCTGTCACGACGGCGGCAGCGGCTGCTGACGTCATCAGAAATGCACGGGTTTTATGCCCTAAGTTCTTGCTCATTGGTTTCCTTCCCATTCCCTTCGACTTTTGCTGAGACACATGAAAACCCGGGGTTCCTGCAACAACTGTCTGGCAACAGCGCTGCGCCTATCTGGAACGGGACTTTCATGGCAAAAGCCAAGATCTCCACAATGCATTGTGACCAGGGGAAAAATAGTGAACAGCGGAGGTCCTGCGACCGACCCGCCTGTATGCTCCCAGCTTCCTCCCACAGCCAAACCATCCTGGCCAACCCAACCGACAGTGTCGGCGCCTTCCTGGGCCAGAAACGATTTCGGTGCAATTGTGCCTCTTGATTTACGTTAACGTCAAGCGGTTCAACACCAGCTCTCCAAGATTTCAAGTGATTGTGTATCGTCAAAACAACAATAAAAAACCCCGGAAACCTGCCGCTTTCTTGTCGAATCCCCTTAATTCCGTAACGTCAACTGAGACCTCTTAGCATCGAATACTCACCGCGTTCGGAAGGCTCCTTGGCGGCAACTTTTTTTGTCCCTCGTGAATACTCAGTCCTTAAACCAAAACCGGGGCGAATGATTTCGCCCCGGTCTCTGTGTTTTCATTTTAGAATGATGCGCTTAGCTTCGCATAAACCATCCGGCCGCGAGGGTCGTGGGTCCGCGATTCATAGCCACCGTTTGTCGAAACATAAGGTGGAGCCTTGTCGAAGGCGTTGATCACACCCAGCTGGATGCTGGAGCCATCGCCACCGTCAAACAAACCGCCGAGGTTGAAGGTATATTGTGCATCAACTGTGGTCATTGCCCCGACACGACTACCCGCATTCTGGTCGTCGTCCATGCCGCTGATATGACGGATATAGAAGCGGAAGTCATGGTCTTCATTGGTCCAGGACATGCCTGTGTTGAAGCGCCAGCTTGGCGTAGGGCTACCGAAGTTCGAGAAGTTCCGGTTGCCTGCACCGTCCACTGCACCGGCTTGTGGGTCTTCCAGGTCATACTTCAGGACGTGGGTTGCCTCGAAGAATGGCTGGAAAGTGCCATAGTCGGTGTCGAAGGTGTAGCGGGCGTTGACATCGAAGCCCTGCGTTTCCACGCTGGAGGCATTCAGGAAGTCAACAAACACCAGAAGGATGGTGCCCGACGTTCCGTTCTCGCCAGACCGGAAAACCCGGGATGGATCTGTTGGGAACGCATTCACAACAGCCTGCGAGTTTTCGACGATGATCACGTCTTCGAACTTGTAGTTCCAGTAGTCGATGTCGAACTCAAAGCCGCTATTGCCGGAATAGCTGGCACCAAAGTTCCAGGCCTTGCCGGTTTCAGGGCGGATGTCCCGGCCACCGTCAGGCGCCACAGACCGCACTGCCGCGAAGGCCGTACCGCCCATGACCGGATCAGACACCTGCTCAAGCGCCGTGGTACCACCGGCCACCTGCAGCACGCTTGGTGCCCGGAAACTGGTAGAATAACTGCCGCGCAGCGACAGGCTGTCCATCGGACGATAGAGAAGCGAGATCTTCGGATCTGTGGTGCTGCCGATATCGCCGCCATAGCTCTCATTACGAAGCGCCAGCGACAGATCGATCTGGTCGGTAATCGGGATCAGGGTTTCAGCGAAGAGGCCCACGGCGGAGCGATCTTCAGAGAAGTCCTGGTTACCGATCAGGAAGGCAAAACCGTCATTGTTCGAGACATCGTCATAATCACGACCCCAGAACTCACTCCGGTACTGCATGCCAACGGCAATGCCGATATCGCCTGCTGGCGTCGACCCGATAGAGCCGGACAGGACAGCATCAACCACTTTGGTATTTGACGAACCGTCAATCACCTGGGTGCCAATGATATAGTCAAGCACTTCAGGGCTGTTTGGCAGTGTCGAATAGCTGGTGGCGAACGGGTTATAGAACAGACAGCCGTTGGCACCCGGCACGCCGGCCCCAATGTCACAGTTGTTGCCACCAAAGCCCGCCAGCGCACGCTGGAAGTTCGCTGTCAGCGTGTCTTCTGTATTGAGGACATAACTGTTGTCCGCAATGGTGAAGCCAACGTCATAGCTCCAGGTGTCGTTGATGTCGCCTGTCAGCTCGATGTTGAAACGGTAGGTTTCCGATGTGGTCAGGTTCGGTGACACTTCCCCGCCGTTACCAATGGCACGGCCCAGGAAGGTTACGCCCTGCCCGAACGGGTTACCCGGGTGATAAGCCGGTACGCCGGCCTGGCTCAGTTGCAGGTACGGGAAGGTTGGCGAGTTGCCGCGCCGGGCTTCCGTATCTGCCCAGCCGCCTTCAACACGCAGCTGGTGGTTATCGCCCAGTTGCTGAGTAACAACAGCATACGCCTGCTTGCGCTCTTCTTCCGGTACCAGGTTGAAATAGTCACCAAAGTCGAAGCCACAGGTACCGATGCGGGCAACCCCGATGTCCACTGCGACATTTGCCTGGCCACCGACTTCCTCACAACCGGTCGGGTCGATCACAGGCACCACAGAGCCCACTGCCGCGATGATGGACGGCACATAATAGGCGCCCGGGTTACCCAGCACCGAGCTGTCGTCAGCTGTCTGGCTCAAACGACGTTCCTCGGTTGTCAGAGGCGTCCGGTCATAGTAGCTGAAGGCACCCATGACGTGGGTGGTGTCGTTGCCCCAGCCGAACTTGGCCTGATAGAGCGCATCAGACTGGCTGCCCTGATCGGTCAGTGTCTGATATTTAACAGACGCTTCCACGCCTTCGAAATCATCGTCTGTGATGAAGTTCACCACACCGGCAACGGCATCTGTACCGTAAATGGCGGCAGCGCCGTCTTTCACGATCTCAATCCGCCGAACAGCAATCTGCGGCACAAGAGAACTGGTATCAACAAAGGCAATACCGTCGTTCGTAACTGTACCTGCAACCACCTGACGGCGACCGTTCAGAAGCACCAGCGTGGAAGCCACACCAAGGCCGCGCAGGTTAAAGTTGGAAGTCCCCGTGGTGCCGTTCTGGGTGAAGGCGTCCGGGTTATTCTGAGCACCGTTGTTGATGGTCAGCGTCTGGACCAGGTCTGCCACGTTGCTGGCGCCGATCTGATTCAGGTTGTCTGCGCCGATCACTGCAAGCGGCGATGGGCTGGTGAACTGGGATTTCCCTTTAAGGTAAGTACCGGTAACTACAACTTCTTCAATGGTAAATTCTTCGTCGCTTCCATCCTGGGCCATAACTGAGCCCGAGGCTAGGAAAGCAAGACAACCGGCTGTTAGCGCGGTCGTTTTAAACAAGCGGTTCTGGCGCATGTTTCCCCTCCGTGATGTTTAATACAACTTCATTAGTCCTTCCCACTTATATGGGATAGGACGATTGCCAGAGGGGTCAAGTAATTCGCTTCATTAATTCATGGGATTTGGAGAGGTGTTACTTTTTCACCACAGCCCATAAATCAGGCATCCTGATGCCGGTATGGCGTCAGCTTGGTTCGATCAACGCCTGCTTGACATAGACAGACACGACACCAGACCCCAGGCGCTGGTCGGCATAGGGCGTCAGGTAGGCCTTGACAATATCGGGGTCGATCGGGCGGGAAACACTGAAGCGCTGACGCGCAAGCACTGTCAGCGCGCTGTTGAAATCGGCCCTGAGCTGCGGCAGGCGGGTGCGGACAAATTCATGCCCGCCCTTCTGTTCAATAACCAACACGAGATGCATGGTTACCTGGCCTCGAACGCGCCCACGCTCCAGAAGCGCCATATTGAAGGGCTTCATCTCGATCCTGGGCTTGCCGACGTCCTGAATCTCTTCGCCCTCTCCGTCCTGGGCGCGCACATCCTGCGCCCCAAATCCAGAAAGGAGAACCATCATGATCGAAAAAATAACCGAAAGGCGCATACTGCTTCTGTCCTTGCATGTCAGGGCGACGTCAGGGCCCATTCAACAGGCCTTGTCTCGTCGGGCTTGATCCTTCTAAGCCATAGTGTGTGAATAATGGCTGAATGACAATCACACTTCAGCGACTTTCTGTTGTTGCTATTTGCGACATAATTGCAAAACAAGACAATATATGTTGCTTTTTGCAATTATCTTTTCATGAAAAACAGAGCCTCATCAATGGAAAATTACATAAACCATTGAAAATAAAGAAAATAAAAAGTCGTCTAAAAAATGGCACGGAGCTTGTATTGTATAGAAGTACCTCTCGAGCAGGGGTGCGGGAATAGGTAAATTTATTTACTCGACCCCCAATCGTGCACCTGTTCCCGCCTACCCCGCCGAGAGAGGTACCTGCCAAAAGACCAGCCAGAGCCGCACCAATCGTGTGGCTTTTTTATTATCCAGCCGCTCCATGTGAACCCTTGAAAACTCCCGCACATACAGACATGCAGACCCAAGGCCCAAAGGCCGTTGGTTAAGGCAGTTGACTAAACCGGATTGGAAAAAGCGTCAGACAAACAGGCTGAGCGAAGGTGAGGACGCGCCGGACTGCAAGCGTGCGAGACCCGTCTGGAAGTTGGCAAGCTGGGCCTGCAGGTGCGCTGGCACCGTGCCCTGGGTTGACCGACCTTCTTTGATCAAGGCCTTCAACGGGTTATATTCGAGCGACCGGAAAGCGCGCTGCACTGAGCTTATCGCGCCATCAAACAAGCTCAGCACATATTTGGCTGTCGCCTTGTCCTTGATATGCAGCTCGCCCTTGAGGCCGAGCCCGAACGCACCACCCAGATTATCTGGGTCGGTGCCGTCTTCTTCTTCGTCGTCACCCAGGCCAAAAACCTCGTTCTTTGGCAGCAATTTGCCAGGCTCAAGGCCGATACGCTCCAAAAGGTCACGGTCGCCGGTACCCGGCAGAAGGTCAATCGATACACCGTCATCCAGCGTCGAGATCGTGAGCTTGTCGCCTTCTGACGTGCTGGAAACATCCACATCGATCTTGCCGAAGCCGGCGATGCGCAATTTACGCTTGAGGTCATCAAAGGTATCGCCGTCGCTCAGGGTGATCTTCTTCTTGGTACCGCCATCAACGGAGATATAGAAGAAATCGCCTTCCTTGGCAGACGTTTGTGTCTGGATATCCAGTGTCTCGTCAATATTAACCGTGCCGGTTGGCAGGCCCAGGGTTTCAAGCACAGAGTTGCCCTGCGTGGTAAAGGCCAGGCCGCCAACTGCGGATTTGGACAGACCTTCGCCATATTGCTCCATGTCTTCAAGGGCCCCCGTCTTGCCGTCGACCCGCGCCACAAAGGCGTCAACAGAGCCCCGCGCCGTCTCACCCGACAGCGTCCCAGCCGTGGAGCCCGCCACATAGACAACCTGATCAACCACTACCACATCATTGATGCGGTCGGTGCCGCTGGTTGACAGGTACGTGGTGCTTTCAGCCTTCAGGTTGGACTTGCCGTTCAGGCTGAGCGCGCTGACAAATCCTTCAAAGCCACCTTCCGCGGTCCCCACAACGGTGGCAGTGCCGCTGGCATCAAGGGCTGAATTGGTGGTCACGCCCGCGATGTAAACATCGCTATTGGTGTTATCGATGGCGATACCCTGGATCGAGCCACCGGCACCCAAGCTGCCCATATTCAGGAAATTGGTCGTGTCGCTGAGGTCAGTGGCATCCAGCCGGTATACGACGGCGTCACCGCCCTCTTCCACCGCCACGACAATGTCATCATTTCCGTCAATGGCAATGCCTTTGATCACGTCATTGCCGCTGGTGCCAAAGACGCTCGAGTCCTGCAGGCTACCGTCGCTGCCGGACAGCTTCAGGATCAAGGCATCCTGTCCGCCGGTAAATCCGGAGGTGGAGCTGATGGCAGACTTGGTATAGCCGCCCACATAAATGTCGTTGTTGCTGTCAACCGCCACACTATAGGCCGCGGATTCGCCAAAGGTATCCAACTGGTAACGGAACACTTCATCGCCGCGCTTGCTGATTTTGGTGACAAAGGCGTCTGTGCTGTCGATCACATCGCTGGTGGACAGCTCGCTGTCGGTCTTGCCCACCACAATGACATTGTCTTCACTGTCAACCGTGATGCCGTAGGCATCGGCGTCACCGGCCACGCCCAGCAGGCGGGAGAAGACCACATTGCCTTCTGTGTCGAATTTGGTCAGGAACACATCTTCGCCAGACGCCGTATTCAACTGATGCCCGAAGCTGCCTTCAGACGTACCAACCACATAGATGCCACCTTCGCTGTCCACCGCAACCCGGCTTGCCGTGGTGTCGGCATTGACCTGATAGTCGCTGTTCACGTTGGTGATGGAGAGTTCATTGTCGGTGTCATCTACTTCTTCATCGTCGGACGTACCCGTAACGTCTTCTTTGGCTTCCGCCAGAAGCTTATCGCGCAGGCCGGCGATTTTAGGATCCAGATCGTCGTCTTCCTGCTCGGCCACCTGCTCCTTCACCGCACTGGCTTCATAATCGATGCCCGAGAAGGAGGTCACATCATCAATCGCCAACGTGCCGTCAAGGCCATTGATCTCAGTGATCCGGCTGGTCACGGCAAAATCGTCATCCAGCTGCGAAACGGCAGACGCCACATAAAGCGTTGGTGTGGTCACGGCAGCGGACAATGTGACCTCTTCCGTGATGGTACCATCAATCTGCAGGCTGTATTTGCCGCTATCGCCGTCGCGGCGCACATCAAAGCGCGTTAAATGCTTCGGCGTCGGGTCGCCGTTGCCATCAAGAATGGTCAGCGCCTCAATCTGCGTGTTGATATAATCCTTGATGTTATTCAGTGACAGCGTGCCGGAAACCCCCGACAGGTCAACCTGGATATCATCTGTTTCGCCGCTCTTTGTGACGGAAATCGTGAAGACCTCATCCCCCACCAGGCCGTCGATCGCCGCGTTGGGATCGGTGGTGATCAGGCTGCCGTTCGATTCCGAGCTGTTTTTGCCCAGGCGGGTCGTCGCCTCGGTCTTGTATTCCTTATCGCCCAGGAAAAGGTCGAGCTTTTCAAGGTCAGCCGTGGACAGGAAGTCACGGACTTCATCAAGGCCCGCCTGGAATTGATCATTGAGGCGCGACAGAGAGGAAGCCGATGTGCTGTCCTGAGATGCATATTCCGCCAGGATACGCAAGTTATTGAGCGCCTTATAGAGCGCAAATGTGGCCTTCTTGTCGGAGTCGCCCACGGCGTCCAGATCATCTGCCTTCAGGTCGATGAATTTGGTCAGCTCGCGGACTTCGCGGATTTGCTGGCTGAGGGTTTTGGATTCTTCCGGCACTTGCCACGGCGGGATCACAGCATCGCCGCGGCCACTCAAGGAAAAGGCGGCACGCTGCTCAGCGGTCAGGGTCGACAGCGAACGCTGTGCCATTTTGGCGTCGACAGACATGGCAATAAGCGACGTATCAATCCCGACAATCTGTGGTCGGAACGTCTGCTGCTGCGTGGGTCCAAAAAGACCGCTAAAGCTTGTGCCACCAAAAAACGCCATGCGCTATCTTACCAGCTTTCTGCCACTGCCAGGTGGGCATTTTTTGCCCCATAGGCAATTCTTACCCAGGGGCGTATCATTTTGAGCCATTCGACTCGGAACCCCAGGGTATTTTTTGCCGCTCAATTGCATTTCGCGGCTACTCACATTACATGTCTTGCAATAACTGTGACAGTTTACCCCAAGGCCTGATAAGGATCGGTTAACAGGAAAAAGGATCGAAAATGGTCGTCATTGATGCACTGCTGCAAGTTTCCTATGTCGCGCTCGACATCTTCAAATGGATGTTGATCATCAGCATCATTCTGGGGTGGCTGATCCATTTCGGCGTCGTCAATGCCTACCAGCCGTTTGTCCAGACCGTCGGGCGATTCCTGCATGCTGTCACCGAACCGGCCCTCAAGCCGATCCGGCGCTTTATCCCCACCATGGGTGGCATGGATATATCGCCCATCGTCCTGTTTCTGCTGATCATGTTCCTCCAGCGGCTGATTATCAACATCCTCTATAATGTCGGATAGGCTGCTTATCCGGGTGGCTGAAGGCGTCAGGCTGCACATCCGCCTGACACCGAAGGCCGCCGCCGACAAGCTTGACCGCATCGACAGAGACGCCGAGGGCCAGCCACGCCTGCGCGCAACCGTTACCGCCATCCCCGAAAACGGCAAGGCGAATGCCGCGCTCATCAAGCTTCTTTCCAAAAAACTCAGGTTGCCCAAATCGGCCATTCGCCTTATAGCGGGGGACCAGAACCGGAATAAGACGATTCTCTTTGAGGGCGTGCCGGACGAACTATTTGATGCGCTCGACGCAAAGCTTCGCGAGCTGGGCCTGATGGGTTAGGCAACAGTGATCGCGACCACCGCACGGAGACACCCATGCCCACCGCCAAACTTATCGATGGTAAAGCCTTTTCAGCCAAAGTGCGCGAAGGCGTCGCCAAGGATGTTACCGCCCTTAAAACCGCTCACGGCATCACGCCCGGCCTCGCCGTGGTGATTGTGGGCGAAGACCCTGCAAGCCAGGTTTATGTCCGCAACAAGGTGAAGCAGACCGGCGAAACTGGCATGAACAGCTTCCACTTTGAAATGCCGGCCGACACCAGCGAGGAAACCTTGCTTGCCAAGGTCAATGAGCTGAACGCCGACCCTGCTGTGAACGGCATTCTGGTGCAGCTGCCGCTGCCAAAGCATATCAACGAAGCCGCCGTGATCGACGCCATCAACCCTGAAAAGGATGTGGACGGCTTCCATGTGATCAACTCTGGCCTTCTGGCCACCGGCGGCAAGGGCATGGTACCCTGCACCCCGCTTGGCTGCCTGCTGATGCTGCAGGACACACTCGGCGACATGAGCGGCAAGAAAGCCATCGTTGTGGGCCGGTCGAATATTGTCGGCAAGCCGATGGCGCAACTTCTGCTGGATGCCAACTGCACCGTCACCATCGCCCATAGCCGCACGAAGGACCTGGCGGGCGAAGTGGCTGAAGCCGATATTGTCGTGGCCGCCGTTGGCCGGGCAGAGATGGTCAAGGGCGACTGGATCAAGGAAGGCGCGACCGTCATTGACGTGGGCATCAACCGCATCGACGCACCCGAGCGCGGCGAAGGAAAAAGCCGCCTTGTGGGCGACGTGGAATTCGGTGCAGCGGCCGAGCGTGCCGGTGCCATCACGCCGGTTCCGGGCGGCGTCGGCCCCATGACAATTGCCTGCTTGCTCAAAAATACCGTGACAGCGACCTGTCGTCAGAACAATATTGATCCTGACACGCTATAAGACTGGCAGCCTTTAGGACCTCAAATTCAACAGGCTGATAACCGCGACTGAATGCAGGAGCATGCGTCATGTATGAAGCCTTTATCGCCGCCTTTATCGGCCTGTTCGTGATTGTAGACCCGATCGGCATCGCACCGGTTTTCGCCGGCCTGACCCAGGGCGCAGACACCAGCCACAAGCGCACCATGGCCGTCAAAGGCACAATCGTGGGCACATTGATCCTGGTGTTTTTCGCGCTTGTCGGAAAGCCGTTCCTGAATGCCCTTGGCATTTCCATGGATGGCCTCAGGGTCGCAGGCGGGCTAATGCTGCTGATCATCGCGCTTGAAATGGTGTTCGAGAAACGCACGGAGCGGAAGCAGGAATCGGCCGAAAAGTTCGACGAATATTTCGAGGATATTTCGGTCTTTCCCGTGGCCATCCCCCTGCTTGCGGGGCCCGGCGCCATCGCCACCATCATGCTGACCATGTCCAACTATGAAGGCGACCTTGAGGCCCAGGGCGCGATCCTGGCGGCGCTGGCGGTTGTCATGCTGATCACGCTTGTTATCTTCTTCGCCGCCTCCAAGGTGATGGACTGGCTTGGCCCCACCGTGAATGCCGTGCTGACCCGGCTTCTGGGCGTTATCCTGGCCGCCCTGTCGTGCCAGTTTATCCTCGACGGCATCAAAAACACCTTCATTGCATAAGCAAGAAGTCGCATTGACAGCAGGGCTGCGACCCGCCACTCTCCGCTTCGAACCTTAAGCGGGGAGTTTTCCATGAAGAATTTTGCATTGACCGGGGCGCTGTTGCTCTCGCTCGCGGCCTGTGGCGACAGCCAGAAGCCGGACGAGACAGCCACCAGCTACACCATGAATACAGAGGCTCTGAAGGGCCATGTTACCACGCTGGCATCCGATGAATTCGGCGGCCGTGCGCCCGGCACACCGGGCGAGGACCTGACAGTCGCCTACCTTGAAAAGGCCTTCCGGGATGCGGGCCTCAAGCCGGCGAACGGTGACAGCTACACCCAGGCCGTGCCGCTGGTGTCGATCGAGACCAAAGACGCGCCCGAGATGACCATCAAGGGCGAAGGCGGTGAGCTGAAGCTGGCCTACCGTGCCGACCATGTTGTCTGGACCCGGCGCGAGCAGTCCGACAGCGAAGTGCACGAAAGCGACATGGTGTTCGTGGGTTACGGCATCAACGCGCCCGAGCGCGGCTGGAACGACTATGACGGCGTGGACGTGAAGGGCAAAACCGTGGTGATGCTCGTGAATGATCCGGGCTATGCCACGCAGGACGATGACCTGTTCGCCGGCAACACCATGACCTACTATGGCCGCTGGGACTATAAGTTCGACGAAGCCGCCCGCCAGGGTGCCGCCGCCGCCATCATCATCCACGACACCAAACCTGCCGCTTACGGCTGGATGACAGTGGACAGCAGTTGGACCGGCCCCCAGTTCGGCCTGGTGCGCGAAGACAAGGGCACAGGTTTTTCAGAAGCCGAAGCCTGGATCACCAAGGAAAAAGCCGGTGAACTGTTCACCATGGCGGGCCTTGACCTCCAGGCCATGTATGACGCGGCCAAGACACCTGGCTTCAAGGCTGTGCCGATGAACCTTGAGTTCTCTACCCATTTCCGGTCCGACGTCGCGCACATGGACAGCCGCAATGTGGCGGGCTTTGTGGAAGGCAGCGAGCGCCCCGACGAAGTGTTCGTCTATATGGCGCACTGGGACCATATCGGCACCGACCCGACCGTTGAGGGCGACGGCATCTATAATGGCGCGCTCGATAACGCGACCGGCACCGGCGGCCTGATTGAACTGGCGCGCAAATATGCCTCTGGCCCCAAGCCGAAGCGGTCTGTGCTGTTCCTGGCCGTGACGGCCGAAGAACAGGGCCTTCTGGGCTCTGCCTATTATGCCGAACATCCGCTGTTCCCGCTGAAGGACACCGTGGGCGGCATCAATATGGACGGCCTGAATTTCTATGGCCCCACTCGGGACGTGACGGTCGTGGGCCTCGGCAATTCCGAACTGGATGACGCCCTGAAGGCAGCCGCCCAGGCACAGGACCGCATTCTGGTGGCCGACCAGGAGCCCGAGAAGGGCTATTTCTACCGCTCTGACCATTTCGAGCTGTCGAAAAAAGGCGTGCCGATGCTCTACCCCAACTCGGGCTATGACCACCGCGAAAAGGGCCGGGCCTACGTGGAAGCGATCGTCGCCGAATATATCGAGAAGCACTATCACTCCCCGTCTGACGAATACCGCGACGACTGGGACCTGACCGGTGCCGTTGAGGACCTGCGGCTTTACTACACCACCGGCCGCAGCCTGATCGACAGCGACGTCTGGCCGAACTGGCGCGAAGGCACCGAATTCAAGGCCACCCGCGACGCCCAGCGCGCTGGTGACTAGAGCCTATTTTGCCAAAGAAATGAGATCAGGCCATCCGGTACCCCGGGTGGCCTTTTTGCTAAACCATTTTCCGCCTTTGCTTAGGGCGGTCGCTGATCTACTGTTCCCGCACTCTGGGTGCTGCCGACCGAAAGATATCTGATGAAGACCGCCAAGATAATCGCGAGCACGATGGGTGTCATCCTGACCACCAGCCTTCTGCATGCCGATGACCGCCCCGCCTGGCGCAGCGCGTTCGACCTGACCCGTGCCAACCTGGACACCTTCACCATGACCCTGATGCGGGACGGTTCCGAAGCCGGGTCCATGACCTACGGCTGGGAGGTCAAGAACGGGCACTACCGCATTCACGACAGGTCGGAAATGCAGCCCAACATCCTTGAAACCGCCGAAGCATTGATCGACCGCGACAGCCTTCTTCCTGAGATGCTGTCGATCGATTTCACCATCGGGGCCAATCGCATGGATATTGATGCGGCCTGGCAGAACGGGCAGGCAACCGGCCAACTGGTTACCACGCGCGACGGCCAGCAACAGGCGCGCCCGATCGCAGACGACGCCAGTCAAGTGGCACCCCTGCGCCTTGCAGTGATCGGCCTTGTCGCGGCCCTGCCGCTTGGGCCGGATTTCAAGGTTACGCTTCCCTGGTTCAACAGCATGGCAAACCGCACCGAGCAGGTGACGCTTGAGGTAACGGGTGAGCAGATGGTCGAAACCCCGGCAGGCACCTTTGACAGCTGGCAGGTCGCCATCAAAGGGGGGACGCCCGAAAATATCGCCTATGTCAGCAAGACGCGGCCGCAGCGCATCGTGCGGATCGACGTGGTTGGCCAGCCGATGCATTTCCTGCTGACCAAAACCGGTTCCTAGTCGCGCGGATTGGAGGCGATGAAGTCCGGGTTCTGGCTCACCTCATCGAACCAGGCGGCGAGCGCGGGGTGCGCCTCGCGCCAGCTTATTTCTGGCAAGCGGAACAGCAGATAATCCAGCATGCACACGGTGGCGATGGTGGCGCTATTCCAGGCGTGGAGCTTATCCAGCCAATCGCGCTCGAGCACAACAAGCGCGCGCTTGATGGCGCCGTGCCAGCGTTCCTGCCAATAGACAGACTTCTCAGCGTCCTCGCGCCGACTTTCCATCACCAGCGAAAGCGCGGCATCCAGAATGCCATCAGTCAGCGCCTGGATCTGCAGGTCTTCGAAATACTCGTCACCCGCGCGGGGGCGCCCGGCCATATCCAGAAGGAATTCCATGATCACCGGGCTGTCGAACACGCACCGACCATCGTCGAGCACCAGCGCTGGTACCTTGTTGAGCGGATTGGCGGCCAGCAGCGCGTCCTCGTTCGCCAGCGGGTTCGCGGCCTCCACCTCAAGCCGGTCACCGAAGCCCAGCGCCTTGGCGAGCAGCAGCACCTTGCGGGCGTAGGGCGAGGTTTTTGAATAATAGAGTTTCATCATGGTCCTAACGGTTCAAAACACCGGTGGTAACGTAGCGCAGGATTTCGATCACTTGGTCGACAGTCTCGCATGTCGCCATGGCCGCGCCGTCGACTTCCTTGAGCGCATGGGTGAACTCAGGTGGATGCTGCACGATCAGGCTTTTGCCCAAGGCCGCCGCATAGCCTGCGTCAAAGGCCGCATTCCACTGGCGATATTTTTCGCCGAAACGCACCACGACGATATCGGCATTCTCGATCATGGTGCGGGTGCGGATGGCATTGACCTTGGCGCCCATATGGTCGCGCCAGAAATCATTGCCGGGCTCGCCCATAATCACCGCGCCGCAGTCGTCCGAGTCGCCGTGATTCGTATTCGGGGCCATCAGCTCAACCGGCAGCTCGGCGTCCTTGACTGCCGCCGCGATCTCATCGCGCCAGTCTGAGTGGATTTCGCCCGACAAATAGACCTGCCAGATCATTTTCATGAGAGCCCTCCTGCCTTCAGACCAAACAATACAACAGACAGCGTGGCGGCTGATAACCCGGTGGAAATCAGCACCGCTGTGGCTGCCCTACGCGCACCGATACCATACTGGCTGGCAAAACTGTAGGCGATCATACCGCTGGGCAGCGCTGCCATCAATGTTGCCACACCCACCCAGACGTCCGGCAGGCCCATGAGGAAGTGCGCCACTAAAAACACCGTCAGCGGCAGGATCATCAGCTTGAGCGACACAGCCACCATGGCGTGGGTGATGTTGCCGGCAATCCGGACACTGGCGAGCGACAGGCCGACCGAGAACAGCCCTACCGGTGCCGCCGCCACCGCCGGCAGCTCCAGCACCTTATCGAGCCAATGCGGGTAAGGCAGGCTTAAGGCCGACCAGCCAAGGCCGACAAGAAGCGCGATGATAATCGGGTTCTGGCGCACGCTTGCGAAGGTGCGCGACAGTATCCCCGGCCCTTCCGTGGCATCTGCGGCGCGTTCCACAATCACGGTGGTCACCGGCAGAAGCGTCAGCGAATGGAAGCTGACCAGCATCAGGAGAAGCCGCACGCCTTCCTCGCCATACACGCCTTCAACAATCGGGATGCCGATAAAGCCAGCGTTACCGAAGCAGGTGACGAAAGCGAATGTGGCCTGCTCTGCCGTGGACAGCCCAAACAGCAGCCTGGTTGACAGCATGGCAAGCGCATAGACCACATAAAGTGACCCATAATAGGCCAGAACAAACAGTAGTTCTGACGCGTCCGGCAGCTCATTGGGCGCGAGCGAGCGAAAAAGGAGCGCCGGGATCGCCACATACCAGACAAAGCTGATCAGGATGGGGGCGGAGCCATCGGGGAACAGCCGGGTTTTCCCAAGCCCATAGCCAAGCATCATGATGATGAACACTGGCGCAATGATGGTGAAGATTTCAGCCACGCGGGTCCCTCCGATCTTCTGATTGAAAGTGATCCGAAGCGGCAGCCTTTCAACTCGCATCATGAAAAACCGGACCTCGACATCCGTCAAGACCCGGTTCTGCAACCCTGCCATACGCAGGAGGATCGGCTTAGTCGTAGGCGGGCGGTTCGGTGACCTTGCCGCGGCGTTTCAGAAGCTGCAGCCGCAGCGCGTTTAGCTTGATAAAGCCTTCGGCGTCGCGCTGGTCATAGACGCTGTCTTCCTCGAACGTCACATGCTCCATGGAATAGAGGCTGTAGGGGCTCTTGCGGCCCACCACATGCACACCGCCCTTATAGAGCATCAGCCGCACGGTGCCCGCCACGAACTCCTGGCTCTTGTCGATCAGCGCCTGCATCATCTCGCGCTCAGGGCTGAACCAGAAGCCGTTATAGATGCACTCGGCATATTTAGGCATGATCTCATCCTTGAGGTGCATCGCACCCCGGTCGAGCGTGATCTGCTCGATACCGCGGTGGGCCGCAAGAAGAATGGTGCCGCCGGGCGTCTCATAGATGCCGCGGGACTTCATGCCGACAAAGCGGTTCTCCAGCAGGTCCAAGCGGCCAATGCCGTGCTTCTTGCCGTATTCGTTCAGCTGCTCCAGCAGTGTCGCGGGGCTCATGGCCACACCGTTGATGCCCACCGCGTCGCCCTTTTCGAACTCGACCTCGATATATTCGGGCTCATTCGGGGCCGTCAGCGGATCGTCCGTGCGGCTGTAGACATATTCTTCTGCTGCGTCCCACGGGTTCTCGAGCGCCTTGCCCTCAGATGAGGTGTGAAGGAGGTTCGCGTCCACGCTGAACGGGCTTTCGCCGCGCTTGTCCTTGGGCACCGGAATCTGGTGCTCTTCGGCAAATTTGATCAGCGCCGTCCGGCTGTGCAGGTCCCATTCCCGCCAGGGCGCAATCACCTTGATGTCCGGGTTGAGGGCATAATAGCCCAGCTCGAACCGCACCTGGTCGTTGCCCTTGCCGGTGGCGCCGTGGCACACCGCGTCAGCACCAACTTCCTTGGCGATTTCGATCTGGCGCTTGGAAATCAGCGGCCGGGCGATCGATGTGCCCAGCAGATACATGCCTTCATAGACCGTGTTGGCGCGGAACATGGGGAAGACATAGTCTTTCACAAATTCTTCGCGCAGGTCTTCAATGAAGATGTCCTTGATGCCCAGCATCTCGGCTTTTCGTCGTGCCGGCTCAAGCTCTTCGCCCTGACCCAGGTCAGCCGTGAAGGTTACCACTTCACAGTCGTAGGTCACCTGTAGCCACTTGAGGATGATCGAGGTATCAAGGCCACCTGAGTAGGCCAGTACCACCTTGTTGATCTTGTCCGACATTCAAAAAACTCCAAAGATAAAAAGTGTCAGCGCGAGTATGCGGGGGCAACCGCCCCCAGGTCAATCGTTCGACGTTCATGCTTTCTCTTTTGGGAATGCAGAAAATCTATCGAATCGCGCAGGCGTAAACAGCAGATTCTGCAGTTTTTGTCAACCGAAACTAAAGATTCTGCAGATTGCTGTAACCATCTCTTTCGTGTATTCTGTTGATGGGTGCCCTTACGGGTGGTCTGCCAAAAAGGCGGACCGAATGCTGGAGAAACTGGCAATGCTGAGCGTCAACACGAACGCTGGCGCGCTTTCTGCGCTGCGTAACCTTGAAGCCAACCACAAGTGGCTCGAGACCCTTCAGGAACGAATTGCAACAGGATACAAGGTCGCGTCCGTCAAGGATGACGCCGCCATCTATACCATTGCCCAGCGCATGCGCGGCGATCTGGCGGGCATTCGCGCGTCGCTTGACAGCATCAACCGGGCGACCGTCGCCGTTGACGTGGCCCTTGTGGCAACCGAAAGCATCTCCAACATCCTGATTGAGATGAAAGGCAAGATGGCGTCGCTCCTGAGCGCGCAGAAGAATAATGATGATGCGGCAGCGGAAGCCTATACCCGCGACCTGGACGCCTACCGCGAACAGATCAAGCTGATGATCTCCAGTGCTGACTTTAACGGCACCAACCTGATCGACAGCGGCAATGATATCATCAGCGCCCTCGCCAATTCCGACGGTACAGAGACACTTGATTTCAACCATCAGGACCTGTCGTTCGGTGGCGCGCTCATCACCCTCACGGACGACCAGGAATATTCGATGGAGGAAATCAATAACTCCATTGATAACGTCAACCGTGCCATGGGACATTTCGGCACGGCGTCGCGTCGGCTCGAGATCCAGCACGAGTTTGCCAGCAAACTGCATGACGTGGTGGAGCGCGGCATCGGCCGCATGGTGGACGCCGATCTGGCCCGCACGGCCGCCGACCTGCAGGCCGCGCAGGTGAAGGAACAGCTGGGTATCCTGGCGCTCAATATCGCCAACCAGGCGCCCAACAGCATCCTGGCGCTCTTTGGCAGGCGGTAGGGGTGCGACCCTTTGCCGTCCTGCCATTCGCCTCTCGGGCTTTGACCACCTCCCCAATTCAGGCTATGAGGCATTAAGTCTGAAACGGGCCTGATTGGGAAATGCGCGGATGTCCTCATTCAATCTTGAACTGTCGAACACACTGAAAGCGCGGGAACTGGCCGCAGCCTACAAGCAGGCCGGCCGTATCCATATTCCGGGCTTGCTGGCGGACCAGTCAGCGGCGGACCTTTTCAAGGCCATCGCCGACTTCAAGGAGTGGGTGCTGCACCTCAATCAGGGTGACAAGCTCTATGATATCTTCCCCGACCAGCGAAAGGCCATGACCGACCAGCAGCTTCATGACCTGCGCATGGCGGCCTATGCCGGGGCCCAGAAGGGCTTCCAATATATCTACGACAATTACCCGATTTACGACGCCTATCACGCCGGCGCGTGCGCCAAGCCGTTCGATGCGCTGTTCGAGTTTCTCAACAGCAAGCCGTTTATCGAATTCGTGCGCACCGTCACGGGCCACGCGGACATCACTTTCGCCGATGCCCAGCTGACAAAATTCTCGCCCGGCGACTTCCTGACCATCCATGACGACAATGTCTACGGCAAGGACCGCCGCGCCGCGTTCGTTCTGAACATGACACCCGAATGGCAACCGGACTGGGGCGGCCTCCTGCAGTTTTTCGACAAGAAAAAGCATGTGGAAGGCGGCTTCACGCCCAGCTTCAACGCGCTCAACATCTTCTCGATCCCCAAACCGCATGCAGTGAGCCAGGTATCCACCTTCTCGCGCCGGGCGCGCTACAGCATTACCGGCTGGCTTCGGACAGGAACAGACCCGCTGGCCTGATCGGCCCTTCTGCGCCGCTGGCGAAAAAATCGCATTACGGGTAAAAAAAGCCCTTGCCCCTGACGCTACGTCACCCTTTAGCGCTCGTATCCGTGGAAAGGAGACCGGCAATGACAGCCTATTCAATCGGTGAACTCGCCAAACGGTCCGGCATCACGGTGCGGGCGCTGCGCTATTATGAATCGCAGGGCCTGTTGGCACCCCTCAGGACCGAGTCAGGACAGCGGGTTTATGGCACACGGGACATTCTCAGGCTTCAGCAGATCCAGATGCTCAAGCAGGCGGGTTTTTCCCTTGCCCAGATAAAAACCATGATGGCCGAACAAACCGTTGATGCAGCGCGTCTTCTTGGCATGCAGCAGGAGCTGCTGCAGGCCAGGCTGGCGGAAACCGACGCAATGCTGGAGACAGTCACCAGCGCGTTGCGGGCGGTCCGCGAGGGCCAGACGGTCGACCTTTCCACACTCTGCAGCATCATCAAACAAGGAGAATCCGCGATGAGTGAGGAAAAATGGCAGAAGGTGTGGGACACCTATTATACGGCTGAAGAGCAGGAGCGCTGGAAGGCGGCCAAGGAGGCCGTGCCGGAAGATGTCCAAAAGGCATGCGAACGGAACTGGCCGACGCTGATTGCCCGCACCGAGGCGTTGGTCGGCACCGACCCGGCTGCCCCGGAAGCGCAGGCAATCGTCAAGGAATGGAACGCCATGACCCAGGTGATCTATGATGTCGACCCAAGCCTGATGCGCAGCGCCGCGCGCATGTATGACGATATGGACAACTGGCCAAAGGACGGTCCGGTGTCGCCCTTCTCGAAAGAAGTCTGGGATTTCATCAAGGCAGCCGAGGCGGTAGCAGAATCATAAGAAAAGGGCGCTCCAACCGGGCGCCCTGACAGCCTAGCCTTATCTGATGAAGCACAGGGATATAGCCTGTCAGGGTGCGACTCGCCCTGCTCTTTCAGGCCCAAGCCCCAAAAGGGACACTAATGGCGAAGTAATGCGGCTTAAAATCGGCCTTTGACCATACTAATTCCATGAAACAGCAGGTAATTACAGGTAAAAGCTTTAATAATAAAGCCAATACGTGTACCATCAGGTCAAAATGATCCTTGGGAGGATCGCCCGCTTCCGCACAAATGAACGGGAGTATATATGCGCCAAAAGGCCACCCAAGAGGATGCGAGGCCTCGGGCTTTGGTTGTCGACGGCTGTAGCTTTCAACGCCAATTACTGACCCTCATCTGCCGCACGGCCGGTTTTGAGACGCTTGAAGCCGGCAGTGGTCGCAAAGCCATAGACCTGATGGCCAAAGCGCCCTGCAGCTTGCTTGTCACAGACCTGGACCTTCCCGAACTTGATGGCTTTCAACTGCTGCACCATATGGCGGATTCGGGTGGCGCGGCAGACCTTCTGCTGGTTTCCAGCCAAGGGCATTCCATTCTCAACTCCGCCGACCGACTGGCCCGAACATTGAACTTCAATGTAATCGGTGCCCTTGAGAAGCCGATCATTGCGGAAGACATGCTGGACCTCCTGAACGGTCGTTGCGACAAGCCCAGCATGATCGAGCTGCTGGGCGATCCGCGCCAGGGGCCAACCATGGAACCGCTGTCGCACAGCATCATTGAACAAGGCATCACCAACGGTTCTCTCGTCGCCTTCTACCAACCCAAAATCCACCACCAGGATTCCGCTATTGTCGGTTTCGAATGTCTGGCCCGCTGGCGCACTGCCGAGGGTCTAATTCTGGAGCCTGGGGCCTTCCTGCCAATGGTGGAGGAGCTGGGGTTAATGACCTCACTGACGCAGGTGATGCTCAATCACGCCATCAAGGATATCGCGGCCTGGCAAACATTGGGATGGCCCATGCCTGTCTCGGTCAACCTATCGGCAGACAGCATGACAGATACCAACCTGCCTGACCGGCTGGCATGGCTGGTGGCGGAAAATGGCGTCCGGCCAACATCGATCACGCTTGAAATCACAGAAACTAAACTGATGGAAGAGGCCGCGGAATGTCTGGAGGTTATGTCGCGGTTGCGCCTCAAGGGCTTTGGCCTGTCGGTGGACGATTTTGGCACCGGCTACTCCACCCTCAAGCAGCTCCAATATTTCCCCTTCACCGAGCTTAAGCTCGACCAAAGCTATGTCCGGTCATCGCTTTCCCACCAGCCGTCGCGAGCGGTTCTGGAAACAGGCATTCAACTGGCGCGCAGCCTGTCTTTGTCGTGCGTTGCGGAAGGTGTTGAAACAACAGACCACGCAGACCTTCTGGCAAGCCTTGGCTGCCACAACCATCAGGGATACCTATATGGTAAGCCCATGCCCGCGGCCGACATACCTGTCTGGATTGCCGGTTGGCTGGAACGCGGCGGCACCATGATGGCGGTGGAGCCGGAAATAGCCTACCCCACCTACCTCAGCCACCGGCCTATCGGCATGCCCGACATTAGCCCTCGGGGGCCGTCAGGTCGCGGCAGCCCCCTGTCCAGCCGGTCAGGTCAGGCCGGTTGAGGTGTGGTGCGGCTCGGTGCCCGCAGCTGTTGCGGCGGCGGCAGCTTCCGCCTCACGCGCCAGCTGCGCCTTGGATTTCTTCTCTGATGCCGACTTCAGCTGGCCGCAGGCCGCCATGATGTCACGCCCGCGCGGGGTGCGGATCGGCGCAGAGATGCCGCCTTCATAGACGATGTCTGAGAAACGCTGGATCTGGCCCCAGTCACTGCACTCATAATCCGTGCCCGGCCATGGGTTGAACGGGATCAGGTTCACTTTCGCCGGCAGCTTATATTTGCGGATCAGGCGCACCAGTTCGCGCGCGTCTTCGTCCGAATCGTTCACGCCCTTGAGCATGGCATACTCGAACGTGATGCGGCGGGCATTGTGGGCGCCTGGGTAATTGGCGCAAGCCTTGAGGACTTCATCAAGGCCGTACTTCTTGTTGATCGGCATGATATCACTGCGCACGTCATTCCGAACCGCGTGCAGGCTGACGGCCAGGTTCACGCCGATTTCCTTGCCGCAGCGTTCCATGTGCGGCACCACGCCGGAGGTGGACAGCGTGATCCGGCGGCGGGAAAGCTGGATGCCCTCCTCGTCCATGATGATCTCAAGCGCCTTCTTGACGTTATCGAAATTATAGAGCGGTTCGCCCATGCCCATCATCACGATGTTGGTCACGCGGCGGCCTTCGGTCGGGTTTTCCCACTCGCCCAAATCGTCGCGCGCAATCATCATCTGGGCCACAATCTCGCCCGCCGTCAGGTTGCGCACCAGCTTCATTGTGCCGGTGTGGCAGAATTTGCAGTTGAGCGTGCAGCCAACCTGGCTGGACACACACAGCGTGCCCCGGTCTTCCTCGGGGATATAAACGGCTTCGGCCTCGTTGCCGTCGGCAAAGCGGATCAGATATTTGCGCGTACCGTCGTTTGAATATTGCGCTTCGACAATCTCGGGCCGCGTGATGATGAAATGTTCCGCCAGCTTCGCGCGCACGTCCTTGGAGATATTGGTCATATCTTCAAACGAGCTGACGCCGCGGTGATAGAGCCAGTGCCACACCTGCGTGGTGCGCATGCGCACTTGCTTTTCAGGCACGCCGATTTCAGCGATAGCGGCCTTAAGCTCAGCCCGGTCGAGACCGAGGATATTGAGCTTGTCTTCAGCGGCTGGAATGCGTGGGGAAACGATCGGCTCTTGGCCGTTCGGGGTAATCTGCATCGTGTTAACTCCTGCCTTTTCCGGTTATCTGCCGGTCCAGGGCGTTTCGGGCGAGCCAAGCGTTCCACCTGGCTGTGGGTTATCTGTTCGGGCGCCTTATACGCCTGACGCACGGGATTGTAAAGTAAAGGCGGCGCCCCCGGTTTGCAGGCGCCGCCACGTCTCTAGGCTTGCCGGAACAGGCCCCAGCGCAGGCCCTGCCGCTGGCTGGTGTGAGCCAGCGTCGCGGCGGTCAGCGCCAGAAGGCACAGTTCCGCCACCGGCCCCGCCAGCCAGATACCCGGTTCGCCAAAGCCGATAGGCATCAGGAACACCAGCGGAATGGCAAACAGATAGGGCTTTACCAGACCCAGGATCGCGGCCTGGGCCGCTTTGCCGATGGCCTGAAAGTAGGACGACAGCATCATCAGCGGCCCGCCAATGGCAAGCAGCGCCACCATCACCGGCATGATGCGCTCAATCTCACCAATCACCGCGGCGTCTGCCACGAACAGGCGACCAATCGGACCCGCAAAGAAGGTCAGCCCCGCCTGCATCAGAAGGCAATAGGCAAAGGCGGACGCGATGCCAAGCCCAAGCCCCCGGTTCGACCGCTGCCACAGCTGGGCGCCAAAATTGTTGCCCACCACGGCCTGCATGGCGTGCGACAGCCCCAGAAGCGGCAGGAACACAAAAGTGCTGACACGGGTGATGATGCCGTAGGCTGTGACCGTATCAGCATAGGTGGGGCTGTCGACCATCTGCAAGGCCGTCAGGATGGCCGCCGAGATCAGCGATACACCGAGGAAACTCAGGCTGGGCGGCAAACCCAGTGCAAGCGTCGGCCGCCAGAAGCCGGTGAAGGCGTGCCGCCCGAAGGCCGTCAGCCGCAACTGAGTGGTGCCCCATGTCCGGTATGCCAGCACGCAGGCAAGCGCCACGCACTGCGCCAGAATGGTGCCATAAGCCGACCCGGCCACACCCATCTCAAGACGCGCAATCAGCAGATAATTGAACACTATGTTCAACAGCGACACCATCAGGCTGACGCCAGCCATCAGCCCCAGATGCCCCTCGCAGCGCATGGCATCGGAGTTGAGCGCGAGCGAAAACATGAGCGGCGACCAGAAGATCAGGATACGCATATAGAGATGCCCCATATCGCCAAGCTCGGCAGACCCGCCCGCAAACAGCAGCGCCATATCTGCGCCGAAGAGCGCAAAGCCCGATATCAGCAACGCACAAATGAACCAGGCAAGCCCATGGGCGCCAACAAACGCCGCTTGCGCCTGTTCATGATTGGTCCCGCCCATGAAGCGGGCAACCTGGCTGGCCATGCCGGATGACACCAGCGTGGACAAGGCCACAAGCAACATGAAGATGGGGAACATGAGCGTCACGGCCGCAAGGGCTTCCGGGCCCACATAAAGCCCCAGGAACAGGGCATCGATGACGGTCACCGCCCCGTTCATGCCCATGACAAAAATGATCGGAAGCGCGGTTTTGATGAAAACGGCGCCCAGTGGTCCAGCGAGATAGGGGTTGCCGGATGAGAGTTCTTTCGACACGGAAATTTCCTTTGTCTGGCCTCTCAGTTCAGGGATGGATGCCCGCATTGCCATCGGCTTGAAAGGCCGTATGGAAATTCATGTCAATGAATCCAGCACTTCACCATGGCATCTGCCTGCGAGCGGCGGGCGGCTGGAGCCCGTGGGCCTTGCTATACGCCCGAAAAAGTCGATTGTAAAGCGGGCGCGGGCGAGTAGGATAAGCGCACGTTTGAGGGGAATTCGTCATGGCCAACACATTTGCAGCCGCACAGATCACCAGCATCCGGGGTGACGTGAGCGCCAACCTTGCCCTGCACCGGCAGGTGATGGAGCAGGCGGCGATGGAGGGTGTGGACGTTCTGGTGTTCCCGGAGCTTAGCGTCACTGGCTATGAAATGGATCTGGCAGCAAGCCTGCAGACCAGCGCCGAAGATATCCGCTTCATGCCCCTGCAGGCGCTCGCGCGCGAGGCGGGGATGCTGGCCTATCTTGGCATGCCGCTGAAGGCGCCCGATTATATCAAGGGCGGCAAGCCGTATCTGGGCGCGGTGATTTTGGGCGGTGATGCGCCCATGGCCTACGCCAAAATCCATGTCCACGACAGCGAAGCCATCTATTTCCAAAGTGGCACCGACTATAGCGTCACGCCGCACAAGGGCGCGCGCGTTGGCGCCGCCATCTGTGCGGACCTCACCAAACCCTGCCATGCGGCGGGCACGGTGGCAGCGGGCGCGGATGTCTATGCCGTTGGGGCGCTGATTAACGCCGATGCCTGGACGCGCGAAGAACCCTTGCTGCGCGGCTACGCCACCGAGCACGGCATCCCGGTGGCCTTTTCAAACTATGCCAGCAAAAGCGGGCCTTATACGCCCGTGGGCAAGTCCAGCGTGTGGGCGCCCGGAGGCGATCTGGTCGCACAAGCAGAAGGCAATGAGGACGCCCTCGTCATCGCCCGCCGCAATGGCGGCGACTGGCAGGGCAAAACGGTTGCCTTGTAGCTATTCCAGCATGGTAACAGACCAGTTGACGCTGGCGATGCCCCAACGGCCATCCACCTTGAACAACTGCCAGACCTCAAGGCCATAGTTGGTCACCTTGTCGTCGACAACGAATTCATAGTCGAAAGTGACAAGCGCGTAGGTCTGGTCCTGCGTGATCTCGATGTTATAGAAGTTTTCCGCGACCGTGCTTTCGGTGGTGGTGATGAAATTGACGAAATTCATCGCCTCCGTCATCGGGCCCACTTTCATGAAATCGGGGTCGTATCTTTCGCGCACATCGTCGATCACCGCCTGATAGGGCGGCGAGATAAAGAGTATCTCGTCATGCAGGAAGGTGGACTTCAAGAGCTCGCCGTCTTTTTCGCGGATACCGCGGTCAAACCGCGCGATCACCTCACGGATTGCCGCTTCGTCCTCCGGCGTCGAATGATAGGTGCCGATATAATCCGGTGCGGCGTGAACCGGCGCGGCAAGGCCAATCAACAGCATGGCTGACAGCAAAAACCTTTTCATGAATTCCCCCTCTTAAGTGAAAGAAGGGGACCATATTGTCCATTTTACTGCAAGCTATTTAGCCTCGAACGTGTGGCAGGCCATCTCGTCCGTCAGCTGCACACTGCCGGGCCATTGGCCGTGAATCCAGGCCAGAAACTGGTCACGTCCGCCATATTGGTTCATCCAGCCGCGCTCGCCCGGCGCCAGATGCATGGGCACCACGGTACCAATCTGCCACATGTCCGTGATGGTTTTTGATTGCTGGGGGTTATTGAGCCCATACCAGAAAGCCAGCAGCATCACATCCACCGGCGTGTTGCCGAGCCCCGCTTTCCGAAGGCTTTCGCCCGACGCATTGATATCGCCCGTGTGGAAGAAGCTGACGCCGTCGACCGTGACATGAAAGCCGATGTTCTGAGGCCGGTTCGGACCATGATCCACCCGGTAAGCCTTCACCTTGACGCCCGCAATGTCATAGCTGAGCGGCCCGCCTTCCCACGGCGGCAGCACGGCCATGGCGCGCGCTTCCTCGGCTTCCGTCAGGCCCGCTTGCTTGAGCATTTCGAATGCCTCAGGTGGCATCAGGTAGGTGACATCCGCGTCCGCGCGCAGGTGCGCAAGCGTGGCGCCCGCATCAAAATGGTCATTATGCTTGTGGCTGACAAAGGCCAACTTCACTTTTTCGAACGCGCCCTTGCCTAAAGTCAGGTCCGCCATCAGGCCCGCCGACGGCAGGCCGTATTCGCCGTCGTATTCGTCAGTGACCCGCGCGGCATCAAACAGCACGGCGGTTTCTTCACCTTCCACCAGGAAGCCCGCGTTGGCGATATGGCACAGCTTCACGCCTTCTGCCGCCACAGGCGCTGAGGCCAGCAGCGTAACGGCACAAAGCACGGATTTAAGATGCTTGATTGTCATATGACTGTCCCTCCCGCAGCCAGCAAAGCGGATGCAGGAGAGGAAGGCAACCCAAACTTCAGATTAACGGTATTCGTGCCAACGTTCCCGCACATAGTTCCAGCCGGCCTTCGCATTAAGAAAGAGCATACCAGAAACGATCAGGAATAATGCCGCACGCCATAGCAGGCTATCCGGGCTGGACTTGAGAAGGACAAACCCCAGAATTCCAAGAGAAAGAATGCCGTACCCGGCACCGAGCAGGTAGATTGCCCATCGCCGCAATGTGAGTAAGGCATACCCAAAAGCCCAAAGGGCGAATATCACGAGCCAGCCCCAACCCGCGGGTATGTTCACGTGAAATGAGGTCAAAAAATTAGGGTCTAACGACCACCGAAAGAACTCCACGATTAAACCGGTCAACGGCAACACAATGAACAAAATGCCAAATCGAATACCCGCCAAATGAGATTTTAGCCCTCGACCCACCACATATCTATGATCGTAATATTTGGCTCCACCCCAAATGGAACCAATCAGAAACGTCACAACCACGATTTCCAGTACAATCACCGGCAGGCGCGGGAGGCGGCGTTATAGGCCGCGGTGAAGCCCCTGAGGCTGAAGGTGTCGCGGGTGTTGGTGCCGCGCTGGCTGGTGGCGCGAACTTCCAAATTGATGCCGGCCTTCATGGCGGCAACCACGCTGCGGTCATCCTTGGGGTCATAGGCCCAGGCACCGCTGCCTTCGGTGAAGAACTGGTAATTCTTCTGGCCGTCCACATTGATGCGGGCTTCGCTGCCCTGGCGGATCGGGTATCCCACCACCACATTCACCTCATCCTTCACGCCGAAGGCGGGCCGATGGGTGACGGTCATATAAATATCGCCGCGGATCGCGCCCTTGCGGCTGATCCAGGTTTTCTTGGGCACCGAGATGACATAACAGACCTTGTTCGAGCCCGAGCCCGCGACCATGGCGTCCCAGTCATTATGGCTGGAAAGCTTGCGCGGCGTGCCCTGCGCGAACGCGGCGGCGGTGAAGCTGATGACAAGAAGTGCCGTGAGTGTGAATGCCTGAAGCTGTCTCATAGTGTCCCTGTTTGTCTCTTCCCGATTGTCACACGCCCCAATCTCATGGGCGCCTGGCTTATTTATTCTCGTTTTTCAGCCGTCGTTCTATCCGGCTGAAGCGGCCGCCATGCACATGCGCCGGCTTCTCTATCGGTTTGCCGCCCGGCATCACCGGCCTTTCGGCGAAACCACCCAGCAGGCGCAAGCGGTCGTACATGACTATAGCACCTGCAGTCGCTACGTTAAGGCTGAACTTTGTCGGGATTTTGATCATGTGATCACAGCGCTCTGCCATGGCGTGCGACAGGCTCGTGCGCTCACCCCCCAGCACATAAACCGCCTGCACCGGATGGCGGAAACTCGGCAGGTCCACAGCGTCGTCCGTCATCTCGATGCCGACAAGCTGGCAGCCCTGCGGCACATGCACGTCAGCGGCTGTTTCATAATTAAAGAAAGGAATCTGCGTGGTGCTTTTACTGGTGTCGGCGAAATCGGCGGTGACCAGCTCGCCGGTGTGGGAGATTTTCATCGGGTTGACGGCAAAGGCGAAGGACGCGCCGAAGGAATGGGCCGTGCGCACCAAGTTGCCCACATTGCCTTCTTTTGACGGACCGTCGATCCCGATCCCGAAATAGCCGCGCATCACATGCCTTCCACTATTGCTGTTACTGACTGCTCCAGCTCTGCCACCAGCTCTCCATCCATATACTGATATATATCGGGAATATCGAGAACATAGAGCGGTTTATACTGAAGCGCCCGGCCAAACGCAGCCTTCAGGCGGCTTTTATGCTTGTCTTCCATCACGAAGATCATATCGGCCCAGTCGACATCCTGGACCGACACCGTCTTGCGGGCACGCGGGCTGGTGCCGGCAGACCGGGCCTCAAACCCGTCCCGCCTGCGCCAGATGTTTTCCGCTGTGGGGCTTCGCCACTGGTTGCGGCTGCAGATAAAGAGCAGCTTTTTTACCAATTGATGTCCCCCCATTCGCCGCTGTTCAGGCATTGCCGAACCGACCGGCGCGGATACTCAAATCCAAGCCTTTGCGCCCGTTTCAGTTTGACGTGCCGTATATAGAGCAAACCAAACTTCTTCTCCATACCGCCCTTGAAGGGCGGGCGTGGCTGGCCGAGGCGCGCTTTTCTTTTGGTGGCAGACTTATGACGCCGCCACCCTCTGTCACGGATAGTGTCCATGATCTTTCCTCCTTGGTTACCGGGTTCAGCAGCCGCGGTAATCCCAAGAGGGCGACGTTTTATACAGTCAGGACCGCCTTTATTGCAAGTCCGTGACCTCTTCCTTCACCCCCGCGGGCACGCTGAAGCGGGTCGCATAGGGGTGGAAGGCACCAATGCCGCAGGCCAGCATGATGGCGCCTGAGGCCACTAGAAGCGCGCCTTCGAGGTTGATTTCAAACGCCACGCCCATGATGACGGCGGCAATGGGCAACAGCCCGACCGACATGAACATGAGGAGGCTCATGACCCGCCCGAGCAGTTTTTCCGGCGTTCGTTTCTGCAAGAGCGTGGTGAAATGCACCCACACCCAGCTGTCGCCGCAGCCTGCGATGAAGAACACCACCATGCCCCACCAGTAGGGCGGATAGAGCACAATCAGCGCGATGGTCGCGCCCGAAAAGGTAAAGAGCGAAAACATGATGCGGATGATATTCTCATCCTTCGGGGCTTTGAAAACCCCGGCAGACGACGCACCTAGAAAGGCGCCCGAGCCGTAGGCCGCTATCTGCAGGCCGTAGATATAGGCACCCTCTTCAAAGCGCAGGTCCGCAAGCGCGGGCAGGCCGACAAAAATCGGCGCCTGGAAGAAAAATTCAAGCGCGGCAATGCCCAGGAACCCCAGGCGGAACGCTGGCACAGCCCAGACAAACCGCACCGCCACCTTGATCTCTTCAAGCATGGAAGTGCCGCCCTCGTCTTCCTTCTCAAGGCTGCGGGTGCGCACGAACAGAAGCGTGAGCGCGGAGGCGAAGAAGGTCAGGCCGTCGAGCGCAAAAGCACGCGCGAGCCCCTGTTGGTCATCCCCGAGCCCGATGGTGTGGGCCGCCGCAGAATGGGTGCCCAGGCTGGCTTCGCCGGCAATCACGAAACCCGCGATCAGCGGCCCGATAATCACCCCCAGCCACATGGTGGTCTGCACCAGCGCGTTGCCCTGCTTCAGCTGGTCTTTCTTCACCAGGCTGGGGACAATCGATGTGGTTGCCGGATAGAAGAAGGCATCCGCAACCCCGAACGCCAGCGCAATGGCAAAAACGATCCCGATTGTCACGCCGCCGGTGAACAAAAGATACGCCAGCACCGACATCAGCACCATGCGGATGACGTTGGTATAAAGCATCACCTTCCTTGGGCTTGTACGGTCCACCACCGCGCCGCCCATCAGCATCAGGATGGCGCGCGGCAGGCCCTGGGCCGCAAACACCAGGCCCATCATGAATTCGCTGCCCGTCAGCTGCAGCACCAGCCAGGGGAAGGCAAGCATGCTGATATGATCCCCGATCACGGAGATAAATTCGCCGATCCAGAAGATACGGAAGTTGCGATCTTTCAAAACCTGCAGCATAACTAGCCTGCTTTCCTGCGTTTGGTGGTGCGCTATCTAGCCAGCCACTTGATGACCGGGCAAGCGCCAAATGTGATCACAAATGCGCGATGAGGCACCGAAACCACTATGGATGACAAAAAAGCCACAATAGAAACCGGCACTGACGGCCAGCAGGACGCCAAACCACAGCTGACCGGCTGGCGCAAATTCATGCTGGATTTCGGCCCGCTCCTGGTGTTTTTCATCGCCTTCCGCTTTGGCGAAGGCGAACAGGCAGTGATCACCGCAACCATTCCCTTCATGGTCGCCATCGTCATTGCTGCCCTCTATTCAAAAGTGAAACTTGGCCACGTCAGCGCCATGCATAAATTCACCTTTGTAGTGGTCATGGTGATGGGCGGGCTGACGCTTTACCTGCAGAGCGCCGTTTTCGTGAAGATGAAACTGACCATCCTCAACGGCATCTTTGCCGGGATTCTTTTGTTCGGGTTGGCGACCGGGCGGCTTTATATCAAGTCCATCATGGAGCTGGCGTTTCACCTGCCGGATGCCGCGTGGCGGGTCCTGTCGCGCAACTATGCCATCTTCTTCCTGGTGATGGCGGCGGTGAACGAGCTGATCTGGCGCACGCAGAGCGACGAATTCTGGGTGAATTTCAAGACCTTCGGCTATACGGGCATCAACTTCATCTTCATCCTGGCGCACATGCCCATGCTGATGAAGCACATGCCGGAAGAAGACGAAAAGGCCTGACGGCCGCTGGGACATTATCCCGACACCGAGGCTCTCAAGATATCACTACAATAGCTCGGAAGACGCGATGCAAAGTTAGCCACTTCCTTCGGATACGCAACAAACTCCCAGCATTTTAGGGGGCTATGCCAGAGGTCACGAGTAAAGCGCTCTCCACTGATCACATACAGCTGATATCCGTGCCGTTCAAATAAGCTGAAAAAATCGTCCTTCGTGTAACCATACAACTGACTGGCACCATGGCGACCATTCTCAAAAATAATTACGGGCCGGTCACGCGCCACAAGGCGTTCCGCTCCCAATAGGGCGTGATACTCGCCGCCTTCGATATCAAGCTTCATCAGTGTGACACGACGGAACCAGGGCATCTTGCTATCAAGGCGACAGCAGTTTACCGCGATTTCCGCTAGACCACCTTCCTCGTCAGAAAAGGGGGCACTGCGTCGCTTCAAGCCGCTAAAAGCTTTTCTGTTTTCAAACAAGCTAAAACTAGCCTTACCAGCTTCTGCGGCCACCGCACATTCGTGCAGCTGAATATTCTTGAAGCCATGCTTTCGCGCTCGCTTTCGAAGCCTCTTGCAAAGACTGGGAATGGGCTCAAAGGCGACAATGCGTCCCTTCGAGCCAACCGCCTGCGCCATAGGAAACATGTGGCGGCCATTGTTGGCCCCCACATCAATGGCTACATCACCCTCCGCCAGCAAGTCTTCATAGATTTTCTGAACTATGGCCTCAAAATAATGGCCAACCGGCTGCCCTTGAGAGGCAGAAAGCGCGTGCAATTGTTGAATAATCATGGGCCCCCCATCTCATGAACTAATGGTGGCAAACCATATGTTTGGAATTTTATGAAATCAATTTAACGACAGGAAAGCAAGCCTTACGGCTTCAGGCTTTCAATCCAGCTATCGTCGGTTTCATAGCCCAGGATTTCAAGGGACCGCTGGTGTCTGTCGGCGAACGCACGACCCAGCTTCTGGTCGAACACGGTCTTCCACTGCGCCTTCTTGCCTGAGCGCCCGTGGTGGCCCACGGCGTTCTTGTTGGCGAAAAGCGAATGTTTGAGGAACGCTGACTTGGCCTTTCTGACCGGTAATTTGAGGTGTCGGCACACCTTGCTGAATTCGGTCAGCTCGGTGTCTTCCACCAGATCTTCATATTTCACCGTCAGGAAATTCTGCTCCAGGAACTGCTGCTGGGCCTTGTCGCCCTTGGCGTCCGTCATGGCGGCGATGGTGTCCGCGGCCGCATTATCCATCTCGAACCGGTAGCGATCCGTGATCGTCTCGAAGCTATTGATCATTTCAGCGTAGGTCTTGCCGTCAAAAAAAGGCTTGGCTTCGTGAAGCCAGGCCTCGGAGGATCTCGCGTGATAGTGCGCGCCGGAGATCACCACGTCGCGGGGGTCGCGGACAATACGGATACCCCGAACCTTTCGCTTCAGGAACGGCGCCGGAAAATGAGTATGATCTTCTAGGTATATGGTGTTTTTCTGCGGCACTGCCGCTGCGTCCGCCTCTCGCAGGTCAACAAAATCGCTGCCGATCGCTGCTGCAACATCCTTGAAAACTCGCCGCATCCAGACGGTCCCTGTCTTGTGGTAGGTGCCAATGCAGCGGATGGGCGAAGGACGGAGGCGGGTCAGTTGGGATATCATGGGGAGCAGAACACCATTCTTTGGAAAACTACGGAGGAAAACAACAGTCTCTCCCCTTACACCCTGTGCGGCAGGGAATAAAGCCGGTAGGCCCAAAAAGGCCAGCTCAGGCGTTAAACAGGGTTGGTGAAGGGAGCGAAACCGGACTTGCCTTGGGCCTCCCGGTGGTGGCCCAGCACCCAGTGCACACTGGGGAACGCCAGCTCGTCCCACGGGATGTCGTCCCACGCAAACAGCCCCACTTCCTGGCTTTCAATCCCCGGCGCAAAGTCCGGCGACTTGAGCGTGGCGCGGTACATCATATGCACCTGGCTGATGTGCCGCACCGAATAAACCGCCAGCAGATCGCGGATTTCGATATGCGCCGTGGCTTCCTCATAGGCTTCGCGCGCGGCACCCTCGTCAGGGCTTTCGCCAATCTCAAGAAAGCCCGCCGGGATCGTCCATTTGCCCTTCTGGGGAAAGATGGCGCGCTTGCACAAGAGGATCTTGCCGTCATGCTCCACCACCGATCCGGCGATGATGCGCGGGTTCTCGTAGGCGATGAAGCCGCAGTCACGGCAGACAAGCCGTTCGCGTTCGTCGCCTTCGGGCACGGTGTGGTGGAAGTTTTTGGGTGCTTTTGGTGCGTTCGCCATGATTAGAAATCTAAGGCGGTCACGCGGGCTGTCCAGCCCTAATTCTACTCCGACACCGGATCTCTCAGGAATGCCTCCAGGCCCAGGAATAGCTGGCGATAAAAGTGGCCCGCCTCTTCCACATTCTGGGTCGTTACCCATTCACCGATGCCGTGGGGACCCTGCAGTTGCTCGGCTGTCAGGTGTACCGGTGTAAACCCGAAGACATGGTCACTCAGCACCCGATAATGGCGGGCGTCAGTCCCGCCGGTGATCAGCCAGGGTGAGATGAAGGTGGCATCAGGAAACTGTGTCCGTGCAAGCCTGGCAAGGGCCTGGTAGGGCCTTGAGCCGGTGTCGCTTGCCGGGCGCGGGTTACGCGGCTGCAGATGCTGTTTCACCGAAATCTCGATCGCGGGGTCATCAATAGCCCTGGTGACGTGCGCCACGACACTTTCGATCGTGTCTCCTGGCAAGATGCGAATATTCACATTGGCCTCAGCAATTTCCGGGATCGAATTGGCCTTCGTGCTGCCGCTGATCATGGTGGGTACCATGGTGGTGCGGATCATGGCATTGCTGGCTGGGCGGCTGGCCAGGCGGTTCCTGACCACGCTTTGAAAAAGCCATCGGTTGCGCAGAGCAACGCCATCAAGCCCTGTCATCACAGCTCCCATATGATCAAGTAGCGCGCTTGTCGCCGCTGTGAGCTTCGCATCGAACGGATTGTCCGCAAGCCGCACCAAAGCTCTCGCCAACCGGGTTACCGGCGTGTTAGGGCCGGGGCTTGAGGAATGGGAAAAGCCAGGTTGGGCGCTGCTCCTCAATGTCAGGTTTACCTCACCCTTCTCGGCAATGCCGATCAGACCAATGTAGCCGGGGATGTCGCCAAGCAGGGTTCCTTCCAGCACACCGCCGCCCTCATCCAGGACAAAGGAAAACCGGCCAACTCTGGTGGCCAAATGCTTGGCCATGGCCCTGGCTCCTGCGCCGCCACCTAGTTCTTCATCATGCCCGAAGGCAAAATATACATCCGTTGGCGGCTGATACCCCTCCGCAAGCAATCTTTCGGCAGCCCCCAAAAGGGTGATCACCTGTATTTTATTGTCGAAAGCCCCGCGTCCATAGATTCGGTCGCCTGCAATCGCACCGGAAAACGGCGGTTGGTCCCAGGCCCACACATCGCCCTCACGGACAGGCACCACATCCATATGGGCGGTCAACAAAACCGGCAAACTAGTTTGTTGCCGTCCCGGCCAATGATAGAGCAGGCTGTAGTCCCCGACACGCTCGCGCTCCAGTTCAGCATGGACACGGGGGAAGCTTGCTTTCAGGAAGTCATGGAATTCGTTGAAGGCTGCCATGTTTCGATTGGCGGGGTCATCATGGGATATGGTTTCAATCCGCAACGCTTGGGACAGCTTTTCAATGTCAGGGTTTTCCGGTGTATCCGCCCAAAGCGGGCTGATACACAGAAGCGATGCAAACAAGGCAATTGGCACAAGACGCATGATTTCCTCCTTAGAAACGATACTGCAGGCCAAGCGTAACGCCTTGGCTATCCACCGCAGGATTCCGGTCGGGGGTGTCCATCATGCCGTTGGAAATATGCATATAGCGGTAACCGAGCTCGAGGACCGCGCGTTCCGACAGGCTGTATGACAGGCTTCCGCCAAGCCGGGACATGATGTTCCAGTGCGTGCCACCAGTGGGATACTGCTTGTCGTAAACCACGCCCCCGATCGAGCCTTCCGCGAACAGCCCGATCCGGCCGCTTTTCAGAAGATGGAAGCGCGCCATGATACCGGCACCCGCGCCAACAGAGTCCTCGTCCATGCGCCCCAAGTCAGGGTTCCAGTCATCAGTGGAGTAGCCAGTATTTCGCACCAACGTCATCTGGCCAAACAGCTCAAGCCTTTCCCAGGACAAAAAGCCCACGGCAGCGTCAAGCAAAAGCGTATCGATGTTCCTGTCGCTATGGACAGACGTCATATATGCCGCGCTGAAAACGGTGTTTAGGTCGCGGTCGGCTTCACCGGTTTCATCAGCGCGGTCCGCTGCTGCTGCGCCACCCGCCAGAGTGAAGCTAGCGATCAGAGCCAGAACCATCCTTTGTCGTGTCATTTCTTTCTCTCCAAAACTATATTTCGAAAAATATCGAAACGTATGGGTAAATTTTTTTCAGCAGCAGCGGAAACGATCAGCCAGTTCGCTAAAAATTCGCACCATAAACTCACGGTCCCCTTTATAGAGCACATCCTTGCCCTCCTTCCGGGACACAAGGATGCCAACACGCTTAAGTTCCTTCAGGTGGTGGGATGCTGTTGAAATGGCAATGTCCATTTCCTTTGCCACAGCGCTGACGGAATGCTCTTCGCCATCCAGAAAGATATCGACAATGATTGCCTGCCGGGTATCGCTGGCCAGTGCCTTGAAGAAGTCAATCAGTTGATCACGGTTCATGGTGCTTCCAAACAATTCGATATTATTCGAAATATAGTAATGATACTGCAGAATGCAAGGGGTGTTTCAGTCCAGACTGAAAAAAGAAGAAAGAAAATCAGACGCGGATATCGATGATCTGCCCCAGCGGCACATCGCGCTGGCTGTTTGCCTGAGTTGACAAACGGCCGATCGGCGCTTCCCGCTGCCCGGCGCCCAGTTCGCCAACCCTGCTTTGCGCCGCCTCAAGCTCCTGCGACGAGGACAGGTCCGCGTTCCGGTTCGATTTTTCAGATTGCTGCGCCGGCGCCTGCCTGTTGCCTTCGCTCTGGCGCGCCTTGATACGCTCCTCGATCACGTCCGTCGGGCGGGGCGTCAGGTCGAGTTTGTTTGCTGCGGCCCGTGCACCACGGCCATTCTGAAGCTGAGCCTGCAACTGGGACTGAAGCCCAGAGGCGTTCGGGTTAATGTCGACCATGGTCTTTTGACCTCAATCTCACGAGTAGGCTATTTTAGCGCTGGAATCTGGCAGTCGAATTCTTCGGGCCGATTAATGTTCCGGTATCCATTGGGAGCCCTGACGGGCCAAAGCTCCTGTCGCGCATATTACTGCGCAATTCTGACCAGAGTCTTAAAGATCGGGATTGGACGTCAAATTGTCAAGAAAGGCCTGCAAGACAGCAGCCTTTTCGCCTGAAACATGGCTTAAACCGCGCTCCAGGGCATCAATCGCCGCATCCTGGTCCCCCATCGCAAGGTAGGAGCGCGCCAGCATCATCCAACCCTCGGCGTCATCCGGCGCCGATTCGAGCTTGGCTTCAAGCCGCGCCATCATGCTGGCGATGAAGGCCCGGCGCTGGTCTTCGGTCATATTCTCAACCGACGCGACTTGCTCGTCCGTCAATTTCGGCGGCGCAACGCCCAGACTTGAGAGCTGGCGCCTGAGAACCGGCATCCAGGGCGCATCAGGCGCAGACCTGTCAGCCAGCGCCGTCCAAGTGGCCTTTGCGCCCACCTCATCACCCGCCTGCAGGCGGGCGAGGCCCAGATAATATTGTCCCGCTGCATGGTCCGGGAACTCTTCGATCAGCTTGCCCAGCACCAGGCGGGTGGCGGGCGAAATCTGCCCCCCGGACATGGCAATCATGGCTTCCAGCTGTTGCGCGCGCCAGGTGGCATTGGTTGGGTCCAGCATGGCAAGCTGGCCGAAGGCGTTGGCGGCGGTCGAGAAATCGCGCACAGACCGCGAGGTCTTGGCCAGTATTTCCCAGGCTTTCTGGTCCTGCGGCGCGTCCTTCAGGTGCTTCTGGATGGACTTGATGGCTTCACCAAACGTCGGACCGCCTTCTTCCACCAACTGGTCGAGGCTGCTTGCCACCATGCCGGGTTTAGCCGGCAGGTCGGGCCGCCCCATGAAGCCATAGAGCGTGAAGGCAGCCACAAGGGTTACCGCAGCCAGCAGGACCGGCAGGCGCTTGTCGCCCACAACTGTGCCCGCGCTGGTTTTCTGTTTTGCCACCTTGAGAATGCGGCGCTCAACCTCAAGGCGGGCCGCCCGGGCGCTTTCCGCGTCCACGACGCCGCGGGCCTCATCTTCCGTGATTTCATCAAGCTGGGCGCGGTAATGATCCAGCGGGTCGACCGTCTTGCCGCGCCCGCGTCCAATGATCAGCACGAGCGCAACCAGAAGGGCTGTCAGGGCAAGCAAAAGCCAGATCATACGTCGTCCTTTCGCTTGCCGAGAATCTTATCAAGTTCGGCCTGTTCTTCAGCGCTGAGCGGCACCGGCGCAACGGGTTTCTTGCGGGACCGGAGCACCATATAAACCACAAAACCCAGGAAAATGAACGGCGAGCCCCACAGGAAATAGGTGGTCGGCTTCAAGGGCGGCTCGAGCAGTACATAATCGCCGTAGCGGTCAACCAGATAGGCCTTCACATTATCCGGCGTGTCGCCCATGGCGATGCGTTCGCGCACAATCTGCCGAAGGTCACGCGCAATATCGGCGTTCGAATCCTCAATCGACTGGTTCTGGCATACCACACAGCGCAGCTCTTTCATCAGCTCCCGCGCCATGGCTTCCTTGGCCGGGTCTTCGAGCGGCTTTTCATCCACCGCGACCGCAAGCGCCGCGACAGTCAGGGCAATGGTAAGCAGGATTGCTGTGAGCGCGCGCATCATTTCAGCGCCTCCAGGGCCGGCAGCACCTGGGCTTCAAGCCCGTCGCCCACAATCGGGCCCCAGTGGCGGTAGACAATGGTGCCGCTGCCGTCGACCAGGAAGGTTTCCGGCACACCGGTCACGCCCCAGTCAATGGCCACACGGCCATCCAGGTCAGCGCCGGTTTTTGCAAACGGGTTGCCAAGCTCATCCAGGAAAGCGAGCGACCGGTCCGGCGTGTCCTTGTAGGCGATGCCAATGATGCTTACGCCGTGTTCGCGTGCCAACGCCATCAGGCTTTCATGTTCGGCACGGCACGGCACACACCAACTGGCAAAGAAATTCACCAGCACCGGTTCCCCGGTCCTGAGGTCCGCGTCCGTCAGCCCGGGCGCACCGGCGTCCAGTCCCGGCAGCGCAAAAGCCGGTGCCGGTTTGCCGATCATCACGCTTTTGATCTCATTCGGGTTGCGGCCCTCCTGTGTCATCATCATGAAGAACAGGCCCGCCAGCGCGAGAACGATGATAAGGGGGACAAACCGCTGCATGATCAGGCCTCCGCGCTCAATTTTTTCGCCTTGGGTGCGCCGACCCGGAGCCGCCGGTCGCTGAGCGACAGCAAGCCGCCCAGAACCATCATCGCGGCCCCCAGCCACAGGCCAACAACAAACGGCTTGAAATATAGCCGGACAGACCAGCGCCCCCCGCCCGCGGCCTCGCCGATCACGGCATACAGGTCGCCCGACACCATCGAATGGATCGCGGCTTCGGTGGTGTTCATCACTGGGTCTGTATAGAGCCGGTCCTGCGGCTCAAGCGTAATGTCGGCACCGCCCGATTTCGGGCTAGCGTAAAAATGGCCCTGAATGGCAGTATAATTGGGGCCCGTAACCGGCGCCACGCCGTCAAACCGGACGCTATAGTCGCCCACCTCAGCCGTATCACCGCGCTGCATGATCACCAGCTTTTCCTCGGTCCAGGCCTCGGAAATGGTGATGCCGAACAGCAGCACCGCAACGCCAGCATGTGCCAGGCTCATGCCCCAGCCGGCCCGCGGCAGGTGGCGCAGGCGGCGCAGGAAGCCCGCCGGATTCTTGACCAGTTGGGTGCGCTCCGCGATTTCCATCGCCACAGACGCCAAAAGCCAGGTCGCCAGCAGCAGGCCGAAGGCGGTCATCACCAGGCCGCCTGCCGTTTGCCAATAGGTGAACAGCCCCACCACCAGCCCCACAACAAGCGCCGGCAACAGCGTGGTGGCCGCGCGTGGCAGACGCCCGCGTTTCCAGGCCAGCAACGGCCCAAACCCCAGCGCCACAATGAGGGGGCTCATCAAGACAATTGCACCGAAATCGAAGAAGGGCGCGCCCACGCTGATCTGCCCGGAACCCATGGCTTCAAGCACCAGCGGATACAGAGTACCCACCAGCACCACACCGGCGAAGGTCGACAGCAGGATGTTATTGAGGACAAGTGCGCTTTCGCGGCTCACGAGCCCGAACAAGCCGCCCGGTGTCAGTTTGGGTGCACGCCAGGCATAGAGTGTCAGCGCCCCGCCGATCACGACCACCAGGAAGGCCAGAATGAAGACGCCCCGCGCTGGGTCATTGGCGAAGGCATGCACGCTGGTGATCACGCCCGAGCGCACCAGGAACGTGCCCAAGAGGCTGAACGAGAAGGCCACGATCGACAGCAGGATCGTCCAGCTTTTGAGCGCGTCGCGTTTTTCCACCACAATGGCAGAATGCAGGAGCGCCGTTGCCACAAGCCAGGGCATGAAGCTGGCGTTTTCAGCCGGGTCCCAGAACCACCAGCCGCCCCAGCCGAGCTCATAATAGGCCCACCATGACCCCAGAATGATACCGGCCGTCAGGAACATCCAGGCCACCAAGGTCCAAGGCCGCACCCAGCGCGCCCACAGGGGCGTCACTTCGCCTTCGATCAGCGCCGCGACGGCAAAGGAAAAGGCGACGGACAGGCCGACATACCCGAGGTACAGCATGGGCGGATGGAAGGCGAGGCCCGGGTCCTGCAGCAGGGGGTTCAGGCCGTTGCCTTCAAAAGGCGCCGGGTCAAGCCGGACGAACGGGTTGCTGGTGAAAATGATAAACAGCAGGAAGCCAACCACAAGGGCGCTCTGCACCGCGATCACCCGTGTGCGGAAGCGCTGCGGCAGCTTGCGGCCCTTGAGCGACAGGGCGGCGGCAAACAGCGTCAGCATCAATATCCACAGCAACAGGCTGCCCTCATGGTTGCCCCACACGCCCGCGATCTTATAGAGCATCGGCTTGGCCGAATGCGAATTGGCAGCCACGGCGTAAACGGAAAAATCAGAGATGATATAGCTGTACATCAAGGCGCCGAACGCAATGATCGCCATCAGGAACTGGCCGATCGCCGCATTGTCCGCTACCGCCATCAGGCGGCTGTCGCCGCGGGCGATGCCCACATGCGGCACCGTAGCACCAAGAAGCGCCAACACAAGCGCCAGGATGGTGGCGAAATGGCCCAGCTCTGCGATCATCTGCCGTCCTGCCCTGCCGTCAGGGCTTCAGGGTGGCCGCAGGCTTCTTCATTCTTCGGCAGTGTGCCGGGGGCTGCGTAATTTTCATCGTGCTTGGCCAGAACCGTGTCGGCCACAAAGACCCCATCGGCGTTCAGCGCGCCTTCGGAGACCACACCCTGGCCTTCACGGAACAGGCTGGGCATGATGCCAGTATAGCTCACCGGCAGGTCTGCGGCGCAGTCTGTCACCCGGAACTCGTACGTCAGACCGTCATCCTTGCGCGCGACCGAGCCGGTTTCCACCAGGCCGCCCAGGCGAAAACGCTGGCCCACGGCCACCTTCTGCTGGAACACCTCGGAGGGCTGCAGAAACAGGTTGAAGCTGCCGGTCTGGCGCCCGGCGAATACGATCAGGAAGGCAGCAAGCGCAAGCACGGCCACAGCCACAATCATCACCACAAGGCGCTGGCGTTTTCTGGTCTTAAGGCCCGCCATCAGCTGTCTCCCTCGTCAGGTTTCCTGCGGCGCTTCGGGCGCATGCGCTCCACCTCTGCCGCCGCCGCCTTATTCGCACGCAGGCTGAGAACCGCAAGCGCCACAAGCGCCACGGCAGTGACGCCATAAGCGCCCCAGACAAAGGGGCCTACACTGCCCATGTCAAAAAGGTCTGTCATCAGCCGGTCACCCTGCTCATGCGCAAGACACTGAGCTTGCGGCGGTTGATCTCGAGCTTCATCCTATAGAGAAACACGAGAACAAAATAGGCCTTGAAGGCGATGGCCATCATAAACAACGGCCAGAGCATGTCGGCGCTGATGGTCGGCCCGTCCAGCCGGAACACGCTGGCGGGCTGATGCAGCGTGTTCCACCATTCGACCGAGAATTTGATGATCGGCAGGTTGATCACGCCCACAAGTGCGAGGATGGAGGCCGCGCGGCCTGCCTTGTCTTCCTCATCCATGCTGCGCCAGATGGCCATATAACCCAGATACAGGAAAAACAGCACCAGCACCGATGTCATGCGACCGTCCCACTGCCAATAGGTGCCCCAGGTGGGTTTGCCCCACAGCGCGCCGGTGATCAGCGCCAGCGCCGTGAAGGTGGCGCCAATGGGCGCGGCGGCCTTGCCCGCCAGGATCGCCAGCGGGTGGCGCCAGACAAATTCGGTGAAGCTTGCGCCTGCCACCACCAGATAGCAGAACATGGCCATCCAGGCCGCCGGCACATGCACATACATGATGCGCACGCTTTCGCCCTGATACTGGTCCGGTGGGCTGCCGAGGAACGCCAGATAGAGGCCATAGACAAGCGATGCCGCCAGCACAAGTTTCGCCCAAGGCAGAATCCTGTCTGCCAGGCGGTTGAACTGAGCTGGATTGGCGAATCTATGCATGGCCTTTACCTATAGTGATCCCGCGCGCGCGGCAAGTGCGACGTGATGCCTCACACAGCCTTGTTATTCAAGCGACAGCGCCAGCACTATTCAAGCGACAAGCGAAGCGCCTGGGCGCTGACAAACGGGCCGATCACAAGCGCCAGCAAACTGGCCGCCCCCAGAAGCGCCAGCGGCTGGGTTGGGTCCACCAGTCCGGCGGTCGCGTCCACCGCGCCCACGGCGAAAATCAGCGTCGGCACATAAAGGGGCAGCACCAGAAGTGAGAGCAAAACCCCGCCCCGGCGCACCGATACCGTCAGCGCCGCGCCCATGCTGCCGATCAGGCTGAGCGCGGGCGTGCCGACAAGAAGCGAGATCAACAGCGTCCCATAGGCGCCGTCCGGCAGGTTCATCAGCATGCCAAGGACCGGCGAGATGACCACAAGCGGCAGCACGGTGGAGACCCAGTGCGCCAAAATCTTGGCCGCCGCCACGCCCGTGAGCCCAAGGGGCGACAGCGCCAGATCATCCAGACTGCCGTCTTCAAAATCCGCCTGATACAGCCGGTCAAGGCTGATCAGGCACGCAAGCAAAGCCACCACCCAAATAACGCCTGGCGCGATACGCGCCAGGATCTGCGGCTCCGGCCCCACGCCAAACGGGAACAGGGTGACGGCAATCAGGAAGAAGCTGAGCGCCATGGTGCCCGTGCCGCCCTGCGACCAGGCCAGGCGCACATCGCGCTTCACGATGCCGAAGAAAATACCGCTAAGGGAAGTATCGGGAGCCATGGTCATAGCCATGCCTCCTCAAGGCTGACTTTGGGCTGATAGTCGCGCATGTCAATCATCGCGCCCTCAACCCCGATCGGGTCGTGGGTCGCGGCAATGATCATGCCGCCCGCGTCCAGGTGGGCACGCATCAGGCCCGCCAGCGCTTCGCGGTTTTCAGTGTCCAAACCCACGGTGGGTTCATCCATCAGCCACAGCGGGCGCTTCAGGTAAGCGAAACGCATCAGATTCGACCGGTGCCGCTGCCCGCTGGAAAAATATCGCACCGGCTGGTCCAGAAGCCCGGTCAGGCCGAACACGTCGGCGGCGTCCGCCAGCGCCACATCGCCCACGGCGTGCCCGGTCATCAGGCGCGTCAGCTCGCGGGCGTTTTCCCGCAGCGTCAGCACCGGCTTCAGCGCATTGTCGTGGCCGGCATAAATCAGTGCTTCCGAGAGCGCCGCATCGCCGCGCCACCAGGCGTCATCGCCAACCATCAGCGTGCCACCGTGGATGCGCAGATAGCCCGCGATCAACCTGAGGAGCGTCGATTTGCCGCTGCCGTTTTTGCCCCTGAGATACAGAAGCTCGCCGGGATCAAGGGTGAAGGAAAGACGCTCAAACACCATCCGCCCGCCACGGAAGCAGGCAAGATCGTCTGCCCGCAAGGGTTTCGGGGCGGTCGCGAATGTGGAACGTGAGGCCATGAGCGCACGCTAGCGCCATTCCCCGCCCTGCTCAAGCAAGAAATCAGCCTGTAATTTCAGGCGCCTAGGGCGGTCTGCCAAATCATCTTTGGGCCTTCACAGGCGGGGCCAAACCCCTATATGGTGATAAGAAGATCATTCGGATGGGGAATTATGAATCTGGAAGCACTGATATGGCCTAACGGCTGGCTGATAGTGGGCTTTGTTTTCCTGGCCCAGCTGCTTGCCAGCATCCATATTCTGCGCACCAAGAATGACGTGCGCTCGGCCATCACCTGGATCGGCCTGGTCTGGATCGCCCCCATGCTGGGGCTGCTGAGCTACATCCTGTTCGGCATCAACCGCATCAGGCGCCGGGCCCGGCGCGTGCGGGAACGCCGGGGCATGGCACCGAGGCCCGAACACGCACGCGAGCCTGAAGGCCCCGCCTTGACTGACGGCGTGCCGGACGCGGCCAACCGGTGGCAGGCCCACGCGCGCCTTGGCGGCCGTGTTACCAACCTGCCGCTGACGCTGGGTAACAGCATTGAGCCACTGACGGGCGGGCGCGAAGCCTATGACGCCATGATCCAGGCCATCGACGGCGCCAAACGCACCGTCGCGCTGACCACCTATATCTTCCAGGCGGACCAGGCTGGCAGGCGGTTCGTAGCCGCACTGGCGCGGGCGCACGAACGCGGCGTTCAGGTGCGGGTGCTGGTGGATGCAGTGGGCAACCTTTATGGCCTGAAGCCGGTCTCGAACCTTCTCAGGCGGCGCGGGGTGCCTGTGGCGGTGTTCAACCCGGCGCGGCTGTCGTGGCGGCTGGCCTTCTTCAACCTGCGCACCCACCGGAAGCTCCTGATCGTGGACGGCAACATGGGCTTCGCCGGCGGCATGAACATTCGCAAGCATCACCTGGAACGCACTGACGGCAGCCCGCGGGTGCGCGACACCCACTTCCGCCTCAAGGGCCCCATTGTCAGCCAGATGATGGAAGCTTTCGCCGATGACTGGGCTTTTTCCACCAAGGAAGACCTGGATGACGCGGTGTGGATGCCGCCCGCTGAACCGCAAGCGCCCAATATCACTGCGCGGTCCATCCCCGACGGGCCTGACGAATATTACCACAAGACCGCCATGATCATGGAAAGCGCGCTTTCAAGCGCGCGCAAACGGGTGCAGCTGGTAACACCTTATTTCCTGCCGGAACCGGGGTTGATTGCCGCGCTCAAGCAGGCGGCGCTTCGGGGGGTACAGGTGGATATCCTGGTGCCAAGCCAGAACAACCTGCCGCTCTTTGCGCTGTCATCGCTATCGGGTGCGCGGCAACTGGTGCAGATTGGCTGCAATCTCTATCTGTCCGAGCCACCGTTCGACCATACCAAACTGATGATTGTGGATGACGACTGGGTGCTGTTCGGGTCTTCCAACTGGGACGCCCGGTCGCTGAAGCTGAACTTCGAATTCAATGTGGAATGCTATGATGCCCGCTTCGCCGGCACCATGACCGACTGGGTGCGGGAACGCATGAGCCGCGCCACCCCCATGACACGGGACGATTTCAAGAACCGGTCTACCTTCAAGCGCGCGCTGGGCCGCGTGCTGTGGCTTTTGAGCCCCTACCTTTAAGTATTATCGACCAGACGGCTGATGACAGACTTCTTCAACGAAAGCGTCATAAAGTTCGGCTTTCTCAGGCCCTGAATCACCATCCGATTCGGGAAGATAGTATACTCTACGGCCAGAATAATCGAAGTTGCTTAACTGACTAAGCAAGGCATCACGTCTACTAATCAGCAATTCGGCCTCCAGCTTACCTGTTGCAAGTATTTTGACTGCTGTAGCCTTTTGGACATCGTCCAAATGGTCATGATCTGTTTCACCAGCTATTTTGCTTAGCTGGAGGGGAGCTTTCCACACATAAAACCGATCCGGCGAAATACCAAACTTTGCCGCGACAGCCTTTTTAGCTTTCTCGAATAGCTGAAGAGGTAGTGAGGATTCGCCTTTTTTCTTAATTTCTTCCCAAGCAGCAATCATTTTAGCGGGGCGCCGGTTCAATATTGCCCTAGCATGATCACGTATGACGATGTCCTCTTCTAAGGTTGAGGTTGAGAGTTCACCTACCAATTCACGTAGTTTTTCAAAAACATTTTGATCGTCAAAATTGTACCAATCCCCAGACTGAATTTGGCAAATCATATTTTGAGCAGAACAGTCAAGTTTGCCTATTTTCAGGAGCTTATTTATGCAGCTCACCAAACTCCATTCAACTGCAGCAACCGTCTTATTAAACGGGACCTGCATATAATCATAATATCTTGATACCAACAGGTGATCAGCTGCACGCATCGCCTTTTGCAGAAAACAATATTGGCCGGTGTCGTCTACAGTCGCCTGTTCAATTATATATTTGATGTCTACAGAGCCATAAGGCGCACCACTGAAATGAGCTGTACGCCGCAAATAGTCCAGTCGATCGCAGTCAAGGTCTGAGCTTATTATTCCGATAAGCGGGTCCGGGGTACCCTTGGAAAATATATCCTCCAGAGTATTAATTTCAAATCCATGTCGTTCGAAAATTGATCTCAATTCGCCATCATGCTTGAGAATCTGTTCCCCGAGATTTTCATGATCAAATGAAGGAGGTAGATCGTTTGGAATTGCTGACTGTTGATTGGCATCGCTCTGACCATCAATCGCTAGCAATGTTTTAGCATAATAGTTTTCGATTACATGTTCAGTTGCATGTGAGAAAGGATAATGCCCTATATCATGCAGCAGTCCCGCCAATCGATATGCTACTATTTTAGATTTGCTAATTTTTTCGCCACTGTTTCGGGAAATCGCTTTCAGGATTTGACCTGCATTGTGACAAGCCCCGATTGAGTGTGAAAAACGAGAATATCCGGCCCCTGGAAATACCAGATGTGCCAAGCCCAACTGCCTTACATTGTGAAGTCGTTGAAAAGTCCTGGATGAAGCGACTTCTGCCTCAAGCTTGCTGAGGCCTATGCTTCCGTGGACTGGGTCAGTAATTGTCTTGTGTTGGAAGTGCGTACCCACAAACACTCCCTATAATAAGGCACATTTTTGCAGATGAGCGGCACCAATATCAAAATAGTTATGTAAATGTGGCTTTACTGTCTTTAGGTAACTCTTTGCTGCATCCAAAGGCTTACCGTTGCGCCTCACTAGAAAGTGAATCGACGCCAAAAGCTCGTACCACCCTGAAATATCTAGCTCTATTTCATCAGGCTTTTCCAGCACCGCCTTAACGTCTTGCAGCTTATTCTTTACAGCTTCATTGAGCGCCACGTTGGCACTTTCAAAGTCCCCCGACCGTTTTTCTTCATCCAACTGATAGTAATCTTGTGTCAAAGATGTCGAGTAAGGACCCTTAATATACCAGCTATATCCATAGCCAAGATTTACGCCCAATAGCTGAGTAAGATATATGGCCTTTTGAATTCTGACACGATCCTTGACCGAGGAAATCTTATCCTCCTCGTCTAACTCATCAAGCACCAGCTTCAGCGCTATCAACTTGGAGTCCATTTAGCCTTCCCTTCGCACTACTGCACTCTAGATAATGTCGGAATATGAAGAACACAACAAGAACTTCTGTAACAGTCGAGCTGAAATTACGTTGGATAACCAAAAGATGAGTCAAAAATATCACACCAAAAAAGCTAAAAACACACTCAATGGAGGCACTTAATCCACTTCCCCGGCCTCAACTTAAAAACCCAAGCCTAAGCTCCAATTCCCGGCTTACGCAGCTATCCAAGTGCCACTATAGAAAAAGAGGAGCGCGAAATCGCGCTCCCCACCTGTTTCCAGACTTCAGCAGTGCTGTATCAGTCAACGTCGACGCTGATCTGATAGTCGAACTGGAAGTCCCCGCCATGGTCACCACCGCTGAGATAGTTGGTGACGATGAAGGTATACATGCCGGTTTCCTGAACGGTGAAGGTAAACAGCGGATCACCGAAAGGACCATCCGACCGCCAGATTTCGTCATCCGCGAAGCCGATATAACCGGGCTCGGAATTGAAATCGATGTTGGTGCCGAAAGTGGCAAGAGGATCATCGATCACGCCCTGGAAGATGAAGAGCGCTGGATCAAGCGCAGATTCCAGACGGTCCACCTGAATGGTTACAACCGTTCCGGCCTCAAGCGCCACATACCAGAAGTCACTGTGATCCGGATCCGCGGAATTGTACCAGCCAGCCTGGGCTACAGAGCCAATGGCACTGCTGCCAGCCTCCAGGTTGCCTTCCGAGATTTCCGGAATTTCCGGTTCGTCCGTACCGTTGATCGTGATCATGACTTCTTCGGTTGCATCACTGATGCCGTCACTGACGGTCAGGGTGAACACATCCTGCAGTGGGTCAGAATCCCCGTCGAGAGCCTGGACATCCGGGTTGCTGTTATCCAGCGTGTATTCCCAATTGCCGTCGGCATCGACAGTGAGGGTACCATAGGTCCCGACCGCATCGCCGCTCCACTCAAGGTCGTCCGACGCATCAGCATCTGTCGCTTCCACGGTGCCAGTGGCGACTTGGCCGTCGCCGCTGTCTTCCGTGACTTCACCGGTCGTACCGACACCGCTGACCACAGGCGCTTCGTTGGTGCCCACCATGGTGATGGTTACCGTCTCGGTCGCTTCGCCGCCATTGCCGTCAGATACCGTCACATCATAGGTCTGGGTCAGGCTTTCGCCTTCGCCGAGCGCTACGAGGGCGTCGTTATCCACCGTGAAGTCCCAGCTTACCTGGCCCGAACCATCGCCTTGCGACGGGTCGGAGATCGTGGCCACAAAGGTGCCCAGATAGCCTGCGCCGCCGTCGGCAACTGAAACGGAATGACCGTCCGACAGATCAGCGTCGGAGAAATCAAGCGTACCGGAATCCGTCAGCAGTGCGTTGGCAGAGCCAGCAAGGCCGCCCGCAGCACCCAGCAGTTCATAACTGCCTGATGAATCCCTGACCGACAGTTCAAGCGATGCTTCGCCGCCATACTCAAAGAAGAACAGCTCAAGCGAATGGTCGCCAGGTGAGAGGGCAATGCTGCCTTCAAACGGTGCTTCCGGATGATAGCCCGTGTCACTGATGATCAGTTGGCCGTCAACCATGAGGAAGACGCCGTCATCATTGAAGGTCCGGAAGGTATAGGTGTCGGCTTCTGACACGCTAAAGTCGGTGGTGATCCGGGCGAAGAAGACATCATTGATGCCGCCCGTCCCGGATGATCCAGTCGCCGCCGCGGCAGGCCAAGGGTTGCTGCCAGGAATTTCGCCTGCGAAGCCGCCCGGATCATCGGTGAAATCGATCACTTCGGTTTCACCGACATAGTTGGCAGCATGCGTGGCCGCATAATTCTGCAACGTTGCCAGATTGTTGGACTGGAACCCGGTATATTGCTCAACCGTGAACACCAGTGGTCCGGCCTCCCCGGCATCGGGTTCCACAGCTACTGCCGTGACAGACCCAGAATCGCCACCTGCAAACTCAGGCGCGTCATTGACACCATTCACCGTAATGGTGGCGGTTGCATCGCTGGTGCCGCCATTGTTGTCCGACATGGAATAGGAAAGCTCAACCACCGCGCTTTCGCCCGCAGCCAGATAGTCATAGTCGCTGCCCGGGTCCCACTGGACCTGGTTGCCAACAATGGAGGCCGTGCCACCACCCGAGCTGACAGACACGCTGTCAACCGTGTGGGTGTCGCTCAGGTCCACGTCTGTATCGTTGGCCAGAACATCCATTGTGATCGCGGTATTCTCGTCAGTGGAGCCCGCATCGTCAGCGGCCACAGGGCCATCGTTGGCGCCTTCAACCGTGACCGTTACCGAGCCCACTGAAGAATCCGTGCCGTCACTGACGGTATAGTCCACAACAACCTCGGCGGTTTCGCCAACGGCCAGATAGTCAAAGCTGCCAGCTGCATCATATGTCAGGCTGCTGCCATCAAGGCTGCCGGCGGACGCGCCGGTAACCGTCATCTCGTCGCCTTCATAGTCCCAGGCACCAGCCAGAAGGTCGAGGCTGCCATCGCCATCTTCCGATACCGTCATGGCATGATCATCGACCAGCGGCGCGTTATTGCCGGTCAGGTCAATTGTGAAATTGTCAAACACCAGTCTGTCGAAGTGCTTCAGGGTGTCTGTGCCATCGTCCCCCGACACAATGAAAGCATTCCCCCTGCCATCTTCAAATGTATAGTCCCGCACATCGCCTGAGAAGACGGCCGTATTCGACCCATCATTCCCATAGAGTGTGTCGTCACCTGCTCCACCGGTGACCGTATCATCGCCGTCCCCGGCATTTACGCGGTCGGCATTGCCTGTCCCCACAATGACATCATCGCCGTCCCCGCCGTTGATTTTGTTTTCGGTTGCTTCGATGACATCATCGTCATCGGTGCCGTTATCTACGCCACCATTACCGCCCTTAGGCATTGTCGTGTCCTTTCCCAGCATTTACCCCCAGCCGTGCAAATTTGGGAACTCCGAACTATCGAGCGCGTCATTGTATCTCAAATTTAAATAAAATTTTAACGAATTATTGCGTTTCTTCATGTTGTGATACTGAAATTAGGTTGTATTTTTAGCTAGATTTAAGCATCGGATACTATTAGTTGTATTTTATTAACCATAATTTCGATGAAAATCTTTTGGATTACTGGGAAAGAGAACAAAAAAAGCGCCTGATTGGGCGCTTTTTTCTTGTAACCTTATGTTCTGGCCGATCACACGCAGATCAACTTTAGTTTGTAGCGCTATTTGAGGTATTTCTTGGCCCGCGCCTCAATTTCTTTTTTTAACCCTGTTTCCAGCCCCCTATGTAGGGGGCCATTCGGGTCTGGCAGGCAGATGCCGGGGGCTGGAGCAATCGACATCCAGGCCCCCGACCATTACCGTCAGAAGATGAAATCATCGGCGCCAAGATCGCCGGCGTTCACATTGACAAGGGCAATGATATCGCCGCCACCAAAGTCGATATAGGTAATCGACCCTGCATCGATGATGTTGAGGTCATCAAAACTGTTCACACCACTCATGCCGGAAACATCAATCTTGTCCGTCCCGTCCTGATAGTCGAACACATAGTCATCAGCGAACCCATCAGCGAAAACGAAAGTGTCTGCGTCCAACCCACCCCACATATAGTCGCGGCCAGCGCCGGACTGCAGCGTGTCATTGCCGCCTTCGCCGTACAGCCGGTTTGCGTATGAGCTGGCGCTTTCGGTCACAATGGTGATGACATCGTTGCCGTTGCCACCGGACAAATGGTTGAAGCGCACACCATATTGGGATCCGGTTTCATCAGACCCGATGATCGTCAGTGTGTCGTCACCATCATGCCCATAGAGCCTGTTGCTGTATACTTGGGCATTATAAACCGTATTCGTGACATCGGATGCGTCAATGATCAGCTCGTCATCACCGGCACCGCCATACATCTGTTGGTAATATGTGTAGCTGTAGTAGTTACCGTCACCGTTCTGGTCGACTGTCAGGCTGTCATTGCCGGCATCGCCATAAAGGTAACTGTTATAGATGCCTGCATCGCCGGAATTGGTGGCATTCTGCTGCAGCAGGAAGCTGTCATCACCATCGCCTGCATGGTAGCGCGTATTATAGATGAAGCTGTTGCCCCAGCCATAACCAGATCCATCACCATTGACTTGCAGATAGGCTTCGTCATTGCCCTGATCGCCGTAGAAGAAGTTATAGTAGGCATATCCCTGATAATCGCCATTGATCTGCAGCACGAGCAAATCATCGTCTGCGCCACCGCTCAGGCCATTATAATAACCCCACCCTTGCGCGCCGCTACCCGACTGCAGACCAAGCGCATCATCGCCACCGTCGCCATACAGCCAGTTATTATAGAGATTGCCCGGCTCGTTGCCTTCAGCGAAAGACCGCAACTGGACGATATCATCACCATCATAAAGATATGCCCGGGTGCCATAGATATAATAGTCGACGTCATAGGCGAACTCATTGTCACCGTTATCGCCATGGAAGGTTTCGTAATAGAGATATTCGACATTGACGATATCCTCGGCCCCCAGGTCAATCGGGGCCTGGCTAAGCTCGAACTCGTCATTGCCAACACCGGTTATGGTGATTGACACCGTCGCCGTATCTTCGCCGCCGTTTCCGTCAGAAACCGTATAGGTAAAGCTGTCCGCCGCGGTTTCACCGTCTTCCAGGTCATCAAATGCGCCAGCCGGATCATAGCTGTAGGTCCCATTGGCATGCATCATCACAACAGCGCCAGAAGCAAGCGTGATGGTGGACCCCACGGCGCCACCGGCAACGGCTGTAACCGTCAGGGTGTCGCTTTGGTCTACATCGCTGTCATTGTCGAGCGCATAACCGATAATCGGCGGCCCTTCTTCGCTAACCGTGCCGCTGTCGTCCACAGCGTCAGGCGCATCGTTTACACCCTCAACTGTTACCGTGACCGACCGCATCACCTCGTTGGTGCCATCCGTGACTGTAAAATCAAAGACCAGGACTTCGGTTTCGCCCACAGAGAGATAGTCGTACGACCCCGCGGCATTGAATTCGAAGACACTGGTCCCACCCACAACCGAAATGGCCTCGCCTTCATAGTCCCAGGCACCGGCAAGAAGATCAGTGCTGCCGGAACCATCTTCGGAAACTGTCAGGAAGGCGTCTTCAACCAGCGGCGCGTTATTGGTGCCGTCAATCAGTAAGGTGAAATTATCGAACACGAGCGTGTCGATATGTTTCAGGGTATCTGTGCCATCGTCGCCTGAAACGATGAACGCGTTGCCCTTGCCGTCTTCAAATGAATAGTCACGAACGTCGCCTGAAAATACGGCCGTGTCTGATCCGTCATTGCCATACAGCGTGTCGTCCCCGGCGCCACCGGTGACCGTGTCATCGCCGTCGCCCGCATTGACGCGGTCAGCGGCGTCTGTACCCGTGATGACGTCACTGCCATCACCACCATTGATTTTGTTTTCCGTTGCTTCGATGACATCATCATCGTCGGTGCCGTTGTCTACGCCACCATTACCACCCTTTGGCATGTCGATACCCAGCTTTCCGTATGCCCCAACCGCAGCTTCAAATACGGAATATCAACCTCTCGGGTGACGAGGAGTATACAGGATAAAACGCCTAAACTTTAGGTAAAGTTGTCCGTTAACCATAAATAAAATCAATGACTTACATCGTACCCGGCATGCTTTCAGGATTCTATTTTCAGGGGAAAATTAACCGTCATTTTTGGGCATATATTTCTTGGCCCGCGCTTCCACTTCTTTTTTTAACCCTGTTTCCAGGCCCATCATGAACAGCACTTCCGCGATCAGGAAAGCCGGAGCGATAAAGACCTGAGTCAGATTGTCAAAAAGCGCCGGCTTGCGACCTTCGAAAATATGGCCGGTGAACTGGATGGCCCAGCCCACGATAAACAGCACTGCGAAGCTTTTGACGGCGAAGGCCGTGCCCTCAAGCGCCATAATCTCGGCAAGGTACAGCAGCAGGCCGTATATCAGCACAGCGATGGTGCCAATCAGCGGCGCATTGATAATGTAATAAAGCAGCAGCACGCCAATCAGGGCCGCCGCCAGCGTGATCCGCCCGACCTCCAGCGCCATCAGCGGCACGGTGCTGGTGAGCACAAGAAGCGAAAAGACAATCATCGGCACGCCGATATGATGCGTGGCCTGGTTGCGGCCATCGCGGTGATAGGCCGAATACATGGCCAATTGTTCCAGAAACCAGGTTTTCATCGAAGCCTCCCTCCCCAAGGATTTCACTTAAAATGGACTGAACAGTCTGGAAAGGCAAGCGGGCGCGCACTTTCCTCCGCCGCGCACCGCCCTATGATCACATCAAACAGGGAGCCCCAAGATGAGCTATGAAACACTGATCTATGACCAGGACGGCCCGGTTGTGACCGTCACACTGAACCGGCCCGATAATATGAATGCCTTCACCCCCACCATGGGACGGGAAATGGAAGAGGTGCTGGACCGCGCCGACAATGACGACAGCGTGCGCGCCGTGATCTTCACCGGCGCCGGGCGGGCCTTCTGCGCAGGCATGGACCTCTCGGCCGACGGCAATGTGTTCGGGCTGGATGAGACCGTGGACCCCACATCGCCTGAAATGGAAAAGAACCGCGACACCGGCGGGCGGGTGGTCTTGCGCATGTACCGCATGAAAAAGCCGCTGATTGGTGCCATCAACGGCGCCAGCGTGGGCGTGGGCACCACCATGCAGCTGCCGATGGACGTGCGCATCGCGTCGCCCTTCGCCAAATTCGGCTTCGTGTTCGCCGAGCGCGGCATCACGCTGGAGAGCTGTGCCAGCTGGTTCCTGCCGCGCCTGGTGGGCATCGCGAAAGCAGCCGAATGGTCCTACACGGGCCGCGTCTTCAAGGCGAATGAGGCACTGGCCGGCGGCCTGATTTCAGAGATTGTCGAACCCGACGCGCTTCTGGCGCGCGCCCATGAGATCGCGGAGAGCTTTTCAGCGCGCACAAGCGCCATGTCTGTGGCGCTGAACCGGCAACTTCTGTGGCGCATGATGGGGGCCAGCCACCCGATGGAGGCCCACAAAGCCGAAAGCCGCACCATGCTGCACACCAGCATGCGCGACGGTAAGGAAGGGGTTCAAAGCTTTCTGGAGAAACGCGACCCGGCCTTCAAAGACAGCGTGTCAGATGGTCCGCCTGCAGGCTTCGACTGGGACGCGGAGCCAGACTTCAGGTAGACCCAAATTTCTGAAAGACTGATTTCAGGCAAAAAAAATGGGCGCCCCAAAGGGCGCCCAAGGTGGATAGGAAAAGTGAATTACTCAGCCGGTACAGCCGCCATGCGCAGCGTATCGGTTTCATCCTTTTCGATCAGGTTCGCCGCTTCCGTCAGCGCAACCATGCGGTTGTCAAACCAGTGGGCGTCTGCCATGCCGGTCGCCACCTGAAGGCCGTCGATCACAGACCGCACGTCTACTGACGCACCCACGAAGAACAGGCCCTTGCCTGCGTGGCGGGCGTCCTCAACGATGGTTTCCACAGCCTTGGCAGCTGAGAGGTCGAGGAACGGCACGCGGGTGAAATCCATGATCAGGATACGCGTGGCGCCATCGGCTTTCTCGCGCACATGGTGACCCAGGTCAGCCGCTGCACCGAAGGAAAGCGGGCCGCCAAAGTCGAACACGGAAACCCGGTCCCTCAGCGAGGTCAGAAGCGCACGCTCCTCTGGGTCAGCCACTTCACGGTCAATCACCTGCAGGTTCTTGATCTGCTGCTCCGAGAGCTGCTTGATGAAGGCGAGAGCCGCCAGCACCACACCAGCCGCCACGGCAGTGATCAGGTCAACGAACACAGTCAGGCCCAGAACAACAGCCATCAATGCCAGGTCCCAGCGCGGACCTTTGTGGGCACGCTTCAGGTAGGTCCAGTCGATGATGTCATAGCCAACCTTGATCAGGATACCGGCGAGGGCGGCATGCGGGATCAGGCTTGCCACCGGTGCCAGCACCAGCGCGACTGCCAGAAGCACAAGGCCGTGGATCATGCCGGAAAGCTTGAACTGGCCGCCAGAGCGGATGTTCACAACTGTCCGCATGGTAGCACCCGCGCCCGGCACAGCACCAAAGAGGCCTGCGATGGTGTTACCGATGCCCTGACCCACCAGTTCCTGGTTCGAATCATGGCGCGTGCGCGTCATGTTGTCGGCCACAAGGGAGGTCAGAAGGCTGTCGATGGCACCCAGAAGCGCCAGCAGCACAGCGGCTTCAAGCACGATGAAGATCGTGTCGCCGGAGAAGGCCGGCATAATGAAGGACGGCAGACCGGTTGGTACGTCACCCAGGATCGGCGCACCGGAGATCATTACCGAAAGGCCCGTGGCGATCGCAAGCGCCGCCAGGGGCGCAGGCACCCATTTGCCCAGGTTCTTCGGCCAGAAGAATACGATTGCAAGCGTCAGCAGGCCAAGCGCAAGCGCGACCATGTTCGGGTCCATCACGGCGCCCGGAATGGAGGCAATAGCGGGGATAGTGCCGCTGCCTTCCGGCTCATGACCGAACAGACGCGCCAGCTGGAGCGCGATGATGATCACGCCGATGCCGCTCATGAAGCCGGACACTACAGGGTACGGCACCAGGCGGATAAATTGGCCAAGCTTGAAGACCCCGAACAGGATCTGCAGCAGGCCCGCCAGCACCACGGCCGCGAAAACCAGCGCGGGTTCACCCGACAGGCTGGCGAACACGCCCGCGAACACAACAACCATCGGGCCGGTCGGGCCGGAAATCTGGCTGCCGGTACCACCAAAGAGGGCGGCAAAGAAACCAACGATGATAGCGCCGTACAGACCCGCGATCGGGCCGGCGCCAGACGCTTCACCAAAGGCAAGCGCCAGCGGCAATGCAACGATACCGGCCGTCAGGCCGCCCATCACGTCGCCGCGGATGTTTGAAGTATCAAGGAATTTCATTTTTCTTGTCCTGCTGTCTCAGGGGGGGCCGCCGCTTTATGCGACGGCTTTTTTATGGGCGAGGGCATTGAAGCTGCCCGTGGCTGCGTCATAGGCATGCACTTCACCGTGGCCGATATCATAGACCCAGCCATGCAGGGAGATCTTGCCTTCTGCGAGGCCCGCGGCCACAACAGGGTGTGTGCGAAGGTGCTGAAGCTGCAGCAGCACGTTTTCTTCCGTCACAGCCTTGAGGAAATCCTTGCCTTCAAGGTCTGGATACTTGCGGCGGGCAACAGCCACAGCAGCCCGGCTGTGCGCCAGCCAGTTGGATACGTGGGGGAGTTCCGTCAGCGCTTCCGGGTTGATGGCGCCTTTCATGGCACCACAATCGGTGTGGCCGCATACGACAATGTCGGTCACGCCCAAAACGGCGACGGCAAACTCGATGGAGGCGGTGTTGCCGCCAGTGTGGGTGCTGTGCGGCGGTACAATATTACCTGCGTTACGGCAGATGAACAGATCACCCGGCTCGGCCTGGGTGATCATGCCAGGGTCGATGCGGCTGTCGGCACAGGTGATCATCAGCACCTCAGGACTTTGGCCCGATGCCAGGTCCTCGAACAGCGCTTTGCGCTCGGGAAACACCTCGTGTTTGAACTTCAGCACGCCATCAACAATTTTGTCCATCATACTCTCCTGCGTTTGTGAGCCACCGCCCATGGGGAAGGGTTGGCGGTGGCGAAAAATTCCGTGGCTTGGATGTATTCGCAGGTAAGTGATAATTCAATTGGCATATTTTCATAAATAGTGATAGGAAACAGCTATCACACAAAAGAGGCCCTCATGGCAGATATTGGATACCCCACGCTCAAACAACTTATGTATTTGCAGGCTGTGATAAAGGAAGGCAGCTTCCGGGCTGCGTCCCAGAAACTGGGGGTGTCGCAGCCCACAATCACCTCGCAGATTGCCGCGCTTGAAGAGACGCTGGGCATGGTGCTGCTGGAACGGTCGCGGTCTGGCACAATCCCCACGGCGGCCGGGCGCGACCTGATCCCGCACATCACCAACATCGAGACAGAAGTGAACGGCATTCGCGAACAGGCGCGCTTTGCCAGCACCGGCGGCAGTGGGGTTCACAGGCTGGGGGTACCGCCCACCCTGGGGCCCTATTTCCTGCCGGAAGTCTTGTCAGAGGTGCACACCACGGACCCGACCCTCAGGCTTTATGTGCGCGAAGGGACCCCGCGCGAGCTTGAAAACGGCCTTCTGGACGGTCGCTACGACCTGATTCTCACCACCATGCCGGTTGAGATCGGCGGTTTGGTGGTCGAACCCCTGTTCGGCGAACCCTTCAAGCTGTGCGCGCCACCGGACCATCCGCTTGTTGGCAAGGGCAAGGTGGATGCCAGCGCCATCAAGGGCGAACGCCTGCTGGCGATCGAGGAACGCCACCGCCTGTTCGAGCAGATGCAGGCCATGGCCAACCAGTTCGGCGCCCGACTGATGCGGGACTATGAAGGCACCAGCCTGGATACGGTGCGGCAGATGATCGGCACGGGGTTTGGCCTGGCGTTCCTGCCGGCCCTCTATATCCGCAGTGAGATTGCCCCCCGGAATGACGTCACAGTGCTGGAAATGAGCGAAACCCCATCAGACAGGGATGTGGTACTGGCCTGGCGGCCGACTGCGGCCAAACGCCAGCTGTACCGGTCGCTCGCCAGCCAGATGCGGCGGATTTGCCGCGACAAGCTGGCGGATTGCCTGCATGTAGCAGCGCCTCAGTCCACGTCGGTGCCCGGTGACGGCGACAAATACCCATCATAGGCTGCCAGCAGCTGATCCCCGATGCTGTTCAACAGCGCCAGATGCTGGACAAATTTGCGGGCCGCTTTGTCCGATACCTCGTCATACTGAATATCAATGGTCAGGTTGGTATATTCGCGCATGAAAAAGCGGGCGTAATCGCGGTAATAGCTTTGCGTGTCATAGACGCCGGCAAGCCGGGCAACATGATCTGCCGGCATGCGGCCCAGCACTTCTGTCATTTTGGCTGACGTCCAGGCCGAATCGCTCAATGAACTGGAAGAGATCGCGAGATGGGGGCCGATCCGGTCGATCAGGGGCGGCCTATTTTCGTCTGCACCTGTGTTGTTCTTCAGCGCTGCTGTGATGGCCGCGATATTGGCATTGTTTTCAGCAATGGACGCCCTGACTTCCCGCCGGTTGGTCTCAACCTCCAACTGAATGCGCGACAGGGCAACATCGGCCCGCTGCTGAAGCTCCATATCGTCGCGCCAGCTCTCCAGCCACAGCGCCAGCAAAACGGCAAAGACAATGCCGGTAATTTCAAGTGCCGCATCTTTTATGTTGAAGCGTGATTTTCCCTGGCCCGCCATCGCCTTTCCCCCTTCGTAAAAGCCTTCAACAGCAATCTGGCATAGTGCAAGCTTATTGTCACACCGTTGCTGACCCTCCCATCAAGTGATGGACGGCCCGAAATGCCGCGTTAGTTGCGTTTCCTGGACAATAGATTGCGTTAACTCAACAAAAAGACTGCCTAAACAGGGGTCACACCATGGAAGCTGGTTCCATTTCCGGTGCAATTACTACAGAAATGGTGAGATTTAGTCCCTGATACCAAAAAAATATGCGGCTTTATCAAATAGTTTTGCTAGATTGGCCTCTCCAAGACCTTGGTGGGGGCATCAATATTCGTATGAGGCCGGATTTCGGGACCCTTGTTCCTGTTGTGTGATGAACAATGTTTGGTAAAGCGACTATGGCTTTTTGGAAATTTACCTTCGCGTCCCTCTGGCTTGTGCTTCTGACACTGTCGCAGCCCGGTCTCGCCAAAAATCATCTCGAAATAGATGGCCTCGAGTCTGTCGTCGATGTAACGCCTTACCTGCACGTTCTTGAAGATCCCAAACGCGAATTCACTGCTGATGATCTGCGTGACGGGCTTTTCAATGCCCGCTTCGAGCCACTATACCGGGGCGCCGCAAATTATGGCTTTTCACGGTCCGACTGGTGGGTGCGCTTCACCGTTAAGAACAGTGGCGCCAAGGCCGATAAGGTTACCTTCAAACTTGATTATCCGCTGCTTGACTATGTCGATGTCTGGGTCCTCTCGGGCAAGGAACAGGTACAAAGCTGGGAAACAGGCAACAGGCGCCCCTTTGGCAGCCGCCCGATCCGGCACCGTGATTTCCTTTTCCCGCTGACACTGGCGGCCGACGAGCAACAGACCGTCTATATGCGCGTACGCACGGAAGGGCCGGTGAACATTGGTCTGTCGCTCTATGATCAACATACGCTGCTGCCGAAAATCGAACTCGAATATATGGCGTTCGGTGCTTATTTTGGCGGCTTCCTGTTGCTGGCCCTGTGTATTTCGCTTCTGTATCTGGTAGACCGCCACCTGGCGTTTCTCTATTACCTGACCTACATCCTGAGCTACAGCAGCTATATGATGGCCTTCAATGGCCTGGCCTTCCAGTATCTGTGGCCCGACGCGCCGGAGTTCGGCCAGATCAGCCGGCCCGTGCTCCTGACCTTGTCGATCATCTTCCTGCTGCAATTCTCGCGCTCGCTGCTGGGCATCAAGCGCCTGTCGCCGTTTTTGCACCGGGCCGTCACCAGCCTGCAGCTGATACTGGTGCCAATCCTGTTGTCCGTGCCGTTCATCGGCTATGGCAACCTGGTGATGCCGCTTGCCGTCCTCAACCTGATGGCACTTGGCCTTGTCCTGGCGATGGGCATTGTGGCCCATATTCGGGGCGAAGCCGCCGCGCGCTACTATCTGATGGCTTGGTCGGTCTTCCTGGTCGGCCTGCTTCTTTACCTCCTGAAAGTGTTTGGCCTGCTGCCCCATAATTTCATCACCCATTATGGCTTCCAGGTTGGGTCCTTCTTCGAATTCATCTTCCTGTCCGCGGCCCTTGGCGTACGCGTCAAGCAGCTGCGCCACCAATCGCATATCGACCCGCTGACGGGCCTGGCGAACCGTCGTCATTTTGACGAAGAGCTTGAGGCCGAATTCGACTTCAGCGCGCGCCCGGAAGCTGACCTGTCGCTGCTGGTGATCGACGTGGACAACTTCAAGAAATTCAATGACGAGTTTGGGCACGCCATCGGTGACCAGGTCTTGCGCGAGCTGGGCCGTATTTTCAAAACCCGCATCCGCCGCCCGGGCGCCGCCTACCGCTATGGTGGTGAGGAGTTCGCGGTGCTGCTGCCGCGGACTGGCAGTGAAGAAGCGGTTATCCTGGCGGAACGCCTGCGCGACCATGTGGCCATGGATATGGCGCTCAAGAAAGTGTCCATCAGCGTCGGCGTTGTCAGCCGCCGGGACGACAATTTTGCCTCTGCCGCAGATTTCTTCGACGCCGGAGACGAAGCCCTGTACCGCGCCAAGGACAGAGGCCGCGACTGCGTGGCTGTCCACCGCAGCGATGCGGCGCCAAAGCCCGACCCGACAGGCGACGTGAACGGTGCCCTGGCCTGATGGCAGCGACCGGCAGACACTGGGGGCATGCATGACGTCCGGCAAATCTGATATCGAAAACCTTGTGTTCGAAGGCGGCGGCGTGCGCGGCATTGCCTATGCCGGGGCGCTGAAGCTGCTGGAAGAGCGCGGCATGATGAAGGGCGTGCGCCGGGTGGCGGGGTCGTCCGCAGGTGCTTTCGTCGCCCTGCTCCTGAGCCTGGGCTATTCATCCGATGGCCTGAAGGACGCCCTGAAGGCCATGCAGTTCAAAACGCTGGAGGACAAGCCCAACCCGATCCGGGTGGCAACCCATTATGGCCTCTATAAGGGCGAAGTACTCTATGACTGGATCGCCCGCCAGGTAACCGATCTCGGACTGCCTGAAAGCCTGACATTTGCCGACCTCGCGACCGAGGGAAAGCGGGAGCTCAAGGTGTTCGCCACCGACCTGACCATCCGCAACACCCGCGAGTTTTCTGCCGAACAGACACCCGATGCATCCGTGGTGGGGGCCGTGCGTGCCTCCATGTCGATCCCGTTGATGTATGCGGCCTGGCAGTTCCCGGACGGCAAGCCCAACAATCATCTCTATGTGGATGGCGGCACGGTCTATAACTATCCGATCAGCGCGTTTGACGGCGAACGGGATATCACAGACAGCACGCTGGGCTTCTGTTTCACGCGCGGGGCCGACACGGCGCCCGCGCATCTTGAACTGGATAATCTGTTCGAGTTTACCAAAAGCCTGTTCGCCACGCTTCTGAGCGCCCAGGCCATCGATTTCGACCGCGACCCGGAGCAGGTTCGCCGCAGCGTGCTGATTGACGACCTGGGCTTCAAGGCAACAGACCTCGACCTTTCGGCCACCAATTTCGACCGGCTTTATACCTCTGGCTATCAGGCTACACAGCGCTATTTCGACGACGATCCCGGCATGAGGACAATCCTCTGAAGCCACCCCCTTTTCAGGAAGCTGGACAGGCGCGCATGGGTTGGATAGGCTCATCCTGTGATGGTATGTCACACCTGCCGTGGGGGCGGCATATGGATAGGCGCACATATTGGGGGTTACCGCATGAAGCCAGCTGCGGGGACAGAGAAGCTGTCCAGTCTTCAGGATAAACGGCCTGGGCCTATCGCCCAGTTCCTGACCACATTACTCGTCCGCCGGATCATTCCGGGCACATTCGCCATACTCAGGCGTTTCGCCCCAGCATTCCGGTTCCCATTCACCAACACTGTTATCGTCACCAGTTTCGACCTGGTGCAGGAAGTGTTCAGCCGCCAGAAGGATTTCCCGGTGCCCTACCAGCGCCAGGTGGATTATCTGGACTGGAAACCCACCTTCCTGTTGGCGATGAAAGACACACCCGCTTACTGGGAAACGCTTGAGAACGTCAAAAAGCTCTGGCGCACCGAGGACCTGAAGTTCGTCGGCCAGATCGCGAATGAAGTCAGCCAGCAGGCGCTCGACAAGGCAGGCGACAGGATTGATGCGATCCAGGGCCTGATGGTGCCCGTCACCGAAGCGGTGATCGACCGCTATTATGGTGTGCCGATCCCATCGGAAAAACGCCAGGACTTCTTCAACGGCTGCATGCATGTGGCCGGCTTCCTGTTTGGTGCCCAGTCCACCGCGCCCAAGGTTGTCGCTGGCGCCCAGGCCGCCGTCAAAGTCGTGTGGGAGGTGATTGATGACGCCATCGCGAGCGCACGCAAGAACCCGCTGCCGGACACCACCATCATCGGCCGCTGCCACGCCCAGAATATTGTCGATGACCAGGCGCTGAGGTCCTACCTGATGGGCATGATCATGGGCTATCTGCCCACCAACACGTTGGCGAACGGCCATGCGCTGGATGTGATCATGAACAACCGCACAGGCTATCAGACGGCATGTGACGCGGCGGCGGCAGACGATAGCGGCATGATCCTGAAGTGTGTCCATGAAGCGCTTCGGATCAGCTATATCCTGCCCGGCCTGTGGCGCACGGCACCCGAGGACCAGGAGATCGGGATCGGCTCAAAGAAGACCTACAAGATCAAGAAGGACCAGTTGGTCTATATCTCCGGCATGTCGGCCATGAAGGACAAGCGCCGGATTGCCGACCCGAACAGGTTCGACCCGAACAGGTCAAAGGACGTCTATATGGTCTACGGCTATCACTTCCATTACTGCGTCGGCGACAAGATTGCCGACACCATGATGGAAGAGATTTTCACGGCCATCTTCAAACGCAAGCCAAAGGCGGGCGGCAAGATGGTCTATAACGGGAACTTCCCCTGGAACTTCTTCCTGTCCTACGAAAAATAAAGGGGGGCCGCCATGCCGCTTGTACCCATTCATTTCAAGGGGAAGTCCAACCCCATGACGGTGATCACACCGGTTAAAAGGGGCTGGGGCCGGTTCCTGACCAAGGTGATCCTGTTCATCTTCCACCACCTGCCGCTTGGCGTGGTCAAGGAACTGGCATTCATCCATTTTGCCCGCTGGATCCTGATTGAGGGTGACAAACTACCGCGCCTGAGCCCGGACCAGCCGGTGGAAGACAAATGGCCCTATGACCTTTATCTGTTCACCACCAATTTCAACGGGCCCTGGGACCAGTATATTGATGCCTTCGGCCGCATTCACGCGGTGTCAAAAGGCCTCAACATGCTGTGGTACACCAGCCGGGGCTTTGAAGGCTCGTGGCCGATGCGGCATTTCAAGCGCTATATCCACTATTTCGAGAATGAACAGCATCTCTATTATAACGCCTACCCTGGCGCGACGGTGCGCGATATCGATGCATCCACAAGGCTGAACACGGAACTGGAAGCTTTCCTCGCGGACACGGAAAACGAGATGGACGACGCCGAGTTTGGCCGCCGCTACCGCGCTTTCGTGAACCAGGTTTCGCCCTGGCTTGGCAAATCGGGGCTGGAGCCAGAGCATGAAGCGCTGCTCCACCGCGCCCGCCCGCTGGAGTTGAGCCAATGACCGAGCACAGTTTCCTGACCGCCTTCTCGCCCATTGAACACCGCCGCAACGACCCAGATGGCCGCGAAGCCACCATCCGCAAGACGCTTCTGAGCCACGAGCAGGACGACAGCCCGTTTGCCGATTGCCCGATGGTTCATATGGCGCGCGTGCAGATTCTGGACCAACTGGTACCGCCCATGGGGGATGTCTCGGGCTCTGGCCTGAAGACCAAATATCTGATCTTCGCCGCCGATATCGACGGCCGGATCGATGATTTCCTCGATGCCCTCTACCGGCGCGATACGGACTTCGTCCATAATGTATGGGGCCAGTGCATCGGCTATCCGGACTTCCGGGGGGCTGTCTTCTTTCGCCGCTATATCGACGCCTGCAGCTTCCATAATCCGCTTGGCTATGCCGGCTTCCCCTTGAGCGTCGGGGAAACGCTCCTGCAGCTTAGGCGCAAGAATGCGCTGGCAGACTTTGTCTCCGACCATCAGGGACTGTCGGACAAGGAACTGCAAGCGGCGTGGCGGAAAAACCGCGAAAGCCTCAAAAATCCCGATCTGCCAAAGCCAGGAACATTCTGATGAGCAGCACCACGATCAACACCAAGGACGTTCAGGGCATCTTCAAGGGCTTTGGTCTCGCGTGGCCCAAGGGGCGCTTCTTCTTCCTGCGCTATGATGACGACAAGGCGGGCCGGGCGCTCATCAGGCACCTGATGCCGCTCACCAGCTTTCATGACCTCAAGTCGGTCAAACCGGACGTGTGCGTAAACGCCGCCTTTACCTGCGCGGGGCTTGAGGGCCTGAAGCTGGACAATGACCTTCTTTACAGCCTGCCGGAAGACTTCCGCGACGGCATGCGCAGGCGCGCGAAAATCAATGGCGACGCTGGCGCAAGCGCGCCCGAGCATTGGGAAGACATCTGGGCTGACCATCAGGTGCATCTGTGGGTGGGCGTCTATGCCCGCACCGACGCGCTTCTGAAAGACTGGGACAAGGCCTTCACCACCTGGGTTGCCAAGACAAAGGGTGTTGCCATTGTCGGCAGCCAGGATGTCAGCCGCATTGTCTCCAGCCCCGATGTGCCGGTTTATATCGAGGACAAAACGAGCCAGCCCGAAAAGCCCGTGCTGCTGGAGCATTTCGGCTTCCGCGACGGCATCGGCAACCCGCCGATCAAGGGCCTTAATGACAAGCACGTCACCGGCGGCGGGCGCATCACACCGGAGGGCGAATGGGCCGACTTCCCGGCAGGCGAGTTCATCCTGGGGCATGTGGACACCAACGGTGAAATGCCGATCGCGCCAAAGCCCGATGCCTTCGCCAGGAACGGGTCCTTCATGGTGCTTCGGAAGCTGGCACAGGATGTGGACCTGTGGCGGGATTACCTGAAGGGCCAGGCGTCGAAGCTTGGGGCAGACGCAGACGATATCGCCAGCCGCATGGTCGGCAGGCGCCGGGACGGCACGCCCCTGATGCCCGCCCATGACGATTTCGATTTCCGCTATTCATCGGACCCTGAAGGCCGGGTGTGCCCGATGGGATCGCACATGCGGCGCACCAACCCACGTGACAGCTCTGGCGCCAGCTTCGGGTCCCTTCTGGTGGACCGGCACCGCATCCTGAGGCGCGCCATCACCTATGGTGAGCTGGTGCCCACAGGCAAAACGCAGGAAGAGGTGAACGGCGAGGACGGCCAGGGCCTGATGTTCATCGTGCTGAACGCCAGCATCTCGCGCCAGTTCGAGTTCGTGCAGCAACAGTGGGTGAATTACGGCAACGAGTTCAACCAGGGCAATGACCGCGACCCGATCATCGGCACCCAGTGCGGGCACGACCAGATGGTAATCCCGGGCGACAATGCCGCCGGGCGCGACACCATGGTGTGCGATAACCTGCAGCAGTTTGTGGTGTGCCGAGGCGGCGACTATTTCTTCCTGCCCAGCATCAGCGCGTTCGAGGCCCTTGCATCCGACAGCCAAGGCTGGCGGCGGTAAAATGCGCCCCCGGCCTGACCCGGCCAAGCGCGCGCAACATACATTGTGGAAGGTGGTGACCCCGACAGGATTCGAACCTGTGGCCCCCAGATTAGGAATCTGGTGCTCTATCCTGCTGAGCTACGGGGCCATGCCTTGGCATGTCTATGCGGTTTAGCGGCAATCCCGTACCGGGTCAACCATGTCGAACCGGGCTGCAGGCAGGCCATTCAAAAAATGCAGAAAACTGCGGATTTCTTACAGAATATTAACCTATTCGGCGTCTGATACCCTAGGAGCTCTGTTTAAGGAATCAGCGTGAATTTTCACCGACTTGTCGCACCGGTCTTCATTGCGGTTGCCGCCAGTATTGCGGCATTCGTCGGTGTTGTGATTGTTGCGGCGACGCTTCAGGATGAAGCCGCGCTCGAAGCCGAGGCCAAGGTGATCGAACAGGATATGGCGTCCATCCACAAGTCTCTGGCCGTGCTGGCAGAGGACAATGCCTGGTGGGACGAGTCCGTCGACAATATCACGATCGAAGAAGATATCGACTGGATCGACACCACCATCGGTGAATCTGTCAATGGCATCCAAGACATTCACGGTGTACTGGTGCTGCGGCCTGACGCCAGCCTGATTTATGCCAACTTTGTTCAGGACCTGCCAGCGCCGCACGTGCTGCTTGATGCGGGTTTTCAGAAGCTTATACGCACCTTCCCCAAACCGAAGCCAAGAGAACCGATAAGCCGGTCAGGCTTTATCCTGGCAGAGGGCCAGTTGTTGGCTTTTGGCGCGAGCCTGGTACAAAACTCCGGCATCAACCAGCTTGATGATGTGGTGGCGGAAAACGGCCATTCCGCGATTATCTTTGTAGCCCAACTGACGGCTGAACACCTTGAGGAGATGGGCACCGCAAACGCCATCCACACCCTGTCCCTTACCGATGATCCGGGCGGCAGCAACGCATCGCTGCCGGTTCTGGACTTTGACGGCAACCCCATTCGTTACCTGGTCTGGAAAACGGCAGCGCCCGGGTCGGAGATGGTCAGCAAAATGATCTTCCCGGCTATCGTCTTGCTGATCATTGTGGTGCTGGCCTTGGGCCGCTTCATGCGGCGCGCCAACCAGCTGTTCCGTGAACTGGAGGGCGCCAACAAAGCGAAGTCGGCCTTCCTGGCGTCCACAAGTCATGAAATCCGGACACCGCTGAATGCCATCCTGGGCTTTACCGAGCTGATCTCGCTGGAGCTTTACGGCAAGGTTGAGGGTGAAAAGAACAAGGAATATCTGACCCTGATTCGCCAAAGTGGCGAACATCTGCTGTCCATCATCAATGACATTCTGGATATTTCAAAGCTGGAGGCCGAACGGTTTGAGATTTATGCCGAGAAGGTCGACCCCATCCTGGTGGTAGACGCCAGCAGCAAAATCATCCAGGCGCAGGCAGATGAAAAATCCATCGAGATTACCAAAGAGTGCGAGAGTGCAGAGCTGTTTAGCGATGAGCGCATCATGCGCCAGGTGCTGATCAACCTGCTGTCAAACGCGGTGAAATTCACCCGGCCCAATGGGCAGATCATGATTTCCGGCCATACGGTGGAGGACCGCTATCAGCTGGTGGTGCGCGACACAGGCATCGGCATGTCAAAGGATGAAATCCAGAAAGCTGTTTCGCTGTTTGGCCAGGTGCAGGGCGAATATGCCCGCAGCCACACAGGCACAGGCCTGGGCCTGCCGCTTGTCAGCCGCTTCATGGAACTGCTGGGCGGCGATTTCGCCATCAGCTCTGTCCCTGGCGAAGGCACAACCGTTACGCTCGGTTTCCCGCTCTATATCAAGAAAAGCTGAAGCTGGTCAGACCCGGTAGCGGCTCATTTCCTCATAGATCGGCATGGCAGCGTCTGCAATGCGCTTAAGGTCGTCATCCAAGCTGTTAAATTCTGCCGTTCGGGCCGCATCATTGGGGGGCGCGAACCCGGTCGATTGCTCCACACCGGCATACCACCAGGACGCCCACACACCGTCACTGTCCCGCGGGCCTTTGGGCCACGACAGCATGGCCGCGTCGAACGGAATATCGAGCGCCGCACAGAGCCGCGTCAGCGTCTCCTTCGGCGCAGCCTGCACTTCGGCGGTGTCGATCACCGGCGGGGCCTTGCCCTCACGGTCAGCGATCATGCGGAATATTTCCAGCTGGCGTTCCACGCCCAGATCCTCAAGCGTCACGTCGGGGCGTGACTTGACATAGCTTGCCAGGATGTGACGCGGATCACGCACCAGAAAGGCGTTCCGGAAATCGTCGGTCCAATCGAGGCCAAAGCTGGGCAGCATGTGGTGGCACATATGCTTCTGGTAAAAAATGCGCTTGCCGGTCGGCAAAGGCGCCAAGAGGTCGTCCACCACCGCCTGCCAGCTTATGGGCTGCTCCTTCAGGATCAGGTCCCGGCCCGGATGGTCGAGCCCGCTTTCCTTCAGAAAGGCGGCATAGAAGGGCTCATCCACAACCATGGTGTCCGCCCGGTTCTCGAACGAGCGCATCATGGCGGTCGAGATATTCCTTGGGCCCGACCACATGGCGATCCGGATGATATCGCCGGTCATCAGGTCCGTCATCAGCTGCGTCCCTTTGCAACCTCGGCCTCGATCCGCGCCCTATAGAGGCCGCGCAGGCGTTCAACCATCGGGCCGGGCATCGGGGCACTGTCTTCGCCAAGCGTCCGCCCATCCACATCGCCCACAGGCACAAGGCCCGCGAAGGTGCCGGTGACAAAAGCTTCGTCAGCACCGTAAACATCCGTGAGGCTGAAGTCTTTTTCAAACACCGGGATGCCGGCGTCGCGCGCGCATTCAATGACGTTGGAGCGGGTGATTCCGCCCAGGCAGTATTTCCCGCTTGAGGTCCAGACCTCGCCGTCGCGCACGATGAAAAAGTGGGTGCTGTTGCAGGTGGCGACAAAGCCGTGCGGGTCCAGCATCAGGGCTTCGTCCGCGCCCGCCTTGGCGGCCTGGATGCAGGCGGTGATGCAATTAAGCTTCGAGTGGCTGTTGAGCTTGGGGTCCTGCACGTCCGGCGCGCCGCGGCGCACATGCACGGTGAACAGCTTCAGGCCCTTCTCAAGCGTGGTCTTGAGCGGTGATTTGAATTCCGGGATGATCACAATGGTCGGATCACCGATGGTCACGCGCGGGTCCTGATAGGGCGTGGCCTTGATGCCGCGGGTAACCATCAGGCGGATATGGCCGCCCTCAAGCATCTTGTTCCTGTCGATGGTCTCATAGAGCCGCGCCTTGAGCTCTTCGCGCGTCAGGGCGATATCCATATCGATGGCCTTGGCGCCTTCATACAGCCGCTTCATGTGCCGGTCGAGAAACGCGATAACGCCGCCATGTACCCGCAGGCCTTCCCACACGCCGTCGCCCAGGATATAGCCGCTGTCGAACACAGACACTTTGGCGTCTTCGCGCGCGAAATATTCGCCATTCACATTGATCAAAATGTCCCGGTTGCGCGGGTCGTCTTCATAGTCGTGGGTACCGTGAGCCATAGCGTCTCTCTGTGGTTCTCTGTGTTGTTTTATCGTTCTCGGCGTGTGCCAATCAGGCTATGATCACCTGATCCACGGGGAGGATGAAACATGATGCCACTGAGGGCAATCCTTATATTGGTCGCGATGCTGGCGGGGCAAGCAGCCCAAGCCACAGAGCTGGACCTGACGGGCCTTGAAGACTGCGGTACGGTTACGGCCCAAGGCGCCATCGGCGGGGCGCGTTTCACCACAAATGGCGGCCAGGTGGTCAAGCTGGCGCTGGTGAAGGCGCCGGAGCTTTGGAAAAAAGGTGATCCCTACAGAAGCTGGCCCCACGCTGAAGCCGCGCGGGACGCGCTGACCGCGCTCACAGACGGTCAGGAAATCAGTCTGTACTGCGAAGGGGGCAAGACCAACCGCGAAGGCGAACTGGTGGCCCATGCGCTGCTCGCGGACGGCCGCTGGCTGCAGCATGTCCTGGTGGAGGGCGGCAACGTATTCGTTTTCCCTCGCCCGACCAGACGGCGCGGGCTTGAGACCCTCTACCGCACGGAAGATGCAGCACGGGCGGAAGGCAAGGGCCTGTGGGCGTATGACAATATGAAAACCGTCGACGCGCTGAGCTCAGGCGTGCGCACCGGCTGGTTCCAGATTGTTGAAGGCTCTGTGGTGGCGGCCAACCAGGTGGGGACAACCCTTTACCTGAACTTCGGCGAGGACTGGCGCACAGACTTTACGGTGGAAATTCCCAGTACCGCCCTGCGGCATTTCGGGAAAGCCAAAATCGACCCGCTGACGTTTGAAGGCCGGCGGGTGGAAGTGCGTGGCTGGATCGATTTCAAGGGTGGGCCAAGGCTGTTGCTGCAAGGCCCCGGGCAGCTGCGCCTCATGAAAGACAAACCCGCGCAATGAAAAAGCCGGGCTGTGCGGCCCGGCCTTGATGGTCTCTCTGATCGTCTCTTTGGGAGTACAGTGTATCAGCCGGCCAGGCCCGCCAAGCGGGGGTCGCCCACTTCGGCGATCAGCGCCTGCTTCAGCTTGCCCAGCGCCTGCGCTTCAAGCTGACGGACACGTTCCTTGGAGATGCCCAACTGGCTGCCAAGTACCGCAAGGGTCACACCCTCTTCCCGAAGCTGGCGCTCGCGGATGATGAAGCTTTCGCGTTCGGTCAGGCTGCCCATGGCTTTCTCAATAAGCGCGGCTTTCTTGGCACCGTCCACATTTTCCATATATTCCTGATCGGGACGCGGGCTTTCGCTGACCAGAAGATCCTGCCATTCCTGGGCCGATTCGTCAGCCACAGGCGCGTTCAGCGACCGGTCAACGCCCGACAGGCGCCCTTCCATGGCTTCCACATCCTTCAGCCGTACGCCCATCTCATCAGCGATCTGGTTCCTCGACAGCATGGATAGCGGCCGATCCGGGTCAACGCCCATGCGGGCCTTCAGGCGTTTCAGGTTGAAAAACAGGGCCTTGTGCGCGCTCGTGGTGCCCGTGCGGACGATCGACCAGTTCCTCAGGACATAATCCTGAACGGCGGCGCGTACCCACCAGCTTGCGTATGTGGAGAAACGAACATCCCGCTCCGGCTCGAACCGGTAGGCGGCTTCCATCAGGCCAACGGTGCCTTCCTGGATCAGGTCAGCGACGGGCAGGCCGTAATGGCGATACTTGCTGGCAGCGGCAATGGCCAGGCGGAGGTGTGCCTCGGTCAGCGTCTTCAGCGCATGCTCGTCGCGCTCCTGCTGCCAGGAAAGGGCCAGTTCGCCTTCCTCTTCCCGGTCCAGCATTGGAACCTTCATTGCGAAACGAATTAGCCTACGGTCATCGCCGGTGGCCCAGTTTCCACGACTCATTCATTCCCTCCCAAGAATTAATGTGATCGATTAATGAAGCGCATTATGGCCCTAAACGATTCAAAATGCAGCAACTTTTTTTTGAGATTTAGTTTAGTCCTCCAATGTCACAGGATTGTGTACCTCAGTACGAAAAAGCCCGCCCCCAGGATCACCGGGGACGGGCTTTTTAAAACCGATTAAGCAGATGCGCTTAGGCAGCCAGCTCTTTCTCGAGCTTGACCATCGCTGCTGCTTCGTCGATGTCCTCAACGGCGGCCAGCTCACGGGCAAGACGACCAAGGGCCGACTCGTAGATCTGGCGTTCGCTGTAGGACTGCTCAGGCTGATCAGCGCCGCGGTGCAGGTCGCGGACGACCTCCGCGATGGAAACCAGGTCACCGGAATTGATCTTTGCTTCATATTCCTGTGCCCGACGGCTCCACATGGTGCGTTTGATGCGTGCTTTGCCCTTAAGTGTTGTGAAGGCTTCCTTCAGCGTGGCGTCCGAGGACAGACGGCGCATACCGCTGGCTTCAGCTTTCAATGTTGGGACACGAAGCGTCATGCGTTCTTTCTCGAACCGGATGACATAGAGCTCCAGTGCGAGGCCCGCGATTTCCTGGGTCTCAAGCTCGGTGATCCGGCCTACGCCGTGCTTCGGGTAAACAATGTAATCGCCAACTGAGTAAGGATGTTTTGTGGATTTTGCCATAGTGGTCCTTTGTCCTTCTTTACATTAGCCGGCCTACCTGTGTAGGGTTGGACGTCCTCTCGGGCATGCACGGTTTCCCATAAGGGTCCGGCAGAGAATGTCCGGGCGGGCAATAAAATTGCGCCGACCCTGCACTGGGCCAAAAAAAACCGTTGCTGCCCCAGCTCCAGGAGCGCAAACAGGCTTTAAAAAGCGTTTCAATTATAGGCGGTTCCAGCCACCACACGGCAAAAGGCTTGGCGCCCTTTTTGCCGCGTCAATCCCTATTGTATACCACAAATTTCACTAATATGACAGTGGAAAGATGCCGCACTTTGGCTCTATTGCTGGATTTTAGACGTTTTTACACGAAAAAGAGGCCCGGCGGGATGGCCGAGCCTCTGATAAACCATTGCTGCAAAAGCAATAACGGAAACTGCTAAATCAGTCGCCTTTACCCGGCTTGTCGGAGAAATGCTCCATTTTGCCTTCTTTGCCTTTCCAGTCATCGGCGTCAGCGGGCTGCTCGCCTTTGACCGTGATATTCGGCCATTCTTCGCTGTATTTGGTGTTCAGCTCGAGCCACTCTTCCATGCCGTCTTCGGTGTCTGGCAGGATGGCCTCAGCCGGGCACTCAGGTTCACAAACGCCGCAATCGATACATTCGTTGGGGTTGATAACCAGCATGTTTTCACCTTCATAGAAGCAGTCCACAGGGCATACTTCCACGCAGTCCATATATTTACATTTGATACATGCCTCAGTGACAACATAGGTCATGAGTGTCTCCTTAACTGTGCCTGTTCGCAGTCTGCCGGGCTGGAAGGCGGCGATGCGATATAATCATTAGTTCGCTTTATGCCCAAAACAATAGCGGCCCGCAACGCCTTTATGTGCAAGCGATTCTTAACTCACGCGATTGTTTGGCTTGCTTGGTAGCCAAATTATACATCCGGCATAGATGCTTTACTTTCCTATCTGCTACATGCCTACATTAAGCGAGGAAATCAAAGGGGGTATGTGTGCAATATTTTTGGGAAGGGATTAGCAGGGCTCCGGCATGGACGACGCTCATCTGGGCAGCAATCGCACTGCTCGTTCAGAACTCCTTTGGCCTCATTCTTTTGTCGGGATTGATGTGTCTTTGGCCAGCGGCACTGGCATATGACCTTGAGCAGAAATTCGATTTTATCTCTGCAAAAATCGAACGCTACTGTCTGACTTGCGCCTTCCTGATTGCCATGACCCCGGCACTTGTTCCCAATGCATCCCCTGATGATGCAGCTTTCACCGCAACACCCGCAATCATTGCCTTTTGTGCCTATGTCTTTGCCGTCTGGAGGGTATCAGGCCTGATCGTAACGTTACAAAAGAAGTCCTTCCAGGAAACAGACGATCAAGAGCTGGTCTTTGGCGCCTTCTTCTTTCTTAGCCTTGGCGGCGCATTCTGGATTTCGAAACGGGTGTCCCGCCTAAATCCAGTGCTTTGAACCGTACCCTTTACCCGCCCATCAGCGTGTCGGTGGCGCGGCGCCGGGCCCCGGCTAAACGGGCCCCAACGCCTAACCTTGTCTTCTAAGGCACAAGAACGATGGGTTTATCCACCGTGTGCGCGAGCGAGTTTGCGACGCTGCCGACCACCAGGTCAGCCACACGGGAGCGACCGCGTCTGCCTGCAAACACATGCGTGACAGTGTTGGCCCTGACGCGTTCATTGATGGTATCGACCGGATCACCCCAGTGAACCTCGGAGCTCAATTCGACGCCCGAGTTTTCATGCCTCTCCAGGATCGGCTTGAAAATCCGGTTCCTGATTTCCGGTTCTTCATCTCTGTCGATCCGGCGGTGCGCCGCATTATCGACAGCCATCGGCTTGATGTTTGATGACCACGGTACAACGGTGATCAGACGCACAGCCGCGCCGGAGATTTTCGCCATCATAACCGCTTGGTCTACCGCACGGTTGCCCCATTCACTGCCATCAACGGCCACCAGATACGTATGCTCACTCACTGTATTTCTCCTGATATGAACTGGCAGCAGAATAGGCGAGTCGGGCGTGGAAAGATTTGAGCTAAGTCAAGCAGACAGCGCTTTCCACGGATTAAAACCCCAATGAAAATGCGGGAAGGGAGACAGGCACTTAGCGGTCCATCAGCTTGTCGATGGCGCGGCGTTCGGCCTTGGTGGGGCGGCCTGCGCCCGCGTCCCGAAGCGCCGGGGCGGACTTGCGTGCCTCGGCCTGCTCGCGCTTCTGCTCTTCAAGGGGGGCCAGGTCTTCATAAAGCGCCTGGGCCTCAGCCGCCGGGCCGCGGCGCGCGCCACAGGCCAGCACCTTTATCACGCGCACGTGCGCCGCTTGCGGGAAGGTCAGTACATCCCCGGGGCCAATGGTGGTTGAGGCTTTCTTTGAATGCTCGCCATTGACGCGCACCTTGTGCGCTTTGCAGACCTTGCCGGCGAGCGAACGGGTTTTGAAGAAACGGGCGTACCAGAGCCAGAGGTCCAGCCGGATTTTATCGCCCGTTTCAGTCATGTCTCAGGTCTTACTTCTTCTTCTGAAGCGCGTCCTTCAGGCCTGCAAGCGCCGCAAAAGGCGAATCCGGATCGGCCTGCTTTTCGCGTTTCTGGGGACGCGCCGTGTGGGTGCGCGGACCGGACGGCTTACCGCCCTTACCCTTGCCCCTGCGGTCGCCGCCTTTGCCTTGTGGCTTGCCGCCACCCGGCTTGCGGTCACCGAGCGGACGGCCACCCTGTGGGCGGGCCTTGCGCTTCGGCGCCCAGGCGAAGAAATAGCGCTCAACCAGTTCGGCTTCGCCCTCTGCTGCGGCTTCACCTTCCGGTGCTGCTGCTTCAGCTGGGGCCTCTTCGGTTTTGGCTTCTGCTGCCTTAGCTTCTTCGGTAGATGCTTCCTCAGGCTTGGCTTCCTCGGCCTGACCTTCTGCCGGCGCTTCAGCCGGAGCTTCCTCAGCTTTTTCAGCCTCAGGCGCCGGTTCAGCAGATGCCTCGTCTTTCGGGGCTTCTTCCTTGGCTGCTTCTTCCTTGGCAGGTGCCGGTACCTGACGCACTTCGTGCTTGTAGCCCGCAGACGCCATCACCTCGGCGAAGTCCTCGCCCGACAGGCCCACAAGGCCCATGATCTCAGGGGTCACCTCAAACCAATCACCGCCCTGGCCAAGGGGCCGAACGGCATCAGCAAGACGCTCGAGCATGTCCATGCGAACAGCTTTCTTGCCCACAACGGTGAAGCCTGCGAGCTCATAGAAAGCGTTCGGCGCCGTGGCTTCCGTATCCACCCACACCATGCCCGGTGTCGGCAGGCCCGGCAGACCATTCAGCTTGCCAGCCATCGCCCACATCATCAGCCTGAGCTCAATGGCATGCGGCTTCAGCACAAGCGGGATATAAAGCGAGGACGCCCCAATGCGGATACCGAACCGGCGCAGGCCCTTGCGGGCGTCCTGGTCCAGCTGGCGAAGATCGCCGTCCACTTCGGTGCGTTTCATCACGCCGTAATTTTCCAGAAGGCGGTAGGCCACGCCCCGCGCCAAACCGGAAAGCGGTGCCGCGCCCTCAGGGGCCTCGGTCTCGCCGTTCAGCTCCTGCGCCAGCTTGATCAGCGGCTCCAGCTTTTCAGCGATCCGCGTGTCCAGCCATTCCTGCGTTTTCTCGACAACCAGGTCGGCGTTTTCGCCCTGCAAAAGGCTGGAGGCCAACAGCTTCACGCGCGGGCCAAACAGGGCGCCGCTGTCGTGAACGGTCGCGATCGGCGCGCCTTCCCACATGATTTTCGGGTTCGCGAGGCCTTCGGAAAAATCGAAGGAGAGCGTTTTATAGCCCACGTTGGCGAACAGTTTCGCGCGGCGGGTCAGCTCTGCCTGCAGGGCGGTCTCGGCCGCGGCCTTCAGTGTCTTCTGTTCATCCGGGGCGGCGGAAGCCTCCACGCGGAAGGAGAAACCGTTCAGTTCACCGATTTCGTGTCCTTCGACAGAAACCTGGTTTGTCTCGTTATCAATGCTCACGCTAAGCGTATCCCTGTGCCTAAGCGAGCGCATGAGGACCGCCGTGCGGCGATCCACAAATCGCTGTGTTAACTTTTCATGCAGCGCGTCCGACAAACGGTCCTCGACGCTGCGCGTAACATGGGCCCAATGGGCCGCATCCCGAAGCCAGCCTTTCCGGTGTGAAACGTAAGTCCATATACGGATACTGGCAATTCGACCGGCCAAGGTATCTATGTCGCCGGTAATATTGTCAAGCCGCTTCACCTGACGGGCAATCCAGTCATGCGGGATGGTCCCGGCAGGCCCCATCAGATCGACGTAAATTTTCCTGAGAAGTGAAGTATGATCTTCCACGCTCAGTTTTCGGAAATCCGGAATTTGGCAGACATTCCAAAGCCTTTCGACGGATTCCTTGGTTGTCGCCAGGCTCGCAATCTTGTCGTCCGCCCCCAGCGCCTTAAGCGCCAACAGGTCAACCGTGTCCCTGACCCGGTGCAGGCCGTCTGTGCTTACAGGCGCCTCCAGCGAGCGCAAAAGCCGGGGAATCGTAGAAAAATCAAGCCGGTGATTCCGCCAGTAAAGCCGCTTTACGGGCTCAAACTCATGTTCTTCGATCTGGGCGACCATCATCGGGTCCATGGGCTCACCGCCACCGCCAAGGGTGGAAAAAGTGCCGTCTTTCTTGAAGCGCCCGGCACGCCCGGCGATCTGCGCGGCCTCTGCCGCCGTCAGGTCCCGGAAGGTGCGGCCGTCGAATTTCGAAAGCCCGGCGAAAGACACATGCCCGATATCAAGATTGAGCCCCATGCCGATGGCGTCGGTGGCCACCAGATGATCCACTTCGCCGCTTGCATACATTTCCACCTGCGCGTTCCGGGTGCGGGGCGACAGCGCGCCCATCACGATGGCAGCGCCGCCCTTCTGCCGCCGGATCAGCTCGGCCAGGCCGTAAACATCAGATGAGGAGAAACCGACAATCGCACTGCGGCGCGGCAGGGCGCGCATCTTTGCGGGGCGGATATGCTTGAGCTCGGAAAAGCGCGGGCGGGTGATGATCTCGGCTTCGGGGATCAGCTTCCTGATCAAGGGGCGCATGGTCTCCGCGCCCAGCAGCAGCGTTTCGTGCCTGCCGCGGCTATGAAGCAGATGCTCGGTAAAAATATGCCCGCGCTGGGGGTCGGCGGCCATCTGGATCTCGTCGATAGCGACAAAATCGGTCGCCGCCATGCGCGGCATGGCCTCGGCCGTACAGAGGAAATAGCGCGCGCCTTCGGGCACGATGCGTTCCTCGCCGGTCAGCAGCGCCACCTGGTTTTTGCCCTTGATGGATACCACCCGGTCATAGACTTCGCGCGCCAGAAGCCTGAGCGGGAAACCCATCACCCCACTGGCATAGCCCATCATCCGGTCCACCGCATAATGGGTCTTGCCCGTGTTGGTGGGGCCTAAAACTGCTTTGATGATGCCAGCCATAAGGTACGCCTACAGGAACATTGGAACGGGTGCGAGTTTTAAAGAACCGACCGGCCCAGCACAATGGAATAATATGGCAGCATTTTATCGATTAATTGAACCTTCATACAGTGCGCATTAGGCTGTTGAAATGAATATGGAAATCAAAGCCCGCGCCCTGCGCATCATCCTGATTGTACTGGCTTTCGCCATACTTTTCGTTCGGCCCAACATGTTGGGCGTGGACGTGGATATGCTTATGCTGTTCCTGATGGCTGGCGCCCTGGTTCTACCGCCAGCCCTGCAGTGGCGCTTCAGTGTGCGCACCATGGATGTTTTCGATATTTTGCAGGCCGCGGTCCAGATTCTTGGTCCGGCAATGATCTTTGCGGCAGCTGCTGCGGACGGACCACACGGCGCCTGGGTTCCTCTCGCTGCGATATTCTATGGGATCATGCTTATTGGCGTTATCCTGCGTGACATGGCAGCAATCATTTGTGAGCTCAGGAGGTCTCCGTCGTGAGCCAGGATAAAAGACTGAACCGGCGCCAGATATTGAAAGGCGCAACTGCGCTTGGCAGCATGGCTGTGGCTGGGGCTGCGCTTGGCCAGGATACGGCTGCGCCCGCGCCGCAGTCAGGCGAGGTGCCGCTGCCGCGCCCCCAGGATCTGGCCGGTGCCGAGCGGGTGCTGGCGGTTCAATACACGCCCGAAGAACGCGCGCTTCTCTTTGACAAGCTTGAGAATATGATCGACCGGGTGCGCGCCCGCCGCGCCAAGGTACCGCTGGAGAATGACGACGCACCGGCGCTGGTGTTCGACCCCCGCCTGCCGGGCGAGACCTATATGGTTCAGGAAAACCGGGTGGAAGTTGGCGCGACCGACTTTGGCGCTGTGCCGGCCTCCGCGGACGATATCGCCTTTGCGCCCCTGGCGGCCCAAAGCCATTGGATCAAGACCCAGCAGCTGACCTCCAGCCGCCTGACGGACATATGTCTTGGCCGTATCCAGGCCCATGCGGCCAAGCTGGAGTGTTTTGTCACGCTACTCACCGACAGCGCGCGCGAGGCCGCCTACCGCGCCGATATCGATATCCGCTCGGGCCGCTACAAGGGGCCGCTGCACGGTATTCCCTATGCGCTCAAGGACCTTCTGGACACCGCCGGTGTGCGCACCACATGGGGCGCCACAACCCACCGGGACCGAGTGGCCCTGACGGACGCGGAAGTGACCAAGCGGCTCGAAGAAGCCGGGGCGATCCTCCTCGGCAAGACCACGCTTGGGGCGCTGGCGTACGGCGACAAATGGTTTGGCGGCATCACCAAGAACCCCTGGAACCTGGCCGAAGGCTCATCAGGTTCAAGCGCCGGGTCGGCCTCCGCCGTAGCTGCCGCGCTCTGCAGCTTCGCCATCGGCACCGAAACGCTGGGGTCTATTGTGTCCCCGTCCGCGCGCTGCGGCGCCACCGGGCTTCGGCCCACCTTCGGGCGCGTCGCCCGCACCGGCGCCATGGCGCTGTGCTGGAGCCTCGACAAGATCGGCCCCATCTGCCGGGGCGTGGAGGATACCGCGCTGGTGCTGGGCACCATCAATGGCGGGCACAGGGATGACCCCAGCTCCTACGACTGGGGCTTCAGCTATGTTGGCCGGGACGCCGTGACCGAAACACTGCGTGTGGGCTATGACCCCGCCTGGTTTGGCGACGAGGCGACAGACCTGGACCGGATGGTGCTCAATCAGATCAAGGATCTTGGCTATGAGCTGGTGCAGGTCTCCCTGCCGGACCTGCCCTACAGCTCGCTTCTGGGTACGCTTGAGGTGGAAGCCGCCGCCGCGTTCGAAGACCTGACCCTGTCGGGCCGCGATGAGGAACTTTCCTGGCAGGAAGCCCGCGCCTGGCCTTCGACCTTCCGTGCCGCCCGCTTCCATTCGGCGGTCGAGTATCTGCAGCTGACCCGCTTCCGCCGCCAGGTGATGGAAATGATGGCCGAGCAGTACCGCACGGTGGACATCATTGTGTGCCCCAATTTCGCCGGTGATATGCTGGTGGTCACCAACTATACCGGCCACCCCAGCCTGACCCTGCCCGTGGGCATGACGGAGCGCCCGACCATGCCGCTCGCGGGTGAGGACATCAAGGCCGGCCCCAAACGGCTGGTGCCGCATACCATTACATTGTGGGGCAATATGCTGCGGGAAGACCAGCTGATCGGCCTTGGCTGGCTCCTCGAGCGCAACCTGAATTTCGCCAAGAACCGCCCGGCGCTCTAAGCCCACCGCAAAGAGACCGCCGGTGCCGCAACCGCGGAAAACAGCCATTAAAGCTTGACCCGGGGCAGGGAATCGCATAAACCCCCGCGAGCTAATGCCAAAACGGTCTTAGCGAAATTTGGTCATAAAGATTCACTGGATGTGCCTAAGGCACTGAAAAACCAGTAGAAAAACAAGGATAACGATCATGTCTCGCGTATGTGAACTGACCGGCAAAGGCGTAATGACTGGTAACAATGTGTCTCACGCACATAACAAAACCCGTCGTCGCTTTCTGCCAAACCTGACTAAAGCAACCCTGCTGTCTGACGTTCTGGGTCGCTCTGTAAGCCTGCGTATTTCCACGCACGCTCTGCGCTCCGTTGAGCACAATAACGGCCTTGATAACTTCCTCCTGAAAGCTCGCGATGCAGACCTGTCTGCCAAGGCGCTGAAGCTGAAGAAGGAAATCAAGAAGAAACAAGCTGCAGCCTAAGGCCAACCGGCATAGCAACAGTTTCATGAAGCGCTGCGGCAGAGATGTCGCGGCGCTTTTTCGTTGCGGGTGGCATTGTTGGGTGGATGGCTAGCCCTCGAGCGCAAACATCAACAGAAGCGTGCGCTGGTTTGAACTGAAATTGTCGTCCGACACCATATAGACCCGCGTGGTGCCATCGGCACCCGTGCCAACCTCAAGGCCTTCCAGGTTATCGACCGTCAAGGGCGGCGCCAGATGCGCCAGTTCTTCGCCCACCAGCGTCGCACCGGGCCTGATATCCTCCGCCTTGAAGCGCAAAAGCTTGATCGCCACACCGTCCACCACGGAAAAGAAGCGTGTCAGCAGCAGGATGTCGCCGTTTGGCAACAGGGCCGCGTCCGTAGGCGCAAAATTCTTGGGGCGCTTGAAAAAGAGCCCATGAATTCCGCCCGCTCCCACCAGCCAGGCGCGCGAAAGCCCCTGCACGTCCACGCCACGTTCGGCAAAAGCCAACAGGTGACCATCCGCTGTCCAACTGATCGCCTCCATGCCGCCGTTATCTGAAATACCGTCAAACTCCATCCCCTGGGCTGGCGCCCAGGGCGTGGGAACACCGCCGGGTTTGGCCATCTCCAGCCGGTGCCGCTGTTCGAACGCCACCAGGAAGCCGTCGTCCATCCGGATCAGGCTTTCCGCATCAAAGCCCTCCTTGCTGTCTTCAGGCATATTGAGGTCAAACGGTATTAGTTCAGCATCGGTGATGGGCTGCGGTGCCGCCGGGGTGAAACTGGCGGTGAACCAATCACCCTGGTCGCTGATGGCCACCAGCGTGCCATCTTCGGAAATCGTCAGCCCGGACAGGCCGCCGAACCGGTCGTGGGGTGATGTCAGCGCCCAGCCCGCAAGATATTTGAGCGCGCCAACACGGTTGAGCGCCGGATCATCCGCGTTCAGCGGTACCGGTTCGGCGCGCAGCTCAATCCCGGCGGGGGCGGCCAGCGCCTCTCCCACACTCTGGGACAAGAGGTGGCTTTTGAAGGCAAATACCACCGCGGCAATTGCCAGACAAAGGATCATCAGAATACTACTGCGATGCTGTTTCACGGGTGCTGCTATCTGATCATTTTCGGTTTGGGCGGCGTTTCCTCAAACAGGGACGCCAATTGTTCGGTCATGGCGCCGCCAAGCTGTTCGGCATCGAGGATGGTAACCGCCCTTTTATAATATCGCGTGACATCATGGCCGATACCGATGGCGATGAGTTCCACGGGCGAGCGGTCCTCGATCCAGGTGATCACCTGCCTCAGGTGGTTCTCGAGATAGGTGCCCGAATTGACGCTGAGCGTGCTGTCGTCCACCGGCGCGCCGTCGGAGATTACCATCAGGATGCGGCGCTCTTCCGAGCGCGCCATCATGCGGTTGTGTGCCCATAGAAGCGCTTCGCCGTCGATATTTTCCTTGAGGAGCCCCTCGCGCATCATCAGCCCCAGATTGCGGCGAGACCGGCGCCAGGGCGCATCGGCGGTCTTATAGATAATGTGCCGGAGGTCATTCAGGCGGCCCGGGTTCTTGGGCCTGCTGGCCTGCAGCCATTTCTCGCGGCTCTGGCCGCCCTTCCATGCCTTGGTGGTAAAGCCCAAGATCTCGACCCGCACACCACAGCGCTCCAACGTGCGGGACAGGATATCGGCAGAGATGGCGGCGATCGAGATCGGCCGTCCGCGCATGGAGCCCGAGTTATCAAGGAGGAGCGTCACCACCGTGTCCTTGAATTCGGTGTCGCTTTCAAGCTTGTAAGAGAGCGGCTTGGTCGGGCTCGAGACAACCCGCGCCAGACGGCCGCTGTCCAGCAGGCCTTCCTCAAGGTCAAACTGCCAGTGGCGGCGCTGCTGCGCGAGAAGACGCCGCTGCAGCCGGTTCGCGAGCTTGGATACGGCGCCCGACAGGTGCGCCATCTGCTGGTCGAGATATTTCCTCAGCCGCTCCAGCTCCTCAATATCGCAGAGCTCTTCGGCCTTGACGACCTCATCAAATTCTTCGGTGAAGACATTATAGAAAGGCGTGTCGGGCAGATTGTCGAGCGGGCGATTCGGGCGCCATGGGATGGTGCCTTCCTGCTTGCCTTCGCCGGCTTCAGCCTCGCCGTCGTCCATTTCATCCATCGCAGCTTCAGACGATTGCTCGTCTTCCGCGGTTTCGCCTTCCTGCTCGTCAGACCCTTCGGCGCCGTCGGCGTCACCGTCCTGGTCTTCGCCCGGTTCGCCGTCCGGTGTATCGGGCATGCCGTCCTGCGCGTCATCTGACGATTCGTCCTCCTGGTCCTCGTCGGATTTGTCGCCTTCATTATTGCCGATCAGCTCGGCAATGATGGTGCGGGTCAAAACGGACGCGCCTTTCTGGTCCTCAACCTTGTTTTCAAGCTGATCCAGCAGATGACCGACCGATTCCTCAAGCCACTTGCGCTGGCTTTCAACGGCAACCACCGCGCTTTCAGGCGGCGGGGCACCCGTGAGGCGTTCGCGCACCAGAAGCCCGAGCACATCCGCGAGCCGCGCGCTTTCATCGTCAGACGGCCGGGCCATACCGGTCTCAACCGCTTTCTTTTCGGCGAGCGCCGCCAGGTTGGCTTTCATACCGGGCATCTGCCGGGCACCAATGGCTTCAATCCGTGCGCCTTCGACCGAGTCGAAAATGGCGCGGGCGAGTGCGCCACCTGGCGCCAGTTTGGTATGCAGCTTGGTGTCATGGTAGCGGTGCCTGAGCGCGAGCGAGTCGGCAAGGCCGCGCACTTCGGCCACATCCTTCGCGCGCACCACATGCGGCAGGTACGGCACGCGGGCTTCGCCGGCAACAATGCCCGGCACATCCGCCGTGAACTTGACCTCCAGATTGCGGTCGTCCGCGACCGCACGGGTCACGGCGGCAAGCGCGTGCTCGAACACTTCTTTTGCTGACTGGCTACCGTCTGCCATGAAAAACTACTCCGGCGGTACTTAGGACGCACCACCCATCACAAGATTGGACGCGCTTTCCTTCAGGTCCTGCCCGAACGAACGCTGAAAATACTCGGCCACAATCGGGCGTTCGGCTTCATCGCATTTATTGAGGAAGCTGACGCGGAAGGCGAACGCCACATCACCACCGAGGAGCGCGGCATTCTGCGCCCAGGTCAGGACCGTCCGGGGGCTCATCACCGTTGAGATGTCACCGGCCATGAAGCCCGCGCGGGAAAGGTCCGCCACACGCACCATGTTGGAGATGATCTCCTTGCCTTCAGGCGTGTTGTAGCTGGGCTCTTTCGCCAGCATGATCTCGGTTTCCGTATCGTGCGGCAGGTAATTCAGTGTCGCCACGATATTCCAGCGGTCCATCTGGCCCTGGTTGATCTGCTGCGTACCGTGATAGAGGCCTGTGGTGTCGCCAAGGCCGATGGTGTTGGAGGTCGCGAAAATCCGGAAAGCCGGATGGGGGCGGATCACTCGGTTCTGGTCCAGAAGCGTGAGCTTGCCTTCCACCTCGAGAACCCGCTGGATCACGAACATCACGTCCGGGCGGCCGGCGTCATATTCATCAAACACGATTGCGGTCGGTGACTGGAGCGCCCAGGGCAGGATACCTTCCTGGAATTCTGTCACCTGCTTGCCGTCCCGAAGCACGATCGCGTCCTTGCCGACAAGGTCGATCCGGCTGATGTGGCTGTCGAGGTTCACACGGATCGTGGGCCAGTTGAGGCGCGCCGCAACCTGCTCGATGTGTGTGGACTTACCTGTGCCGTGATAGCCCTGGATCATCACCCGGCGGTTGAAGGCAAAGCCCGCCAGCACCGACAGCGTGGTGTCATGATCAAACACATAGGCTTCATCAACATCGGGGACATGCTCGTTCCGCTCTTCGAATGCCGGTACTTCCATATCCAGGTCGAGCCCAAATGTCTCCCGCACGGAAACCTTGTTTTCCGGAAGCGTCAGATTGGGCAGCTTTTCAGCAGTTGCGGCACTCATACGAGACATCCTCTTGTCTTAAAAACTCTTGATAACCATTCTAAAGAATGAGCATTTGCATTACCAGTGGGGTCTCGGGCCTTTTGGGTCAACCGAAAACCACTGGAAATAGGCGAAAATTCTTCAACCTTTTGTGTAGAGAAAATAAGGCGTTTATGGGCAAAGTCACCGAAAGAATCGAAAAAAAACTGAATGACAGCCTTTCACCCACGCATCTTGAGGTGATTGACGAGTCAGAAGGCCACCGGGGGCATGCCGGATACCGCGAGGGCGGTGAAAGCCATTTCCGCGTGGTGATCAAATCCAAGGCGTTTGAAGGCCAGAACCGGCTGGCGCGTCAGCGCATGGTAATGAAGGCCCTGGCGGACGAGATGAAAGAGCAGATCCATGCGCTTTCAGTCCAGGCAGACGTACCCGACGCCTGAAGCGTAGACTGACCAGATGGGGCGATTTACGATCATTCTCGGTTTCCTTGTCGCGCTGGCCGATACGCTTGGCGCAGCGCACGCTGACACGCCGGTCACTGTCGTGGTTCAGGAAATGCCGGGGCTGATCGAACCGGACAAACAGCTGCCCTATAACCGGCTGCTTGATGCGTTGCTTGAGGATGCGCCCGTGGCAACAAGTATCGAGATTCTGCCCGGCTACAGGGGGCCGCGGCAGTGGTTGCGATTTGAGCATCAATGTGTTTTCGGCGGCGTCAGCGCACCCGGGCACCAGAGGCCCCGCGATACCGCCATATCAAAGACGGACTGGTCAACGCTGCATATCTCCACACCCTTCAACATCCTGAATGTTCATGCCCTTACGCGCGACGGGGATGAGCCCGCCCACAGCCTGGCGGACCTTAAGAGCCAGACAATCGCCGTGGATCAGGTGCTGTTTTTCGACCTGCGCTTCCACTCGGACGTCCTCAAGGCCAGCGATTTCGTCAAGGTGGATACGGCCCAGGAGGCGCTGACGCTCCTTACCCAGGGCCGGGTGGATCATGTGTTCGCTTACGATAACGATGTGGCGCTGATGCAGGAAAAATCAGCTGCACGCTTCGCCTACGACCCAGCACTGACGTTACTCGAGCTCGAAGAAAGCATGATGTGCTGGTCGGGCGGCGATGTGGCAGACCTGATCGATCATATCAATGTAAGGCTGAAAGATATGACGCAGTCCGGCGCCCTCAAGGAGCTGCTTCCCAGCCTGCGCTAGGGCTTGCGCTCTGTGGCCAGCGGAATGATCTCGAAATCCACCAGATCAGCCCACTTGTCGGTCCAGGCCTTGAACAGGTCCGGGTCCTTCGCCTCCATCAGCTGGTAGCAGACTGTTTTGTCTTCCGTGAGCCAGCTGTCGATATACTCCAGCCCCAGCGGCATCATCCGGCCGTGCGTATTGAACCGCTCGTAAACCGGCTCCGCGCCATTCCTGAATTTTTCAATCACCATATAGCGCATCGTCATTCACCTTCCTCGCCACTGGGTACTTCATGCGGAAAGGGCAAACGGTAGGATACGGCCATCTTGCGCCCATCAATCAATACAGCCGTTTTGGGTGGCATTGATTTTACCAATGCCTCAAATGCTTCCGCCTCCGAGGATGGAAGATAGACGCTGAACGAATCCTCCCTACGTTCAAGCGTGGTTGTGTGATCTAGCCCTGGCCATGCTTCTGGCCATTCAATGGACTTTCCAGGGGCATATTCATAAGGCCAGAACATCACTTCCAGATGGCTGGGCGTCCACGGCTCCGCATGTTCCCAATGTCCCGACATAGCAAAGTCCCACAGATCAATAATGTCCGCAGGCAGGTCCGGTTCGTCCTCGATTATCTGTGCAACGCGGGCGCATCGGTCATTGCTGTTATTGTCGCTGCATTCTTCTTCGAACCACTCGCGGTACCTTTCCCGACGTGCATCTAAGCTGGCTTTATCGAAAGCGCCATAGATAGCTGCCGCCTTCCAGTCCTTTTCGTCATGTACAAAGAACTCATAACTGGGCTGATCGGTTGCCGATGCGACCCTCACCATTTTCTCCCGATGCTGCATCGCTTCCATGAGCGCCTTCAGGCTTGCCTCGCTGGACGTGCCCTTGATATTGGCGGTGAAATAACCGTCATCATCCTTCATGAATATGATCGTGCCGTCTGGATAATAGCTGAAAACGGGCGAATCAGACCCGATCACCATCAGCCAGGGGTCGCGCTTGTATATCGAAAGGAGCGGTTCGTCAGATGCCGAGACAGCACCCTGCATAAACAGGCCACTGACAGCAAACGCAACAAAGATTGAGATTATCCTGAACATCATGCCCCCATCGATGATCCCGCAGCCAGCCCTATTCCATGCGGTGCAGCTGGCGCGGCGTAAACCGCCACACAGGGGTGATCAGGTCTTCGCCGTTGGTGAGATCATACCAGTCACCATCCGAGAAGGGCAGCAGATTCCTCAGAACATGGGCATCCTGCGCTGGCGAAAAGCCTTCTATCAGCAGAAGCTTGCGCCTGCCCGCGCCGTCCACTGCCATGTCGGCGATCATCACCGTATGGCCCGGGAAACCCGGCCCGATGAACAGATCGCCAATCTGTGCGTCCTTTAGGTTTACACTTGGGAGGTCCCGCGCCAGCGATGCCGTGCCGGCATAGAGAAAAATGGTATCCAGCCAGCGGCGGAAGGTGTCACGCCCATGGTCGCGCGCGTCCTCCTGCTGCCACAAGACCTTACGGCCCGCCACCACCGGGCGGCGGCCAGACAAATAGTCGACATAGGGAAACGTGTCGCCGGAGGTGAAGTTGAAGGAAAGGGTTTCCGCGCTGCCTTGGGCGTAATGATATTCGGCATAGAGGCGGATCAGCGTGTCGGCACACTGCTGCAGGTCTCTGGGGCCCAGGTCCAGATCAATGATCGCGCCAGCGTAGGCGGGCCAGGCCACTTTGCTGCCATCATAAAGCCGGAGCGGCGTGCCTGTGGGCTTCATGGGCAGGTGCCTGAGGAAGTATGCGAAGCTGCCGGGAGTGGCCGCGACGCGCTCGAACCCCGCAGGGGCCGGGTGTCGGGCTTTGAGGGTTTCAGTTGCCTGCCCGCTATCCCCCAGCCAAGGATAGGGTGCCGCAAACGCCGCTGACACTTGCAGCAGGACCAGTCCCACAAGGGCCAGGAGCCGCAGGGCGGTCACCTGCGTTTCCAACTACCCATCATGAACCCCGACGCCATTTTCGCCTGCGCGCGGGCGTACCAGAGGCCGCCGATCGTCAGCATGATCAACAGGGGGAAAATAATCAGGTCTGTCGCCATCAAGTCTGTCATTGGTCTTTTCCTTTTCCGACACGACCAATGTCACGCTGAAATAAGGCAAACCCATGAAGAAATTGCGGTGTTTTCGGTAACGCAGAAAAAAACCGGCAGCGCACAAAGCACACTGCCGGTCTATCTTTCATTCAGGCATTCAGCCGAGTGGCAGAAGCCTTAAAGCTGATGCGTCACCGGTGGTTTGCCAAGCGGCGGGGCAAACTTGGTGAGGTTGATGCCCTCAACCGCGGCTTCATATTCCTCAAGCTTGGGCGTGCGGCCCAGGATGGTGGACAGCACCACAACCGGCGTTGACGCCAGAAGGCTTTCGCCTTTCTTCTCGTCACTGTCTTCCACTACACGGCCCTGGAACAGACGCGTGGATGTTGCCATCACCGTGTCGCCCTTGGATGCCTTTTCCTGGTTACCCATGCAGAGGTTACAGCCCGGACGCTCCAGATACAGGATGTTTTCATATTCGGTGCGTGCCGCGCTTTTTGGCGCGTCATCATCGAATTCGAACCCTGCGTATTTCTGCAGAACGGCCCAGTCACCTTCTTCCTTCAACTCGTCAACGATATTGTAGGTTGGCGGCGCGATCACCAGTGGCGCCTTGAACTTGACTTCGCCCTGCTTCTCCAGGTTCTTGAGCATCTGGGCGACGATCTTCATATCGCCCTTGTGCACCATGCAGGAGCCAACAAAGCCCAGGTCCACCTGTTTTTCGCCCTTGTAGAAGGATACCGGGCGAATGGTGTCGTGGGTATAGCGGCGGGATACGTCCGCGTTATTCACGTCCGGGTCTGCGATCATCGGTTCAACGATCTGGTCCAGGTCCACCACGAACTCGGCGAAATATTTCGCGTTGTCGTCAGGCCGCAGGGCCGGACGCTCGCCAGACTTGATCTCGGCGATGCGCTTGTTGGCAATGTCAATCAGGCCCTGGAGGGTCTTGGCGTCATTGTCCATGCCCTTGTCGATCATGATCTGGATGCGGTGCTTCGAGATCTCAAGCGACTGGATCAGCGTATCGTCTTCGGAAATACAGATCGAGGCCTTGGCTTTCATCTCCGCCGTCCAGTCGGTGAAGGTGAAGGCCTGGTCCGCCAGAAGCGTACCGATATGCACTTCGATCACACGGCCCTGGAAGACGTTGTCGCCGAACTGTTTCAGCATCTGCGCCTGGGTCGCGTGCACCACATCACGGAAGTCCATATAGTCCCTGAGCGTACCCTTGAAGGTCACCTTCACCGATTCCGGGATCGGCATGGTGGCTTCACCGGTCGCGAGCGCAAGCGCCACTGTGCCACTGTCGGCACCAAAGGCCACGCCCTTGGACATACGGGTGTGGCTGTCGCCGCCAATGATCACGGACCAATCGTCAACTGTGATGTCATTGAGGACCTTGTGGATCACGTCGGTCATGGGGTGATAGACACCCTTCGGGTCCCGCGCGGTGATCAGGCCGAACTTGTTCATGAAGCTCATCAACTTCGGAATGTTCGCCTGGGCTTTCTTGTCCCACACCGACGCTGTGTGACAGCCAGACTGGTAAGCCCCGTCCACAGTTGGGGAGATCACAGTCGCCGCCATGGCTTCGAGTTCCTGCGAGGTCATCAGGCCTGTGGTGTCCTGGGAACCCACGATGTTCACCTTCACGCGCACGTCAGAGCCCGCGTGCAGCACCTTGCCCGGGGTGGAACCAACAGCATTCTTGTTGAAGATTTTCTCAACCGCCGTCAGGCCCTGGCCCGCGTGCGACACTTCTTTCGAAGCCGCATAAACAGCAGGTGTTTCAACGCCCAGCGTGTCAGCCGCAAAGCTTTGAAGCTTCTTGCCAAACACAATTGCGTAGGAACTGCCGGCCTTGATGAACTCAACCTTCGGCGCGGTCAGCGCGGAGGAGATATCAACAAGCTCATCGCCCGCTTCACTGTAGAGCTTCTTGGTTTTGGTGTTGATCGTCAGCACCGTGCCGGTTTCAACAGAATAGACCTGCTCGAGCACCGGATCGCCGTTTGCGTCCAGAACCGGCTTGCCGTCAGCGTCCAGCTTCTTGACCCAGTTCTTCAGGTCGAGGCCGATACCGCCGGTCACGCCGACTGTTGTCAGGAAGATCGGCGAAATGCCGTTGGTGCCGCCAACAATCGGCGCGAAGTTCACGAACGGCACATAGGGGCTCGCCGGCTTGCCGGTCCAGAGCGCCACATTGTTCACGCCGGACATACGGCTTGAGCCCACGCCCATGGTGCCCTTTTCGGCCACCAGCATTACGCGGGCATCCGGGTGCTGTTTCTGCAGCGCCTGGATTTCAGCCTGGGCTTCTTCAGAGATCATGCATTTGCCGTGCAGCTCGCGGTCGGAGCGAGAGTGCGCCTGGTTGCCCGGCGACAGCAGGTCTGTCGACACATCGCCTTCCGCGGCGATGTAGGTCACGACCTTGATCTCTTCATCGATGTCCGGAAGCTTGGTGAAAAACTCTGCCTTGGCGTAGCTTTCCAGGAGGTCCTTGGCGACTGCGTTGCCGGCCTTATAGGCGGCAGCAAGGCGGTCCGTATCCGCTTCATAGAGGAAGACCTGGGATTTCAGGACGTCTGCGGCTTGCTTCGCGGTGGCTGCATCGTCGCCGAGCGCCAGATCAAGCAGGACTTCAACCGATGGGCCACCCTTCATGTGGGACAGAAGCTCAAAAGCAAAGTCCGGCGTGATTTCCGCAACAACGGCCTTGCCGAGGATGATATCCTTCAGGAAGGCGGCTTTTTCGCCCGCGGCGCTCGTGGTGCCCGGCAGTGTGTTATAAATGAAAAAGTCGAGCGACTGTTTCCTGTGCTCGTTGCCTGTATCCGTGATCTGGGCGATCAGCTCTTTGACGAGCGCGCCATCATCGATGGGCTTCGGATTCAAACCCTGGTTTTTGCGAGTTTCGATCTCGTTCAAATATTCGGTGTACAAACCCATGACTATCCTGACAAAAAAGTGTTAGAAGAAGCTTGAAACCCGGGCGGCAGGAGTGGTTGCCGAACGTGGGAAAAGCGGGCCGGCGCGCATACTATTTCAACATGCCCCTGCATGCAAGATGGTTCGGCCCGAAAAACATAAGTTTTCTGCCAATTTTTGCCCTGTTCCAGGCGTATAATCGGCCTATGTTAAACTCTTTAAGCGGAGGTCTTGATCACATGACGACAATCGGAAAAGACACACTCAAAACCCGCCGCACGCTAAAGGTCGGCGATAAAGAGTATGACTATTTCAGCCTGAAGGCTGCAGCGGACCAGATTGGCGACGTCTCGCGCCTGCCCTTCACCCTGAAGGTTCTCCTGGAAAACCTGCTGCGCTTTGAGGACGGCACCAGCGTGACCACGGCCGACATCCAGGCGCTGGCAGACTGGCAGAAGAAGCGCCGCTCGGACCATGAGATCGCCTACCGCCCGGCCCGGGTGCTGATGCAGGATTTCACCGGCGTGCCTGCCGTGGTGGACCTTGCCGCCATGCGCGCAGCCATGGCCGAAATGGGCGGCGACCCGGAAAAGATCAACCCTCTGGCCCAGTGTGACCTTGTGATCGACCACTCCGTGATGGTCGACAAATTCGGCACGCCGCAAAGCTTCAAGCAGAATGTCGACCTGGAGATGGCGCGCAACGCCGAGCGCTACGAGTTCCTAAAGTGGGGCCAGAATTCGCTGGATAACTTCAATGCCGTGCCGCCGGGCACCGGCATCTGCCACCAGGTGAACCTCGAATATATCGCCAAGGCCGTCTGGACCAGTGAGGAAGGCGGCCGCACCATCGCTTATCCGGACACCTGCGTGGGCACCGACAGCCACACGACCATGATCAACGGCCTGGCGGTTCTGGGCTGGGGCGTCGGCGGCATTGAGGCCGAAGCCGCCATGCTGGGCCAGCCCGTCTCCATGCTGATCCCCGAAGTTGTCGGCTTCAAGCTGACCGGAAGATTACTGGAAGGCATCACCGCGACAGACCTGGTGCTCACCGTGGTGCAGATGCTACGCGAAAAAGGCGTTGTGGGTAAATTCGTTGAATTCTACGGCGACGGACTGGATGAGCTGACGCTCGCGGACCAGGCAACCATTGCCAACATGGGACCCGAGTATGGCGCCACCTGTGGCTTCTTCCCGATTTCCCAGCGCACACTGGATTATATGAACTTCACGGGCCGCGACGCGGATACGCTCGCGCTTGTGGAGGCCTATGCCAAGGAACAGGGCCTGTGGCGCGACGCAAAGTCACCCGAACCGGTGTTCACCGACACGCTTGAACTGGATATCTCCACGGTCAAGCCGTCGCTTGCGGGGCCAAAACGCCCGCAGGACCGGGTGGAGCTTGCTGTCGCCGCTGAGGCGTTCGAAGACGTCCTCGAAAGCTTCGGCAAGAAGGGCGACGACACTGACTATAAGGTGGACGGCGAAGACTATACGCTCAACCACGGCGATGTCTGTATCGCGGCCATCACCAGCTGCACCAACACCTCAAACCCCGACGTTCTGGTAGCAGCCGGCCTTGTGGCCAAAAAAGCCAACAAGCTGGGCCTGAAGCGCAAACCGTGGGTGAAAACCTCACTCGCACCCGGCTCCCAAGTGGTGACCGACTATCTGGACAAGGCAGGCCTGACAGAACATCTGAATGCCCTTGGCTTCAACCTTGTGGGATATGGCTGCACCACCTGCATCGGCAACTCCGGCCCGCTGGACCCGCCGATCTCGAAAGCCATCAATGAAAACAACATGGTCTGTACCAGTGTCCTGTCGGGCAACCGGAACTTCGAGGGCCGCGTTAGCCAGGACATCAAGGCCAACTATCTGGCCTCGCCGCCACTCGTTGTGGCCTATGCCCTGGCGGGATCGATGAAAATCAATGTGGCCAAGGACCCAATCGCCCAGACCGCCGACGGCCGGGACGTTTACCTCAAGGATCTCTGGCCATCAAACGCGGAGGTCAAGGCCGAGATTGAAAAGGCCCTGACCCGCGAGATGTTCATCGAACGCTACGCCAATGTTTTCGAAGGCACCCCGGAATGGCAGGCCGTGCCGGTGACCGAAGGCAAGACATACGAGTGGAACGACAAGTCCACCTACATCCAGCATCCGCCCTATTTCCAGGGCATGAGCACGGACGTGGCGCCCACCCGAAATATCATCGGCGCGCGCCCGCTGGCGCTTCTGGGCGACAGCATCACCACCGATCATATCTCGCCCGCCGGCGCCATCAAGTTCGACAGCCCGGCCGGCCAGTATCTGCAGTCCAAAGGCGTGGCGAAAGCTGATTTCAACTCATACGGCTCCCGCCGCGGCAACCATGAAGTAATGATGCGCGGCACCTTCGCCAACATCCGCCTGAAGAACCTGATGGCACCGGGCACCGAAGGCGGCTGGACCACGCACCAGCCGTCAGGCGATGTGATGAGCATCTTTGATGCCGCCATGAAGTATCAGGAAACCGGCACGCCGCTGGTGGTGGTCGGCGGCAAGGAATACGGCACCGGCTCCAGCCGGGATTGGGCCGCCAAGGGCACCATCCTGTTGGGCGTCAAAGCGGTTCTGGTGGAAAGCTTTGAGCGCATCCACCGCTCGAACCTGGTGGGCATGGGTGTGCTGCCGCTGCAGTTCAAGGAAGGCGACAGCCGCGAAAGCCTGGGCCTCAAGGGCACGGAAGTGTTCGATATCACTGGTATCGAAGGCACCATCAAGCCGCGCCAGGACGTGGCGGTGACGGTCCATTATGAGGATGGCACCAGCAAGTCAATCACCGTCATGAGCCGCATCGATACCGATGACGAGGTCAGCTACTACCAGCACGGCGGCATCCTGCACTATGTGCTCAGGCGCCTCGCGGCAGAATAGCCTTGGTCGAAGAAGTGAGAATCTGAAAGGGCGCCCCCCCGAGGTCGCCCTTTTTTGTCACTTACGCCCGAATGCCGCGCGCGAAAGAAAGAATGTAGCGAAGCTCGCCGTGCCTGTCGGTTGCCGGGATATCCAGCACCTCCAGATTGACATGCTCGCGGCCGTCATAGCCAAGCCGTCCATTGAAGTATCCCATGGCCGGGGTGTTCAGCAGCCGACCAAAGAAACTGATAAGCGCGCCGACCCGCTCAGTACGGGCGTCCCTCAACCGGCTTCCCTGGGTGATCGTCCCACCAAACAATTGCGCGAAATTGCTGCCCATGATGCGAAAGCTGCCGTCTGAAAGATCGCTGTTCATTTCCGTCAAAGCAAAATGGGAATGCCACCCCCGCAAATCCTGAAACCGGTAATCCAGCCGCTGCGGCAGGGTTTTACCATCCCATTTTTCGTCAAACAGGGCGATGATGTCGTTGAACCGATCCAGCGCCGGCAACCCTTCGTTCAGGTCAAAGACATGGGACGTACCAAACTGCCTCGGCTCTGTTTCAGCTTGAGATAACTTCAATCGCGGGCGCGGTTGCATGCATCCAGTCCCCAGAAAAGTCTATTTAGGCACGTTTCTTCATGTATTGCGCACCGGCTCAGGCCCAGCATTACAGGGGGCAATAAAATAATTCAATCCCAAGTCCAATTGCGCTATAGGGACAGGCTCACACACAGGTGATTGGTAAGTGAGACGGGCCGCCGTTAAGTTGGAAGCATGAAAAACTGGTTCAAAATTCTGTTCTCTAGTGCCCTTTTGCTTGGCCTGCAGGCTGCGTCCGTTCAGGCGGATGATGCGAAAGCCCCCCGTCTGACCGTGATCGAGCTGTTCACCAGCCAGGGCTGTTCAAGCTGCCCGCCTGCTGACGCGGCGCTCAAAAGCCTGCGCGGGCGCCCCGGTATCCTGACACTGTCCTGGCCTGTTGACTATTGGGACCGGCTGGGCTGGGAAGACACGTTCGCCCACCCGCACAATGCCGTGCGGCAGGCTGCCTACAACAAGCGCCTCGGGCGCGGCGGCGTCTTCACCCCGCAGATGATCCTTGATGGCCGCATCCAGTGCGTGGGCTCCAAGCCTGAAAAAGTGCGCATGTCCATTGAAAAAGCGCGCGCTGTTGAACGTCCCGTGATCAACCCGACCCTCGCGGAAGCGCCGGACGGCAAGCTGCAGCTGACCCTGCCTGCCGCAGACGTGGGTGACATGGTGTCCGTGCGCGTGGTCTGGTTCCTGTCTGATGCCACGGTCCAGATCGGTGACGGTGAAAACCAGGGCCGGTCGCTGCATTATACCAATGTTGTCCGCGCCTCCGACATCCTGATGGACTGGAAAGGCGATGCCGCCATGCTGACGCTTGACCCGGCTGACGGCCTGGGTGCAGGGGCCGACCATGTGGCCATCCTGCTGCAGGATGACTATGGCCACGGCCCGATCGTCGGGGCGGTATCCGCGCCGCTCAAGCAGGCCTCAACAACGGTCGCAAGCGCCCGCTGATCCACGGCCACCAAGCCTTCGAGTAAAAAGCATTTCTTGACTCTGGGCGCAAAACCCGTCATAGACCGCGCCAACCTGCGCGCCATTTGTGGCCGCAGCGCGCGCATGTTGCGCGAGAATGCCCGGCTGTTATGGGCAAGTGATTGAACGAAGTTTCCGTGCGACAGTCGCACATGCCCAGTCAGCGATAAGACCAGTTGGTCTCCTGCCCCGGTTGAGGAAAAGGCGTTCATTCGGAATGAATGCGGCAGTCCTCATGGCCTGCCTTAACCGTGTTAGGAAAATTGAATGACTGACTTCGCCACGCTCGGCCTGAGCGCGCCAGTACTGGACGCGCTCGTTCAGGAAGACTTTACCACTGCAACTGAAATCCAGGCTCAAACCATCCCGCTCCTCTTGAGCGGTCGCGATGTAGTTGGCCTCGCGCAGACAGGTAGCGGCAAGACCGGCGCCTTTGTGCTGCCGATGATCGAACGCCTGATGCAGAATAGCGAGCACCCGAAACCCGGCATGCCTCGTGCGCTGATCCTGGCGCCGACCCGTGAGCTGGCGATCCAGATCACGGATGCGATCAAGACCTTCTCGCGCCACACCAAGCTCAGGAACTGCACCATCTTTGGCGGCGCCCCATATCGCACGCAAATCCATATCCTGCGCCGCGGCGTGGATATCCTGGTCGCGACCCCGGGCCGCCTGCTGGATCACATGAAACAAGGCAACATCTATCTGGATGAAGTTGAATATTTCGTTCTGGATGAAGCCGACCGCATGCTGGACATGGGCTTTGTTGACGATGTCAGCAAAATCTCCGCCAACATCCGGTGCGAGCACCAGAGCGTGATGTTCTCCGCGACCCTGAATGAGAAAATCAAGGATCTGTCGGCCACGCTGCTGAAGAACCCTGCGCGTGTCGAGATCACGCCGCAGGCAACCGTTGCCGACAACCTGACCCACAAGGTGATGTTCGTGGCCCGCCACGACAAACACGACCTGCTGCTGCACATGATTGAAGAAAAGCGCGTCTATAAAGCGCTGGTCTTTGTGCGCACCAAACGTGAGGCCGACGAACTGGCCGCCGTTATGGAAGCGCACGGGCTGAAGGTGGACTCGATCCACGGCGACAAGCAGCAGCGCCAGCGTGAGCGTATCATCCGCTCGTTCCGCAACGACAATATCGACTTCCTGGTGGCGACCGACGTGGCAGCGCGCGGTATCGACGTCAAGGACATCGGCCATGTGTTCAACATCGATGTGCCGGTTGAAGCCGAAAGCTATGTCCACCGGATTGGCCGCACGGCCCGCGGCGGTAAAAGCGGCGAAGCCTTTACCTTCTGCTCCAAGAACGAGTTCCGCCTGCTGCAGGCTGTAGAGCGCGTCATCAAGATGCGGATCGAGATCGACCACGATCATCCGTTCCCGCAGCAGGCCAAGCCAAGCAAAGGCAAGGCGAAGGTGCAGAAGCGCCCGTTCGGCGATCGCCCAGAAGGCACCACCAAGAAGCGCAAGGACCGCAAGGACCGGACGCCAATTGGCAAACAGACCAAACACCGCAAGGGTCAAAGCTCTGCCGCCAAGGCGGCTGGCAAGCCGCTCAAGAGCCGCCCTGCCCAGGACACCCGTGACACACGGGATACCCGCGCAGAAGGCAGGCCCGCATCCGGCAAGCCAGCCTCTAGTAAGCCGTCCAAGGGCAAGCCAGCATTTGGCAAGCCGGCGAAAGGCAAATCCGCTCAAGGCAAATCCGCTCTGGGCAAACTCAAAGGCAAGCCCGCCAAAAGCAGCTCAAGCAGGGGCAGCAAGCCCTTTGCCAAGACGGCCCGCCCGAAAAAGGCCGGCGGCGGCTTCGACACCCTGAAGCGCAGGGCCTGATACAGGGCCTGATCCAAAGACAGTCTTGGCGGACTGAAAGAATTATGCCTAGGATGTGTTCCATGAAACATATCCTGGGCATTTTCATTTTTGCAGTCGTGCTGGCGAGCGCCGCCACCGCGACCAACCTTTTCCTTGAAACCGACGCGGCCTATGAGGCCAGCCAGGAGGCCCGCAACAAAGGCGTCGCAGCCTTCCGCGAGGGCGACCTTGAAACCGCCCTCACCCATATGGAAGAAGCCTTCAGGCACCGGCCCAACCACCCGCTCCTATTGGGCTATATCGCCTATCTGGCAGCGGAAACGGGCAACAGGGAAAACGCCATGGAGGCAGCGAAACGTTATGCCGCCATGGGCATTGCGCCGGGCGCGGATATCCGGCTCGCACTCAAAAACGCGCTGGGCGACGAAGCGGCAGCACTTGAAAAACAATTCGAGGCCAACCTCGCCGCGCAAGGGTCGGCAACGACCAAATTCATGCTGCCGACAGAATTTCGCCTTGTGGAAGGCATTGCGCGTGACGGCCAGGGGCGCTTCTATTTCGGCACGGTAGTGTCGGGCGAGATCGTCCGCATGGACGCCACGGGGCCGGTCCAAATCGTTGACGCCAAGCAGCATGAGTTTGGCAGCTTCTTCGGCATGACCTTCCTTGACGGCAGCCTCTATGCCACCTTTGCCCATATGGAGCAGACGTTCGGCTATACCGAAGGCGAAGGCCAGACAGGTATCGCCCGCATCAACCCGGACACCGGCGACATCGAAGACGTCTGGACCTTGCCTGGTGGTACGGAAAACCAGCAGCTCGCGGATATCACGGTCACCCAGGACGGCACGATCTTTGCCTCAGACGCCAAAGGCGGGCAAGTTTTCCAGGTCACCGGCGACACCCTGTTTCCGCTGTTTGCCCATGACGGCTTCATGAGCCCGCAAGGGCTGGCTGAAACGTCCGATGGCCATTTGATTCTGGCGGACTATGGCCGGGGCCTGTGGCACCTGGACAGGAAAAGCGGCCAGATCACGCTCCTCGGCGCACCAGCGGATGTGAGCCTGCACGGCATCGACGGATTGGCGCGCCACGGCAACAGCCTGATCGCGATCCAGAATGGCGTGACGCCCCACCGTATCCTTGCCGTGACCCTGTCGGCAGACGGCAAGTTGGTAACCGATGTTACGGTCAAGGCAAAAGCCCTGCCCACCTTCGATGAACCCACGCTGGGCGTCAGCGCCCCGGACGGCTTTTATTTTGTTGCTGGCAGCCAGTGGCCGAAATATGATCCCGGCGGTTTCGTGCGCGAAGGCGCGGAAGTTGCGCCTACTACGATCATGAAGCTGGATTAAGCTGACTTAATCGGTGCTGTCGCTGACGATGTCATAGACATCCGGGAAAAGCGTACGCTCAAAAATGCCCACCTTGGCCTTGTAGCCCGGCTTGAAAAAGAAGGGTGCGAGCGTCTCGATGGTGCGTTCCTGCCCGTCTGCGAAGCGAACAGTGATCAGCCGCCGGCCCTTGCCGCCCCGCACATCCTCAAGCTTCACCACCTCCGCGACCATGGTGATGGACGGCTTCGCCGGTACTTGAGCAAATGTCCAGAGCCCGCCCAAAATAGCTGCTACCAGGATCAGGCTGGCTACCAAAAGCTTCTTCATATCATTCCCCCTCATTTTGCAACGTGTCCCATGCCCATTCGGCAGCATCGCGCACAACATGGCTTTGGTCGTCCTTGAGCGCCGCTATTTTCGTGAGGTAGCCCGCATCGCCCGAGTTGCCGATGGCATACAGCACGTTCCTGACAAACCGGTCGCGGCCAATGCGTTTGATTGGGCTGCCGGAGAAGACCTCGCGGAAAGTGGCGTCATCCAGCGCGACCAGATCCTCAAGTGCCGGGGCGCCCAGCTCGACCCGGGCGTGGAACGCCGCTTCCGCCGACGTCTGCGCGAACTTGTTCCAGGGGCAGGCGGCGAGGCAGTCATCGCAGCCATAGATGCGGTTGCCAAGCGCACGGCGAAACTCGGCGGGGATCGGGTCCTTGTGCTCGATCGTCAGGTAGCTGATGCAGCGCCGGGCGTCGATCTCATAGGGCGCCGGGAAAGCATCGGTCGGGCAGGCATCCAGGCAGGCGCGGCAGCTACCGCACTGGTCTCGGTGTGGGCCATCGAGCGGCAGTTCCATGGTGGTATAGATGGCACCCAGGAACAGCCAGCTGCCGAACTCGGGGCTGACCATATTGGTGTGCTTGCCCTGCCAGCCAAGGCCGGCGGCGGCGCTCAGGGGTTTTTCCGGCACGGGTGCGGTGTCCACGAACACCTTCAGCTCGCACCCCCAGGTTTCCACCATCGAACGCGCCAGCGCCTTCAGGCGTTTCTTGATGATGTCGTGATAATCCTTGCCGCGCGCATAGACAGAGATATTGCCGAAGCCTTTCTGCTCCAGCAGCAATCGCGGGTCATCCTTGGGGCCATAATTGACGCCCAGCATGATGGCGCTTTTGGCCTCCGGCCACAGGTTGGTGGGGCTTTCGCGGTGGTGCAGGCGCTCCTTCATCCAGGCCATGCTGCCGTGCCGGTCCAGCGCAACGAAATTCCTGAGCCCCTCGACAACCTTGTCGCTGGTTTCCGCTCGGGTGATGCCGAAGGCGTCGAACCCCAACTCACGGGCTTTGGCTTCAAGCGCGGCGCGGATATCGCCGGGCCCGGATGTCGGACCCCCTGGCATCTAGAAATCCAGTTCGGAATAGTGGGCCGGCGGCTTGAGGCCGGTGATGCGGTCCTCCAGGAGCGCGCGCACGGACCGGCGGGACTTGACCCGCACATACCATTCCTTCACCTGCGGCCAGTCTTCCCAGTTGATATCGCCGAAATAATCGACCACCGAGATATGTGCCGCAGCGGCGGCATCGGCCATGGTGAACTGCGGGCCCGCCAGATAATGACGGCGCTCCGACAGGTAGGAAATATACTTCAGATGCACCTTCAGGTTATGGGAGGCGCAGCGGATGGCTTCCGAATCCGGCTCCCCCATGCGCAGGAACCGTTTGAACAGCTTTTCCGATACCGTGTGGCGCGTGACTTCCGTGCCCAGTTTATTGTGGAACCAGCCGGTCAGGCGGCGGACCTCGTACCGGTCCTCCGCGTCCCCGATCAGCATCGGCGGTTCGGGGATCACCTCTTCAAGATATTCGGCAATGGCCATGGTGCCCGAATAGGCGTGGCCGTCATCCATCACAAGCACAGGGACTTCGCCCGCCGGGTTAAGGGCGAGGAAAGCCGGACGGCGCTCCCACTCCTTCTCAAGGCGCAGCTCAAAAGCTACGCGCTTCTCAACCAGAAGCGCGCGCACAAAGCGCGCAGAAGGACTAAGCCAGTGATGATAAAGTATTGGCATAACAGCCCCTTATTAGCCGATGGTGGGCGCGCCGCCAATCCGGAAAACGCGAGCGACCGTGAAAAACCCCGGGGGAGCGGTTGCTCCCCCGGGGTTAAGATGGTTGAAAATTGAGGCTGTTGTTTGACAGGCGCTCTTGTCTGGTCGCCTGATCAAGCCGTCTGATCAAGCCGTCAGGGCTTCCTCAGCTGGCGCGTCGCTCACCGGATGCTCAATGCGGTCCACCATTTCCTTGGGCACAACCTGCCAGAAAGAACCGCGCTTGGCTTCCCAGTTAGAGAGCACCGTCGCGCCCCAGCGGGAATGGGTTTCCGCCACATGCTCCTCAATGAGGGCCTTGAGGACGGCTTCCCAGTGCGCTGAGGAGAGGCGGTTATAAAGCACCGTTTCCTCGTTCACATGCTCCTCGAACTTGCCTTCTTCGTCGAGAACGAAGGCCATGCCGCCGGTCATGCCGGCGCCGAAGTTGTCACCAACGCCGCCCAGGATCACCGCCGTACCGCCGGTCATATATTCGCAGCCGTTGGCACCGCAGCCTTCAACCACGACAGTCGCGCCCGAGTTCCTGACCGCGAAACGCTCACCCGCCTGCCCCGCCGCGAACAGCTTGCCCGCGGTGGCGCCATACAGCACCGTGTTGCCGATGATGGTATTGTCGTTCGAATTGAACGACGCCCGGTTCGACGGCCGCACCACAATGGTACCGCCAGACAATCCCTTACCGACATAATCGTTGGCGTCACCCGCCACTTCAAGCTTCAGGCCCTGCACCGCAAAGGCGCCGAGCGACTGGCCGGCAGAGCCGCGCAGGCGCACGGTCACATGGTCGGGCTTGAGGCCGGTCATGCCGAAGGTGCGCGTGATCTCGGATGAGAAGCGCGTGCCGATACCCCGGAGCGTGTTCTGCACGGAATAGGTCAGCTGCATCTTTTCGCCTTTGCTGAACACAGCCTTGGCGTCTTCGAGCATCTGGGCATCCAGCGTGTCCGGCACTTCGTTGCGGCCCTCGAGCGTGCACACAGCACGCCTGTTGCGGCCACCCACCTGCACCAGAAGCGGGTTGAGGTCCAGGTCGTCCAGATGGTCGGCACCGCGGCTGACCTGATGCAACAGGTCCGTGCGGCCGATGATGTCATCCAACCTCTCCACACCCAGTTCGGCCAGGATTTCACGGACTTCTTCGGCGATGAAGCTGAAGAGGTTCACCACCTTGTCAGCCGTGCCGTCGAACTTCTTCCGAAGGTCTTCGTCCTGGGTACAGATGCCCACCGGACAGGTGTTCGAGTGGCACTGGCGCACCATGATGCAGCCCATGGCCACGAGGCTTGCCGTGCCCACGCCGTATTCCTCGGCCCCGAGCAATGCGGCGATCACGACATCGCGGCCCGTGCGGATACCGCCGTCGGTGCGGAGCTGCACCCGGTGGCGGAGACCATTGAGCGTCAGCACCTGGTTCACTTCAGCGAGACCGATTTCCCAAGGCGTACCGGCGTATTTGATGCTGGTTTGCGGGCTTGCACCCGTGCCGCCCGAATGGCCGGACACCAGGATCACGTCAGCGTGCGCCTTGGCAACACCAGCGGCAATCGTGCCGATACCAGCCGAGGACACCAGCTTGACGCAGACGCGGGCGCGTGGGTTGATCTGCTTCAGGTCGTAGATCAGCTGTGCCAGATCCTCGATTGAATAGATATCATGGTGCGGCGGCGGGGAAATCAGCGTCACACCCGGCGTGGAGTGCCGAAGTTTCGCAATCATTTCCGTCACCTTAAAGCCCGGCAACTGGCCGCCTTCACCCGGCTTGGCGCCCTGGGCCACCTTGATTTCAAGTTCCTCGCACGCGTTCAGATATTCCGCCGTCACCCCGAAGCGGCCGGAAGCCACCTGTTTGATCGGGCTGTTGGCGTTATCACCGTTCTCGTAGGGCTTGTAGCGCTTGCTGTCTTCGCCGCCCTCACCCGACACCGATTTGGCGCCGATGCGGTTCATGGCGATGGCCAGCGTTTCGTGTGCTTCTTTCGACAAGGCCCCCAGGCTCATGCCCGGCGTGATGAAACGCTTCCTGATCTGGGTGATCGACTCGACTTCATCCAGCGGCAGCGGCTCATCGGCGCGGCGGAAATCCATCAGGTCACGCAGGTTCACCGGCGGCAGGTTATGAAGGCCGCGCGAATAGGTCAGATATTTGGCATAATTGTCCTGGCTGACCGCAGTTTGCAGCAGGTGGATCAACTGGCCGTCATGGGCATGCACTTCGCCGCCGCGGCGGTAGCGGTAGATGCCGCCGATAGGCAGGCTTGCGCCTTCCTCGTCAAACGCCTTGGCGTGCTGCTCCAGCACCTTGTGCTGGATACCCGCGAGACCGATACCGGAGATTTTCGTCGGCATGCCGGGGAAAAACTCCGCCACCAGCGACCGCGACAGGCCAAGCGCTTCAAAGTTGTTCCCGCCCCGATAGCTTGAAATCACAGAGATGCCCATCTTGGACATGATCTTCAACAATCCCTGGTCGATGGCTTCGGACGCACGCCAGATGGCTTCATTGAGGTCCATGTCGCCAAACAGGCCCTTGGCGTGCCGGTCCGCGATTGCGTCTTGCGCCAGGTAAGCGTTCACAGTGGTCGCGCCCGCGCCAATCAGCACGGCAAAATAGTGTGGGTCCAAGCATTCGGCAGAGCGAACGTTCAGGCTGGTGAAGGTACGCAGGCCTTCGTTGATAAGGTGCGTATGCAGGCCGCCCGCCGCCAGGATCATTGGCACTGGCGCGCGGTCGACGCTGATATTCTCGTCTGTCAGGAACAGGTGGCCGCGGCCTTCGCGCACGGCGTCTTCGGCTTCACGCCGGATACGGTCCAGCGCTTCCCTGAGCGCGCCGTCGCCGCCTTTGGCGTCAAAGGTACAGTCAATCACCTGGGCTTCGTCACCGAAGTGGCTGATCAGCGTATTCCATTCCCGGTTCGAGATTACCGGGCTGTCGAGCACGATGGCGCCCGCTTGGGTGTGACCGGCGTCCAGCACGTTGTTGAAGTTGCCGAAGCGTGTCTTCAGTGTCATCACCCGGTGTTCGCGCAAGCTGTCGATCGGCGGGTTGGTGACCTGGCTGAAATTCTGCCGGAAATAGTGGCTGAGGTTACGGTATTTCGAGGACAGCACCGCAAGCGGCGTGTCGTCGCCCATGGAGCCAATGGCTTCCTTGGCCGTCATCACCTGCGGCTGCAGGATCAGTTCCATATCCTCATGGCTGAGGCCGGATACGATCTGGCGGCGGCGCAGGTCATCCCCCGTGAACTCGGGCTCTTCCGGGCCACGGAAACCAGGCAGCTCATCAATCTTCTGGATATCTTCTACCCAGTCTTCGAACGGCTGGCTGGCGGCCAGCTTGTCCTTGATTTCACGGTCGTGATAGAAGCGGCCTTCCTTGAGGTCGAGCGCGATCATCTGGCCCGGGCCAAGGCGGCCTTTCTCCAACACGTCTTCCTCGTCCACAACCACCATGCCGGTCTCGGACCCCACGATCAGATAGCCGTCGTTGGTGACGGTAAAGCGCATGGGCCTGAGGCCGTTCCGGTCCAGCCCCGCGATAACCCAGCGGCCATCGGTGGCTGCAAGAGCAGCCGGCCCGTCCCACGGTTCCATCACAGAGTTGGTATAGGCATACATGGCACGGTGCGCGTCCGGCATGGATTGCTTGTTGGTCCAGGCTTCGGGCACCAGAAGGGTTTTCACCATCGGGGCATCGCGGCCCGCACGCACCATCACTTCAAACACAGCGTCGAGCGCGGCACTGTCGGACGCGCCTTTGGGCACAACCGGCTTGATGTCTTCGGAATGTTCACCGAAGGCGATGGAGGCCATACGGATCTGGTGGCTGCGCATCCAGTTCACGTTGCCGCGGATGGTGTTGATCTCACCGTTGTGCGCCAGCATGCGGAACGGCTGTGCCAGCCACCACTGCGGGAATGTGTTGGTGGAATAACGCTGGTGATAGAGCGCGAAGGACGACACGAATTTCTCGTCCAAGAGGTCCGGATAGAAAGTGGACAGCTGCTCGGCCAGGAACAGGCCCTTATAGATCACCGACCGGCACGACAGCGAACAGATATAGAAGTCAGCAACCTGCGACTTGATCACGGCGGCTTCGATCCGGCGGCGGCAGATATAGAGCTCGCGCTCGAAATCCTCTTCGCTGGCGCCCTTGGTGTTCTCGATCATGATCTGCTCGATCTCGGGGCGCGTGGCCTCGGCCTTTTCGCCGATCACATCGATATCAACCGGCACCTGGCGCCAGCCATAGATGGTGTAGCCCAGGGCCAGGATCTCTTTTTCCACGATTGTGCGGCAGGTTTCCTGGGCCGGCAGGTCAACGCGCGGCAGGAAGACCATGCCCACGGCCAGCTTGCCTTCAGAGGGCGTGTGGCCGGTGGCGCGCACATGTTCCTTGAAGAATTCCTGCGGGATTTCCACATGGATACCCGCGCCGTCGCCGGTTTTGCCGTCAGCGTCCACCGCGCCCCGGTGCCAGATGGCCTTCAGGGCTTCGATGCCGCGCAGCACCACTTCGCGCTTCGGCTTGCCGTCCAGCGCCGCGATCAGGCCCACACCGCAGGAGGAATGCTCATCGACCGGGTCATAAAGACCGATAGGGCCAGGGACGTGCTCGTTAAACTGTTGCATTGATAATACTCCCTCGACCTACGCTACTTGGCGCACTTTTTCTTTAATATACTGTTTGATGCTCTCGGCGGCGTCGCGGCCGTCGCGGATCGCCCACACAACAAGCGATGCCCCGCGCACGATGTCGCCAGCGGCGAAAACGCCGTCCAGGTTGGTCATCATGCTTTGGTGATCCACCGTCACCGTGCCCCAGCGGGTTACGCGCAGCTCGGGCGCACCGAACATGGCGGGCAGGTCTTCGGGCTCAAACCCGAGCGCCAGGATGCCCAGATCACAGTCCAGCGTGTAGCTTGAATTGGGCACAGGCTCAGGCGCCTGACGGCCCGTGGCATCGGGGGCGCCCAGGCGCATCTCGTAAACGCGCACGCCTTCGACAACCTCGTCGCCAGTAAAGGCTTCAGGGCCCGCGAGCCAGACAAATTCAACGCCTTCTTCCTCGGCGTTCTGTACTTCACGGACGGAGCCGGGCATGTTTTCCCGGTCGCGCCTGTACACACATTTCACCGATTTGGCGCCCTGACGCACGGCGGTGCGCACACAGTCCATCGCGGTGTCGCCACCACCGATCACAACCACATTCTTGCCCTTGGCATCCAGGGTGCCGTCGTTGAATTCCGGCACATCGTCGCCCATGCCCACCTTGTTGGAGGCGGTCAGATAATCCAGCGCTTCGCGGATGTTGCCAAGGCCGACGCCCGGCACCTTGAGGCCGCGCGCGCGGTATACACCGGTCGCGATCAAAAGCGCGTCATGCTTTTCACGGAGCTCATTCAGGCCCGCTTCATCGCCGACCTCGAAGTCCAGATGAAAGGTGATGCCGCTTTGCTCCAGCCGACCCGTGCGGCGCTCCACCACATCCTTTTCAAGCTTGAAGCCCGGGATGCCGTAAATCAGCAGGCCGCCGGCGCGGTCGTGGCGGTCATAGATATGTACCTGGAAACCGGCTTTCCTGAGTTCTTCGGCGGCCGCGAGGCCCGCCGGGCCCGCACCAATGATGCCAACGCTTTCCTTCAGTTCCACACGCGGGGTGATGGGCTTGATCCAGCCCTGGTCCCAGGCGTTGTCGGTGATGAATTTCTCGACACTGCCGATGGTGACGCTCTCGAAATCCTTCTCGATCACGCAGTTGCCTTCGCACAGGCGGTCCTGCGGGCAGATGCGGCCACAGATTTCCGGCATGTTGTTGGTGGATGCCGCCATTTCATAGGCGTCCTCCAGGCGGCCTTCAGCCGTCAGGCGCAGCCAGTCCGGGATATTGTTCCCCAGCGGGCAGTGAATATGACAGAAAGGCACACCGCATTGGCTGCAGCGGCTGGCCTGCTCCTTGGCGCCTTCAATATTGTAGCGCGCGTAAACCTCATCAAAATCGCCAACGCGGTCTTCAGCTTTGCGCTTTTCCGGCATTTTCTGGTCGATCGAAATGAATTTCAAAAGATCGTCGGCCATGGATCACCCTTCTTCTGGTCACGGTTTATTTCGAATCTTCAGACACTTGGGGACAAAGAAAGGCTTCGGCGGTCCTTCAATCAGGGTCGTCGGCAGAGCCTTCGGGTTGTCACGTAATAATAGTGTCTGCGAATCTGCTTGCGCGCATTATATGTTCAAAAATCTCAAATTTCACGTAAAAAATTCATAATAGGACAAATAAGCTGACCTATTATTCCTAAATATACCAAATATAATGATTCTTTTCCAGCCCTTAGGGTGATTATTAGTACCATAATGGTATTATATAGTGTCTCGCATCCCGATTGGGGCGCTGATATAAGGAATCAGCATCAAGACCGGCGCGCGTATGACCGGCCTGAGGGAGGACGTTACCCGTGACCGCATTGCATCTTTTCGTTCTGGCGATTGTTCAGGGCATCACCGAATTTCTGCCCATCAGCTCGAGCGGTCATCTGATCCTTGTGCCTGCCCTCACCGGCTGGCCGGACCAGGGGCTTGCGATGGACGGTGCCGTGCATGTGGGCACACTGGTCGCAGTGCTTCTTTATTTCCGGGAAGATACCAAAGGCCTGTTCCTGGCCGCCCTTGGCGCCGTCGGCATTGCCCCGGCCCGCCGCGCGGTGGCGGACACCATATATGCGAAGCTGTTCTGGGCCCTGGTGATCGCCACCATCCCGGCAGTGATTTTCGGCTTTGCGGTGAAAATATCCGGTCTCGCGGACCTGATGCGCGGCGCGGCTGTGATCGCCACCACCTCAATCGTCTTTGGCCTGCTGCTGTGGGTTGCCGACAAGAAGGGCGCGACTGAGAAGGCGCTGGACCGCATGGCGGTCAAGCCGGCGCTGATCATCGGCTTCGCGCAGGTCCTGTCGCTCATCCCCGGCACCAGCCGCGCGGGCATCACCATGACGGCGGCGCGCTACCTGGGCTTTGGCCGCCAGGAAGCCGCGCGCTTCTCCATGCTGCTGTCGATCCCCACCATCATCGGCGCCGGTGTGCTGCTCGGCAAGGACGTGGCCGAAAGCGGCGACCCGGTTATCTGGATCGACGCCGCCATCGGCGCGGGCCTGTCGTGCCTGGCCGCCCTTGCCGCCATCCATTTCCTGATGAAATGGCTGGAGCGCGCCAACATGACCATTTTTGTGGTCTACCGGGTGCTTCTGGGCATTGGCCTTTTCGCGCTTATCGGCACAGGCGCTATCTAAGCCGCAGCCTTTAGCAGAAACGAGTTCCGACGGCCGAGGAACGCCCGCAGGTCGCCGGTATATGTTGCAGCAACCGCGCGCTGAACCGATGGGCGCGCCGCCAGCCGCTGCCGCCAGGCCGCCAGCGCCTCCAACCCCGCCAGAAGGCCATGATCAAGGAGCTGGTCGAACAGGTCGAAATACCGGAAAACCGGCGCATATACTGCGTCCAGCAAACTAAACGCTGCGGCAGTCGGCCACCCGGCCTCCGCCGCTGCCTGCTCCAGCTTTTCAAATTCCCGCCTCAGGTCAACCCGCGCGCCTTCATATGCCACCGCATCACGGGCACTGTATAGTCGCCCGATAGCATTCAGCAGGGAGCCCGCAAAGGCCACCCAGGCCCGCATATGGGCACGCGCCGCCGGGTCTGTCGGATACAGGACTGGCTCAATCGTGTCTTCCAGATATTCCAGAATCGCGACGGATTCGAACAGGACCGCGTCACCATCCTTCAAAAGCGGCACCTTGCCGTGCGGGGACAGGGCCAGAAACCAGTCCGGCTTGTTCGCGAGATCGATATTTATGCGCTCAAACCTTCGCGCTTTTTCATCAAGCACGATAGAAACACGTTGAGCATAAGGACACAGGGCATAACTGATAAGCTTCATGGGTTTTCTCCTTCGCTGCGTATATACATGCAATTGCATGTATTATCAATATTGATGCAAATGCATGTACCTGCTAGAAACCAGGGCATGTTCAAAGAACCCAGCAAACAGGCGCAGAAGGCCTGGATATCCATGATGCGCGCCAGCCAAAGCCTGCTGGCTGACATTGACCAGCAGCTGAAGCGGCAGGGGCTGCCGCCCCTGGAGTGGTATGACATTCTTTGGGAGCTTGAGCGCGCGGGCGCAGACACCCTTCGGCCACAGGACCTCGAACAGCGCACCCTGTTGGCCCAGTATCAGATGTCCCGCGTGCTGGGGCGCATGGAAGCCGCCGGCCTGATAACCCTTGCCAAAATGGAGCAGGACAAACGCGGCCGCACCGTTACCATCACGGACGAAGGGAGCCGTGTCCGTGCCACCATGTGGGAATGCTACGGCACCTTCCTGCGCACCCGGTTCGACGGCGCGTTGGAGCCGGCACAGTTATCAAGCCTGAGCGACCTCATGGCACAATTGCGGCCGGACGATCGGCCCTAGGACGCCTTGAACTGTCCCTTGGGCCGATATTGCTGGCTGTAACGCGGCAACACACCCGCGATGCCTGTCGGCTTGATGCCGAAGGCCTCGAACCCCAGCGCACCTTCCGACACGACATTGTCTGACCGCAGAAGCGTCACCTGATCGCGCGTCAGCGGCGGGTTGGGGAGCATCTGCAGGAAGGTGGCCTGCAGCATGGCCAGGCCCCACGGCACACGGATGATCGGCCTATGCGTTCCGATCCGGTCCATCATGTCTTCGAGAAGCGCGCGCAGGCTCATTACCCGCGGGCCGCCAAGCTCGAATGTCTTGCCTTCAAAGGCCCGATCTCCAGAAGTCAGGCCGCCATGGCTCGCCATCACGGCGGCCTTGGCCACGTCATCCACATAGACGGGCTGGAACTTTGTATCCGCGCCGGGGATGGGCAGGACGGGCAACAGTTTCACCAGCTTGGCGAAGCGGTTGTAGAAGCCGTCCTCAGGGCCGATGACCACGCTGGGGCGCAGTATCGTCGCCGTCGGAAAAGCTGCCAAAACCGCGTCTTCGCCCATGGCCTTGGTGCGGGCATAGCGGCTGTCGGACGCGTGCGTGGCCCCCAGCGCCGACATCTGCACCATGTGTTTGACGCCTTCTTCTGCCGCCACGCGGGCCACCAGCCCCGCGCCTTCCGCCTGCAGGGCCTCAAATGTCTGGCCGCCGCTGTTGAACAGGATGCCCACCAGGTTGATCACGGCGTCCGCGCCGCGGATGGCGCGCCTGACCGATGGCTCATTCTTCAGATTCGCGGCCATAAGCTTTATCTGGCCCAGGTCCCCCAGCGGTTTGAGGAACAGGGCCTCGTTGGGGCGGCGCACGGCCACCCGCACCTGCGCGCCTTCGCGCGCCAGCTGTTCGACGATATATCTGCCGATAAATCCAGACCCACCAAAGACAGTGACAAGCCGTTCTTTCATTGTCTAAGCCCCTTCTTCCAAAAGAAAAATCGTCCCGACCGGACCAGTGTATACCGAGCGCGGGTCTGCTGCAATTGGCCCGGCGTTCCCTTCTGTACGCGGCCACCGGGGTATCCGGATGGAGGCCCCTTCAAAATTTGTGATTTTTTTGAAACTGGATGCTTGACAGCACCCCCCCGGGCGCGCTACATCCCGCCGACCAATTGATACCCGTGCCCAGATGGCGGAATTGGTAGACGCGCTAGCTTCAGGTGCTAGTGTCCGTATGGACGTGGAGGTTCGAGTCCTCTTCTGGGCACCAACTATAACTCTTTGAAATACAAGAGTTATTCAGAAATTAAAAAGGCCGCTTTGAGTATATTCTCTAGCGGCCTTTTTAATTTTATACCGGATTTATACCGCTGTTATACCGCATACCACTACTCGGGTACCCGAACAGCAATGCCCTCAAGCTCACAATTAAAATAACCACATAGCTTATCGAGGTTATCAGTGGTCGCATTGTAGCCATGGGTATTCATCATTCTGGATAATGTCTGTCTACTGATGCCCGTAGATTTCGAGATTTCGTCCATCGATATTCGGCGTTTTTCTGAAAATTCCTTATCGGCGATCCGCTCTTTCAACAAAAACCTAATCATGTGGAGACCTCCAGAAACCTTAATTCTGTAGCTACCACATCACCTACGTACCGTCAAAAATTAAAAATGTATCACATACTTTACATATGAGCCTTGACATTACACGTCACATACGTACCATATATGTTACTTATCATTCATGTATGGCACAAGGAGGTTGTGATGAACTTTACTTACCTGACTACGGACGAATTAGCTGAACGTATTAAGTACGACGCGAGGACGATTCGTAACTGTCTGAAAGATTCGGTACTGATTGAAGGCATCCACTATATTCGCCCGTTTGGAGGTCGAAAGATTCTCTACAAGTGGGAGCAGATCGAAGAGGACATGAATGGCGCTCCTTCCGTGAGTCGCTTGATGCAGTCCGTTATGGCCTAATGGTGGCATCAAATGGCTACAATTAGCGAATGCAACGGAAAACTGCTTTTCGATTTCAGGTACAGGGGTATCAGGGTGAAAGAATATACGCCCTTACCCGATACCCCTGCCAATCGCAGGAAAATGAAAGTGATCCTGGATCGGATCGAGGCGGAAATCCTACTTGGGACTTTCGACTACGCTGAATACTTTCCCAATTCAAAACGCGTAGAAAAATTCCGGGTCATCGAAAATCGCACTGCATGTGCGCGATCAAACATGCCGACATTCAAAGAGTTTGCGGAGGTATGGTTTCTTGAAAAGCGACCAGAGTGGCGAAATAGCTATATCACCAACATTAGGCAAACGATGGACAAGTATCTTTTGCCGACGTTTGGTGCAAAACCACTCGATACGATTACCAAGGCAGACATTCTATCGTTCAGGAGCGATCTCGTTCGGCAAGACGGCCTAAAAGGTCGGAAATTATCACCGTCACGCATCAACCATATCCTGACCCCAGTTCGGCAGATTCTGACAGAAGCGTCGGACCGATATAGCTTTCAGACACCCTATCGAAACATCAAACCCATCAAGGTACCTCGGTCAGATGTTGAGCCCTTCACTCTACAAGAAGTGAAACTAATTCTGGATCATATCCGGGAGGACTTTAGGGCCTACTACACCGTCCGCTTTTTTGCCGGGTTGCGAACAGCGGAAATTGACGGCCTCCCATGGGACTCGGTGGACTTTGAAAGACGGCAAATCCTCGTAAAACAAGCCATTGTGAATGGCGAGATTGTTCCGACCAAAACGGATGGATCCTACAGAACGGTCGATATGTCCATGCCTGTCTATCAGGCGATGACGGAGCAGCAGAAAGCCACCAAAGGGCAGACTTATGTTTTCTGCAATAGGGCAGGCCAACCGCTAAGACACAATGATGTCACCAAGAAGGTTTGGTATCCCATTCTTAATCTCCTGGGCCTAAAAAAGCGCCGCCCCTATCAAACCCGCCATACGGCGGCTACCCTTTGGCTTGCTGCTGGTGAGAACCCCGAATGGATTGCCCGCCAAATGGGCCACGCCAACACCAAAATGCTGTTCGAAGTCTACAGCCGCTATGTCCCTAATCTTACCCGAAAAGACGGCTCAGCTTTCGAGCGACTATTGAAAGCTGAGCTCAACCACCCGCGAGCCACGACAGACAAGGAATAAGAAAATGACCCGGATGAAATACGCAATGCAAACAGCCCCCAAACTGTTACCAGCAGACCCTTTCCACCAGAAACTTGCCATTGAGCTTTCCTTCACAATCATGCGCGGTTGGGCGTTATCTGACAGCGAGCAATTCACGCTGACCGGCCTCAAAGACGCCTATATCTTTCAGTTATGGCAACAGCGGGTTTTCACTGAATTGAGCAAGGAGACTTATCTTCGCCTTGCCTGCGTCATCGATGTAAACCGGCAGCTGAAACTAATGGGCACGACAGCCCCTTCAACCGTCCGGTGGCTCAAGTCGAACAATCCCGCTTTTCAGGATCAAAGTCCGCTCCATCATATGCTCAGCCATGGCCTGGAAGGCATTCAAGATGTGAGCAGGGTTCTTTGTCAGCAGGCTCACTACCCGCTCAATACCACCCAGCTTCACTAACCATCCCTAGCCACGACCCACCAAAGGAGGCACCAATGACTGCTTCTCACGCTACTGCTACGTCTAAAATCGCTGGTACACAGCCCCTAAAGACAGTAATCAACGAATATCTCACCACCTGCCACAAAGAGTTCATTGCATGGCTCTTTGAACAAGCTGCCAAAGGCGGTTATCACATTCTGCTCGTGCTAGCAGGATTGATCTCTGAAGCCACAAACTGGTTCTGAGGGAGGCAAGACATGAACAAAATATATGATGGCGTCATCGAAGACGCATGCCTGGTTTCCTTTACGGATGCTCCTGAGCATCACAAAAATCTTCGTTTGCTATGTGGTACTGTTGTGGAAGATAGGCTCCAGCGCTTCCGCCCTGGCGATGCCTTCCGATCATCGCCTGTCCTTGAGGTTGATGGCGACAATGTTCGCACCGCCAATAGTCTCTACCAAGTGAAAGGTTCGCTGGACCATATCGAGCTGCCATGGTCTCACCTTGAAGCAGTGCTCAGATTGATGCACCCGAGGGAAATCAAAGACTTTGTGGATGGGGGCTTCACAGAAATCCTTATTCAGGCCGAAACTAAGAAAAGATGAAGCATCTTAAATGTTAGATAAATCAGTCACAGTTGCAATGCTAGTATACAATACCCGAATTCGTACTGTTCAGAATGCAGGATATGGTGGGGCGGCATTGTGACGACACAAAAGGCAATCCAAATTGTTGGCGCAGGCCCATCGGGTTTGGCTTGCGCCATAGTATTGGCTCGCGCAGGCTTCAAAGCTAAAATTTATGATAGAAGGCCGGGAGTTGGCGGCCGATTCCATGATGACTTTCAAGGGCTAGAGAACTGGACCGCAAAAGACGACATATTGCGGGAGCTTGAGCTCGCAGGAATGAAAATCAATTTTGATGTCCTTCCGGTCCGGCATGGTACAGCCTTTGATGCTTGGGATCATGCCTACGACATCAATAGTAATGCACCACTATATTATCTCGTCCGCCGGGGGCAAAAGGCCGGAACCCTTGACCGGGGCCTACTACAACAAGCCCTGGATTTAGATGTGGAAATACAGTTTGGCCATCCGATTGAAGAGGTCGATAGCCCTGCGGTGCTAGCTATCGGTCCACGTACTGCTGACGCGATTGCCACAGGCTACATATTTGAAACGACCATGCAAAATGGAAGCTGGATTTGTTTCAACAAAGAATTGGCCCCCCTTGGCTATTCATATCTACTTGTTTGGCAGGGGCGCGGCACAGTGGCAAGCTGCATGTTCACAGGCTTTAAAAGCCACCAGAAGTTTGTTGATCGTACCGTCGCATTCTTTGAAAAAAAATTGGCCTCCAAATGACCAATCCGCGCCAATTCGGGGGCTACGCGAATTTCCGGTTACCGGAGACTGCCACCCAGGGCGACAATTTGGTCATTGGCGAACAGGCCGGGTTTCAAGATGCTCTTGCGGGCTTCGGAATGGGCTATGCTATACGATCTGGCATATTGGCAGCACGCAGCATCATTGAAGGTACGAGCTATACGCGGCTCTGGAGACGTGAACTGCTCTCGCAGCTCAGAACATCTGTTTGCAATCGATTTATCTTCAATGTCGCGGGGCGATATGGTCACAGATATGCTATCGCAAACCATATAGCCACTGGCGACGCCCGCGAAGCACTGTCTGCATTGTATCAACCATGGTGGTTAACAAGGCTATTACAGCCCATCGCGTTGTTGCGCTACAGGCATCCTCTGCGCGACAAAAGCTGTGATCATATAGATTGTACATGTGTTTGGTGTGAGCATGGCATCACCGGCCACCCAAGCCAACACGATGGATAAGACATCAAGCCATCTCAGCGCAAATCGCAGCTACTGCAGGACTACCCTGGGGGCTTTGGATGCTTTGCACAGAGGATATTTTACTATGTTAACTATGCCCGTGAATATCCTGACAAGTGGGCTCGCAACAACCTTGCCACATTAGGTTTGGCTCAAGGAACCTACTTAGAGTGCCGATGAAGATATTGCCCCAATTCTTTACCACTTAGTGTTTCCTTTTCCAATAGACCCGCGGCAGCTGCATTGAGAATATCTCGTTTTTCTCGGAGAATATTTGTTGCTGCATCAAAAGCCTTATCAATTAAATCATGCACGGCGCTATCAATCTTACTCGCTGTTTCTTCACTATAGTGCCGCACACGTTCTGGCGCGGGGCTAAGAAATTGTTGCGGCTCAACTTCATAGGCTATTTGCCCAAGAGCCTCGACCATACCAAAACGGGTAACCATAGCACGAGCGATATCAGTCGCCTTCGCCAGGTCATCGGCGGCACCGGTAGAGACTTCATCAAAAATGAGAGCTTCAGCTGCACGCCCCCCCAATAGAACCGCCATCTTATTTTGGAGCTCGGTTCGACTCATTAGAAAACGATCCTCTGTCGGTCGCTGGATAGTATACCCCAGCGCACCAACACCACGCGGGATAATCGATACTTTGTGAACTTCGTCTGTCCCGGGCAAAGACATAGCGACAAGGGCATGCCCCATTTCGTGAAATGCCACAACATTCCGTTCATGGGGATTCAACAGTCGATTCTTTTTTTCCAGACCAGCAACGATGCGCTCGATCGCTTGATTGAAATCTTCCAAGGTAACAGCGTCGGCACCGCGGCGTGTCGCTAAAAGGGCTGCTTCGTTCACAAGATTTTCAATGTCCGCGCCACTAAAGCCTGGAGTCAAAGCGGCAATTTGAGCCAGATCAACATCGTCTGCCACTTTGGCTTTTCGAGTATGAACCTGCAAAATAGCTAGGCGCCCACCCTTATCGGGGCGATCTACCAAAACCTGCCGGTCAAACCGACCGGCACGTAGCAGTGCCTGATCCAAAATTTCCGGGCGGTTCGTAGCTGCGAGCAAAACCAAGCCATCCCTTGGGTCGAAGCCGTCGAGTTCAGACAACAACTGATTGAGCGTTTGCTCTTTTTCATCATGCCCACCCAATCCAGGATACGCTCCACGGGCACGGCCCAAAGCGTCTAATTCATCGATGAATATAATTGCTGGGGCTTGTTTGCGAGCTTGCTCGAAAAGATCCCGTACTCGTGCCGCGCCAACGCCAACAAACATTTCGACAAATTCGGAACCATTAATTGAGAAGAACGGCACCCCCGCTTCTCCCGCCACGGCTCTGGCAAAAAGTGTTTTTCCAGTTCCTGGAGGGCCGACCAGCAAAATACCCTTTGGCATGCGGGCGCCCAATCGACCATATCCTTTTGGCTCCTTCAAGAAATTGACTATTTCCTCCAGCTCAGCCTTGGCTTCATCGACACCAGCGACATCTTCGAATGTAACCTTGGTGTCCGTTTCCAAATATACCTTGGCCTTGCTTTTCCCAATCGACATTGCTCCTCCGCCAAGGCCCTGCTTTTCCGCCATCCGACGGATTAAAAACATCCAGATGGCCACAAAAAATAGTGTCGGTAGCAACCAGGACATTAGGTCACTTAAAAAGGTGTCTTCCACAACACCAGCAACCTTAACGTTATATTTAGAAAGCTGTTCCGCTAAGGCTGGGTCAACTCTAACAGCTATGACATGTTGCAGTTGCTCGCCGTTGCCGCCTTTCAGCGTGCCTTGAACATATTGCGAGGTTATCACCACCTCGCTCAATTGATCACTTCTGAGATAGTCCTCGAATTCGCTGTATGCGACCGTAGTGACGTGAGGCTTCTGAGCAATAACATCTTGAAGAAGAAGAATGCCAAACACCGCCAAAACGACATACCAAAAGTAGATTCGTGTTTTCTGGTCCATCCTTACGCTCCATATAGCCGGCTTGAGACTTACCTCACCCGTTATATTAACAGAGCACTCGAGCTAAGCATCAAGATACTATTGCCACGATACAGGTGCCTCTTTGATTTATGTCAACAGCTACCGTTGTTACTCAATCGATAGTTCATACGATTATAGGTAATCATCGCAAGCTGATAGATTTTGTGGTCGCTGCTTCACTGACGCAGGAAGTATATTGATCTGCTCCCGCTTCATGCTTGTGGAAATATTGCATTGCGACATAATCTTTCAAAACACAAACGCCCTGAACTGATGCCCATGAACAAAACAATGTCTGAGACGCTATCACTCACGTTTCTTGGTGATATGTCACCGAAAAAAGCTTCCGCGGACGAACCTCTTGTATTTTTACATGGGCTCGGTGGTACAACCCGTTACTGGACCTGTATGCTAGATAGAGCACCACTTGGTCGGCCAGCAATTTTTGTAGATTTGTTAGGATTTGGGGACTCTCCTCGACCTTGGTGCCGTTATACGGTAGACCGTCACATAGCTACCCTCCACAATTCGCTTGCATCATTGGGGCCTATCACATTGATAGGCCATTCGCTTGGAGCCGCATTAGCGCTCATCTATGCTTCGCGGTATCCAGAACAGGTCAGATCTCTCGTCCTTATCAGCTTACCCTGTTTTCACGACAAAAAGCGCGCGTCAAAGTGGTTTCGGCACATGCCCGGTGGCTGGATATTTACGAACATGGTGATAGCCGCATTAGTGTGCATGTTTACTCGTCGCGTAATAGGCCACCTGCTGCCCCTCATCTTAACTGACTATCCGCGTGAAGTTGCAGAGGACCTCGTGAAGCACAACGCGATGTCGTCCATCACATCACTATGGAACATTCTCTATCGTCGAGATTTGACTAATGACGCCCAAGAGATTTCCCCCAATATCGACGTTCTTTGTATCCACGCCATCGATGATGACACCGCGCCCTACGCGGAAACAGCGGCTCTTGTTGGAAAGATGGAAAATTGGAAAATTCGCCAGATAGACGGTGCTCGACATCATCCCTGGCTTTTGAATACGCAAGCCTGCCTAGAAGCAATCAAAGATTTCTGCGACCGCCGGAGAGCACCATAATGGCATGCCCGATACGGTTCACCTATCGGGCAGTAGCCTCTAGCTGCCTTCTCTATTATCCACAAGCTTATCTTATTATTTAACGATGGAACAAGATAACCAAGTCGGCCTTTCAACGGATTCCCGTTGATCACAGTCCAAATAGGTTTAGGTTAAGGAAATTGTCTATTTCTTGTCGCATGGAACTCGATCCGATGCAGCAATCCTACATGGAAAAGTTTGATCTTTTTGTCGACGGTGATGAATTGTACAGCTCAATGTTGTCGACAATCGCGACCGCAGAGAACACCATCGACTTTGAGAGCTATATTTTTGCTGATGATGTGGTTGGCAATCAATTCGCCAAGGCCTTGGTTCAGCGAGCTCAGCAGGGGGTCAGCATTCGATTGCACCTTGATGCGGTTGGATCAATGTTTGCAGCCTCCCGTCACTTGGAAAAGTATTTACGCAACGGCGGGGTACAGGTGCAATGGTTTCACCGTTGGAATTGGCGATGGCCCTGGCGCTATAACCGACGGAATCACCGTAAACTGCTGGTTATCGACAACAAAATTGCATTTCTAGGTGGCTTCAACATTCACAAGGAAAACTCCCGCAAATCCTATGGGGATTCATGCTGGCGAGACACGCATATCCGTTTTGAAGGGCCTGTAACTCAAGCAGCGTCCCAAACCTTTGACGCATTCTGGCGCGGCTGTAAGGTTCACACCAATGATTTGCAGAGCACAGAAACAGTCTTGCTGCACAACCCAACCCGTTCCTGTCGGCACCGCCTCAGATGCACCTACATGGCATCATTTCTGGCCGCAAAATCATGTATCTATATAACAACACCATATTTTGTGCCTGACCACCGCCTATTAAAACACATGAAACAGGCAGCCCGGCGCGGCGTTGATGTCAGGCTGTTGGTTCCGAGAATAAGTGACGTACGAATAGCACAGTGGGCCGCGCGCCATTTCTATGCTTCCCTGATAAAGGCGGGCGTTCAAATTTATGAATACCTGCCAAGAGTACTGCATGCCAAAACAGTGGTTGTAGATGATACATGGTCTGCGATAGGCACAGCAAACCTAGACTATCGCAGCTTCTTTCTTAATTACGAACTGACATTGGCAACCAATAATCACATGTTGGCAAAAGGCCTCCGAGAACAATTTTTGTCGGACCTAGACGTGTCCGAAAAAATCCTGTTGAGGAATTGGAACACAAGATCCAGACTTTCCAACATTCTTGAGCATATGGCTGTTATGTTCAGGCGTTGGCTGTAAACAAAAATAAATCTGCGAACTTCACATATAGGCTGTTCACAGTCTCCTCCCTGAACCAAGAAGGGGTGCTGGCAGAGGACGTTAGCTAAACTGGAGAGGGAGAATGCCGTGATGGCCATGCATTATACATATCTAACATGGAGCCTTCTGTTACTCGCAATCTGGGGAGGTGTTTTTGTTGCCAACCGGACAGAAAAGAAGAAAATGCTCTTCGTCAGCGTAAGTACCATGCCACTTGGGTTAACCGAGCCGCTTTTTTATCCAGAATATTGGTTCCCACCTACCCTTTTCGATTTGGCGGCCCGAACAGGTTTCGATGTAGAAAGCCTGATCTTCTCCTTTTCGGTTGGAGGACTTGCAAGCGCACTATACGGCATTGGGCAACGCACCGACATGGAGCTTATGCCAGAATGCACCAAACGCCAGAAACGCCATCGCTTTCACAAATTAGCACTGGCGTCACCAATATTGGCCTTTATACCTATGTTTATCTTCTTAGAACTGAACGCAATTTATATTGCTTCTATCTCAATGGCTGTGGGTGGCCTGGCTACTTTTTTGTGTCGGCCAGACCTTTTTAAGAGAATGATTTGGAGCGCCAGTATTTTTGTGGGCCTCTATTTCCTGTTTTTCGCCGCTATGAGCTGGTCACACCCAGACCTGGTTTCTCTATATTGGAATAATAACGCCATCAGCGGATGGACCATCGTCGGAGTGCCAGTGGAAGAGCTGTTGTTTGCTGTAACCTTCGGCTTTATGTGGGGCGGTCTGTATGAGCATCTCGGATGGTACAGGTCCATCCGTACTTAGCCCGCAGGCAAGGCAAATAGAACCGCGAACGTCAATATACCCGCCATCGTTACAAAACACATAAGGCGCAAGCCTTCTTTTATACTTGCAATGCCACCCTGACAAATCACCCAAATTCCCAATAGTGTTTGCAGAAGGTAATATAGGGCAAACGCGCGCGACGCGAATGCAATGATAGCAAAGATATCCGTGACCCAAATGAGTATGATTGCACTTCCTACAATACCTAAATAAGCGGTACGGCTCGAAAGCCTTTGATCGCTCTCCTGTTCGAGCAATCCCCCGGCACCGACTGTATCAGCAACCGCTGCGCTAAACTGGCTCATGATTGCTGCTAAGGCCAAAAGTGCAGGTAGAACTGGGGCTGCAAAAGCCGACAGGTCAATTATCGCTGTTTCATCTGGATTGCCCTGTTCCAGGTGATGGATCAAGGGCAGAACCAAAATGATAAAGAACAGATATATAACCGCTGAAAGACGCTGAGCTAACTTCATGCTGGCAATCCGCTTATCCGCGCTATATTCGCTTGCTAGATAACGCGACGTCTCAAACCCTTGTACGACCAGCAGCATACCAGCCAACATTCTCAATTGATCCAAAAAGGAAAGATGGGCAGCTCGCACGCCAACAAAGGAAAAACCCTCGACCAGGTTGTGATGTAGCAAGCCTGCTAACAACGCTACAATGATTGCAAGCTTAACGGAAACTGCGAGCGTTTCCATGCGTTCGAGAGCGGTCAAGCCGTAGCGCCAACCCAGACCACCGATTGCTGCCAAAACAATTGTCGTAAAGGAAGCCTCCATAAAGGGGGCCGTATCTTCGAAAGCACTAAACAGAAAGGCCGACATCAAACGCAAATAGAACGCGATCGAAATAACATAGGCGATCGAGAGGGTTATACCGGAGGCATGTTCCAATCGCCGCACAATCAACGGCTGGTAACTTCCCGCGTGTCTTTCACAATAGTTGATATTGAATCGGATGACAGCACCAATGCCGTAAGCAACAAGCAATATACTGGCCATTGCCAATGGCGCCAACTCTCCAGCAACCTCAGCCATTAAAGGTGCGATGATTAGAAATCCACTCCCTATAATGGAGGCAAGGGGCGTCGCTGTCGCGCGCCAAAATGAGGACTGTCGCAGGTGCTTGTTCTGGAGTATTGCGAAAGCAAGAACAGCAACCAGCAACACAGACTCGTTCAACAACAGCATAGAGGAGCTATTGGTTGACATCGGTGCTGTGGTTCCTACTGATTGCGTATTTTGCAATGCACCTCCTCCACATACAAGTCCTGAAGGTCTGAGCCTTAAAAACCCTGAACTAGCTTTTCACTTTCGAGGGGCCGCTAATGATGGTGGTGTTCATGGCCCGCATCACCTGCTCCTCGAAGGTTGCGCAGGTAAAATCTTTCGAAAGCAAATACAGCAGCAATGCTGCTCGCGGAGACGATAATGATGAAGGGGTCAGTGGACCCTCTGATAAAGATAAAGGCCCCCAACATAAGCGCATCCAGAACCATTGCCACAATCAGAACCCATATCGCCGCTGAGACATCGCGACGCAGGTGTCTAAACACGCCCCAGTGAATGATTATGTCCATCAGGAGGTAGAATATGGCTCCCATTGACGCGATCCGGCTCAGATCAAAGAAGGCCGCCAGCAGGCTTGCCAATACCACCGTATAGACCAGTGTGTGTTTCTGAATCCCACCCGGCATTCCGAAATGGCTGTGGGGAATCAGCTTCATGTCTGTAAGCATCGCCAGCATGCGCGACACGGCAAACGTGCTAGCAAGCAGACCAGATGCAGTTGCGATCAAGGCAATGATCACTGTGAATACAACACCATCCTCCCCTATCGCGGGGCGTGCTGCTTCAGCCAATGAATAGTCTTTTGCTTTGACGATTTCGGCGACAGACAATGTTGAGCCAACGGCAAAACTGACCGCAAGATAAACGGCAAGGCATATCAACAAAGACAGGACGATGGAGCGGCCCACGTTTTTCTTCGGCTCCTTCACCTCGTCACCGCTGTTCGTGATCGTCGTGAACCCTTTGTAAGCCAGGATGGCAAGGGCCATAGCAGCCAGAAAGTCCGGCAGGGATCGGTTAGGAGGTTCTCCACTCAGCTTTGGCGCAAAGCTGAAATCCGCCGCCCACAGGGCCAACAGGGCAAAAATTACAATCCCGCTTACTTTGATAACTGCAGAAGCCAGGGATATCCGGCCAATAATTTTGTTCCCGGAGATATTGACCAGAAAGGCCGCGACGATCAGCCCCACAGCAATAGTCGGAACCAGGATTTCGCCCTTGTCAGTGTCAATCAACCGCAACAGATATGTCGCGAATGTCCGGGCCACCAGGCTTTCGTTAATGATCATGGAAAAAGCCATCAGGAGCGCTGCAGCACCCGTGATGGTGGCAGGCCCATAGGCCTTGTGCAGGATCATCGCGATGCCACCAGCCGAAGGATATTTGCGCGAAACCACGATGTAACTGTAGGCGCTGAAGCCGCTTACGATTGCCGCCAGAAGGAACGCAAGCGGGAACCACGGCCCTGCGTATTCCGCAACCTGCCCCGTGAGCGCAAAAATGCCTGCGCCAATCATGACACCAGTTCCCATTGCCACGGTTGCGATCAGTGACAGGCTTCCCTTTTCATATGTCGGCTTCATTTGTCTCCCTTTTTTCAATCAAGTCCCAAGTATAGTTCTCTTTCTCAACCATAAAGATCACGGTGCCAAACCGAAGCAATATAAGACCTGTACATTCAGATTGTCCTAACCTTGTAAATTGAACGAGACCTTGAGGGTTCCAGTGACTGTAAGGTCAAATTGAATCAATAGATAAATGCGAAAGCCGATACCTAAATCAGCTTTCGCTTACACCTACTTTAATTGGCGAATCGATCAGATACCGAAATCGTCGAAATCTATTCGGGCATCGTCCACACCCATTTCCTTGAGCATGGCCAGAGTGGCCTCCAGCATCTTGGGCGGACCACACAGATAGAAGTCGCACTCGTGAAGGGCTTTATGACCCTCCAGATATTCTCGGCGCACCACCTCGTGGATCATGCCGGTATATCCCTGCCAGTCGGTGTTTGCCGCTTCTGACAAGGCAACATACCAGTTGAAGTTCGGATGCAGCCTTTCCAGAGTCTCAAAGGTTTCCTGGTAATAGACATCAGCACTCGTCCGGGCACCATACCAGAACGTCATCGGGGTCTTTTCGCCCTGATTGCGCAGAGCATGCATGATCATGGATCTAAGCGGTGCCATTCCGGCTCCGCCGCCAATGAAGACCTTTTCGCGTGCGTTGTCCTTGAGGGCGAAATCACCAAAAGGTCCGCGCAGAGTTACCTTTTCCCCGACTTCCAGGCTGCACATGTAAGCAGAACCTGCTCCCACAGGAACGGCGACATCACCGTTTTGTGGCAAGGCCACCCTGACATTCAGCAAAAAGTCGGCTCCGAATTCCTCAGGCGCGTTGGCCATGGAATAGGTACGGTGCAACGTTTCCTCGGTGCCCACTTCATGTAAAACATGGCTTTCGGCCCAGGCATCCTTCAGAGGTTGAGGCAGGTTTTTAAGGGAAGCCAGTGTCCTGCTGTAGGGCGGAATTGTCACCTGCATATAACTGCCGGGCCGGAAGGCTGGCGCCTCGCCGGACAGCGGACGCAGCCGCAGTTCACAGATAAACGGAGTAACAAACCGGGTCGCAACCACCTCGGCCTCAAAATCCCGGGCAGACAGCAGATCGCTTGCCACAGTGATCTTCTCCGTACTGTCGGACTGGTGCTGGCAGGACAGGCGGTAACCGGCTTCAATTTCACTGGCAGGAATTTGCCGCAAGTCAGCCGCAGTTGCGACCGGGGCCGGTGCCATGCGAACCCGGCAGAGGCCGCATGTTCCACCACCACCACAGGTGGACGGCAAGTGAATATCTTCCGCGGCCAACGCATCGAATAGGGTCTTGCGTCCCCGACTGATGACTTCTCGCTCAAAATGGCTGCCATCATCTGACACCAGAAGTTTTCTGGCATCACCCCGTTGCCGGACTGCCGCAACCAGGTTGAAATCACCACGGCGGAAATTTTCGACCAGCATGATGACACCGGTCAAGGCAAGCCACAGCACAATCCATCCTGACAGGATAACAAACATATTGTTGAAATCCTTACGGTTTTCGTAATCCATGATGTGCAGCATCCAGAAGATATCAAACAGACGCCATGTGTCCTGGCGACGCTCCCAGATGCGCCCTGTCTCGGCAGAAAGGTAAAAGGAACTATTTTCCTCGTCATCGAAGTCAACACGCCAGCCCGGCCCAACACTTTCGCGGGTTTCCATGGTTGGTGCGGTGATCGGCGTCACATTCTTGACCGTACCGTTACCGGCATAGTCGGCCACTGCGATTTCACGCGCCTTTTCTGCGTCAATGATGACGGGTTGAGCTGTCCTGGCATCAAACATACGGGTGCCGGTCTCTGTCCGCACCTTATAGATAGGTTTGCCCTGAAAGAGGTCCATTGTGACACCTTTCAGCACATCGCTGCCTGAAACCTGCACGAGCACTTCCCGCTCATTAGCAAACGGACCCAATGCGGCCAGACCGGCCGGCTCTGCATGCACATGCTTGCGAAGGTGATGCCCTTCCACCTGGTCATGCTCGAACCAGCTCATCATGAAGCCGCTCAACATCCAGAGCATTAGTTGAAGCCCCAGCAAAAGGCCGACCCATTTATGGGTAACACGCATCAAATTCATGACATGTCTCCCAAACCGCCGGTAGCCTTCCGGTTTTTCCGCCTGAAACTGTAAAACAGCAGCCAAATGCCCGTTAGAGAAAGAATGGTGCCGACAAACGCAGCTACACGGAGCAGATTGTTGTTCATGTCCGACCGGTCTTCATAGTCCATAATATGGAGCATCCAGACAAAATCGAACATGCGCCAGAAATCATGCCGTCGGGTGACGAGCCGACCGTCATTCGGCGATACATAAAGACTGGTCGCGATTGCGTCATTGAAATCAATTCGCCAAAGCGGTAGCGGGCGGGTCTGGATTTCGGTTGGTGCGTCCTTCTTGTCTGTTAAAAGGCTTGCACCAATGATCTGTCCGTCCAGAGCATAGTGATATTCTGCGACTTCTCGCGCGGCCTGTTCGTCAAGAGGAGAAACCAGTTCACCCGTGTAGCCATTGACCAGCTTCGGCCCTTCCGGCGAATAAATCCGGTAATGCGGATTACCCAGCCAGGAAACAAGTTGAATACGAGATGCATTCGGGTTTCTTGCCAGAATAGTCGAATAGGGAACCACATCTTCGTGGTCCGCCACGAGCGGGTCATCCATGTTTTTCACAAGATGATCACCATGGATATAGTCCAGATTAATCGTGACCATATAGACCCCGCTGATCATCCAGAGCAGGGCCTGGATACCAATCACCAGTGCCAGCCACTTGTGCCACCGGCGGGATAAAAACGAAGCGCGCATTTAGAAACCCCAAAAGTGCAATTAATAAAACAGTAGCCAAGGGCGGGAATATCCCGCCCTTGGGATCGCCACCCTAGTTCATCCGATATGTAAACCGGAGATAGCCGCGGCGACCGGCCAGATCATAGGTCATGGTGTCGGTATTCCCGTCCGTCCATGATGCCACATATGGTGGGTTCTTCTGGAACAGATTGTCGATACCAAGGCTCAGCTTCATTGCTTCGTTGAAGGAATAGGAGAACTGAACATTATGGTAGAAAACAGCCTTCATATGGGAGCCGACACCCTCCGTTGCATTGAAGTCGTCACCACTACCAATCATCTGAACTGAGTAGGTGCCAGACCATTTCTCGGCACTGGTTGACCAGGACGCATTGGCCCGCCAGTGTGGGTAGCCACCATTGCCGCCACCGATGAAACCATCAAACTCAAATGGTTCGTCACCATCAAAGGCCGTGGATTCATATTTAGCAAGGTAGGTAGCCTTCACGTCCAGCGAGTGTGCAAGGCCTTCCGTGTCGAAGTTATAGACAGCGCCAAAATCGACACCTTTCATAACTTCACGCCCTGTGTTGGTCTTCTGCGTCGAGAGATAGTTGATATCACCGTTCACAGAGTTCCTGGTGTGGTGATCCGGACCACAGAAAATGTGCGACAGGCTTGGCGAGTTGTAGCAGATGGACAGCTTAGTCGAGCCCGGGGTTTCGCGGATGGCATCTTCGATCTCGATATCGAAATAATCGACGGTGAAGGACAGCCCATCAAGCGGCTGCAGTACAAGGCCCAGCGTCATCGACTTTGCTGATTCCGGCTGCAGATCCGGGTTGCCACCACGGTCTGTCAGGATCGTGTTACCAAGTTGAACATAATTCAGCGGTACGCCGGCGGCCTGACAGTTCTGGTAAACCGTGCTTGAGCTATCAAGGGAGGCATAACCCGAGCAAGGATCTGTCGTGGTCAGGTTGCCCTCGGACACACCACCGAACAGTTCTGGCACATTCGGAATTCGGAAGGCCGTTGTATAGGTACCGCGCAACTTGATCGCATTCGACGCTTGCCAGTTCAAACCAATCTTGTAGTTGGTATCTCCACCGAACAGGTCATAATCCGAATAACGAATGGCTAGGTCCATATCCAGCGTTTGAACGAATGGCAGATCAGCCAGGAGTGGCACGTGCATTTCTGCATATACTTCCTTGGTTTTGGTCGTACCGGAAATCGGATCTTCCTGGTTACCGAGTGCCAGCCCTGCAACAACAAGAGAATCCGGATTACGCCAGCCTTTTTCCTTACGCCATTCCACACCACCGGCGATGCCGACCATACCTGCAGGCAGCTCAAACAGATCGCCGCTGATATTACCACTGACGCTGATCTGTTCGTTGCCGCCGGTGCCTTGCTGGTTAAATACGATGTAATCAAGCACCTCTTGGGACACATCGCCAAAACCAAGGTAATCACCGCAAGGTATGCCGCCAGAGCCACAAACATCAGTGTCCAGCGTTTCACCAAAACGCTGCATGTTGATATTGTTGGCAATGGCATCCAGACCTGTGTTCCGGCCCCAGTTGAAAGCAACATCATAAGACCAGTGGTCATTGATCGTTCCTTCAACACCAGTGACAACTCGCCACGTATCGACTTCCTGGAGGAAGTCACGGGCACCGTTCTCCAGCAGGCGGCGACGCTCAAGCGTAAAGTCCACACCTGTCGGGTTTGTCGGGTGATCCGCTGCATAAAACACATCGCGCAGAGTTGCGGGTGAAGCGGGCTGCATCGATTCCCTGTGTGTATACATCAACTCTGCAAACAGGCGGGTCTCATCGTTTAAGTTATACGAACCCAACGTTGTGAAGCTGAACCGCTCAATCGGTTGAACCGCATTGAAATACGGATTGTAGTTAAACGAGTGCCTGGAACCGTCATAAGGCTCGTAGAAATCACCGTCACCCGCACCCTGATTGAAGTTGATGCGCGTCGGCTCCGTCAAAACCGTGCCGTCCGGCAAGGTAGCTCCGGCAGGCAATGTCGCACGGCCACCAATGGTGGAAGAACTGCCGCCACATTCCAGTCCGCCGTTCCCGTCCGGGAAAAGAGGGCATGGTGCCCGGCTGTCGTCAGCAAGAGGTGACGCCTTGTTATCCTGATAGCTCATGTTGACCATGATGTTGCCGGCATCGCCGGATGCACCCCATGTCAGGTCAACAAGATATTCTTCGCCATCACCTTCGTCGGTCATGCCGAACTTGCCCTCAACCTCAAGGCCTTCGAACTCTTTTTTGGTAATCAGGTTCACCACTCCGGCAACCGCGTCGGCACCGTAGGTAGCCGAAGCACCATCCTTGAGAACCTCAACCTTGGAGATCAGGGACATCGGGATCATGGAAAGATCCACACTACTGTTTGCACCAGTACCGCCGAATACAACGCGGCGACCGTTCACCAGAACCAAGGTCCGGTTAACACCCAGACCTCTAAGGTTAATCTGTGGTGTACCCCAACCATTTGAAACCCAATAGGCATTGGTTTGGTTGCCACCAAACCCGGCTGCTGCAGGCAATCGTTGAAGAAGGACCTCAAGAGAGGTCACCCCCGTGGCCTCAATCGCCGCCTCATTCAGAACCGTTACGGGACCAACGCCCGACAGATCCTTGCGTTTGATCCGGCTGCCTGTAACGACGACTTCTTCAAGATCTATTTCCTCCCCGTCGTTAGAAATCGCAGGTGCCGTAGCGAGCGTCCCAGCCCCCAAGGCAGTCATGGCCATGAGCCAACTCAATCTAGTGTTTTTCATCTCGTAATTTCCTCCCGGTCTTTACCTGGTATTGTTGGACTCGCCACACACAAAACATCTGAAACAAGACGTCACCAAACTTCCCAGTTTATCCAGACCTGTCTAGACAACCATATATAATGAGAGAAACATTAGTATCGATTCAGGCGAAAGCAAGAACAAATCGACCAAATTAACCCTTCATTAAGAAATAAACTACATCACCACCCCGAAAACGCCATCTAAGGCCCAAGCCATTTCTAGCTATTGGCGAAATGTGCCTTCACATTCGGAAGATAAACAATTTCAACGAGTGTTGAGAGCGAAGCAAAATGGATGGTTGATGAGCGTCAATCACATTTCCGTGATGTTACGCGGTCGGAAGCTATTTAGTCGAGATTAACATTGGCGCTGAATTTATTTCCCAACCGATATCGGCTTCCCGGGAAAAACATGCGTGCAAAAGTAATGACTTTGTTGTTCATGGAAGTACGCCTGGTTAGCACAAGACAGGGTTCATTCTCAGGCATCCGGAGCAGTTCGCATATCTGCTCACTCGGCATTTCCGCGCGAATGGTATGCTCGACTTCTTGCAAGGGTAACTTCGATAGAAGATAGGCTGTTGGTGTGATCTCCCGGAAATCATTAGTCAGATAATCGGGTGCGAAACAGGGATTGACCCAACGGTCCTCCAATTGCAACGGCATGTCACCTTCCAGATGTACGATTCTGGTACGAAGAAGCGTTTCTCCCAGCGGCATCCGGAATAGCTCCGCCAATCGGCCGGTGGCAGTTTCCTCGCGACGCCGAATAACGTCCGCCGAATAAGTGTGACCTCTCGCTCGAATATCGTCCGCGATATTCCGTACATCCAGAACATGGCCATCATCTGTCTTTTCGGCGACAAACGTACCCACACCGGGAACACGCGCCAGTACGCCTTCGTCCGTCAGTTCCCTAAGCGCTCGGTGCGCCGTCATGCGGGCAACACCATACTGTTTCATCAAGGCATTTTCTGACGGAACTTTGTCATTTGGGCCGTATGTGCCATCCTTGATTGCCTGGATAAGCTCATCCTTGATACGCTGATAGGGTGCCCGAAGGGAGTGTGCTGTCACTAATCCAACCTTAAGAATTCTTTGGCGCCCTATACTCGGGAAAAATTAGCGGCGTAATCAGATCACTTTTCACCGCGGAGCAAAGCATAGTGGCGCGATATTCAGAGTGCCGAATGAACGAAAATCCACTCTAGACAACCCTAGCCTTTGCCCTTCTATAGGTTTCAATTTAAATTTGTAAATCTTTATTTGGAAACCGGGCAGTCGGTCTTAGACGTTTGCAACCCTTTACGGTGAGCCCGAGAGGTTGCTTTTATCCCGACTGGTACACAATCAAAAAACGAGGATATCCGAGACATTCACAGCCAATTACACGTTTTTGGCGTCACCGACTATCAGCGAAACCATTTTTATTCCGCAGCAAATAACTTTTCTGACAGCCCAGTCACGCGAGCTTCCTCAATCGCCGCATTCACCTCTTTCAGCGCAGCAGCCGTTTTCCTGGAATGCCAGCACGTCAACACCTCGCCCCACGACACGAGTTCCAGATTTTTATCATAAGTATATGGTCCTCGACTATGTGCTTGTTCAAACAGGCGGGTATCAAAGTCTACCGACACAACTACATCCACCCTGTGCCTGTCCAACAGTTCAAAGGCCTTAACCTCGGTTTCCACTACAAGAGTGGTAATATCCCAATCAATCCCTACATGAGGTTCAAGCATTTTTAAGTGGCTGCCCGCTCCAACAACGACCTTGCCTCGCAGTTCATGATATGCAGATACCGGCGCCTCGCCTTGGCGAGTGTAAAGGCGCAGTCCAATACGGTTTATAGGCTCTGAAAATCTTATGTGATTTCGGTCATTGGCATTAATTGGATAGTCATCGATACTATCAATCGCGATATACAGACAATCCGCGCGGCGCTCCGCAAAATCCCGCATGGCCCGTCTGTAGGACAGAAACTTCACTTCATGGTTACCGACCGAGGGCCTGACGACCTGTTCGAAAAAAGGTTATGGGGGCCAGGTGTTTGCTGATGGAAAACGTGGGGTATCTGCCCAGCCAATATTTTCAAGGGCTCCGCTCGCCCCGAAACGGACCCGAGCAACAAAATCACAAGAACTGAAGAAAGAAAGATAACCCGCACGGTCCGCCAATGCCCTAATTGTTGCGATATACTCAACCACATATTTGGCAAGCATGGCAACAGTCCCCATAATTATGTGAAGACATTTTCTCGAGTTAAAACAACACAGCTGGTGCCGCCCCGCAGCCCACACTGCAGGGCGGCTTTTGAAAGGCTACCGGTCAGCCCATTCTATCAAGGCGATCTTCCAATCGTGTCCTTCACGGCGGAGCAACATAAATTCACGACCCATCCGGTCATACTCTTTACCTCGGTAATTACCCGTTGTTCTGGAGTGGGTCACGACCCAGGCCCTGTCCCCCGCCTGCCCCATTTCACGCGACAGGGTCTCGCTTTCCATATTTGGCAGAAACGCCATGTCTGATTTCATATGCCCTGCCATATAATCGGCTTGGCTGGTTTGGGCGTGGCCGCCCTCAATGATCAACACATCGTCTGCAAGCAACCGCGCCACTGTCACCTCATCGCCAGCTTTCAATGCTGCATAAAAAGCGTCGGAAATAGCGCCGACATCCAGCGCTTCCGCCTTATGTGCATCGCCGTGATCATGCGCCTCGGCACCTTCGCCATGGTCGTCAGCCTTGTCTGCATGGTCTGGCTGGGCCGCATGGTCATGTGAACTGCCATCGCCATGGTCATGATCATGCCCTTCACCGGTAATCTCGGGCAGGCTTTTCACCCCGAGCCCATAACCATAGACAATCCTGCCACCCCACCAGGCCGTCACGGTAAGTGCCAGCGCGGCAACAGTCAGCAACGACAGGAACAGGGTTTTCGGATTGGCTTGCCCGGCCTTCCAGCGCCAGAAGGCCAGTACCAACATCGCCAGACCGGACGGCACTGCCCAACTCCTATGGGTGGTCATCGCAGCATGGGAGGGACCATCATGCCCCACCGTATAGTAGGCCTGAAAGCCAGCGGCGATTGTCACGATTATGGCCAGGGCGCCAAAGGCCAGCATCCAATCCGCCGCTTTGAGAAGGCCGGGCTTCCAGTTCCGCTCCGGGCCAAGGGTGCCAAGCCAATAAGCAACCGTCGCCGTTACCGGCAATGCATAGGCAAAATGCACCAACACCGGGTGCAGATTTGGTTCGATCAAACTGGTCATCAGGCCCTCCCGCCTTCATCAAGTCGCCTCAGGCACGCCGGGACATGCCTGCGAAACACCAATGTTTCAACTTCGTGTATGACGAGCGGGCCACTAAGGCCCGCTCCATCTACTAATGTGAGTGTATTTTCCATGCGCGTCTCTAGAACCATGCACGAATGCCAGCAACCAGTACTGTTCGCCCGACATCTTCACCAGCTGCTCGCGCAAAATCGGCGGTGCCCCCCAGTTTTCGCTGCCACTCGATACCCACATAGGGAGCAAACTCCCGCTTGACTTCATAGCGCAACCGAACACCGGCACTTAATGAGGTGAACCCCGCTCCGGTCTCCTGCTTTGCTATATCCTGGAAAGAGAACCCAATCTCGGCGCGGGGCTGCAGGATCAGGCGCTGTGTCAGCAGAAAATCATACTCCAACTCGGCGCTTGCCGTCAGATCCCCGTCGGTGCTCAGAAAAGCTGCGGCATCCACTTCAAACCAATATGGTGCCAGCCCCTGCACACCTAGGACCAGATGATCCAGCCCATCCGGTTTGAAATCATGGCGCAGACCGGCCTGCACATCCCAGAAAGGCGAAACTGCGCGCGACCAGAGCGCCTGAACTTCGGCCTCTTCGACGGCTCCACTGTCCAGATTCAACTCGGCTTCTGTTTTGACCCAGAACTTGTTGATATCGCCGCCGTACCAAGCCTGGCCATCAAGGACCAGATTGTCTTCGCCATTGTGGCTTTGCAGCTCAAACCGATCAAACTGCAGCAGGTAAGTTTTCTGGCCACCCATGGCCTTTTTGATCTCTCGGCGCTTTTCCGCCATTTCCTGCGGATCATAATACTGATCCGCCTGCTGACCGGCGATAACGGGCGGCCTGTGCACTTCCTCATTGGCAGCTGCAGAATCCGTATTCATGAGAAGCGCGCCCACTACCACTGCAGACGAAAATATCTTGTACCTAAACATTATTTACGCCCCCCTGTTTCGGTTACCGCCTTATCGCCATGCCCATGATGCATGTGCTTGTGATCGGCTTCTTTCTTCATCCCTTGATCGGACTCTGGATTGCCTCGATGGCGCCGCATATGCGGGGGCGTTTCCGATTCTGGCAGCACGGATACCACCTGAAACATGCCTGCTTCCATGTGATAAAGCAGGTGACAATGGAATGCCCAGTCACCCACATGCTCGGCTGATATATCGACCGACAGCTTTTCCCCGGGCTTCACGATAATCGTATGCTTGCGTGGTTTGTGATCGTCAGCACCGTTCACAACGTCAAAAAACATGCCATGCAAATGGATCGGGTGAGGCATCATGGTATCATTCACCATCGCCAACCTTAAGCGCTCACCCTCATAGAAGACGATGGGCTCTTCCACTTCCGAATACCGTTTCCCATCGAACGACCACATATATCGTTCCATATTGGATGTCAGGTGCAGTTCGATCTCACGTTCTGGCTGTCGCAAGTCCGGGTTTACATCCAGACTGCGCAACTGCGAATATCGCAACGCACGATGGGGGACATCAGCAAGGCCGTGCCCGGGTTCGTCGAGCCTGTTTGCGGGTGCAGCAGCAATATTCACAACGCCCGGTCCGCGCTGGATATTGGCGCCAGTTGTCGGCAGGGCATGGTGCGTGTCACCTTGCGTCGTCATAGTGCCATGGCCCATGGCGGCGTGATCCATTTTACTGTGATCCATGCCAGACATCGCGCCGTGGTCCATGCCCATATCCTTCATTGTCAGAGGAACAGGCTTTCTGATCTTCGGCTCGGCGGCGCGCATCCCGGGTCTCGGCCCAAGCGTGGCAACAACCTGACCTGACCGGTCGATGGATTCCGCCACCATGGCATAGGCTTTTTCTTCCCGTGGCTCAACAATCACATCATAGGTTTCAGCCACCCCGATTTGGAATTCATCGGTTTCAACGGGCTGAACATTCAGCCCGTCCGAGGCGACAACCGTCATCGGCATACCTGGTATCCGGAAGTTGAAAATGGACATGGCTGCTGCGTTGATTATCCGCAAGCGCACACGTTCTCCGGGATGGAAAACACCATTCCAATTGTCTGCTGTCGAATGTCCGTTGATGACATACGTGTAGGTTGCGCCGGTCACATCTGCCCAGTCAGTGGATGACATGCGCATCCGACCCCACATCGCCCGGTCGGCAAGTGTGTCACCCAGGCCATTCTCGGATATGTCATCAACAAGATCGCGCACCGTCCGGCGCTGAAAATTCAGCGATTCCGCGTTCTTTTTGAGTTTGGCGAAAATTCGGTGTGGGTCTTCAAAGGTCCAGTCGCCCAAAATCAATACATATTCGCGGTCATATTGAACGGGATCGGCGCCTTTAGGGTCGATAATGATCGGCCCATAATGGCCCAGTTGTTCCTGCATGCCCGAATGCGAGTGATACCAATAGGTACCACTTTGGGGGACAGCGAACCGGTAACTGAAGGTTTCCCCGGGTTTGATGCCTGGAAACGAAACACCTGGCACACCGTCCATATGAAATGGCACCAGAAGGCCATGCCAGTGAATAGACGTATCTTCGGCAAGGCGATTAGTGACATTGAGGGTAATATCATCTCCCTCACGAAACCGGATCAAAGGCCCAGGCAAGGTGCCATTGATCCCAACCGCAGTGGTGGAACGACCATCGATCCGGACCGGGAATCTGTCGATATCCAGATTGAAACTGTTGGCAGTGCCTGATGGCACACCCAAGTTTCCTCTGTCCGCGCTTTGTGCCCACAGAGGCAACAGACCGGAAAGGCACAGGAATGCGCCGCCGCCTGCCGCGCCTTTCAGGAGGCTTCTTCTGCTCAGATATTTCATGGTCTCCCTCCCATGCCAAAATGGTGGGATGGATTTGTATATGCACCTTCCATACGGCGCTGCCGGTCGCTATCGCAGGCAACGCCCAAATTAGGGTATTTACCCGCACTGTATAAAACAACTGATGAGATCATTTCCGAACCCTCTCGGGAATTATAACATTTTCCTTTACCGGGCAGCCATTTGCCAACGGTAGGTGACAACCAGAATCAGATGATTTGGCTTGAGAAAAGTTATAGGGTCCGGGGAGGCGGTGTGATGTGATCACCAACTGTCGAGAACAACGGTTGGCCGGGCATAGGCGCCGGAGACGTATGAAGCATCCAGGTAACTGACGCCTGCGGCAATCGTCCGATCATCGCAACAGTAACCGCCAGCCCGCAGCAGGATACATCACAGGCACTATTGTCCTGACCAATGTGTCCATTCTTTTGAATCATGCTGGTATGCTTGAATGCCGAAACTGTTGTTGCAGCTTGATCGCCTGCCATCTGTGCCATCGTGGGAGAAGCCATTTCTTCAACACAGCAATCATGGCCAGAGGCCGCGAATACGCTTGGAACGACAACCATCGATGCCGTCACCATAAAGACCATAAGGGCCGAATGTATCCTCTTAAATATAGCCATTGCTATCTCAGCATAACCCTTGACCAGGGTCGAGGGTCAAGAGGTCATTGTCTATTTCGTGGATAAAACAAATAAATTACTCACCCCCCCTAGACCTTCCAACAATTGGATGCTTCATGTGCATATCGTTCAAGACAGCATGCGCGACAAGGTTCCTTTCGTCAAACCGCTTTTCGAGCTTGACAAGCAATTGACGCTGCGGTTCCACCAAGCAGGTGTTGTGTTGGGGGCTGGCAGCGATGTCTTGTATGCCCTGGATGACACCGGGCGCCAGCTTACATCGAGAGCTGGAACTTTTTGTAGACGCAGGCATCTCGCCCGCAGACACATTGAGGATCGCAACGCAAAACGGCAGCAAGTTCGTCTATCGCGAAGACCAGATTGGCACCATCGAGACTGGTAAAATCGCAGACTTGGTCGTTCTATCCGCCAACCCATTGGATGATATCCGAAACACCCGGAAGATTGTTTCGGTTGTTAAGGCAGGCATCTCATACATGCCTGACGATCTGCTCAATAGCCTGGATCATGAAAAGACGACTTCACCCACTGGCCAACACTGAGCACAGCTGCGTGGGACAAGATATGGAGCCGCTTTTGCGCGAGTGCCCTCTCTCCTAAAAGACGTAAAGTTCACTTCGCTGCTGAATATTGCCAAACGGTGCCGAACATGGTGTTCAGCAGTGGTTTTGTGTCGACCTGCTCGAAGCCGGCTTCTTCAAGCATGTCGGGCAAGTTTCCGTTCGCGTTATCGCGGGTGACGGCCAACCCATCAAGCAAACGCACCAACCAGAAGGCGGCTCTGAGGAACATATTCACCCCTGGACCCCAGTCGATCAACACGAACCGGCCACCCGGTCGGAGCAACGTATGAACGGACCTAAGAGCCCGCTGCTTTTGATCATGGGTCAAATGATGAAACACGAGACTGGAGGTCACACAATCGAACCGGCCAATATCCTGCTGTGGAAGTGAGGCTGTGTCCGTCACATTGACTTCCCGAAATGTGACAACAGGTGCTCCGTCCTGGAAGGCAGTCTTCTTGCGTGCCAAATCCAAGATGTCGGAATCGATATCATAACCAGTGATGCTGGCCCTTAGCTCAGCTTGCGCCAGCGCGAAGGACAGGCCACCTGTGCCACACCCGAGATCCAATATGGTTTCTTCAGCCTCTGGCGCTATCGCGTCCACCGACAACCTCCGCAGCGCTCTGCCACGCGTAAAATATTCGATAACCAGGTCATAAACACCCGTTGCCCACTTGTAGCGAAGGGCCGGGACAAAGGCCTGGGGCTCACCCTTTTCGTGTTCTGCGATATTCGACATTACCGCCTCCTGAATTGTTTCCTTCAACAACAAACTAAGTGAACAGCCACCCAGTGCGCTTGAAGAAATGGCCATTTGTTCAAGCCGCTTGGACCTCCAATCGTTATCTCCGCCCTGAACAAAGGAGAGAGATCGATGTTTGTTTTGAGAGAATTGATCAAGGTGACTTATGTGCCATTGATGCTTGGCGGCTTTTTGACTGCCGCGCTATATGCCGTTGCAGGTGGTTATGGTTTTGGGGCGCTGCTGGTGCTGCTACTGCTTGCTATTGGTATCTCGTTTGCGTTGGAACGGCTTGTGCCATACGAAAGGCAATGGAACCAAGACCGTGGGGATAGCTGGCGAGACGTGCTTCATGCCTTTGTGAATGAAGGCGCCAATGCCTCGTCTGTGGCCTTGCTGCCTTTGATTGTCGCCATCGTACCGGGCTTCGATATTTGGCCCACCGACTGGCCAATGTGGGGGCAACTGTTCCTCGCCATCCTGATCGCTGACTGCGGCATCACTTTGGTGCACTACGCAAGTCACTTCTATCCAATCCTTTGGCGTTTCCATGCGGTTCATCACAGCGTCAAGCGCATGTATGGCTTCAATGGCCTGATGAAGCACCCGCTTCATCAGGCCATCGAGACGGTCGGTGGCACGTGCCCTTTGATCCTGATGGGAATCCCACTTGACGTTGCAACCCTGCTCGCCTTCGCGATCGCCATACAACTGCTCCTGCAACATAGCAATGTGGATGTGAAGATCGGGGTGCTCCGCTATGTATTGGCGCTCTCGCCTCTGCACCGGTTTCACCACATCAAGCGGCCTGTGGAGGGCGATGTGAATTTCGGCCTATTCACCACAGTTTGGGACCGGATGCTAGGGACAGCCGTGTACGACGCCGAACGCCGCTTCTCATCAAGCGACCTGGGCATCGGTAAGGAACCCGACTATCCGAACGGCTATCTGGCACAGTTGATCCGGCCGTTTAAAGCGCCCTCTAAAACAGAAGCAGCAGTTCCAAACCAGCCTGTAGAATGAGTTGCCATATACCATAAAAACCCTTTAGTATCAGTGCTGTAATAAAAAAGGAGGGATAGAGTGAGAACACTAATCTGTGCGGCACTGATCGCCATCGGGTCAACGTCCGTTTTCGCGTCTGCAGACGATGAAAAAGCGATTAAAGAAATCATCGCCGCCATCGAATATGGTTGGGAAAACGGCGATGGGACACCGTTTCGAAAGCATTTCCTCGATTTTGAGGGCGCCCGCTATGTAGAGTCCGGCGGTCAGAATGAAGGATTGGATGACCTGGTGACCAATCATGTGGAACCAGAGAAAGATGCTCTCGAATATCTGCACCTGGATTTCTCGGATATCGAAATCCATTTCGAGGGCGGCTTTGCCTGGGCCGTTGCCGACACCCGCGTTAAAGGCAAAGCTAGGAAAAATGGGCGCGATTTTGATAAAGCGGGGCGCCAAACATTCCTGTTCCGCCTGGTCGAGGGCGAATGGAAAGTGGTGCACACCCATTCTTCAAGCCGAGACTATAGGCCAATGAAGCACGAACACTAGACAGCTGGTTTTTCTGCAACCGTCATCTGGATCTTTAGAACGCTATCTGTGGGGGAGACACCAAATGTCTCCCTCATTGTTCTTGAGAAATGGGCAGAATCCGCAAAGCCTGCCTTGTGGGCTGCCGCAGTGGCGTCGTCACCTGCACCGATTGCGGCAACCGCAACATTTATGCGCCGCCATAGGGCATACCGCCGAAGCGGCATACCGATGTTGGCGCGAAACAGGTCTGTGAAACTGCTTTTGGACATACCGGCCTCTCGCGCGATCATGTTCTGCGTGACTTTGCCACCCAATGCACCGTCGATTGCTTCAAGAGCGCGGATCATCCTGGGGTCATCAATAGTGGTTTTTTGCTGCTGCAGCGCTGACAGCCACTCCTGGAGTGCCTTACGTTCGCCCTCACACCCTTCCAATAAGGTTGGCTCGATGTAAAGCAGATCGAGGGGCTCCTCGCTTGGCGCCAACCTGTGCCTTGCGTTCGACGGGACGCGAAGGAAATGACCCACCATCTTGCAATCATCAAGGGTAACCGTCGCCTCAGCTGTATCTGAGAAGACGAGTTGTGCAGGATAATGCGCATGAAACGACGTGTCGCCAGCGGGGCCATGATAATGCGCCCATCCTTGTGCGAGCAGGAGTTCACCTTGCCATTGGGCCCCATATTTCAAAACGTGAAGCTCCTAGCCGTGTTCTTTGCAGAGACTATGGTCTGCAAGCACCTTGATGATCCGACACTCCGCGATCGCACCACCTGAGCATTCGTTGATCATGCGTTTTAGCTCAGCCTGCAAAACCTGCAATGAAGCAATCTTCCTATCAACGGCACTTAAATGCTTTCTAGCGATTGCATCTACTTCGCTACAGGACCTACCCGGTTGGTCGGACAATTCCAGGAGGTTGCTTATATCATCCAGAGAAAACCCAAGTTCCCGGCTATGACGTATAAAGGTCAATCGCTCAAGGTGGGTGTCGTCATAAAGGCGCCGGTTGTTAGCGGCCCGGGTCGCCTTTGGCATGACACCAATGTCTTCATAATAGCGAATGGTTTGCACCTTTGTGTCCGTGCGTTTGGCCAATTCGCCAATCATGAACTCCCGCGTCATGCATTTTCTCCTTGCTCCTACAGTCACTGTAGCATTTAGAGTTTATCCTACAAAACTAATAGTGATTCGAGGTAAAAATGTCTGGTAGTTGTGGATGCGGTTCCGATCAAAATTTTGACGGTTCATCGCCCGCGTACAAGCGGGTATTGAGCGCCATCATTGCCATCAACCTCGGTATGTTCTTTGTCGAGCTTGTGGGCGGGCTTGCCTCTGGGTCAATGGCGCTCCTTGCAGACTCTCTCGATTTTCTTGGCGATACCGCCACCTATACAATCTCGCTTATTGTGATAGGGATGCCGCGTGCGGTCCGGGCCAAGGCTGGTCTTTTTAAGGGGCTATCCCTGTTTATTGTCGCCGCCTGGGTGCTTGGCAGCACATTTTACCGTGTCTTCATTGATGGCGTGCCCGAGGCCCTTACCATGGGAGCCATCGGCATTACCGCCTTCATTGCAAATGTTATCAGTGCAGTGTTACTTCTTAAATACAAGGATGGCGACAGCAATGTGCGCTCGGTCTGGCTATGCAGCCGGAACGATGCGATCGGTAATCTGGCTGTTGTCCTAGCGGCCTCTGGTATTGCGGCGACTGATGCGGCTTGGCCTGACCTTTTGGTGGCAGGTATTATGGGCGGCCTATTTATTCATTCTGCCACCGGGATTGTACGCCAGTCATGGGCTGAGCTTTCTGAAGAGAAACGCCGGAACAATGCGGGCAGTGACTCGTGTAAAGAAAACCTGTAAAAGCTGCATTGTAAAAATTTGGGATTAGGCATTGAAGCTATCGATGGCGAAATATTTGAAAATATTGCTGCTGTTCATTTTTGTAACAGCACCCGCCTTGGATATTGCTTTCCTTGACCCTCAGGAGTCCGCTGACCATGTCAGTGAAGCCTATCACGACGCAGTTGATCATGAGGAAGATGCGACAGCGGATTTGCACTGCATCTGTCATGTCATTCATCACGGCGTAGCCATAGGCAAGACTGCCGCTCTATCCATCAAAGATACACATTTTAAAACGCGGCAGGTGACGTCTGTCGCAATTAACGGCCTCAACCCCAAACCGGGCCTACAGCCACCTTCCATCACTCTCTCTTGATATTTCCCTGCGTAGGGCATGCCACTGCTTTCCGGATCGGAGGCCAGACTGTCCACGCACATATCAATCTATTTGAGAGTAAATAAGCATGACATATAAGCGACATGCCCTTATGGGCGTCGCGGCGATCGGCCTTTGTACCAGTATGGTGCAAAGCGGTCCTGCCGTGTGGGCGGACAGCCAGAAGCGTCCCGTCCTTCATGAGTTTATTGAACAGGTCTCTGCCGACCATCCAGCCTTGAAGGCTGCGGAGGCTTCTCTGGCGGCTGCTAGGGCGCGGGCCAAGGGCCAATCCCGTCCCATCTATAATCCTGAAATCGAAGTAGGGTATGAGAACGCCTCCGAGGTCACCAAGGAAGTAGGCCTGACGCAGACGTTCGACTGGTCAGGCAAGCGTAAAGCGCGCTCTGGTGTTGGTCGCGTCGAGGTTGAAGCAGCCGAAGCCAGCTACGCGATAGCCAGGAAAGCGCTATTGAGCGATATCCTGCAGTCACTTACCGAATATCAAACGGCATCGAGGCTACTCAATGTTGCGGCGCAGCGCGAAAACCTAAGCTTGCAGTTCCTTGAGCTGGCAACACGCCGCCATCAGGCAGGCGAAATGCCGCAAGCTGAACTGCTGACCGCGCGCCTTGCGCTCGCCGAAGCGCGTGCTGCGAAGAATGAAGCGCTACTCGTGCTATCTTCAGCGGAAGAAAAGCTGGTGGCGATTAGCGGCCAAGATCGGGAGATGTGGCCTCGCCTTAACGGTGCGCCACTTCATACGGCGGTAGAACCCGAAACAACCGTCTATGAGCGGCTCCCTGAGCTGCGCCTCGCTCAGGCGCAATCGGAGATCGCCCGCGCCCGCATTCGGGTCGCCAAGTCGGAACGCATGCCTGACCCCACGGTTGGCGTCAGGGTTGGCGAGGAAGGCAATAGTAGCCTTGTCGGGCTTTCTGCCTCCATTCCAATCCCAATCCGCAACAGCTATCGGGATCAGGTGGATGCGGCCGGGTCAGATTTTCTGGAAGCCCAGCAAAACTATTACGCTGAAAACAGGCGTGTTCGGGCACGTTATGATGCCAGTCTGAAACGCTATCTGGCGGCATCTCAAGCCTGGAGCCTTTGGCAGGACCAGGGGGCCGAACCGCTAAAAGAACAACGCTTGCTTCTAAGTAAGCTACTGGATGCCCGCCAGATCGGCGCCATCGATTATCTGATTCAACTCAATCAAACATTCGCAACTGAAGAGGCTTCTGTCGAGCTGAATGGTCGGCTCTGGAACGCCTGGTTTGACTGGCAGGATGCCGGTGCAACGGTTGAAGAATGGCTGGAGACAATTCAATGAAATACTCAATGAAATTTGCGCTGCTGGCCTTGGTTTCGCCACTGGCAATCGACACCGCCGTTGTTGGCATGCTGCCACAGCAGTTTGCTGCGTTCGCTTACAGTCAGGATGAACACGGCGACGGGCATGCTGAAGAAGAAGGCGAAAAGCACGGCGAAGAAGAAATCATCAAAATGTCTGATCAGGAATTACGTGATGCAGGTGTTGTAACCGCGCGCGTCGCACCGCGGACATTGGCAGAGACGGTCTCGGCTCCTGGGGAAGTTACCGTCAATCAATATGCAACCATTCAGGTGACGCCCCGTATCGAGGCCCAAGTGATCGCACGCCATGCCCGTATGGGGGACGTGGTTAAAAAGGGCCAGCCTCTCGTAACCATGTCCAGTGTAGAGATGGCTCGTGCGCAGGCGGATCTGATCCTGACAGAACAGGAATGGCAGCGGGTCCAGAAGCTCGGGCGGGACGTTGTCTCCGAACAGCGTTTTCTTGAAGCGAAGGTGGCCGCACAACAAGCAAAAGCCAAAGTGCTCGCCTACGGCATGTCAGAGGCTCAGGTTAAAACTCTGCTAGCCAATGAAGTCTCTGCCGCCACGGGTGTGTTTGATCTGTTGGCCAATCAAGAAGGCACCATCATTCATGACACGTTCGTGGTGGGGCAGATTATAGCGCCTGGCAATCTTCTGTTCGAAGTAAGCGATGAAAGCCGGATATGGGTAGAAGCCCAGCTGTCACCTGAAAAAGCTGCCTTGGTCGAACAGGGTTCTCAAGCCTGGGTCACAAAGAACGGTATATCCATGACGGGGACCGTCGTGCAAGTCCACCACCGTGTCGATGAAGCGACACGAACTCTGTCTGTTCGGATTGAGGTGAATAATCAGGAAGACAATCTCCATCCGGGCCAGTTCACTGATGTGGCAATCCAGACTGGCGAAACCGAACGGGTTGTTGCTGTTCCAAATAACGCGATCGTTCTTCTTGAAGGTCAGCAGGTGGTATTCAAGCGCGAGGGCGACGAGTTGCACCCCATGCCGTTGGATCTTGGCATCTCTAAAGGCGGCTGGACCGAAGTGAAAGCGGGCCTGTTTGGCGGCGATGTGATTGTCATTGAGAACGCCTTCCTTATCAAATCCCTCATCTTGAAGTCCAAGATGGGTGAAGGCCACGGGCACTAGGAGGTGCATATGTTGAACAAACTCGTAGAAAGCGCGCTCCAGTATAAATTTCTGGTGATTATCGCGTTTCTGGTCGTCGGCTTCATGGGCTGGCGCGCCGTCAATACCGTGCCGATCGATGCCTTCCCGGACGTGACGCCGGTACAGGTGAATATCTATACAGAATCCCCCGGCCTTGCAGCAGAAGACGTGGAGCAACTGCTCACGTTTCCGGTGGAATCCGGCATGGCAGGCTTGCCGGGCGTGCAGGAGATCCGATCCGTTAGCCTTTTCGGTCTTTCGTATGTGGCGGTTTATTTCGAGGATGACATGGACATCTATTTTGTCCGCCGCCTCGTTATGGAGCGCCTGGCGGAGGTTGGGGACCGTATTCCGGAAGGATACGGGACGCCAGAGATGGGGCCCAACACATCAGGGCTGGGTCAGGTGTTTTGGTACACAGTCGAACAAGCAGACGAGAAGCTGGCAGGCGCCGATAGTGAGATGGACCTGCGTACTTTGCAGGACTGGACCATCCGGTTGATCCTGAGAACTGCACCCGGTGTGGATGACGTTATGTCGTGGGGTGGTCAGGAGCGCCAGTATCAGGTTCAGATCGATCCGCTCAAGCTGATTAAATATGGCCTTGGCTACCGTGATGTGATGGAAGTGATTGAGGCCAACAACCGGCAGGTGGGCGGCCAGTATATCGATCAAGGGCCGGAACAGTATCTGGTGCGCGGCCTGGGGCTGGTTCGCGGTGAAGAGGATCTCGGCAGCATCGTCGTCAAGGAAGCCGATGGTACGCCTGTGTACCTGAAGGACATTGCAACAATTTCACAGGCAGGTGCCCTCAGGTTCGGTGCTGTCACGCGTGACGGCAAGGAAGTTGTGCTTGGCATGGCTTTGTCCCGTATCGGTGAGAACGCCAAGAATGTGGTAGATGCGGTCAAGGACAAGGTCGATATCGCCGAACAGGCATTGCCGGACGGTGTGGTGATCAAACCGATCTATGACCGGACCGAGCTCGTGGAAAAAGCAGTTTCGACGGCAGAGAACGCGCTCATTGAGGGCTCCATTCTGGTGGCAATTGTGCTGTTTCTGTTCCTTGGGGAGTTCCGGTCGGCCTTTGTGGTGATCGCGGCTTTGCCGCTCGCCATGCTGATCGCTTTCATCTTCATGGAAAATGCCGGGCTATCCGCCAATCTGATGTCGCTTGCAGGTCTCGCGATCGGCATTGGTATGATGGTGGATGGGGCCGTCGTGATGGTGGAAAACTCGTTCCGGGTTATGTCAGAGCGACGGGAAGCTGGCGAGAATGTCAACCGCTCCGCCGCAGTACTTGAAGCTGCACGCGAGGTGGCCAACCCGATCTCGTTTGCGATTCTGATCATCATCGTGGTGTTCCTGCCGCTCTTCAGCCTCGAAGGGCTGGAAGGCAAGCTCTTCAAACCCATGGCTTTCAACATCAGCTTCGCCATGGCGGGGTCGCTCCTGCTGACGCTGACAATCATCCCGGTTTTGGCCGCGTTGATCCTCAAGCCAAAGGAAGAAAAAGATACCTTCCTCGTCGCCTGGATCAAGAAGCGTTATCTGCCACTCCTTGAGTGGGCGCTGGGACACAAGAAAGCCGTTGTCAGCGGTGCGGTCGCCCTTCTTTTAGGTAGCCTGGCGCTCTTCCCGTTCCTCGGCAAAGAGTTCATGCCGCAGTTGCAGGAAGGCTCGATCATGTGGCGGGTCACCTCGATCCCGTCCACGTCGCTCGATCAGTCGATCAAGATATCGAAGGACATTGAGTTGGCGCTAGGCGAGTTCCCCGAGGTGGAAACGACCATCGCTATGATCGGCCGCGCCGAGAAAGGTGAAACCGCCGATGTGAACTATATGGAGATCTATACCGCACTCAAACCCCATGATGAATGGAGCAATGATCGGTCCATTGAGGAACTGGCCGATGACATGCGAGAGAAGCTTGAAAAAGTAGTTCCTACATCAGTCATTGCTTTCACTCAGCCCATTCAGATGCGGGTGGAGGAATTGATCTCCGGCGTACGGGCCACGCTCGCCGTCAAACTCTATGGGGAAGATCTGGGCGAACTGGACCAGCTTAGCGCCCGGATCAAAGAAGCTGTGTCCGCGGTGCCTGGTGTGGCTGACCTGTCACTTGAGGCCAACATCGGCAAACCGCAGGTGCGCATCCAGGTGAACAGGGCCGCTCTCGCGCGGTACGGCATGAACGCAGATAACATCCTCGATATTGTCCGTACCGGTATCGGCAATGAGCCTGTCAGCACCCTGATCGACGGCGTCAAGCGGTTCGATATCACTGCACGCCTGCAGGATGCCTCCAAAGCGTCTGTGGACGCAATCAAGGCTATACCTGTCAGGACATCGTCGGGCGCCATCATCTCGCTTTCTGATGTAGCAGACGTCAGTGTCGCCGAGGGCTATAGCTTCGTTAGGCGCGAACAGTTGCAGCGCTATGCTGTCATCCAGATGGATGTACGCGGACGTGATGTAGACGGTTTCGTGCAGGAAGCCAATCGAGTGATCGGCGAGCAGGTTGAGATGCCTCCTGGCTACTGGATTGAATGGGGCGGTGCCTTTGAGAACCAGCAGCGGGCACTTGCCCGTTTGTCGGTGATTGTGCCGCTGACGATCTTCTTCATCTTTGTGCTTCTCTATACAGCCTTCAATTCCGTGCGCTTTGCCACGCTGATCATCGCCAACGTACCGTTCGCGACAGCAGGCGGGCTGATCGGGCTCTTTATCACAGGCCAATATGTGTCCGTGCCCTCAGCCATCGGCTTTATCGCTGTGTTCGGTGTGGCCATGTTGAACGGTATTGTGCTCGTAAGCTTCATTAATGAACTGCGGGCCAAAGGAATGACAGTACAGGAAGCTGTCAGGCGAGGCACAGAGCTCAGGCTCAGGCCTGTATTGATGACCGCCAGCGTTGCAATCCTGGGGCTCGTGCCGATGCTACTTTCAAGCGGTGTTGGCGCGGAAACGCAGCGACCCCTTGCTACCGTTGTCGTCGGCGGTTTGATCACATCTACGCTGCTCACGCTTGTGTTGTTGCCGGTCATTTATGACTGGATGGAAAGCCGTGGCGGCAAGACAAAACCACTCCCTTCAATCGATGAGGTGCAATCATGAAAGAGATCAAAGCCTTTATTCACCGGAACCGGATTTCAGATGTGGTCCATGAACTGAAACAGTCGGGATATAAGTATATCTCGGTGGTCGATGTTCTTGGTCTCCTCAAGGCGCTTGATGATAAGGAACAGCACTATTCTGTCGAAATCGGCGACAAGGTGCTGTCTGAGATCAAGCTGGAACTGGTGTGTGATGATCACCAATTGGATAGCGCGATAGATATCATCTGCCGTCAGGGTCGAACCGGCCAGAAAACGGCAGGCTGGATCTATGTGACCGAAATTGCGCAGTCAGTCGAAATTACATAAACTAAACCCTGAACTACGTGGCCATGGTTTTCAGTCATGGCCACGCATGAGGGAATATTCACAGTTGCTAACGCGCCCCAATACCTATGTCCGAGAACTGCAACAGCCAATGTCAGCGCAGTTCAATCTACTGGCATTCATGTACATTCACAATCCGGTGGCTGACACCAACTTTCATAGTGATATGGGTCTTTTAGTGCTCCCGAATGCGGCAGCGTGAGTACCCATATGCCATCCGTCAGCCAGAACCACCGGCGAGCCGAACATGAGCCTCGCAGCAATTTCCACATTATCATAGTGTCAGCCAAACCAGCGGCAGGCTGCTTTTTCTCTCTAGCTGGCACTCTGAAAGTCATGGCTATGTATACATTAGTCCATCTTATCCGCGTACATATCCGACCCTCTAAGTTCCTTTCCAAAGACCTGACTCGCAACCTCAAGCGCCATCCCTAAACCTGTTGTAAAAGGTGCCAAATAGCCACCCCGTTGTCCAAGCCAATACCACCCAGATTACTAGCCCAAACGCAAAACCATACAACGTGACAACCCAGCTGTAGGCTTGCATTTCCAGATGGACCATATGCCCTGTCATGGACATCATCATGCCGGGCAGCAAGACGACGAAGAGGCTGCAGACAATCCATAGAATGGCTGCCGTTGCGGCAGCCGCATTTGCCAAAGCGGTTACATTGAGTTTCATTTCGACGTTCCTTTCCCTTTAGCCTTTGGTCTCAAGCACTCCAACTGAAACAGTGACACAGGCGCGTCAGCTGCTGCCTACGGAGCGTATCCGTGCCCGAACATTTTCTCCGCAATATGCGGTCTCTTCTCACCAGTCATCAATGCGCACAACGTTATTCTCAGTCGATCTGACAAAGCCCGCCGCACCTCAAGGTCTTCAACTATCTCTTGGACAAAGGATTCATCGTCCACACTCAACGGCTTTTCTTCATCACAGATAGAAAGCAAAGTGACCAATTGACTAAGCGACAACCCCAAGGATTGAAGATTGTGCAAGAAACGAACTCGCGCAGCATCTTCCTTGCTATACATTCGATAGTTGGAGGGCTTTCTCGCAGGTGACGGAAGAAGCCCGCGCCTTTCATAGTACCGGATTGTCTCACTCGGTACACCTGAGTAGGCCGAAAAATCCGATATCTTCATTGTCTTTTCCAAAGCCAGCATCCTTTCCAGCAGCCGCCCGGCAAGCACCTAAAGCCGCCGCCTCCGTCCGAGGAGCCAGTTAAAATCCCGCCGGTAGAAGCGGAAAAACACGAGGCCCAAACCCGACAGTGTGAACAGCGATGCACTGAACGCAAAAGTCATGATCAACGGATTGTTGAAATTTTCGCGTTCGTCATAATCCATGATGTGTAGCATCCAGAAAAAATCATACAGGCGCCAAGTGGCCGAACGCCTGGCGAGCACAAGCCCCTCGGCAGGAGACACATAAATTGATGTGGTGTCTTCATCGGCGAACATGACCTGCCACACTGGAAGCGGCCCGCGATAGTCAATCGTATGCGCATCCAGAAGCGTGCTGGACGCTATCGGCACGTCTGGCTTGAAATCGGCGTCGGCGATCTGGCGTGCCACCTGCTCATCAATGGGTGACAGCAGCTCGCCGGATCCAGCATCCACCAGTGTCACTTCACCACCCATATGCACCAACCGGACGACCGGGCGCCCCAATAAGGTCTTATATGTTGCTTGCTGAATTTGACCTTTTTCTTGGCTGGCAAGGCTCCCCAAGGGCAACAGTCCCTCGACATTTGGCAGCGCTACAGGTGCATGCTCTTCGACATTATGCGTACCCCTCACCGTATCGATCGGTATCCAGCTCATGACGACGCCACCCACCGTCCAAGCCAGAACCTGAAGACCAAGAACCAGACCGATCCACTTATGGGTTTTTGCTAGAAATTTATGAAGTTGCTGCTTTTTCAAAGTTTATTCCTACTCAAAACGAGCTTTAGTATGAAAACTGGTATTGGTTAGCCACCGTACAAATGATTGATGATGCTACAGTCCTGGAGCGGCTGTTCATTGCCAGGGCAATACTCAGCCAACACTTCCAAATTCTGTTTGATCTTGCTGAGAAGAGCCAGTTTGCCATCAATCTGTGCAATCTTGGCTCTTGCTATCTTGTTCACAGTGGCGCAATCAGCCTCAGGGCTTGCAGACAGTTCCAACAGCTCTCTGATTTCCTTGAGGGTAAAACCCAGGGACTGCGCTTCCTTCACAAACTTAAGCTGCCTGACATTTTCCGATCCATACACCCGGTATCCGGCGCTGGTTCGCTCAGGCGTGGGAAGGACGTGGCACCGCTCATAATACCGTATTGTTTCAATGCCAACGCCGGTCGCATCGGCTAGTTTCCCAATTGTAAGCTGTGCCATGTCATTTCACTCCTAGAGCCGGATCGACTTAAGGCGTAGCGAATTGCTGATCACCGAAACAGAACTCAGGCTCATGGCCGCGGCCGCAAACATGGGCGAGATGAGGATACCGAACCAGGGATACAGGACACCTGCCGCAATCGGCACACCAGCGGCGTTATAGACAAGCGCAAAGAACAAGTTCTGCTTGATATTGCGCATCGTAGCTCGGGCGAGGCGCCGGGCTCTGACGATGCCGGTCAGGTCCCCTTTCACAAGGGTGAAGCCCGCACTTTCAATCGCCACATCGGCACCGGTACCCATAGCAATGCCCACATCCGCCTGCGCGAGCGCCGGTGCGTCATTGACACCGTCTCCCGCCATGGCAACTCGGTGGCCTTTTTCCTGCAGCTCCCGAATGATCCGTGCCTTGTCCTCGGGCAACACGTCCGCGCGGATATCGTCGATCCCGAGCCTTGCAGCAACGGCCCGGCCCGTGCGTACATTATCACCCGTGGCCATAATAACTGTCAGGCCTTCTGTATGCAGTGCCTTAAGAGCAGCCGGCGTGGTCTCTTTCACCGGGTCAGCCACTGACACAAGCCCCGCGATCTTGCCTTCGAGCACAACAAACATGACTGTCTCGCCTTCATCGCGGCGGGCATTGGCGATATCGGCCAAGGCCCCACCATCCAGCCCCAATTCGTCAAGAAGTTTGGCATTCCCCAGTGCGACAGATGTCCCCTCGATCACGCCTTTCACGCCCTTGCCTGTCACCGCTTCAAAATCGTCGGCAGCCACAAGCTTCAGGCCACGCTCTTCCGCGCCGGAGACAATGGCTTCCGCCAGCGGGTGCTCGGACCCGCGCTCAAGGCTTGCAGCAAAGCGAAGTACATCGTCTTCGCCATATCCTTCCTGTGGCAGCACAGCTACCAACTTGGGCTTGCCCACGGTCAGCGTACCAGTCTTGTCGACAATCAGAGTGTCAACCTTGGCGAAGCGCTCAAGCGCTTCTGCATTCTTGATCAATACGCCCGCCTGTGCGCCCCGGCCGGTAGCTGTCATAATTGACATCGGTGTTGCCAAGCCGAGCGCACATGGACATGCAATGATGAGTACAGCGACAGCCGCGACCAAGCCATATGACAACGAGGGTGCTGGACCCCAAACAGCCCATGCGATAAAGGCGAGCACGGCAATAAGAATTACCACCGGCACAAACTTGCCCGCGACAGAGTCTGCCAGTTTCTGAATCGGCGCCCGGCTCCTTTGCGCATTCGCCACCATCTCGACAATCTGCGACAGCATGGTGTCCTTGCCCACCCGCTTCGCCGTCATGATCAGGCTGCCTGTGCCGTTGATGGTGGCGCCTGTGAGCTTGTCGCCCTCAACCTTTTCAACCGGTACCGGTTCGCCGGAAATCATCGATTCGTCAACGGACGACCGCCCTTCCTGCACGATACCATCCACCGGGATCTTGTCGCCCGGTCGCACGCGCAGGCGGTCGCCAACCACAACATCTTCAAGTGGGATTTCTTCTTCCCTCCCGTCTTCACGGATCACCTGCGCCGTCTTGGCCGCCAGGTCCAGAAGCGCCTTAATGGCAGCGCCGGTGCGTTCCCGGGCGCCCAGCTCCATAACTTGACCAAGCAGAACGAGGGTCACAATCACGGCGCCCGCTTCGAAATAGACACCCACATGGCCTTCCTGATCTCGGAACCCGTCCGGGAAAATGCCGGGCGCCAGCACCGCGACAACGCTGAAAAGATAGGCCGCACCGGTCCCCAATCCGATCAGTGTGAACATATTGAGGTTACCGGTAACAACTGATTGAACCCCACGAACAAAGAAAGGCCAACCGGCCCACAAGATCACGGGGGTACCAAGGGCTAACTCAATCCACAGCGTCAGACGTTCGCCAAAGATTTCACGAATGCCACCAAGGCCGACATAGGGGCCCATGGATAGCACCAGAAGCGGTACCGTGAAAATTGCCCCAAACCAGAAACGGCGTTTGAAATCCACCAGCTCCGGATTTGGGCCTTCGTCTCCCGTGGGCACACCCATGGGCTCGAGCGCCATACCGCAAATTGGGCAGGTTCCCGGCCCCACCTGTTGGATTTCAGGATGCATTGGGCAAGTATATATCGTGCCTTCCGGCATCGTCTCTGGGTCCGGTCTGTCGCCAAGATATTGGGCAGGGTCGGCTACGAACTTCTGCTCGCACTTTTCCGAACAGAAATAGTAGCTAATGCCCTCATGCTTCTGGATATGGGTCGCTGCACCCCGGTCCACAGTCATGCCGCAAACAGGGTCTTTGGCTGTTGCATATGTATCAGGATCTGCTTCGAAATTTGCTTTGCAATTGTCGCTGCAGAAATAATAGTCATGCCCAGCATGGCTGACCTTGCGCTCGCTTGTCGACGGGTCGACTGACATGCCGCAAACAGGGTCATGGACTGCAGGTTTGCCATTGCTGGCATGGTGGTGATGGTCGTGGTGCTCACACATGGGCGAAACTCCTGATCAACTGTAGATTCGCCGGAAGCCTAAAGCTTCTAGTAAGGGCAAGGTCAATAGGCTTTCTGTATTTTTTTGACCCTCTGAAAATATAATGCGCCTGAAGAATTCCTGCCTTGACCTTCCTGTAACTGGAAGCCCTAAGCTCGTGCCAAACCTTTCGGAGGGCGACCATGAAAAATTCTCCAGGCTTCTTTAAAACACGGATCGGTTTCGTGTTCATCGTGTTCCTAGCAATCGCTGGTTTGATGTTAGTTTATGAACATAGGGCTCATATAACACTCGGTGGCAATGCACCGTTACTGCTGTTGTTGCTGCTTTGCGTAGGAATGCATCTGTTCATGCATGGGGGCCATTCCCACCATGACCACAAGGATGAGGAGTAAGGCACCATGGATCATTCATCGTCCTATGGCTTGTGGAGCCTTGTGATCCTGAACTCGGCCATTTTCATCTTCTTTGCTTTCAGCTTCACAAAACCAAAGACGAAAACTGACTGGCGTTCCTTCGGCGTTTTCAGCGCTTTCATAGTCGCCCTTTTTACTGAGATGTATGGCGTGCCACTGACCATCTATTTCCTGTCGGGATGGTTGCAAAGTCAATTTCCCAATGTGGACTGGTTCGCGCACGATTCCGGCCACCTGCTGGAGATGATGTTCGGCTGGAAAGCCAACCCCCACTTCGGGCCATTCCATATTCTGAGTATGGTCTTCATCGCTGGCGGCTTCTGGCTTCTGGCAGCCGCTTGGAACGTCCTCTATCGAGCTCAAAAAACAGGAACGCTGGCAACGAGCGGCCCCTACGCCCGCATGCGCCACCCGCAATATGTTGCATTTGTCCTGATCATGTTCGGGTTCCTCCTGCAGTGGCCCACCATCCTGACGCTCGCGATGTTCCCTATCCTGCTTGTTGTCTATTGGCGGCTGTCGATCGCGGAGGAACATCAAGCGGAAAAGGATTTCGGCGACACCTTCTCACGGTACGCCGAGCACACACCACGCTTTTTCCCGAAGCTGACAGGCGCCTGATCCTCTGCCGCATCAATCCCAGCATTTGGAATTTCCATACAGACCACAATCAATCCTCAGGAGGTTTTCATGAAAAGCAAATCCATCGTCACCACATTGGCAACTGCCGCTATCGGCTTGTCGCTCACGATGCCCGTCTATGCCCACGACGATGATCATAAGGAGGGTCACAAAGACAAGACAGGCCATATGATGATGAAAGACGGCATGATGATGCGGGATATGATGCGCAAGCATATGAAGGCCTGCATGACCGAGAAAATGGAAATGGATCATGAGACCGACCCAGCCAAAATCCGCAACAACATGATGATGCAAATGGAAGAGTGCATGTCGATGATGCCCATGGATAAAGGGATGAAAAAGGGCATGGACAAAGACGACATGAAACAGGAAGCCGAGAAGAAAAAAGAGCACGATCATAACCACTGATCGGCTGGTCCCTCTCCTTTATGCGGTGTGTCGCCCTGGCACACCGCATTGGCATCAGGAGAGCTTGCGCCGGAACATCCAGGCACCGGCCGACAAGGTGACAAAGGCGATGCCCAGCATCGGCCACATATGGCCAACCACATCACCTGCCGGCACCGCTTTCAGGAAAACACCTCGGCAGATCGCGATAAAATGCGTCACCGGATTGGTTTGCGCCACGGTTTGCAGCCAGTCGGGCATGTTTTCCACAGGCGTCGCATAGCCGGACAACAGAACGGCAGGCACCATATACATGAAAATGCCGATGATCGCCTGCTGCTGCGTGGAGGCGAGCGATGAGATGAACAGCCCGATACCGATGATGGCCGCGAGATAAAGCGTCATGGCGGCAAAAAGCAAAAGCACCGAACCTTCGAACGGCACGCCCAAAACGAGGATACTCAAGATCAGCATCGCAAGCGCGCTTGTCATGGCGATGATCAGCGCGGGAATGGTCTTCCCAACCAAAATCTCAAACGGCCGCAGCGGCGATACCAGCAACTGCTCGAAACTGCCCAGCTCGCGCTCCCGCGCGACCGAAAAAGCCGACACCATAAAGCCCACCGTGGCAATAAGCCCCGCAAACAGCCCCGGCGTGCCCGACCAGATGGAGTCGAAATTCGGGTTGAAGTAGGTTCGGGAGACAATCTCGCTGGGCGGGTTCCCGTTCCTCGGCGCTCGCGCCTCCACCTCCGCATTGAAAGTGGCAACAATTTCCCCGGCATAGCCCGCCAGAATCTGCGCAACGTTCGACCGACGGCCATCCAGAATGATCTGCACATTTGCTGTCTCACCCCGTGCGAGCCGTTTGGAAAAGTCAGGCTGGATGTGAAGGACCATCAATGCCGCCTGGCTTTCGATAACTTCACCGATGTCGCTGTCGCTTTCCAGGTAGGTAATCTTCGTGAAGGTCGGTGCCCCAACAAAGCGCGACACCAGTTCGCGGGATTCAATGCCCTGATCCTGATTGAAAACCGCAAGCGACACATTCTTAACCTCTTGCGTCAGCGCGAAAGCATAGATGAGCAACAGGAACGGCGGCGCCACGAGTAGCAGGAAACGGGTTTGCCGGTCCTGGATATTGGCCCACAGTTCCTTCTTGATCAGCGCATAAAGCCGGGTCCACATGGGTGCCTACTCCAAATCCGTTCGGGTTTTCCTGACTGCTGCCATGAAAAACACCAGCCCGATCAGCGCCAGCACCAGCGTATCAGTCACGATCACACCGCCCGCGTCCCCGGCCAGAAACAGCGTCTGAAGTGTTGAGACAAAATATTTGGCCGGTACGATATAGCTGACCCACTGAAGCGGCGCAGGCATGCTGTCGATCTCAAACACAAAGTTCGAAAAGTAAAAGGCCGGAAGGAAGGCTGACAGAATGGAAATCTGGGCCGCGATCAGCTGACTTCGTGAGATAGTCGAGATCAACAGCCCCATGCCAAGCGACGTCCACATGAACACGGCGGATGTCAGCCCCAACACCCAAAAAGACCCACGAAACGGCACGTCAAAAAGCCAGATGGCGACGCCAACCGACAGGACCATGGACACCATGCCCAACAGAAAATAAGGCGCAAGTTTCCCAAGAAGCAGTTCCCACCGGCCTATAGGCGTGGTCAACAGCGCCTCCATCGTTCCGCGCTCCCATTCCCGCGCCACCACAAGGGCAGTCAGCAATGCGCCGATCATGGTCATGATGATCGCCACGGACCCGGGCACCAGATAATTTTTGCTGGAGGCTTCCGGATTGTACCACAGACGCGACACAAGGCTTACGGGCGGCGCATAGTCGATGCCGTTGCTGGATAGTTCCTGGCTAAGCCAGGAGGCCCACAGGGCCTGAACATAGCCACGGATCAGCTCGGCCGTATTGGCATCCGTCCCGTCAACAAGAACTTGAATGGGTGCCGTATCCCGGCGAAAGGCGCGGCGGGAGAAATCAGCGCGTAGCACCACAATACCTTTCAGATCGCCCGACACCAGTTTGCTTTCCAGGTCCCGCACATCGCGGCCTGTTTCGACACGGAAGTAGCTGGATGTCACCAGCGAGGCCGTAAAGCTGCCGGTCTCGGGCGTGGGCTGTTCAACCACAAGGCCAATCTCATAGTGGCGCGGGTCGAACGTGACGCCGTACCCGAACAGGAACAGCAGGGTCAGCGGCAGAAAGACGGCAATGATCAGGCTGCTGGGGTCTCTTAATATCTGCCTGCTTTCCTTGCGGGCCAGTCCATATATGCGTCCCGTATTGAACCTCATGCCGCCGCCTCCTGTTTCGCCACCAGGGCAACAAAAGCGTCCTCCAGTGTGGGGTTGGGCACACCGGGTGCGCGCACTTCAGATTTCAGCGCATCGGGGGCGCCTGAGGCGATGATCCGGCCTTTGTTGATCAGGGCCACCTGATCACAATATTCGGCTTCGTGCAGAAAGTGGGTGGTCACAATGATGGTGACACCCCGGCTGACCATGGCGTTGATATGGCCCCAAAACTCTCGGCGTGTCTTCGGGTCCACCCCGGATGTCGGTTCATCAAGGAACAGGATATCCGGCTCGTGCATCACTGCACAGGCGAGCGCCAGACGGCGTTTGAACCCAAGGGACAGTTCGCCCGCTCGGCTCCCGTGGTGGGCCATAAGTCCAAAAATATCACTTACGCGGTCGATGGCATGACGGGCGCTTTTCCCCTTCAGCCCATAGATGCCCGCAAAGAAGCTCAGGTTCTGAAACACACTCAGGTCGCCATAGAGGGCAAACCCCTGCGCCATATAGCCAATTCGGCCACGCACCATGCTCGGCGCCTTCCGGAGGTCCAGCCCTGCGACCGAAGCATTGCCCGCGCTTGGCTTCAAAAGCCCACACAGCATTTTGAAGGTGGTGGATTTCCCTGCGCCGTTCGGTCCGATCAAGCCAAAAACCTCACCCCGATCGACAGAAAAGCTGACCCTGTCCGCCGCCACAAATTCGCCAAACTTGCGCGTCAGCCCATCGGCCCGGATCGAGACATCGCTACCGTTCCGAGCCACTTCAGCCATATCCGCGAAAGGCGAGGCACTGAGACGCGCGCCACCGAGCAAGGCGATGAAGGCATCTTCAAATCTCGGCTCAACAGGCACGATATCGACGTCATCTTCAATGCCCAGCGAGCGCGGTGTCGGCCTCTCAGCCCCCACCCCCATAAGGAAGCGAACCTCGTGCCCTTCGATCGTCGTGTCAAGCACGCCGTCCTGCTGCATGATCTTGGCCAACGTCCTGCGCTGACCCGACACAAGGCCGCGCACAGCATAGGTTTGGCCTGCCATGCGGTCAGTCGCCACAGCAGGCGGCCCGCAATATAAAACCCGGCCGCTTTCCAGCAACAGTACAGACGAACAGCGCGCCGCCTCATCCAGATAGGCGGTGCTCCACACGACCGCCATGCCCTGGCCCGCCAGTTCCTGCGTCATCGCCCATAGTTCCCGCCGCGAGATCGGATCCACGCCCACGCTTGGCTCATCCAGCAGCAGGATCTTGGGTGTTCGGATGAGTGCACACGCGAGGCCAAGTTTCTGCTTCATGCCACCTGAAAGCCGCCCGGCGAGCCGTGCTGTGAATGGGCCTAGCCCGGTAAAATGCAAAAGCGTTTCAAAGCGCGCCGGTCTTTCCGCTGTGGGCAGTGACCGCAAATCGGCATAAAGTTGCAGGTTTTCCATGACCGTCAGGTCTTCATACAGGCCGAAATGCTGCGGCATATAAGCCAGGTGGTCACGCCCCCCGCCGCCGTCGCGGCTATCCTTGCCATCAACCAGAATGCGCCCTTCATCGGGGTTAAGAAGCCCTGCCATCATCCGAAGCAAGGTGGTTTTGCCCGCGCCGTCGGGGCCAACAATACCCGTTATCTCGCCGGGCATCAGGCTGGCGGATATGTCCGTGATCGCCGCGCGACAGCTGCCAAAGCTTTTGCTGACTGCCTGTATGTCAATCAGCGGCTGCACCGGCCACAGCCCCTTTCGGCACAAGAACCACGGTCACCGGCATACCCTGCCGCAAACCGTCGTCATCACTGTCCACAATCACCCGTACACGATAGACAAGGCGCGTACGCAATTCCCTGGTTTCCACTGTCTTCGGCGTGAATTCCGCGACAGGTGAGATGAAACCGACCTGGCCTTCAAATGTGCCCCCGGAATCCGTCTGCACGGTTGCTTTCATACCGGGCGAGACGAACCCAAGTTGCGGTTCTTCTACATAGGTCCGAACCCAGACCGGCGACTTCAGGCTCAGGTTCAGGATAGGCTCCCCCGCCTGAATGATGGCGCTTGGCTCCCGTACGCGGGTCAGGATGGTGCCTTCGTTGGGAGCAAAGAGGTCCGTGTCTGCCAGCCGACGCTGGGCGAGCGACAGTGCTGCCGCGTCCGCCGTGTGAGCGGCCCGGGCGCGCTCGATTTCCTCATCCCTCGGCCCAGCTTTCACAAGATTGAGCGTCTCGAAGGCCGACTGAAGGCGGGCCTCGGCCTCGAGTAGCGCGGCTTCGGCATCTTCGTGCGCCTGATGTGCTGTAAAGCCTTCTTCCGCGAGCTCAGCTCGCCGTTTCACAGTGCGTCTTGCATTCTGAACCGTAGCCCGCCGTTCCTCAACAAGGGCCTCGGCCTGGGCAATTTCTTGTGGTCGGGCGCCGTTTTCAAGCTGATTGAGAGCAGCCGCACTGGCATCAAACCGGGCCTGTGCCAGCGCGACGTCATCGACAAAATCGGGCTTTTCGAGGGATGCCAATTTCTGGCCAGGCATCACCCGGTCCCCTTCTTCGACCAGCAGTTGGTCCACCCGACCCGAAACCTTGAAGCCTAGATTGACCTGCCGCACATCCACATTGCCATAAAGCATGATCTGTTCGGGTACACAGACTGCTGGCGCACCACCAGCCGCGCAGACACTGTCATCTTGCTGCCAAAACCACGCCGCCGCGGCAAGGGCAGCTACAATCGCACCTATTGCGATATATCGACTTGTCTGGTTCATGATACCCCCTGTTTGGTGCTAAGAAGCGCCTGTATTCCACTGGCGATCAGACCGGTCAGGTCAATTGCGTTTGTCGAATGCGGCACAGCGTTACAGGTAATGATCCGGCTCGCCCCACTATTCTTCAGTGCCTCATACCCGTCACCCGCGAAGATGGCATGCACACCGATGCATACTGGCGGTTTCATTCCAGCATTCTTCAAATGGGAGATCGTTTCGATCATTGTCCGTGCCGTGGAAATGATATCATCTACCAGCACCGGCGTTCTGTCGTGCCACCGGTCTGCGTGCGGCACACTAACCTCCACATCGCGGTCTCCATGCCTGACTTTCGTAAGCACGATGAAAGGCATGTCGGCGACCTCGGCCACGGCCTTCACCCACTGTTCGCTTTCACCATCAGGCCCCACAAGAAGGGCGTCCGGCACATTATGGGCTATCCAGTCACCGATAACCGGTGCCGCATGAAGCGCACTGGCTGGAATGGAATAAATCTCAGAGAGGCTCTTGCGCCGGTGCAAATGCGGATCGACCGTAATCATCCAGTCCAGCGCGTTATTGACCAGTTTGGCGAAGGAAGCGGAGGTAATCGCTTCACCCTCGTGGAACCTTTTGTCCTGGCGCATATAAGCCAGATAGGGCGCCACCAGCCCCACATCTTCAGCGCCAAGATCATGCATAAGATCAGCAGCGAAGAGCAGCGGTAATGCCGAACGATCAGGCCGCGCAAGATCCGCGACCAATACCACCCTTTGGCCCCGACACGGCGTATGGGCCCGCACATATATTTCACCATCAGGGAACTGGTGCACTTCCAGGCTGCCAACCTTGGCCTGCGCCCTGTGGGCCAAATCTTTTGCCAATGCTTCCGCGCCTGGCAAGGCATAATAGATAAAGCTCATCAGTTGACCTCCACGGCAATAATATCTGGGTTTTGGTCCACATAGGCCTGCGCGTAAGCAAGCTCACCCGTGGATTCTGCATGCATCTCATAGAGCAGCGCGCCAGCTTCTACGCTGTCGCCCACACGCACCCTCATCAGCACTCCTGCGGCTTTGGCATCTGGGGCGCCCAGCAGCTTTGCCACTTGGGCGATACGGCGATTGTCGATACGCGACACCCTCCCGCTTTTCGCCGCCTCAACCGTCCGCCGGTGCTGTGCGACAGGCGGCTCGGCCAGACCACCTTGAGCCATGCAAATGGCTTCAAACTTCTTGAAAGCACGTCCGTCGTCCAAAGTGGTAATGGCGCGTGCGATACCCTCGCCCGCGTCCACACAGCCCGCCATTTCAAGCAGGCATCCGGCAAGGGTGATGGCGCGGTCTCGCAGGTCCTCTGGCGCGTCCCTCTCGCACCTGAGAACAGACAGCACATCCCGCGCCTCAAGGGCCGGGCCGATACCACGCCCCACTGGTTCGGCCCCATCACTTAGAACCGCTTGCGCTTTCAGGCCAAAAGCCGCCGCGGCATCCAGAAGGCTGGCCTTCAGTTTCTCCGCAGCCTGAAGGGACCGCACCTTGGCCGTCGGCCCATAAGGGATATCAAGGACAAGATGGGTGGCCCCGGCGGCGATCTTTTTCGAGAGCACCGAGGCAACAAGTTGACCGTCGCTATCGATATCAAGCGCGCGTTCGATACGGATCAGCAGGTCGTCAGCCGGACTGAGACGCACCGCCCCACCCCAAGCAAGGCAAGCACCTTCGCTTTCCACCACCCGCCGGATGGCTGCAAGGTCAAGATCAACCTTGGTCAGCACCTCCATCGTATCCGCCGTACCAGCGGGCGAGGTGATGGCGCGCGACGATGTCTTCGGCATCAGGAGGCCGTTCGCCGCCACAACGGAAACAACGATCGGCGTGGTCCGGTTACCCGGCAGACCGCCGATGCAATGCTTGTCCACCACTGGCGTGCGCGGCCATTCCAGCCTGTCGCCCACGTCAACCATGGCCTTGGTCAGCGCGATGCGCTCTGCCTCATCCAGATCGCGGGCGGAGCATGCCGTGATGAAGGCGGCGGTTTCCACATCGGAATAGCGTCCTTCGGTCAGGTCACGAACGATGGTTGACAGGTCATCGCCCTCAAAGGCGCGGCCATAAATCTTGCCCCTGACTTTCCTGAGCGATTCCAGAAGTGCCGGGTGGGACAGCGAGATGCAATCCCCTTCGCTTGCGCCGAGCAACGCCCAGGCCCGCTCAGACAGGCTTGCCTCGCCGTCGGCCAACAGGTCGGTGCTAATATGATGGACCGTCGCGATGATGAACCTGTCGCCCAGGTCCACACGGACTCGCGCCTGCGCGCTGAAGCCCTCGGCCCGACAAACGGCACAGTCTTCACGCATATAGATGATATGATCAGAGCGGCTGTTGATGCCAAGCCGCTTGAGCCGGATACCCAGATGGCACGCCCCTTCTTCCCCCGAGGTGGTCATGGCAGCTCAACCTCCTGCCCCAGTTCCGGGATTTCGCAGTGCCAGCCGAGCTCATCCCTTATTCGGGCGGCAAGCGCCGCCGACGCCTCGGGTTCGCCGTGGGTGACAAAGGTTGTTTTGGGCGGGTGTTTGAAGCCGGAAAGCCATTCAAGGATCTCGTCACTGTCTGCGTGCGCCGACAAGGCATCAAGATTTTCAACCTGCGCATTGACCGGAATGTAGGACCCATGGATCTTGATCTGACGTGCGCCTTCAACCATGGCCCGGCCGCGCGTTCCAGCTGCCTGAAACCCAGTGAACAGGATCGTATTCCGCCTGTCCGCCGCATAATGCTTGAGATGGTGCAAAATCCGCCCCCCTGTTGCCATGCCGCTCGCGGAAATAATAATCGCAGGCATCGCGAGATATGTCAGCTTCTTCGACTCTTCGACCTTGCGGGTATATTTGGCGACCGAGCAGGCTGTTTTACATTCCGCGTCAGATAGCCGGTGAACCGCCCGGTTTTCGCAATAGATATGGCTGGCATTGATCGCCATGGGGCTATCGAGGAACACGGGCAGGTCCGGTATCCGGCCCGCCTTCTTCAGCCGCGAAATTTGATAGAGGAGCGACTGGGTCCGCCCCACAGCGAAGGCTGGTACGATCACCGAACCTCCCCGCGCCGCCGTGCTGGAAATAATGTCAGCAAGCCTTGCTTCCACGTCCAGGGCCTCATGCTTGCGGTTCCCGTACGTTGATTCCACCACCAGATAGTCGGCATGGTCTATCTGGGTTGGTCGCAGCATAACGGGGTCCTCCATACGTCCCAGATCGCCTGAGAAAACAATGGTACGCCCTTCCATCTGCACTGTGATGGTGGACGCCCCCAGAATATGTCCCGCTGTGCGGAAGGTTGCCTCAATGCCATTCTGCACATGCATCGGGTGATCAAACGCTTGTGGCCGCAAGAGCCCGATCGCCTTCTCTGCATCCTCGCTTGTGTAAAGCGGGCGCGCCGGCTTGTGTTTGGAGAAGCCGTAACGGTTTGCGAACTCCGCATCCTTTTCCTGCAGGTAGGCGCTGTCGCGCAGCAGGATGTCGCACAACTCGGCCGTTGCGCCGGTGCAATAGACCGGGCCCTTGAAACCCTCTTTCGCCAACAGCGGCAGATAGCCGGAATGGTCAAGGTGCGCATGGGTCAACAAAACCGCGTCGATGGTCGAGGGAGCGACCTCAAGCGGCGCCCAGTTCTTCAGGCGCAAATACTTGAGCCCCTGGAAAAGGCCACAATCCACCATGATTTTGGAGTCCGCCCCGGACAGGAGATATTTGGACCCTGTAACGGTGCCCGCCGCCCCCATGAATGCCAGTTTCATCATTGGATATCTCCTCTCTCATTGCGCCATAGTGGCTCTGGGTCCGCCTTCCCGTGGATCGCTGCAATTTCACCTTCACTCAGAAATTGGGCTGGATCGACCTGTAACCCCTTCGCGACCTTCTCAAGTGCGTGGGCCCATGTGCAGCCGTTCGCGAACAGCATGCCATTTTCATCAAGCGTGCCGCCACGGTTGGCATACCCAAGAACAAATGTCTTTCCCGGTCCCGTATCAAGCGGTCGGGTCGTTCCCAGAAACGGGGCGGCCCGCATGTGCGTGAGCATCACCCGAATGTCTGCTGCGTCTGGAAACAGCTCACCACGAATACTGTCTGCTGCCACCATCGCCGCTTCGCGTTCGTCGCGTGGCTCTCGGAATCTGCCGGGTTCCAACAGATACACCAGACCATGGGCGACACCGCGTTCATCAAGTCGCCCGGAGGCCTTCAATGCTTCCGCCAATTGATAGGCACCGCAGGCGACCAGAATAACCTTTTCATCAGGCCCACCATGTCCCTTCAGCCTGACTGCCCCTTCGGCAACCAGTTGCTGCGCCTGCTCTGGCGTAAAGAAGGTCGGTTGCGCCCTTTTGGGTGTCACGAGGGACCAGATGGTTCCCTTGCTTTCATAAACCGCCCGAAGGCTGGTTTGGGCGCTGTTCCAATCGGCAGGGAACAAGACGCGGGACACATCCGACATCTCACCCAACAGGGCTTCACACAAAGTTGGGTCCTGGTGCGATTGTTCGTTCTTGCCGTTTTCCCAAGTGTGGGATGTCAACAAGATCGGCACGCCAAGCCAACCAGGTTCCTGCCCCGCAACCCTTCGGTGCCGCGCGAAGATGATTTCCTGCCTGAGCGCGCCCAGCATTTTGACGGCAAAGGCTTCATACGAGCAGACGAGGTTGAGGCCGCCCTTGTTCCCAAGCGCCGCGCAAACAACGGCTTCTTCATTGAGGGCCGTCACAACAGCACCATCAACGGCTTCGGCCACACCTTCCTCCGGAGCCGTAACCCTGTGCTTGAGGAGGTCCAGCGTCGCATTCATCTTGTTGCTGCGCATTTCATCGGGATTGCCCACACGTGGCCTCAGCCCGGGGTTGGACCGAACCATGCTGCAGAAATACTCATCAATGCCAGCCATGGGGGAGCAGGTCTGCTCATCGCCAACGTTCTTCCACGTCGGCTCCGGCAGAACAGTGTCCGGCAGCTTGCGCGATACCAGTGGATGGTCTCGCTCCATTGGGCGACCCTGCGCTTCATGCTGGTTCAATAACTGAACCGCCTCTGCCAAGGCGTCCTTGGGCACAAAGAGCGCCTTTGCCCCTTCATTGAAGGCCGCCCTCGCTGCGTCGTTAGCATGGGGATTTTCGACCAGTGGCAGATTATGAGCCGCATTGGTGCCCGCACCTGGAAAACCGAAACCCTTTTCCGTTTCCGCGATGCCATAATGAAGCGGCACAGGATACTGTCCCGTGCCCTTTTTACAGGCGCTCGCACAAGCTGACAGCCGAGCCTCGATTTCAAAAATGGCCCACGCAAAGGCCGCCGGGTCCCGCCCATCCAGATCGATGGGGTCAAATCCATTCAGGCGAAGATGGTCGCGAAACCAGTCAACGCCGCCGCTTTGGGCCATGGTTGACCGTTGGTCAATCCGGCGACCGTTGGCGATCATGATCGGGGCAACCAGCCCACTGTCTTCGGCCCGCCACCACCGGGCCGCCCAGTCGCTGCCCCTTTGCTCTTCGAATGCGCCGTCGCTCAGGAATGCCACCAGCTTTTCGCCCGGCAAAGGCATGTGGGGATACAGTAGTTCTGCAAACCCCAGATAGCCGCCTTCGATCATGCCGCCTCCAGTGTGCGGATTGACATGGCTGCCAAGAGGCGACAGCGGGTACCCGTCATGCCCAACACCATAAGAGTAGAAATCCTGCGCGAACCGTGTCGCCCCGTCATCCGTCCAGTCGTATCGCCTAGCCTGCTCGGGGGACATATTGTCGGTGATCAGATTGGTCGCATCGATCGCCGCCACACAGTGCCCCTGGCCCATCAGCCAGGACCTGGTTTCACCACTGAGTGCATTTGCAAGCAAATAGCCCACATATCCGATCGCGATATTGAGCGAACCGCCAGTGTGGCCTTGGGGTTCCGCTTTGAAATCGCTCGCCTCCATCGTACGACCATCAGTATAGACGCGGCCGGCGTAGGTCATATGCGCAACCATCCACATGGCCGCGCTTGCCACCTTGTCCGCAGCCGTCAGCCGCGCATATCCCTCGGTTGCACTTAGCAAACTTCCATTTTCCACCAACATCATCACCATGTCGTGGATACGCACCTGGGTCAGGTCGTCGTGGCGGATAACACCGTAGCCCGCCGCCCATGCGGCGAACGCCTCGTTGTTGGCGCGGAAGGCTTCGGCACGGGCCCGAATCCTGTGTCGTTCGTGGGCGGGAAATTGCGCTAACATGATTACACTCCATTCTTTTCGATCACCCAGTCGGTCACCTGGCTGGTTAGGCAAACAGCCGGGCAGCTTTGTCTGCCATAAATCTGTTTTCGTCGAGCACGACGACTTCAACGGTCACGTTGCTATGGGGGGCAGAAATCACACCTCCCGATCCGTCACAGCTTGCGTTGCGACAGTCATCCATCTCGACGCCCAGAAATGCCAGTCCTTCGAAACAGCGCCGTCTGATTTCAGGGAGGTGCTCGCCAATACCGCCACCTACAACGATGGCATCTAGCCCCCCGAGCGCCGCAGCATAAGCCCCGACATATTTCCGGATACGGTAACAGTACATTTCAACCGCAAGTTTTGATTGATCATCGTCAAGCAAGAGAAGGTCTTTTAAGCTCGTGTTACCCCCCGAAACTCCATGCAGGCCGGATCGGCGGTTCAAAAGATCCTCAATCTCGCTTACCGACAGGCCTTTCTCCTGCTGCAGATACAAAAGGACACCAGGGTCAATATCACCGCATCGGCTGTTCATCATCAGACCTTCAAGGGGCGTGAAGCCCATGGACGTGTCAACAGCGCGCCCGTCCCTGACGGCGCAGGCGGAAGCCCCCGAACCAAGCTGCAGACTGATCACGCGACGGGCCTGAGGATTGCGTTTGACGGCTGCCTGCCACATCAAGTGGTGCGCGATACCGTGAAACCCCAAACGTCGGATGCCCAGGCGGGCCGGAATGGCATAAAGCGCGGCATAGTCCGGCATATTGTGAAAGAAGGCGCTATCAAACACTGCCACCTGCGGCACCGCCGCCCCAAACAGCGCCCGACAGGCTTCGATCATCTCAAGCGCCAAGGGGTTGTGCAAGGGGGCCAGCGGGCTGTTGGCCTTGATGGCTGCTACGACTTTATCGTCAATGAAGCAGCTTTCACCATAGGCCGCACCGGCGTGGACAATTCGGTGGCAAACTGCGTTGGGGGTCGCATTGCCCTGGGCCTCAATGAATTGACCTATATGTCGGGACAGAACGGTCGCGCCGCCTTTACCATCGAAGGTCGCCGTCGTGGCGGACCCAGCTTCCCCATCATGCCAGCCAAGCCGCAAACTGGAACTGCCTATGTTGACGGAAAGAAACATTGATCGCACCTTTCGCTTCAGGCAACACATACCACCTCGATTCCTGAGCAGGCTAAACCTTCCACAAACTGGAAGGTCAAACAGGAAATTGGATTAACGACACACGCCACGATCAACTCGATGTGAACCGTGAAAAGCCCCTTGACCCTGAACTATGGTATAGGGCTATGCTTCCGGACATGCGATTCGTCAGACACATATATGGTGCCCTATTGGCTGCCCTTCTGTTTGTCTCTCTCGCCAGCGCTCCGGTGATGGCGAAGGTTGCTGCGCATGCCTGTTGTCCAGAAACAGAAATGTCTTTTTCAACGACCTTTATGGACGGCACGCTCATCCATAGCCAGCATGTCAAAAGCATGGGGCAAAATAATGCTCATGACGATCATAATCGCAGCTCTTCCAAAGCTCCCTGTAGTATTGCCTGCTGTGCTGGTTTCGCCAATATTGTCGCGCTGCCCGACCCTTTGGGCAAACAGGACGACTACTATGGTGCGGCACCACTTTATGAGCTGACGCCCCAAGTTGGACTTTCTGTAACACACTCCATCGTTACCCCCCCTCCACGCCTCCTGACTTTTTCCTAAGGTAGCATTGGTCCGCCAATCTGCGCCTTATGCTGGTATACTTGCTCTACCAGCCAACCATTCCTGTCCTTTGTCAGTTGAGGTTTAGACATGTACCGACAGACGTCCCTAGTCGCTATCGCGACTATTATGATAGCCGTTCCGGGATTGGCATCTGAAAATGCTGTCCCCATAGAAGTAGCGTCAGCTACTCCACGCGCCACTATGCAACAAGATGAGCACCAACCCGCCCTTACGATGAAAGAGGCCGTTAGGCTGGCGCTCAATTCCGACGACCCCTATCTTCTGGAGCCCGGCGTCCGCGCTGACGCCCAACTGGACCGTGCTGTGGCTGACTCGCAGTTGCCCGATCCAAAATTCCGGGCCACATTCGCCAATTGGCCGACAAATAGCTTCAGCTATACCCAAGAACCGATGACCCAGCTTCAGCTGGGATTGAGCCAGACCTTTCCAAAGGGTGATACGCTCAAGTTCAATCGCCAGAAACGGCAGGCATTGGTAGGAATGGAACAGGCCAGACTGGACCTACGCCGCCGCGAGATTGTGCTCGACACACGGCAAAACTGGCTTGATCTCTATTATTGGACTGCTGCCCGGGAAAAGGTCCTGGCTAGCAGAATGGCCATCGCCGAACTGATCGAAGTCATTGAAGCCATCTATGCGACGGGTCGGGAAACCAGTCAGGACGTGTTCCGTGCGGAGCTGGAATTAAGCCTGCTGGATGACCGGCTGGTAGAAATTGACCGCCAAGACGCAATGGTGCGTGCCCGACTTGCCCGCCGTATAGGGCAAGACGCAGCCACCAAACAAGTTCCCGCGTCACTACCACCAATGCGTCATCCTTCCGATATCGCACCACTGACGGAACGCCTCAGCCAACACCCTGCGGCCCGTGTGCAGGAAGCCAATGTGGCGGTAGCGGACAAAGACGTTGGCGTGGCTCGTGAGCAATATAAGCCCGGCTGGTCAGTGAACGTGGGTTATGGTGCGCGTGGGGCCGACAGGGCCGACCTGGCTACCGTTGGTGTCGTGATGGATGTGCCCTTGTTTACCCAGAAACGCCAGGACAAGCGCCTATCTGCCGCCAAGAAAGACCGGCAGGCCGCCCAGTTGGGGCATGACACCGTCCTTCTTGATCTGAAAAAGATGCTCGACAGCAGCTATGCCGACTGGCAGCGGCTGCAGAAACGCGTGGGCTTGTTCCAATCCGTTGTTATCAAGCGGGCAAAGGAAACGTCCGAGGCGTCCCTGACATCTTATCAAAATGGGGTCACCGACTTTGCAGAACTTGTTCGGGCCCGGCTCGCTGAACTGGATGCGGAGCTTAATCTGCTCAAGCTCCAGAGCGAACGCATGAAGGCCCAGGCTCAACTATTATTCCTCGAGGGGGAAGACGATGCGTAAGACATTAATGATCGCCACGGCCACGCTTGCGGTAGGGATTGCCCTTGGCTATGCGGGCAGTCAACTGACAGCGCCGGGCGCTAGTGAAACTGCCGGTTCTGCCAAATCCGGCGAACGCGAAATCCTGTATTGGGTTGCGCCAATGGACGCCAACTATCGCCGCGACCAACCAGGTAAGTCCCCGATGGGGATGGACCTGATCCCAGTCTATGCCGATGAAGCCGGTGGTGGGGATGACGCCAACGCGCTGAAAATTAGTGCCGCGGTCGTCAACAATCTGGGCGTCCGGACAGCTGCAGCCACCGTTGCCGATATGACCCGAGAGATTGAAACCGTGGGCTATATCGACATGGACGAAGACAAGACGGCCCATGTCCATGTTCGGACGGCTGGCTGGGTTGAAAAACTGTACCGGAAGGCCGTGGGTGAGGAAGTCAGGAAAGGCGAACTGATTTTCGAACTGTATTCACCTGAACTGGTGAATGCCCAGACGGAATTCCTGCAGGCAATACGCCTGAAGCAGGAGGGCCTGACCCGTGCCTCGCAGGAACGCCTGCGGGCCCTGGGCATGACAGACAGCCAAATCTCGGACATTCGAAAAAGTGGCACAGTCAATCAGCTTGTTGAGGTTCGCGCCCCTCAGGACGGGGTCATTGTGGACTTAGGCATTGGCGAAGGCATGTACGTCCAGCCCGCCAAGACCGTCTTTTCACTGGCCGACCTGTCAACGGTGTGGGTGATGGTTGATGTTTTCGAAGGTCAAAGCGATTGGGTCGCGGAAGGCCAGAAGGCGACAATGCAACTGCCATTCCTGCCAGGAGAGACCTGGGACGGAACGGTTGATTATGTCTACCCGATGGTTGACCCTAAAAGCAGGACCGTGCAAGTGCGGCTCGCGTTCCCCAACAAGGATGGCCGCCTGAAGCCCAACATGTACGGCGAGATCAGCATTATGGCTGCGCCAGAATCCGGCGTTCTTTCCATTCCCCGTGAAGCCCTGATCCGCACAGGTAAGACAGACCGGGTTATCCTGGCCCTCGGAGACGGGCGGTTCCGGCCCGCTGAAGTGATCGCAGGCCATGAGAGCGGCGACAGAGTCGGCATCAAGGCTGGCCTTGAAGCAGGCGAGCGTGTTGTGACCTCCGGACAGTTCCTGATCGATAGCGAAGCCAGCATCAACAGCGCATTCCTGCGCATGCTCGACGGCGATGCTCCCATGGCGGACATGGCCATGCCAAATGACGACACGTCGCCTTCACCTGAAAAGGCGCAAATCCATCACGGCATGGGGACTGTCAATTCGATTGCGGGCAACACGGTCAATCTGTCTCATGATCCGATCCAGTCATTGGGCTGGCCGGAAATGACCATGGATTTCACCGTAGCGCCAGAAGTGGATCTTTCCCTTTTCAATCCAGGCGACCGGATGCACTTCCAACTTCAGCAAGGCGAGGATGGGCCCTTCATCATCGTCTCAGCCATGAAAATGTAGAAGACGGAGTTTGAACCCATGATAGCCAATCTTATTCGCTGGTCGGTTCAGAACCGTTTTCTGGTTGTGATCCTGACTCTTCTTTTCGCCGGTTGGGGTGCCTATTCGCTGTCGAAGACACCACTTGACGCCATCCCCGACCTTTCCGATGTACAGGTAATTGTCAAAACCACCTATGCGGGCCAGGCCCCACAGGTGATTGAAGACCAGGTTACCTATCCTCTGACAACTGCGATGCTATCTGTCCCAGGTGCGGTTACCGTTCGCGGCTACAGTTTCTTCAACGACAGCTATGTTTATATCATCTTCGAAGACGGCACCGATCTTTACTGGGCACGGTCGCGTGTTCTTGAATATCTCAGCCAGGTTGCTCCCACCTTGCCTGAGGGTGCCAGAACCGCGCTCGGGCCCGACGCAACCGGTGTTGGTTGGGTCTATCAATATGCACTTGTCGATCGCAGCGGAAAACATGACCTTGCAGAGCTCAGGAGCCTTCAGGACTGGTTTCTGAAGTTCGAGCTTCAGACCGTGGAAGGTGTATCCGAAGTCGCCACCATTGGCGGCATGGTCAAGCAATATCAGGTGGTGGTGAATCCGAACCGCTTGCGCGCCTACGACATCCCGCTCCAAATGGTCAAACGGGCGATCCAGCGCGGCAACCAGGAAACTGGTGGTCGGGTGATCGAGATGGCCGAGGCGGAATATATGGTTCGCGCTTCCGGCTATATTGACGACCTTAAGGATCTGGAATCCATCCCCGTTGGCCATACAGCGAACGGTACACCGATCCTGCTCAAGGAAATAGCCGACATCCGCATGGGGCCAGAACTTCGCCGGGGTATTGGTGAGCTGAATGGTGAAGGCGAGGCCGTTGGTGGTGTCATCATCATGCGATGGGGCGAAAACGCTTTGGCTACCATTGACCGGGTGAAGGAGAAACTGGAACTCCTCAAGGCCAGCTTGCCCGAAGGCGTAGAGGTTGTTGAAACCTACGACCGTTCCTCACTGATTGAGCGCGCCGTAGACACGCTGAACGAAAAGCTCATAGAAGAATTCATCGTGGTAGCCCTTGTTTGCGCTGTGTTCCTTTTCCACATGCGGTCGGCACTTGTTGTCGTGCTCAGCCTCCCGGTTGGCATTCTGGCCGCGATCATCGTGATGAATGCGCAAGGTATCAATGCCAACATCATGTCGCTTGGAGGCATCGCAATTGCCATCGGCGCCATGGTGGATGCCACGATCGTGATGATCGAGAATTTTCATAAGCATATGGAAGACGAGACAGTCACCAGCGCGAACCGCTGGGAGATTGTCACCAAAACCGCCGTCGAGGTGGGGCCGCCCCTCTTCTTTTCGCTTCTAATTATAACCCTGAGTTTCGTGCCGATCTTCGCGCTCGAAGCGCAAGAGGGGCGTCTTTTTCATCCTCTGGCCTTTACGAAGACCTACGCGATGGCTGCGGCATCTGTCTTGTCGGTCACCTTGGTGCCGGTTCTGATGGGCTATTTTATCCGCGGCAAAATCTTGCCCGAACATAAGAACCCCATCAACCGCGGGCTGATCGCGGCCTATCGCCCCTTCATTGGCATGGTGCTGAAGTTTCCAAAAAGTATGATTGTGGTCACACTTATCATCATGATCAGCGCTTTATATCCGCTTAACCGTATTGGCGGAGAGTTCATGCCGGATCTTGACGAAGGTGACCTTTTATACATGCCAAGCGCCTTCCCTGCCGTCTCTGCAGGCAAGGTCGCGCAAATCGTCCAACAGACCAACAAGTTGATCAAATCGATCCCTGAAGTGGAGGCCGTGTATGGCAAGGCGGGACGCGCTGAAACCGCCACGGACCCCGCACCCCTCACCATGATCGAGACCACGATCAAGCTGAAGCCCAGAAGCGAGTGGCGCGAAGGGATGACCACTGAAAAACTGAAGGCCGAGCTGAATAGCCTTGTTCAAGTCCCAAGCCTCACGAATGTCTGGATTATGCCGATCAAGAACCGCATCGATATGCTGGCTACTGGAATCAAGACCCCCGTAGGGATCAAGGTGGCCGGGCCTGATTTGAACGTGATTAGCGAAGTTGGCCAACGCATTGAGGCGGTGATGAAAAATGTACCTGGCACCGCATCCGTCTACGCTGAACGTGTTACGGGCGGGCGCTATGTCAACGCCGAGATCGACCGTGTGAAGGCAGCCCGGTATGGCCTCAATATTGCGGATGTCCAAGAAGTGATCCGTACCGCCATCGGTGGTATGTCTGTGACGGAAAGCGTTGAAGGGCTGGAGCGATACCCTGTCAATCTCCGCTACCCAAGGGAATACCGGGATTCACTTGACCGACTTCGTTCTCTGCCCATCGTTACACCCAAGGGCGAACACATCCCGCTTGGGCAGGTGGCCGACATCAATGTCTCAGGCGGCCCCGGCGTGATCAGGTCCGAAAACGCGCGGCTTAACGGCTGGATCTATGTCGACATATCCGGCGTTGATATCGGGTCCTACGTCAAGGAAGCGCAAAGGGTGGTGCGAGAACAGGTTGATTTGCCGGCGGGCTATTCGATCGCCTGGTCCGGTCAGTATGAATATATGGAACGGGCAAAGGCGAAACTGAGCGTCGTCGTTCCTGTCACGCTGATTATCATCCTGCTTCTGCTGTATATCAACTTCAAAAACCTGACATCTGTGCTGATCATCATGGGCACGCTGCCACTCTCACTCGTTGGCGGCATCTGGCTGCTGTACCTACTTGGATACAACCTCTCCGTGGCCGTGGGCGTAGGCTTCATCGCCCTTGCAGGCGTCGCCGTTGAGATTGGTGTCTTGATGATCGTCTATCTCAACCAAGCTTGGGAGAAGGTCAAATCCGAGGCTGAAACTGAGGGCCGCCCTGTTGTCGCTGCCGATCTCACAAATGCTGTTGTCCAGGGAGCATTGATGCGGGTTCGGCCAATCATGATGACGGTCGCCGTTATCATCGCTGGCCTTCTACCGATCATGCTTGGCTCTGGCACGGGGTCTGAGGTTATGCGCAGGATTGCTGCCCCCATGGTGGGCGGCATGGTCAGTGCTACCATCCTGACGCTTCTGGTGATTCCGGCCATGTATCTCCTCTGGAAAGGGCAGGAGATAAAACGGCAACCCAAACAGACATCAAACCCAACCAACCCTGCATCGGGAGACGAAAATGACTGATCTAATCATTCCCAACTGGCATCCGCTGCTGGTCCATTTCACGGTGGGTTTGACCGTGAGTTCGACACTGTTTCTTATTTTGTCAAAAGTCGTACAGAAGAAGCATGTCACAATATTTGAAACTGCCGGGAAATGGACCCTGTGGCTCGGCGCGGCTATCACGGTCTTGACTGTGCTGGCAGGCATTCAGGCCTTCAATAGCGTCGCGCACGACGATATCGCCCACAAGGTGATGAAGGTTCATCGGGCCTGGGCGCTCGGGACGGCAGTCGCAATCATTTTGGTTGCGGTTTGGGTCTACAAGTCGAAGGCCATCTCGACCGCTGTCATCGCGGCCAGTCTGGTGCTTACAGGCCTTGTGGGCGTGACCGGCTATTTGGGGGCGGAGCTTGTATACCGCCATGGCCTTGGCGTCATGCGCCTGCCTGACGCCAGCGGCGAAGGCCACGACCATGGCGGCGATGCATCACACAGCCATGACAGCGATCACCAAGAGGAAGTCGCTGGTCACGACGAAGACCACGATCACGCTGCTGCGGGAGTTGAGAGCGACCAACACGAACCAACAGCGCCCACGGTTATAGATGGTCATTCACATTCAGGCATGTCGGCGCAGGACTATGCCCAGCACTTTCAAGAAGCCCTATACAGCGGCAATTTCGAGAGTGTGGCCGCAAGTTTTGCCGCAGACGCAGTCATCTTCGAGAACGGCGTGCGGGAAGCGTCACTCGAAAACTACTTGGAACATCACTTGAAGCCAGAGATGCCCATGCTTGAGGCAGCACAACGCAAGCTCCTCAAACAAGATGTTCAAGAAAAAGCCAATCTAGCCGTCGTCACCACGTCAGCGACACTTTCATTCATGAACAATGATAAGCGCTACGATTTTTACAGCGTCGAAACTCTTGGCCTTGTGAAGGTGGATGGAGAATGGAAGGTATCACACGCCCATTGGTCCTCCCGTCCCATAAAAAAATAGTGACAATTTGGTAATTCAGACAAAGGAAAAGTCATGAGAAAAATTTTGAAAGCCCCCCTGACCGCCCTCACTATTATCGGACTGAGCTCACTCTCGGTCCATGCGGGTGGTGATAGTCATGAACACAAAAGCCATCAACGCAAGCACGCCGCCGAAAAGCAGGTAATGGTGCATGCCAAGGTGAATAGAATCGACGCTGACAAGCGTACAATCAACGTCACCCATGGTGCCATCAAAGAGCTCAACTGGCCCGCGATGACTATGGATATGAAAGTCGCCAACGACGTTGACTTAGATATTCTAGAGACAGGTCAGGAAGTCATGGTTTCCCTCGGCCGTGGAGAAGATGAGATCTACATGATCACTAAAGTGATGGTCCACGGTCACTAAGGCGGGAGGCCCCGGGCAATTTCCTCTCTGAGCTTGGGGCCTCTCTTCTTGACCCATCTGGTTGTGGTGCTACCTTAGCAATAACCGAATAGGGGAGATTAAGCTGATATCAAGGAAGTTCAGCCACTTATTCCTACTGGTCAACATTCTCGTGTGGATCAGCGCCCCTACTCTTGCATTTTCCTCAGGAGAACCACTTCATAACGAAGGAAACCTTGTTGACCTTGTTCAGGGCCATAGCATATTCCTAGCTCTTGAAGATGTGGATTCCGAAACACTAAGGAATACCAACACGGAAGAGCTTGATATGTTCATTGGGCTTCATATTGCTGAAACTGCGCCGGATGATTGGACTCATATCCATGGCACTCTTGACGGTTGCTGCGCGGCCGGCGGCCTTGTCTGTGACGCAGGCCTCACCTTCAGCACAATGTACGCCCCTTACTATATCGGTCAACTGACGCACTGTGCCCATTCGGTGTCCAACCTTTCGGGTATTGAAACTCCCCCACTTTACCATCCTCCCAAAGTGTAAGCCGCGGACCAGCCGCATGCTGCCTATATAGCGCCGCATGCACAAGCTGACGCGACTTTTCCCAAAGTTCGAAATTCAAAACCACACGCCCGAAGGGGCTGTGTGAATTGGTCAACGGGCACTTTTGCCCCGTGGAGGAAATTATGACGTATCAATCAAAATCAAAATACACTCTGACGTGTACGACATGTGCCGTCGCCCTGCTTTCTAGCGCTGCCATTTCCGATGACAGCGACAAAAATGAGATGTTTCTTGAAGAAGTAATCGTTACCGCACAAAAGCGGGAGTCCAGTCTCCAGGATACTCCTATCGCGATGACAGCAATGACGGGAGAGATGCTTGAGAATATCGGCATCCGCACCATTGAGGATTTCCAATTCTTCGTGCCCGGTGTCACGGTTACCAACGATTCCATGGCGATTGTAAATATCCGCGGCATCGGCACATCAGCATTTGGGGTCGCGACAGACCCAAGCTCAACCGTACATTTCGACGGCATTTACCAGCCCCGCCCCACAACCGGCTATCAGGACATGTTCGATGTGGAACGGCTGGAGCTATTGCGAGGCCCGCAAGGAGTGCTCTTCGGCCGAAACTCGGCAGGCGGTACACTCAATGTGATCTCGAAAGCTCCAAGCGAGGAGTTCGAGGGCACTTTCGGCGTTACCATGGGCAGCTATAACAAAAGGAGCTTCAGCGGCACCGTTTCGGGCCCGCTGAGCAACAATATCCGGGCCCGCCTGACCTTGCTGAAAAACGACCGGGACGGCATTTATACCGATATTGTTTCCGGTGACAAGTATCAGGATCAGGACACGTTCGCGGGCCGTGCCACCATAGCTATCGATTTCACGGAAAATTTTGAGATGATCCTGCGCGGCGACTTCAGCAAGGAAAGGGAAACGGGCTATCCTGCTGTACGCACCTTCTATCCGGACGAATTCGCAGATGCCGGCGCTACGATCCCGACCGACGAGGATGAAGTGGCATTCGACACCAAGCCGGTAAGTAATGCCGATATCTGGGGCATGTCCGCCACTGCAATCTGGAGCGGCGAAGACTATACCTTCAAGTCGATCACATCATATCGGGAAAGTGAGGTCGATCAGGTTATTGATGCCGACGGGACAGACCTGACCATCTTCGATATCGGCTTCCAGGAAAACTCGCGCTCCTTCACGCAGGAACTCCAGCTTTCCAACAACAACCCTGAGCGCCTTGAATGGATCGTGGGTGCCTTTTTCCTGAATGAAGACGGTGACGGCGGCATTGATATCCTGTTCGAGGACCCGAAGATCAATATTCCAGAACGTAACGTCACCAATGCCTATGCCCTGTTCGGCCAGAGCACCTACAGCGTGACAGACCGACTGCGCGCCACCGTGGGCCTGCGTTACAGCTACGAAAAAAAAAGCTACAACTATTCCACGGCAGTGAACGGCACGGAAGTAGATAGCGGCTCGCCTACCGACGATTGGAAGGCTTGGACACCACGCTTTGCCATTGATTACGACATCAATGACGACGTGATGGCATATATTTCGGCAACTCGTGGTTTCAAATCCGGCGGTTTCCAGCTTGGGGACGCCAGTTCATTCGATCCTGAATATCTCTGGAGTTATGAAGCGGGCGTGAAATCCACTCTGTTCAACAAACGCATGCGAGCAAATGTCGGTGTATTCCAGTATGATTACACCAACCTTCAGGTGGTTGAATATATTGGCGGCGTAGCCACCACATCCAATGCCGGTCAGGCCACCATCAAAGGCATTGAGGGCGAGTTTGTGGCGCGCGTTGCCGATGACTTCGATGTCAATGCAACCATTGCCTACCTGGACGCCAAATATGATGTCTTCTTCGAAGGCGGGGAGGACTTCTCTGGCAATCGCATCTCCAACTCGCCGAAGTGGGCGTATTCGTTCGGTGCCCAATATACGTACGATATTGGCGACAAGGGCTATATAACCTTGCGCGGAGACTTTGCTTGGCGTGACAATGTCGATTTCAAGCGGAACAATCTACCGCAGTACCGGGCGGATACCTATTCGCTTCTGAACGCGCGCATTGCCTACACCACGGCAGACGAACTGTGGGAAGTATCGCTATATGGCCAGAACCTGACCAATAATCGTTATGCCACATATATCACAACCGGACGCAACGTGGCGGGAGCCGCCGACAGCAGCCTGCCTGTGACTGTGTTTGGCGAACCTCGCCAATATGGCATCCAGCTGAAACGAAACTTTTAAGCCTCGGTTCCGAAACATGTGTGGCGGGGAAATCCCCGCCACATTTCACTCGATTAAAAGCTATATTTCACGCCACCGGTTACGGTGCGCGGCTTGCCAGGCAAAAGCCCCATAGGCCGCCGGGAAACAGCATAAGTCTTATCGAACAGATTGTCGACACTCAGGAACAATCCGATGTCATCACTAAGCTGGTAGTTTGCAGAAATATCAACAACGACACGTCCACCGACCTTCTCAGCGTTGAAAATTTCCCCAACACCTGGCTGCGTGCGCGTGGACGACACGTAGTTTGCCTGTATTGTTGTGCTGAGATTCTCCGAAGCCAACCCAGCGGCCATAGTCAGTTGGTGACGCGCCAGATATGGGAAGTGGTCTCCCTGTGTCACCTCGCCCCAAAAACTATCCGAGAAGCTCGTGCTAAACTCGGAATCCGTATAGGTATAGTTAAAGGATAGAGGCATCGTCCAAGAGCCTCGCAGGTCAACGTTATAGCCGCCCAATAATTCCAGCCCATACACACGGGCAGCACCGCCATTGAATTGATCCCCGATATCACACTGCCCCGGCTGTCCTGAGGCGGCGGTACAATCACCAAGAATGTTGTTATAGTCGGAATAGAACAGAATACCTTCGGCGTAAAAGCCGTTCCTGTCATATATCAAGCCTGCTTCAACATTTAGACTACTCTCTTCCTTTGCTTCTGGGTTGCCAGCACCAGGCGGATTGAACCCTTTGAATAGGCCACCTGTAATCGTCAGATTATCGGAGTACCGGTAGCTGACGCCGATACCGGGTACAAAGGCGTTTACCTTGACCTCCGGCTTGCCCTTCCCCTCGGTCAAGCGATCTGCATCATCTGTCCAATCCATGCGGTTTAGTTGAATGGCTTCAAAGCGCACACCGGGCACAAACGTCCAGCCGCCAACAGTAATGGTATCTTGTGCGAAGAAGGCCCATGCTTTGGCCTCAACCAACCTATTGCCAGCGGCGCCCAGATTGTCAGCCGATGAGAATACCAGAGCACCATCGACCATTGAGTACCGCTCGTTGAACTGAAGCCTATCTTCATTGTCTTCATGATAGCGGATCGAAAATTCCAAATCATGTTCGGCTCCTTCTGTAGAGAATGGCACTGCGACCAACGACTGGATGCCCTTGGCTTCGTAGGTTCGCGCATTATGGCGAATGCGGATGGCGCCTTCTGCACTGTCAGCCTCCCCCCGAAGCCAGCTGAGCTCGGTTGCGCAAATATCAGGGTTGGCCAGAACAAAGGCGCCGCTGCTGCTCCCGCATGCATCCGTGGTGTTCTTGAGGTCATGAAGTTTGAACCAGTCGCGCTCAAATGTGTTCCGATAGGCGGTCGTGACTAGTTCCACGTTCCCAATCCTGGCTTGGTGTGTGAGCTGTATTTGGTCATGCTTGGTGTCAATATTGTCCAGTGCACTGGCGGCATATCGCATGTTGGGGTTTGTTGCGAAATCAGTGTCAGTTAGCCCCAGATAAGTCTCGTTGGAAAAACCATTCGTCCTGGAGAACTTGATCTCAATCGACTGGGGAATGGCGACGTCCTCGTCAGTTTTAACCCTGAACTTGGCCAGATAGTCTTTCACATCGAAGCCGGTATCGCCGCCACCTGGTAGTTCCTTGAAGCCATCATTGTTCGATCTGAAGAATTCCACAACACCCCCGATGTTTTTGCCCGAGCCCCCGATCACACTGTGTGTGACGAACAGGTCGTCGCTACCCACGCGAAGATCGGCAAAACCGCCGAACTCTTTAGGAATGGAGCGGCTTACAAGATTGACAGCGCCACCAACGGAGCGCGGTCCAAACTTAACCGCTGCCGATCCTTTGCGAACTTCCACGGCTTGCATACGAACTGCGGTCGGAAAATAGTAGGCTGCTGGCGCAGCATATGGCGCTGGCGCGATCAGTACGCCATCCTCCATCAATGTAATTTTGGAAGATCGTTCAACACCTGATCCCCGTAGCCCGATATTCGGGCGCAGCCCATAACCGTCTTCTTCCTGAATATTGACGCCGGGCACCATACGCAGCGTACGCAATATATCCTGATATTTGAATGTATCGAGATCTTCTTGGCTGAGCCGGGTTGCCGAACCTGGGACCTTTGACCGGTCTGTTCTTTCCCCAATCACTTGGATACGCTCTACATCCAGAAACTCAATCGTGGGTTCATCCACCCCATATGCGTTTACGGAAATAGCAATGAGGGCTGCAGTCGAAACAGAGCCGAGCAGTGCTGTGTTTATAGTTTTGCTTTTCATCTTTTGTTCCATTTTCGCTAATTTGCGAATGCTCTTGCGTGTTATTCGCATTAATTTTGCTAAAAAGAAGCGCTGGCAGATTTCCTTATCAAAGGATCAAACAGCGCTCTTGTTGATGGAGCCGCCCGCCGCTGGCGGGTGGCTCAAATTCTAATATTCGTCATTTGCCTTTGAATGTTTTGCGGATGTAGGAAAGAATATCGCGAACATCATCCTCGGTCAGGTCCGGGTTGCCACCGAGAGGAGGCATTGCCATGTCCGCGCCTGGACGATCAACACCTTCCATCACACTTTTCACAAGCGCACTGTTACCCTTTTTTAGGGGCCCAGTTCGCGATGTGAAATCCGGCAACCCGGGAATGGTTGGCTTTCCATTCTCACCATGACAAGCGATACAGGTCTCTTCATATTTCTCTTTACCATTGACCAAGTCACGTGGTGCGGCTTGCGCAGCAACGGAGAAGGCCGAAATGACAATCAGCGATATTGCGGTTTGTTTTTTCATCTTAGTTCCTTACTTGTTGCTGGCCTGAAGGAAGGCTTTGATGTCGCGGGCAACATCGCCAGGGATATTGGCCCTAACGCGCATATGCGTTACATCCACATGCCACTCTTCGTCAGAGTTGTCCTGAGCGCTTTTCATATTGTGGCATCGGGCACAGGTTTTCGCCCAAGCCTTGGCCCCGCGGGCAAATTGCATCGGGTCGGGTTTGGGCTGTTGCGTATCAGCTGAGGCTACGCCCAACCCCACCATGGAAAGAACTGTTCCCGCAAAAGCAAGGACAACGAAATCACTTTTCTTAAGCATTGTTTATCTCCTGATGCCTAGAAGCCATAAGACAGCTGGAACTGAAGACGGGTATCATCTTCACGTTCTTCAGCCATATAATTGCGAAATTCGAGACCGCCTTTGACAACGACCGAAGGAGAGAACCAATAGTTGAGGCCCACATTGAAGCGTTTCTCATTGGTCTCTTCTTCCAGTTCATGGTCCCCGGCTACTTTGAATTCGCCATATCGAACTACTGGCTCAAGTCTTTGAATAAAGGGAGAATCTGAAATATCAGACAAACGATAAGCCGCCTGTGCATACCACGCCTTCCAGGACAATGGCTCAGGCTCCCCGTGATCATCATCAGCTTCGCCGAAATTCTTGAGGTCCGCTTTCAGGTATTCGGCACGGATATCCCAGTTACCGCCAGTATAGGCAGCATCAAAGCCCCACAGGTCATAGTCACCCTGCGACAGATCTTCGAATATCTCCTCCGCCTCACCATGATCATCTACTACTGGTTCTTCAGCATGGTCATCTCCGCCGTCTGATGCCTCTGGCGCAACCTTCGCGGTGAGGAATGAGCCACCTATTTCAAGGTCATCAAATGGGAAGAATGCCAGACGACCGCTGAGTGCTTTGTTGCTATTGTCGTCACGGCCAAAGCCCTCGACTTCAACCCCTCCATGGCCGGCTCGCGGCCCGTTCCCGACCGCGACAGAATAGGTGAACATGCGTTCGCCCACGGGTACACCGCCTCGCAGCATCAGGCCCACTTCACTGATGGGCTGTATACCGCCATGACCAAATCCAGCTGGTGCATTTACCGACCGGTTGATCCAACTGGGGTGCAACCTTTCCTGAAATTGGCCAACTGGGCTTAGGAATTTGCCAGCGACCAGAACAGCATTATCATGCAAGAGGAAGTCAAGTTGACTATACTCAAGCTCAATATCGGTTTCACCGGTATTACTGGTCGATACTTCAAACTCGGATTCAAATAAGATCAGGTCCTTATACTGGAAGTGAAAGGCCGGGTTAAATTTACCGCTCGTAAAAGTATCGGCATTTTCACCATCACTAAACTCGATACCAACATCAGCGTAACCTGCCAGGTGCCAAGCATTCGGCCGGACAGGATCAGCAGCCTGTACCGCTTTCTGGGCTCTGCTGTTAGCTTTCTCAGCGATTTCCTTAGATTTGTCTGCTTGCGTCTTTGTTTCTGCAAGCTGTTGTTTTAAAAGTCTCAACTCTTCCTCAAGCGCGCTTAGCCGCTCAATAAGTTGGGTTTGGTCGGCCTGCTGGGCATAAGCAGGTGTGCCTAGGCTGACCGCGGACACAGCACAGGCCATGCTGGCGGCAATGCCCCAGTAAGAAATTGCTCTCATGGCAACTCTCCGAAAACTAAGATAAAACTTGATTTTGTTAGATGGTTAGCCAGCCCCCTCGACCCGAGACACACGGGTTCAAGGTTTGGTTGATAGGGCCGAGGCGACTAGCTGCTATCAGCCAGCTTTCGGGGGATGTGGGGCAACTTCAGGATGAAGTGAATGAGGAATGTGCTCTGGGGGAACCTGGATTTTTTGAGCCTTTGGTGCTGGCACTGCCAATCGTGCCGGTTGCGCCAATACCAGAAGTGGAGTCGGCGCAATATCGTGGTTAGAGACATCTGTCGGCAAATCTTCTGCGCTCATGAAATGGCCGCAAAAAACATCTTCACTTGTTTCGACTTCATCAGCTATTCCAGCAGCATCTAGCGCTTCAAATGACCATGTGCCGTCCCATTGACTAACACAGGCGTCATAACTGGTTTCACCGCTCTTATTTGGCTGCACCCGCGCAGATGCAGGCAGCGCAATCAATGACGCAACAAGCATAAGTCGGAGCATGTAAACCAAATATCTCAAAAGACGAACCTTTCTAACCAAGGAGAAGAGCGTGAAAACTGTATAGCAGCCTTGACCAAAATCAAACGGACAAAAAAATCCTTCTAATTCACTGGATGCAAATGTATTGTATGCGAACGGGTTCAAGGTACTCAATACTTTTAGAGAGGTATTGCGATGAGTACCCTTGTCAAAATCGGAGAGGCCGCGAAAAACATTGGCCTGCCCGAAAAAACCATCCGCTATTATGAAGATATTGGTCTTGTGAACCCGCTTCGCGCTGAAAATGGGTTTCGCCAGTATCGGCAGTCCGACCTTCAGCTTCTTAGAATTGTTAAAGGCGCCAGAGAGCTCGGTTTTTCGATAGATGATAGTCGCGCTCTCCTGGACCTGTTTAACAACGACGCACGGAGTAGTGCGGAAGTTAAGGCGCTTGCAACAAAGCAATTGCAGGAAACCCGAAAGAAAATCGATCGACTGAAAAATCTGGAAGCGAAGCTGCAGCATCTCACGAACCGTTGCCAAGGCAACCACAAGCCCGACTGCGCCATTCTGGATTTCCTCGCTGACCCGCATTAGCAAAACGTAGTACCGAGTAGTTAGGCTAGCGGGAGTGCTCAGGGATTCCGCTAGCCTCCTTCCACTTCCATTGCGAACCAAATTCGAAACCACCTCCGCTATAGCTCGACCAGGCAATATTTTGGGATACAGATGAACCCATCCCGGTTCGATATGGCCAACATTTCACTAAGCTCGAAAAGCAATTCACCTGGTTTTTTCTCGGCATCATAGGGAACAGCTTCGGCGTGAATGACGCGCCAAAATCGATCCTCAAATTTCAAAAACAGTCCAAAGTGGCCGAAACGCTTGATACGCTGCTGCAATTCGACCGTAGTCAAGTCCGGGTCAAGCAATCGCTCGGTTATGTCGGGCACGGGCCAATAGCTGCCTCCCATCTGAGGTTGCGCATTTGTGTAATAGAAATCGATATCACGCAAAAACTGTTCTAGTAGCTCCGGCGCCTGCAGATGCATTTTGACCATTAGGCTATTGAGAGTATCATGTTCTTCCACCCCAATAGCCGTATTTATGATGATATCGCCGCAATCAAATTGGGTTGCTAGTTTGTGGAGTGTTAGTCCGGAATGCTGGTGCTGACCGTGTGTGAAATACGGAAGAGGCGTCGCCCCCCTTCCTTCCGGCAACAAGGAGGTATGCAAGTTGACACCATACCTCAGCCCGGAAGGTGTTGGGATTTTATGTTGGTACTCGGCGCTAAAAAATAAGGTCACTCCTTCATCGACCAAAGCCTTCATCTCTTCAGGTAAAGGCAATCCTGTCCGAACTGTCAAACCCAGACGCGTCGCTTTCGCCAGCATGTTCTCAGCAATACCCTCAATGGGATTGACATAAACCGCACATATTTGATGTCCACGTTCGACAAAAACATCGAAGCAGGAGGAAAACATGTCATTACCGAAGTAGGCGAGCTTCATAGCGGAGCTATCCCGGAGACCTAACACCATCCGACCGCATCAAATCGTGCCTTTGACGAACATGATCCGGCCAACGGCTTTTGATGTACGAAAGGGTCGCCAATATTTCCCTGTCCGTCAGTATGCCATCATATGCAGGCATATCACTCTGATAACTTTCATCCCCAACTACTGCGGCGGGGCCATATTTGGTTATTGCAAACAGCACTGCATCTGGATGGTGCCAAGTATGACCGGTTTCATCATGCGGCGGCGCGGGCAAGCGGCCATTAGGCTTGCGCTCGCGCCAATTTGGCTGCCCTTCCAGGTTTGCGCCATGGCATGCCGCACAGTATTGCCCGTATAGCCGTTGGCCGCTAGCAACCAGCACTTTATTCTCTGGCTGCAAGTCAACTCCTAGATCAACTTTAGAATCATGGCGTTCCGCGCCAAGTAGGTAGTACGCACCCAACACCAATACCGCAACAATCACGCCACCCAATTCCATGCGCAAATTCATAGCTGCAAAATGTCCTCTGATTCTAAGCAGGAGCAAGGCACCAATTCGCCTTTCCGTATTGGAAATTGTTATGGGGCTTCCAGTCGCAGGAAGGGCAAATCTTTTTTTTGCCTAGCTGCGGTTTTGCATATTCTGCGAATGGGCAATGCTATTGATTGCCAGCTGCTGCGTGGATGTCAGCGATGACACGAACATGAAGCAACGACTGCTTTTGGCGGATGTTGTTGAAAAAGTTTTGGCTGAGGCCAGCTGTGTCAACTCCCTTGATCTGGAATGACACGAGAGTGAGCATTTGGTTCCGCCTTGGCCGCCGTTTTGGCGGTTTGGGGCGAGTGAGAGGGGTATTTCGGTGTCAGGCAGGCACACGTGTCCTGTCGTCATCCGGTGGTTTCCAGGTCAATTTCGCAATCTTTCGTAGGTTCTGGACCGTGGCGGCAAGATGGAATTCGTCGCGGGCACCAGTGAGGCCGCGCAGACGTAATCGTTCGAGGCCCATATTGCGCTTGAGATGGGCGAACAGCATTTCCACTTTCTTCCGCTCGATGCTGGATTGCTCGAAGGCGATCGTTCCGGCTAGAGCCCTGGCAACATCCCGACCGTGTTCATTAACATCGCGCGGGACCTTCCTCGACGGCGTATTGGGGCAGCAACGCAGCTTCAATGGGCAGGGATCACAGTCGCGCTTGCTGGCCCGATAGAGGAGTGTCTTACCGTTATGGACAGAGCCTGTTGTTTTGAGTTCCTTGCCCTCAGGACAGACATAGCGGTCCTTCCCCTCGTCAAAGCTGAACTCGGCACGGGATAGCGTGCCGTCGGTGCGCCCGCTCTTGTCCCACACCGGGATATGCGGTTCGATCCCCTGGTCGACGAGCCAGCCAAGAAGCCTTCCGGTGCCGTAGGCACTGTCGGCAGCGATCCGCTGCGGCTTGATCCCTAAGCGCGCCTCTGTCCTGTCGATCATGGTCTTGGTTGAGGCAACTTTCTTGGAGATGCGCGCCGGCGTCGCCTCCACATCGACAATCACGGCATGATCATTGTCGATGAGATAGTTGACACCATAGGCGAACTGAACGCGCAAGCGACCTTTGGTGGTCCAGGCGGCACAGGGGTCGGACGGCGATAGAGCCCGAGGTTTGCGCTTTGGGTTGTCAGGCGAATGCTCAGTATCGAGGGCATCCAGATATTCGCGCACAGCCCGGCTCTGGTTTTCAGCGTCAGCCCAACTTGTTGGCGCTGCTTCAATCCTTTGGAAACGGCTGGCATCGGCCTCGATCACGCTGGCGTCGATGGCAAAACCTTCACCACCCACAAGACCCGCCGCCATGCAAGTCTGTACCGAGCGTTCGAAGATATGACGCAGGATATCGCTCTCGCGGAAGCGGCCATGCCGGTTCTTGGAGAAGGTCGAATGGTTCGGTACCTGGCCTTCGAGCCCCAACCGGCAAAACCAGCGATAGGCCAGATTGAGGTGAACCTCGTCACACAGTCGCCGCTCTGACCGGATACCAAAACAATAGCCGATGATCAGCATGCGGATCATCAGTTCCGGATCAATCGACGGCCGGCCGGTCGAGCTATAGTGGGGTTCCAGCCGTGTTCTGATGTCACCGAGGTCGAGATAGTGATCAATCTGACGCAGCAGATGATCCGATGGCACATGGCTTTCCAGATTGAACGCGTAAAACAGCCCTTCCTGCATCACCTGCCGTTCGCCCATCATCAGTCAAGCTCCCCCTATGGATCATAGGAGAAGTGAATCACGAGAGGCGCCAACTGGCGAGCAGTTTTTCAACAGCATCGGCGAGAAGGGGACCATTTCGGAACAATGCCACCATGACAGCTTTAGTTATAAAGCAGTCACCCCAACCTCCTGATTCCAACAATTTATACAATTTTAATAAAATTTTTACTCGCTTTTGACCGATCCCCACGGAACTGCTTAGGTGATCCCGTCAACAAATTCGCATCAACAACTAGAGTGCTGGTAAAAACTCTATGAATTCGGCTTTGGTTCCCCCTAAACCATCCAAAATCCACTTAGTTCCCGCGCAAAATTATCGGTTCACTCTGCATTCAACCATACAGCCATACCTTAGCGCGTTCATTGACTGCCCAAGACCACCAAGCTGGCTCCTGAAAGACCTTGATCAAATACAATCATTGGCATTTGCAAAGCCAATATGCGTCACGCAGAAACCAAAAGGAAATCCCTCAGGCAAAATTGTAGTCCCTTGCTTTGGCGGCTTTACCATCGCGCGTCTACTTGATTTTATTCCAGACAATATCTGCCAAGACTTGCAAATCGCCCTGGCTACATACCCTAAAATCAGCGACGCGCACATGCGAACTCTAGCTGCCGCAGATTCTGTTCCAAATGTCATTTTCCGCCAAACACCCACTAAAGATATCAAAGCACTTTTCCTTAAAAGAGAAGCGCCGACAAAAACCACGCTGAAGATTCCCAATGCAGTCAAAGATAGCCTGGAGATAAAATAGTGCTGGTTCACGATCTTGCCCATGTGCTTCAGCTAGACAATTGCGACCTACTTGTAGAACGGCTGAAATGGATCAGTGATGTTTATCGCAATCAGCCTTTTCTTGCAGAGCAATGTAATCAGATCATAGAAGCACTGTATGACCAGGCCGCACTGTCTCAATCAGATGGATTTGACCAGCGCAATGAAGACAGTTTCCCGCATTACGTACAATCATGGAAACAATTGATTGTCGCCGAGCTGCCGGCCGATGATGTCGATCGCGAGCTCTTCACCAAACTGTACCTTGCCACCTCCGCAGCCAGTCTGTTGACAATATTTCAGTTTCAACAGCAGGAAAAAATCCAGCGTAAACCTAAATCCTTGGCAGCTTTTTCCAGAGCGGAAATCGCTCTCCGGTTGACGTTAAATAAAGACCGTCAATTGCTCACCAAGTTTGAAGATATTTCGGCTGATCTAAGGCAGTTCCTTAGAAAACTCCAGGCCTTGAAAAAAGATCCCGAGATATCGCAGAAAATCATCGACAATCGCATCGAACCGTTACGGGTAGTTTTCGTCTATGCTCTGGGTGACAAAGAGGGCAAACACGAGCATTCCAAAGAGCAATTGCCGGAAATATTGAGCATTCCCCTCGGAGACGAAGATGATCTATCCGGGGGTGCCAGCCAGGTTATTCGATCTAGAATAAGCGAATTCGGCAATACCAGTCACTTGCCTGCACGAGAAAATAGTTACGATAGCCCTGCTGCCAAAAGTTATGTTCAACACCCACGGGCAGAGAAGTCACTACCCACAGCGAAATCACCGCATCTACAAAACCAGTTGAACAGTAAGATAAGCCAACGCCTCGTCATGTCACAGGTTTTGACTGGCGCCAACCATAAAGCCCTTAGCCAAAACGACGTTGCAATCCTTAGAACCGAATGCCTGGCCACCTTGGATAACGCAGCCAAATTAGGTGGCCCCTCGTGGGAAAATTCTCTGTTTATAATGTTGTCTTTGACCACAGGGCGATCGACCAGCTTTCTTAGGTCTTTAAAGGTCAAGCAACGGCCTTCGTACGGCTTTCCAAATCAACCATGCTGGATATTCCACAAGAATCGATATTTTCTGTATGACGTCCCTCAAATTCCCAGAGGCACTCGCCCGGACATGATTGGCAACTTTGATGCTGAAGTCTTTTTGTCACAGAAAAAAACAGCAGGGTTTTTCCTTCCGGTTCCTGAAAAGCTAGCGCTTTGGCTTAAAACCTTCCACAAAAAGCGAAACATTGCGGAATACTTCTTGCCGGAGACCGAGGCCCAAACGCTCGGTCGCATGGAGCTGCTGAGGGAACGAAATGTTACATTGGCCAAAATACAGTTGCACCTCCACACTGTTCTGACGCACACCGGCGTTGATGACGTGATAGCGGGATATATTTGCGGCAAGACCCCCGACCAACTCCCCTCAATGTATTATACCCAGCTATCCCAGGACACCATAGTCTCGGCTTATGCAGAGTATGTATCCAAGCTCGATTTGGAGACGTCCGTGGTAGCCCTGACAGATCAAAATATTGGCAGCATGCTTGTACCTAAATCTGAAAGGATAAAGGGACTGTTTGCGTCCATGCGCCAGCACATTGTAGATGTAGACACTGGCAAACAAGCAGACCTGATAAACCACCATAACTATACGGTACTCTATACTTACCTACTTTTGTGCCTTTCGACGGGGCACCGGCCGGTCAAAGCACCATTCCAGTATCTTCGCGATTTTGATTTGAATGCTGGCTTTGTCTGGATAAGCGACAAAGTGGTACGCACAAATCATGCTTCTCGCGTTATTCCGCTATGTGATACGGCCCTCCATCAAATGCGTCACTATGTAGAACACCTTCAGAATCTGAGGGTTAAGCTGAGACACTATGACGGTGAAAGCGCAACTCGAATTGACCATACTCTCCAGAGCAAAGAGCCATTACTTTTCTTGCTACAAGACCCAGAGGGCAATTGTCTGACACCGAAAAAGCTCCAAGATTGGTACGACTTCATAAGCGCTCTACCCGGAAATTGGCACCGACATATGTTGCGCAGCTATCTGACAAACAAAATACCAAAAGACAACCTAAACGCTTTTATGGGGCATGCTTTGATCGGCATAGGCCCTCTCAGCCACACCAGCGGATATTCCTTTACGGCAATCAGATCAGTATCTGAGCAAATCGAAATGCTTATGCATACGCACGCCATCAAACCACTTGGCAATTTAGCGGGGCAGTACTGTATTGGCCCATATGAAACACCGGGTAACTACAGTGCCCACATTGGACGCAACGGACGGGAGAAAAATAGGGCTTATCTTCTGAAGCTAGCCGTGGAGAAATGCGCCGAAATCCAAGATCGATTGGGTTTTCATTGTGACAAAATTGCTACCCTCGATCAGTACGAAAAAACTCTCGCCGACGCAGAAACTAAACTTGAAGAACTCAACCTTTCAGCCGAGCAGTTTTACCGTGCAAAAAAGTTCCTGCAAAAAAGCGCTAAAGAAATCATTGATACACACAATCTACCAGCTAGCCTGCCTTCGGTGCCAGCGAAACTCACTTTCATATCTTCCTTCCGGACAGAAAAATGGTTCTCTTGTGCAAGATATATCCATGTCTGGGATAAGCACTTTTACAGGAGGCTTGAGGAGCTAAATCGGACCTCACATGAAGATGACCTAACACTGGTTGGTCTCATTCTGTATTCAGCTGCTACCCATGGCGGATTGGCTGATTCAAAGATGCTGTTGGAGTTGGCTGTTAAGCTGACTGATTTCAGCTTGCGCCCCAATGTGATGGGCCCTTATGTCTGGTTTGACCTGGATTTGCCGGTCCAATCGAAGCAAGGCCGATATAGCCTTAGGAACGGAAACAAATGCCACCGCCATCGCCATTGGTTTGTGGATGAAGTGAGTCTAGCATTAGTCATTCGACTATATAAAAAGCGATCGCCTCGAAGCGAAAATGTTGAACTCGGGCAAAAGAGACTCCTCAAAGCCAACGTCTTCGAATTGGTGAAAAACTCAATTTTTGACGGTCAGCCAAACGAAACCTCTATCACTAATCTTGAGGAGCTTACCTTAAGCGCGTTCTGGCGTCATGATTGCTGCCAAGGTCCGACAATAAGTGAAGCTCTGCAGATGCTAGCATCAGGTAAACTGTCGTCCTTCTCAATAGACCGCTATTCCTGGACAAATCTATTTAGCGCATCAAAAGCAATCGCGCCGGTACGGGTGAGTTATAGGGCTGATGAACGAAAGAACTCTGTGAAACGTCAGCGTGAGGACCCACATAGTTGGGGGGCATTTTATGAGAACGAGCTAATCCCCGCCGTACGCCCAGCAAAAAAGGGCCGCGTCAAAATCACGACAGCTGAAGTGATTACGAATTTACTGGCGCTCAGAGAGACAACCGACCTACCGAGACACCTTCAACTCGCTATTGATTGGCTAATTGATGTAGCTGAAAGAAACAACAAACCGTCAACCATTCAGCGCTATTGCGCCAGTTTGGTTTCTGTTTGGCTACTTGAAACCAATGCGATGATGCCAAACCTCCATGATGAGGATGTGCTCGAGGAAATTTACGACAACTTACTTGCATATCATTCAACCTCTAATGAGGTCAGTTACATGATCGGCCGCCTCGCAGACTTTCACACATTCGGCGTCAAAGACTCACGGTATCGGCTCCCAGAGATAAAGAAGCATCGCTGGCACAAGTTCAAACACCACACTCGCGTGCGCACAAAGATTCTATCATTCAAACAAGTACAGGCCGCCATTGGGCTGATGACATCTGGTGAGCCGGATGCTCGAGAGAAGCGCAAAATTAGCCTTTTCGTCACCCTGGCATACCGAACCGGCATGCGTCTCCTGGAACTCGTGAAACTGCGAGTGAAGGATGTGGAGCCCTCGGACGATTTTGTGATTTCAATTCGTGACAATCAGTTTGGCAACAATAAGTCTCGGGCTGGGCGCCGACAAATCAACCTACGCGTCTTCTTGAGTGACGATGAGCTAAATGATTTTAGGGCACTGATGAAGCAGACCCACCATAGGAAAAACCATAACGAACCCATCTTCAGTTTTGGTAGCACCGGCATGCCCTATCATGGGGGTCAGATTTCCAGAATGTTTTCCGATGCAATATTCGGAGTTACGGGTGACGAAGCTATTGTCTTTCACAGTCTCAGACACAGCTGCTTTTCCTGCTTGCACGCCGTGCTGGAGGACGAACCTGAAATAGCCAATGTTATCACCGAACTCCCCATTGAACGACTGAAGGCAATTCGAGAACACTTGATGGGTCATCCCTCCAATCAAATGGGGCTTTACTACACTTTAGCTGCCTTTGCGGGCCACGCTGAACCCAAAGAAACGATGCTGAGTTATCTTCACCTTTCTGACCTGATTTTGTTTAAAAAGCTGCAAAAGCAAAAATGCGAAATCAGTACAGGAAAGCTGGCACAGATTGCGGGCGTACAAGGCACGAAGTTGGATGGCCTCTGCCATGCAGAACGATACAAATATATTGTACAGCACAAGGCCATCTCCATTGCTACACAGCACCCCTATATTTTGCCTGCCGAGCAGGGCAATCCTTCAGTGCCTGCCGCGGAACAGTCCTCCATAGGGACCATGCATGATCTGATACTCATCGCAGAGACACTTCAGGCTTTAGAAAAAGGCTCAAATGCAGGAGATCTTGCCTTTTTGTATGACATCGACCGTGCGCTGATTGAAAAGTGGCACGACAGAGCCATTGCACTTCAGAAGCTCAAAACACGTCGGGGAAATCCCAGACTCAGATCCAAATCAGACGATACTTCCATCACAATGAATGTCGCCAATGATAACGCAGTTCGGGCCGAATTCGATAAGGTCTGCCGAGCCGTACAAAGGCGATTGACCTCGGAGCTTGTACCTGAGATCGGGGACTTTGCCTTAGCCGTATTAGTTGCCTCTTCACCTTGTGCAACTGAATATAGAATTCATGACCCGGCATTCGCGGCAAAGATCGTTGACCTCTTCAGCCCAGAAATTCCCACCAAAAGATGGCAGCTAGATGTAGTGATCCGAGAAGGGGACGATTTTGAAGCTTACCGGCAAAAATGGAAACACCATGTTCCGTGGCTCAAGGACAGTGATATTCAGACCGCCCCCAACCTGACACCACCGCAAATTCCGGGTGGGATCGGCCACCTTGCGCTACAACACGGTATGGTGGCGCAAACGCACCCATCAAATTGATGCTCGCTAATTACCAGCCCTATAGGCTAGGCATTTACTGGCTTTCGAGCTTACCCTCTTGAATGAGGGTTTTCAGCTGGCCCACAGTCAAGGTAGGTGAGGCCCTGTGAGCCATCGCATGGCAATTTGGGCAAAGAGGAACCAAGTCTTCTATCGGATTGACTTCGTATTGTTCCTGTATCTCGGATAGTGGCGTTTTGTGATGAACATGGATATAGCCCGTGCCGAGCTCACCATAGATACTCTCGAAATCGAAGTCACACGCCTGACATTTGTAGCCATAATGATCAAGACAAAGCCTTCTCGCTTCAGGGCTTCGCTCATATGCATTTACAGACACGGTAGTTCTGCTGCCCTCGGCAAAGGTCTTTTTATCGGTTACCTCTTCGGCATAGCGAAAAGGTGCCCCTTGTGAAGCTGCAAACCATCCTCTACCGATCTTCAATAGAGAACGATCCAGCAACTCTGGCTTAAACCCATCTAGCTTGGCTGGCCCGCGCCCTTCGTCGTCCTGATGAGCATTAGAAAATGTCTGCGGGAAAATTTTAAGTTGATACTCGTGGTTATCTACCAGATCTATGTGTTCAAGAGCTTGAACATAGCCCGGCTGCTTTCTTTCCGCATCGTTGTGTTCCCAGTCCTCATCTAAGATGAGAGAATAATCTGATTTTAGATGCTCTTCCCAAACGCCAAAAATCACGATCTTTGCTTCGTGATTCACGAACGACCAACTCCAAGTCCAATTCTTACACGTCGCACCGACGGAGGTAATAAATTGCTTTCTATTCATCAATTTTCTCGTTGAGCTCACTGGATGGGAGGCCCACATAAAACCCACAGGCCTCAAAAACCTCTGCCGGAAATTCATACAGTCTTGGAGTTGCCCGATTGACCTCTGAAAACAGGTCAAACATTCCTTTCGCTGTTACCCGGTTTCCCTGGCCGGGCTCAAGGAAGCCAGCATAGAGATCGCGAAGCTCTATCATTTTCTTGGCTTTCAAAAGGCCCAAGATTGCGAATAATTGAAAAAGGATGGCCGCATCTTCATCACAGCCCTTCAAAATCTTCCGCAAGAAGGCTGGGCGCTGAAACGCTGTTTTCTTAATGTAGTCTGATACCAAATGACGATTGTTACGATCAAACTGCAATAGGTCACGAGCGCTAACTTCATGAAATACATCTAGCGCCCGCTGTATCCCGAATTCTTCTTCGACGTCCGCTGCAATCTCCATTGCGTCGCGCCAGGCATGGCGTTCGTAAGAGGACATGGACTTCACGTATTTATCCTTCCGGCAACCGATTATAGGTGTGGCCATGCCCTTATCGCCGACCAAATGGCCAAGCCAATTGCTATTACGACCAACAATAACCAAACACTGACGACTATTTTCCCTGGACCAGCAGATAGCTTTCCAAGAGACCGAGAGCTATCACTTGCGACCGCATCAAGTGCAAAGGCGGCCTTTCCCAGAGCAATCGCCGCAATTAATAAATAGATGGCTTCCAGCATCGCCTTTTCCTTACCTATCACTTCGAATTTATGGCCCACACGACGGCACCAAAGATCAAAATCAGAGCCAACACTCCGATCCTTTTATCGGCCTTAATTTTCTCCGCTATTTCGGAAATTATTGGTGTGATCGCGGACATGTTTAGATCTTGAAGCAACACGCCTTGATGGGAGCTGATCCAAGGCGAAACTTCTTCAGGCGTTACATCTACAAAAATTGGAACCAGTTTTTTGCTGGAAAAAAATGCGCCGCCAACTTCTTGCATCACATTCATTGATTTCAGGGCATTCTTCGTCGCAATGAAAAATACCCAATCAGCCTTATTGTGGGCTTCTTTGATTTGAGGGGACCATTCTGTGCCAACTGAAAGATCCTCCCCTGAAAGGAAAACGTCAGCCCCATGAGCATTGGCCAATGCCTTGATCTCTTTGGCAATCTCTTCATCTTTTATCGAGTAACTGATAAATATATCTGGCATTCAACCAACCTTTTTTGTTTGAGACAAAGATAGTGGGGTCCCTATTTTTGGCTTTCAGAATCACCATCGTCTTTAATGAAAACTCGGTTTTCCAAAATGGTCACAATGTACTTCTTGGAGGGCATGCAAAAAACCCGAAACTGAGAGCCACCTTCTGGATTGGTGAGCTTTTCCACCCGGTAGACATCAACACACAAACGTCCAGTAGAAACTATAGGTTCGATGAACGTCTTGTATCGGCCATCCTTGTTGGGCCAGAGATCATCGGCGCGACCTGCGGAACTGATAAGAAGCACTAGACAGATTATCACTCCTGTTTTCATCATATATTCGCCCCCTGTCCTGACAGTTCAACACTTGTAGACTTTTGTGTCCTTATCGATCACGCATAGCTTTGAGTGGCCTTTTACGGTATCCATCCGAACAACGGCTTGAATATCAACCACGTGGTATTGATATCGACCCGGTTGATTTGCGGCCACAATAGCTGCTCCGGCAACACCGCCAACAATGCCACCTAAAAGGCCTGCCACTACAGTTTTCAGCATAATTATTTCTCCCGCGCCCCAAGCTAGAAATCAGAAACCATCACTAATTATTGGGCGTGCCACCTTGCGAAGAATGAGCGATGCTAAACATATACTTGGTTCCTATCGGGACGCCTTGTTGTTGTACTGCTGTTCAAGCGCGGCCAATGCGGCCTGCAACTGGTCAAATTCTTCTCGATCAAACGGCTTATTGGTTTTGAAGTTGCGCGCGATCACCTTCGCTCTGGCGGACGAAATGGTGAACTTTTCAGAAATGTCATCTGAACCATGCCATGATAGTATGATGGAAAAAGCATGATCATCTTCTGCCTCAACGGTTACCTGAGGTATGCCATCGACCCCCAATAGATTTACGCGTATGTCATGCAGGATCATTTCCATAATGCCTCCTGCAATCTGAGCAGATGTCATATCGCCAGCAGTAAAATACGTCATCAGTACAGCCCTTAGTTTGAGTTTTGTGCAGCAAACCATGCCGCTTCTTGTTCTGGCGTCGGCTTCGTTACATGGAAACAAGCGCTTGTCATTTCTGCATGGACCAGATGATCACAATGAGGACATCGTATCTCTTCTCGTTCCTTTCCCCCAGGAACGCCGCCGCCAAGCGTTGCTACACCAAAAGGGCGACCACATGTGGGGCTTGGACACTTTTGCATCATTGATTTGGTCCTTTCTGCTAATGTTATGAAGTTGTCTCAGGTTTGGCGCAGAAAGAGCATTTCTGGCGAACTTGGACGGGTAGCGTTCGTTGCTTATCCTCCGCATCTTTTTGCTTATGAAATGGTCCGATCCAAACGCCATTGAGCGGATTTGCATGCCCGCCAGATACGCCCATCCCATGATTACAGAAGCGGCAGTCTCCGGCATGAAGAACAGCTTTATGTCGTCCGGCACGCCAATTTTGATAGAGCCACCAACTCATCAACCAGTCTCCTATCTTCCAGCCAAGTCAGAGATAGTTCCAAGGAGCCGATCGATGCCGACTGTCCAAGATGTATTCACGGTTTCAGTCAGTTTCTGGCGGACCTTCTCTTTGTCATAATCCGATTTTACCCCATTCAATAATGGAGTTTCTGGTTCATAGATTTTCACATTGTTTGGTTTGTTCAAACCGCTGGCGAGATATTCGACCAACTGACTACCCGCGGAAACGACACAAACATCTTCGATCAATTTAGAATGGGCGCTTAGTTTTAGAGTTAGCCCTTTCGGCTGACCATTAATCCAAAGCTCAAAAGGGACATCTTTTCGGTTGGCCGTGATCGAATATAAAAATCTAACCAATTGTGAACTATCTATTGGACAGTCTGGACTATCATGGATGGTGAACCAGACCTTAATTGTTTCTCGGTTTTCAGCATGCGCAGGTAGAGATGCAGCAAGTAAAACGGAGAGCAGAATTGCATAGATTTTCTTCATCATACGACCGTTTCCCTTTTCTCGGAATTTAGCCAGGAGACAGGGTTGACCTAATCAATATTTTTTCCGGCCATATATGCGAAGATGAGCTTCTTCGGCACTCTCCCCGCCATGAACCGCACAATAGCCGCCATTTGAGTTCATCCATTCGCCAATCCGCATCTGCATGCCTCCGCTGACCCAATTTTTACATCGAGTACCTTTCTTGGTGAGCGCTCCACATCGCGGCGTTCCCTGACTTTCAAGCCAGCCCAGATAGTCGTCCCGGCTTACACCTTTTTGCGCGGCCACAAATCCTTCAGGGTCATCAATAAACTTTTCAACGTCGCTATATGTCAACAACACGGTTTCCGACCCACAGGGATGCGGTACTTCGGCGTAAAGCCGAATATTTGCGTTTTTAAGGGCCATCAATGTTTCTTTGGAAAGCATCATTGCTCTTCACTTTCTCTCTCTATGTTGCGTCTGCTGGCTTCTAAATATTGAAGCAAATCGGCAATGAACTGAGCAAGTCCGTTCAAGCAAGCTTCTTCAGAAGCGGCATGTATCGTTACATTGAACATGACTGCCGAAAGGTAGTCCTGCCTGTAAAGGAAGACTGGGTTCAAGAACCAGTCCAAACACTTTTCAAGCCAATCCCGGCTATTTGGATATCGCTCCAAGACCTGATCTAAGAATATTTGAAATAGCTGTTCGGTGTTTTCACTTGTGGCATGCTCTGGGTGTCGAAAGCCGAAATGCAACATCAGTCCGGCATATGGAGTGCCATCGTCTTCTTTGCCCGATCCAAAATCACAGCCATACGTCCTGAAGATATTATTCGCATGGTTCAGCTCCCACAGCAGATCGCGAAGCGGCCTGAAGGATTGCGCTTCTTTGATTTCATCGACCATGCAATGTTGTGCAACAAGATCAACGCCGCCATAATTTTCAGGCCGATCAGGGTCTGGTTCGCATGGATAGATCAGGAAACCTTCATCATCTGCTTTTCGCATGGCTACCTCTTTAGGCACTCAGGAATTAAATCAGGCCTAAAGTCATCACCTACCAGCTGATTTGCTCTTTCAATTGCGGCTTCGGTTGGAACGTAGCCGTCACCTTCTCTTCGATAAAATCCCGTTCGTTCGATCTCGAACCTCTGCACTTCAAAGGCACCATTTGCGTTCGCGACAACAGCCTGCCCGACAGGTTTGCCTATAGCTTCAGTGAGCTTGATTTCATAAGCGGTCTTTCTGGTCATCTTCATCATGGGAAGAGGCTTGCCGCTTTCTAATTTTTCCACCAAATCAGTCCTTATTAGTCTTATGAATAACTCACTTTGCCCGTTTCACCACACTTGGGACATGTCGGTTTCAACGCGGTAAGAATGCATTTTGGGTATTGCTTAGCTGAGGTGATTTCCACGGTTCCGCCCTCGAACCCGATCAACGAATAGCGTTCCCAAAGGGAACTATATGGCTGGTCATTCTCACTGCACGTCTCGAAGCCTTCATGGCCACATTCACATCGGATCGGTGTTCTCGTTCGTGTAGTCATTTTTTCTACTTCCCGCGGACGCTTATTAGCTATTTACAGCTGCTGCTAAAATTCGATCGGCCAACAGACAGATCCCAATCGGAGCCATCACTGCTTTCTTGAACGCTAGCTATGTCGATGGATGGGAAAAGGTCGAGGCCTGCTGCGGCTTCCACTACTGCAATGGACGAGATATCAGCTTGCACCTTCGGTTTCACGTCCGACCAATCAACACCATTGTCATCATTGTTATGCGGAAGCTTGAAGGTAATAGCGTGCCAGACACCGTTCTCCTGTCTTAGGAAGGTTTTGAAGTAATCACTTGGCACAGCAACGCGCTCTTTACCGTTGTTGCTCTTCATATGCATGGCGGCAGTGTCGTCGTCTCGACCAGGGAGACCATCACGATCAAAGATGGTGCCGGAGGTAACGAGAATATCACCATATTTCTCGGCCCAGATGCGCGTTAGATGCTCCAACGAAAGCCAAATGCCCCGGTTAAACCGGCAATGTTGCGGCGACATATTTGACATCATGTAGGTGTTGATTTGCTCCGTCAGATCATCCTTCAGGTCCGCGTCATTGGTCATATGGCCCTGGTCGTAGATAGGCTCTTTATAGTCAGATGTTGAGGCGGCATTGGCACGCTGCAGCCGCGGATCTGTCCGAAAGCAATTCACTCGATCCTTACCAGTAGCGCCGGCAATATCATTGGCCGTCAAGCGATATGAAACCCAAAGAGCAGTTCGAAGATCGCCGTCATGGCCCAGAATATATCCGTTCTGGAACAGCACCTTTTCGTTACTGGCTGAGATGGTGGTCACCGGCACACCAAATGGTGCGTGCCTGGTAGCAATCTGCGACTGGAGGGTTGCGTCAGCCTCAATAGCTTTTAATTGGTTGTTTGCCGCTTGTTTTTCTGCAGTTGTACAGTTGCGAGAAGCCGCGCTCGCGGAAGTGCTCGCAAGTGTCAGGACAAGTAAAGCGCTGAAAGCAAGCCGATATACATAGTCCCCCATCGAAAAGTCCCCTATAGCAGTTCAAGCCCTAAAGTTGAACGCTATACGATTTCTAGTAGAATTACTAACATCAATCTTTGGGGAGAATGCGAAAACGAAAAGCGGCAACCTTAAAAGGTCACCGCTCCGCTGGTAGCTCATGATCGCTCATAGGCGATCCCGCCTCACAGACAAAATCATATAATGCATTTGGGATTGTGGCAATGAGAGAGGGAGCGGAACCAGTAGCGAGTGGTAAATAACATAAGTATTATGCCACTTTAGGCTCTCATCGGAGGCTCCGTTCTGCATAAAATAGGGGGTTGCCTCGCTCTTGCCTTTTGGTCTTTTATACGATCAATCGCAAACTAAGGAGCCTCCTGGATCGATGAGAGAGTTCGTATTAGAACAAATGGACAATTTGAACCATCAAATGAGGTTGATGGATCAACAGATTGGGGCCGTGGACAAGCGCCTGAACGAAATCATGGCGACCAAAGGCGGTTTAGTGTCCCAGAAGGATAAATTGAAGGCCGAATACGCCTATCTCGAAAAGACAGTTAAATTATACGACCAAGCCATCACAAAAGAAGGCAATTCAGATCCAACTCCGCCGTCAACTAACCCGGCTTCCAAGCAGAAAAAGAAGGCTAAGTCGGCGAAAGCAAAAAAGCCGACGGTTAAGACGAAGCGCAGCCGGATTTCAAAAGAACAGTGGCGCGTCCTTCCTGAAATTCTCCCGGTTACACCAGAAACTGCTGTGACGACTGCTGAGTTAGCTGAAACCGTTACGCAGTTCGGCATCAGCCCCTCTCAGCATGCCGTTTACATGCAAATGACCAAATTAGAGGAGCAAGGGATGGCCAAACGCCTCAAAACCCCAACCAAGGACTTATGGTATCGCGAGGAAAACAACGTAGTGAACTTGAAGAATGTAGCTGGAAAATAAAAGCCACCTAAGACGCAGCAACGCCTTAGGTGGCATAGGCAGGTCATGCATATAAGCTTCAACCAACCCTCACAGGCCTGAAGCTTCCATATCTTGACTGTCTTTTCAATGATTCAATTATGCAGATCATGGGAGCTGATCATCAATGCCGCCCAAACCCTTACTCACGCCTGAACAAAAAACGGAAATTTATTGGCGCTACACTCACGGTGAAAAGAACCAAGAAAAGCTGGCCTACGACTATGGAGTGGGGCAGTCAACTGTCTCCAGGGCTATCAAAGACGAGAAAGATAGACTGGAGGCGTTGCGTGACAACTGATCCAAAGCAACTCGCCGCTGTACTATTGGAAATGGCTCAAGAGGCCCAAAACGCCTCTAGTTATGCCAATGGTCTTTCCGACGGCCTTTTCGCTGCTGCTGCTGCCCTGGATGCTGACGCTTTTGTCTCCAATGACAATTCTGGTTCTCGACCCAGCACGGCATATCGCATCAAAAAGCAGCCAACCCAAGGGCCTGTGATCGAAGCTTTGAAGGCCAACGGTTCGATGTCAGTTACCAGCATCATAAAATGGGCGCGTGCCAGAGGGCATGATTTGCTCAGGCCCACGGTCAAAGATGTGCTGGAAAGGCTAATGAAGCGCGGATTGGTGAAGGCGAACGGACAACAGTATCAATTGCTGGACTCTGACGACTGAAGGTAAGTCGCGATATTCTTGAGCTCGCAACCTTCTTCGCCAAGTGCCTCAAGCACCTGCAGGAAGAACGCTGCGGTAAAGGATACCCGGTTGAGCTTGTTTGAAAGGGTCCGCCGATCCAGTTCAACGCCCATGTCGGCCAGTCGCTTTGCCAGCTCAGGAAGTCCCATTCCCTTCTCTGCCAGCTTCGCTTTCAGCCAAAGGCGCAATGCTTCCCGCCATTGTTCGTCCGTTAAGTCCCCCATAGAAGGCTCCATACAATGCAAAAACAAACGTCACCATATTTGATGACATTTTCGCTTGCAAGCCCTGTTTTGAAGCGCTATGTTGGAGTCATCAATAATGATGACGTTAAGGACAACAGGCCGGTGCCACAGCACTTCCTAAAAAGCGCGAAAGCCCGCACTCTTTCTGTAAAGGAAGTGATGCGTATGAGCGAAGATGAAGCCTTCGCCACTTTCGCTATGCTTCGCTGGCCAGACACCGAAGGCGAAGCGGTATGTCCTCATTGTGGTCACGATAAATGCTATCTAATTAAAACCCGCCGCCGCTTCAAATGCGCGGCCTGCCGTAAACAGTTCTCGATCACCAGTGGCACAATCTTTCACAGCGCCAAGCTTGAGCTTCGCGATTATCTTGCTGTGATTGCTCTGTTTGTGAATGCGGTGAAGGGTATTTCAGCCCTGCAGGTTTCTCGCGATGTGGACATTTCCTATAAAGCCGCCTTCGTATTGCTGCACAAGCTGAGGGAAGCCATTGATGGCACTCGGTCTGATATTACCCTATCCGGCGAAGTTGAGATTGATGGAGCTTATTATGGTGGCCATGTCCGTCCATCAAACGGCGGGCGTGAAGGCCGTAAGCCTTCCAAAAAGCGTCGCAAGAAATGTGTGCTGACCCTTGTGCAACGCGGGGGGTCAACAGTTACCAAAGTTATCCCTTCCGAAAACACCGATGACGTGCTGGATATTGCCCGCAAGCACATCGCTCAAGACAGTGTTGTCTTTGCCGACGAGCATGGTGCCTATGATGTGCTGCATGCCCGCTATGAAGTTTATCGGATCAATCACCGCTGGTCATATTCAGACGGCATTGCTTGCACCAACCAGGCCGAAAGTTTCCATGCCCGCATGCGCCGTGCAGAGATTGGCCAGTATCACCGGATTTCCAACCGCTACTTGGGCCAATACGCTAGTGAGATTGCGTACCGCTCTGATCGCAAACGGGTGGACAATGGAACTGTCTTCTCTGAGGTCACGGAAATGGCGCTTGCAACGCCTGCAAGCCGCACATGGATCGGTTATTGGCAGAAACGAGCGGTATAACTAGTCTGAATTTTGAAAGCTGCATCGAGGAATTTCTATGAGCAAGAAGCCTAAAGACAAATTTCACCGGAACAAGGTGGGCATTAAAATGTGCTTCCGGCTTGCCGAGAAATGGAACATCTCTGATGCCACCCTTATGACCCTTCTGGGCCAAGCCGATGCAGAGCAATTTGAAGCGTGGCGAGAGGGCGATGTTGGCGAAATATCAAACGACACCCTCATGCGGGTTTCCTACATGCTGGGAACTCACGCCGACCTGCGTACTATTTTCACGAACCCAAATAATTACTATGGCTGGATAACCCGCTCAAACTCGGGCTTTGAGCGTATTTCGCCACTTGAACACATGCTTCGGAATGGCCAAGAGGGCATGCATGATGTTCGTCTCTATCTGAACCACTGGATCAATGGCGGCAAGAGCATGACGCTCGCGGAGATCAAGGCATTTCATTGCCCTACTCAATCCATTCCCACAAAAGAGCTCCATTAGCACCCTGTACGCGCCCCAGTTTTCGAACTATCCCCATCTTCACCCTTGAGTTCAGAAGTCGCGATACATTCCGGTTCGTCAGTATCCACGTCTGTTCATTAACCTTCCGATCGGACACCAAAAGGTTCGTAAGCTCAGTCGTAGAGATTGGGCCTGCACGTCCGCGCATGACGTTGTCCAGCTTGACAGGCAGTTCAAGATACCTGAATTCGCCTTCTGGGCGGCGACTAGACGGCTCAGGGACGCACTCAGATTCCACCACCAGACTTTTAAGGTATGACAGCCTGTTTTCCAGCTCAGCGCGCTTTGAGTATAGCGACGCGATCCAATCTACTGACGCTTGATTTTCCATAAAATAGACCGTGTGCGGCTCTGGCCCGCCTTTTCAACAACTCCTCTGCGAAATTGCGTCTGCAATGCCGCGTGTATCTTGGCCGACAGAGACTGGAAGCGCTTTGGCGAAAGCCGGGGAGATCCTTTCAGCTCCAACAGATGCTTGGCTAGGTCTATTGTTGAAACTGGTTCTGAGGCGTTGCGTAAGAAATCCAGAGCAAGCAGCGGCACTTCACCTGGCCGGAAGACATCATCCTCGGTAACTGGCCTCTTTGCCTTCAGCTGCGAGAAGTCGTAGCCTGGATCATAAAGCCGGATGACTGCATCAATGTGGACTATTGCCTCTTCGGTGGCCTTGATTTCACGATGAAGCCAAGCTTGCTCTCGCATAATTTCCCGTCGCCGATCCACCAGCGACGTAACAGTATAGGAAGTCATACATTCCTCCAGACATTGCATCTGAAGGCAGTCTACTAAAGCCTCAATATTGGAGCATCAGTTTGATGGGTGCATCTGCGCCACCATACCGAGATCTTGGCTTTGAGAGTGGCTTGCATCGCACTTATGTTTCAGGAGTTGAGAGAGGCGTCCGAAACCCAACGATAGAGGTCTTGGAAAAGTTGGCTCTTGCCTTGGACGTATCCATTGCTGATCTGGTGTCTGTTGGTGACGGCGATGACGTTAAAGACAAGTGATTATATAGCTAAACCATATATTTTATGCTGATAGGCATAGAATTTTTATATTTTCGCTAAAAAATATAAGTAAAACGATAGTTTTGATCAAAAAGTATAGTTATTTATATATCTCAACGTCGCAAATATTTAGTGATATCCTCAACGGTCTCCTTCTTTCTTTGAATTGAATTATGATCTTCTTTACAAAGAGGTCTTTTCAGTATTGCATGACGGGAACCAAAGAGGCTCGTCATGGAAGAAAGTATCACAGAAGCAATCAATGAATGGCGCTGCATGGTTGTGTGACCAACCTGCTACCCAACAGCGACAAGATGTTTAACAGAAATACTCTCGCTTCATCGTCGCAGATGCTGACCAAAATCGAGGGATTGGAATTTAAGGGCGCAGAATGCATTGAACGTCACAGACAATAACTGACAATTCGAAACTATTGCAAACGGATTCATTAGTTGCGAATAGTCAATTATCCAAAGAAATAAAGGTCACATCTTCCATAGATCTACCAGATGGACCACTGTCAATCAGTTCCTGGATACATTCTTCCGGACAATCGTATTGGAAATAGCCTACTGAAGATGTTGGCTCTCCGGCCGCATTCCGAAGAGGGAGAAGAAGGCCGCTACATTGCAAGTTTTTCCCGCTGGAAGTGGTCACGATTTCATGTGTGATACAGCCCAAGAGGTAGTTCTTGAGCGAAATAAAGAGATCTTTGTATTTCTGGCGCACATCACCTGACAGATGATCGAGAAAATTGTCAGCGATAATATTCCGACTCCACATTTGATCATGAGCGTTACCGATCAAAAGAATGGAAAGCGTATCTTCATCAACCATATCAAGGACGGTCAGGTAGGGTATAAGTAACGCAATCTTATCTGGTGTTAGCGCTGTTCGTTGCGGAATCTCAAAGCCGGCACCTCTATACAGAGCCAGCCAATATTGCCAGAGCAAATCATGATTCCCTGTCGGCCTAAAATCACTTTGTTTGATGAACTTTATTTGCATATACCTGCCCTTCGCTCCCCTTTTAGGCTTTGAATTGAGCCTGTCAAGAAGGGGGAGCCCCAGATTTGGCGCCTCGCCAGGAATAGCTCAGGAGACGCTGGCACTCATTTGTCAAGCCCCACTTAGTAATAGTGCAAGATACATTATATAAGATGTTAAGGTTTCACTACGAATTACGAAGAAAAGTGGTCTAAAAAGGTAGAACCAAAAACTACGAGCCAACAAGAAAGCTTAAAATTGTGCTAGATTGAGGTCGGCCAATAGGTTACCGGCAGCAGTGAGGTGTGACTGAAACATAAGCGAAAGGAAGCTTGGCCAATGCGGGGAAGTAAGCCAAGATCAGCGTATGGTCTGTTCCAAGAGTTTTTGGACTATTACAAAAACCTTACAACCGAAGGCACATCACCTTCCAAATCTGCAATTAAGTCGCTTAGACCCGAGTGAGGTTAGCTTAGGAAGCTCGGCCCATGGGCCTACGATTGGTAGCGATACAAAAGCCGACAACCAGTGCATCAAATGTATTGTGCCACTTAAACTGATCGGCGGGCGATAGGTGCGATTTGCAAGAAATTAATATGATCTCAGTGGCGCTTAATGTGATTTAGAAGGCCCGGAAAAAATCAAACCATGTGATCCAAAAAGTCTGATGAATGTGATCGCAGCGCCTGATGAGTGCAATCCCCTATACTTAATTGTTCAGGATGACAAAGGATTTCATCATGAAGCATGACAATCTCATTCAGGCGTTCCCGGTTTCTCAAATGCCCAGATCACACTATTGGAGATAGGCCCGTTTAAGATGGGTTTCTATGAGGCCACTATGAGTGGTATACTGATCTGGAGGTGGCCAGATGATCACAAAGGAATACGCCCCAGTCTTCCCGCCCCAGCGTCAGAACAGGACGCTCGAAGGCTTTACCTTGCACGATGCGAATGATGTGCGGGGTTCTGCGTGCGACATCAATTATTTTCTGACTTACTTTGAAGCAAAAACTGGAAACGCCCGCCTCCCGCGACGTGCTGACATCGTATCTGCCGAGATAAAGCATGTTTTGCCAAATGTTGCGACTTTTCAGTTGGTTTTCGAAGCAGATGGTGGTCTCAACGATGTTGTCGTCCTGCAGATGGGCTCGACATTGCTTGATATGTATGGGGAGTTGACGGGCAAAAGCATTTTCAAATGTACCGATCATGAGGTTTCGGCTCAACTTTTTAGAACATGTGGCTATTGCCTTGAAAAGCGCGCTCCAGTTGTTTCCACAATGGAGACTTTTTCAGCCGAAAAACCATACCTGAGTGCCATGGTTCTGTTGATGCCATTGTCGGAAGACGGAAAGTTGATAGATGGGGGAATTGCATACCTTTCCATTAGTTCATGGAAGTTGTTCTCAGCTCTATCGCCTGAATCCAGGACCAAAGCTGTTTACAGATGTCGCTCTAAAACCTAGTTGAAGCCGCAGACGTTCTACAGAGAGGGTATTTGGGCATTGTATGACCTCCTGACGGTCTTAAAAATTGGGAACCGCATGTCCTGAGGTGCCGGACGCCCATTCTGTCTGTGTTTGCCCTTGAGCGAAGATCTCATGAACAATCCTTTCCATTATCTCGCTCTCTGTGCATTATGGTTTTGCCTGTGACGGGGGTCGTTCTGAGAAGGGCGGGGCAAAGTGATTATTGTTTCGGGCTTGATAGAAGTCGCCCCTGAATATCGCCAGGAATTGATAGCGGCGGCCATCCCCTATGTTCAAGAGGCAACGGCAGATGCTGGAAACATAGAGTTCTATTTTGGCGAAGACATAGATGTTTCAGGCTCGTTCTACCTGTACCAGGAATGGGCCTCTCATTCTGATCGCAGCAAACATTTACAATCCAGTCATGCCCAGGCTTTCCGAACAAGCCTCGCGGCTATACAAATTCTTTCCATTGTTTTGAAGGTTGTGGAGGGTAAGGAACTATAGCGCTAAGGCCTAGTTTCGTGCCATTGGCATAATACCCTCATGGTAAGACCCCAAGACAAGGTCAGTCCCAAAATTACATTGTAATCATTAGCTTGATTGAAGGCTATGCTTGATGCCCAAGATCAATGGCAGCAAATTTGGCTACCAGTTCTTCGCTGGTCCGGCACCTCAGTTTTTTACGGGCATTTGCGAGGTGAAATTTGACAGTCTCGTAACTGATGGCTTCCAGATAACATATCTCTTTCTAGGTGAAGGCCCACAGTCAGTATCCGGCCACAGATGGTCTTTGACGAAAAGTTGATGAAATGGGGATTCCGTTGCTTGAACGGCGGCCTTGTTCTGATGCTGTTCACCAGCTTGCTGCCCGTGGGCATCATTCAGTTTGTCGCCAGTGCATCCGAAGGGCTTTGGTATGCAAGAAGCGAGAGCTTCATGCAAAGTGATCTCCTGCAAACCTTGAGGTGGGTCCGTACCATTGGCGACATCGTCTTTATCGTTGGTGCGTTGGCTGCAAGTTGGCAGGTTGTGAAGGGTCTTTTCAATATCGGCGATACCAGATCACACCAGCCGACAGAAGCTCTTGCCGCAGGTACTGGCGCGTCGATGGCGTCGGCCCTTGAACGTGGGAGCTCTGCAGTGTCCTCTACTATGTCTCCTGTGATGTCGATGAATAGCGAGCAGGAAGACAGTATTTGCTGTGGTGGTCAGGGCCACTGACACGCAATATGACCCGAGCCAGTTTGTGCTGGCTCGGGTCATATTGCTGGAGCATCGCTGGTGCCAGGCCATGAACAATATAAAGCACACGCTCCTCCATACGCCTCTCTCCTTGCTGTTCTTTGACTATATCCCGGCCTATCCCGCGCAACAGGATAATGTGCTCACGTCCTTGTCGAAGGTTTGGGCGGCAAGCTTCAGGCCTTCAACGCCGGTCAGGTAGGGGAAGATGGTCTGGCCAAGCTCGCCCGTGGTCATTCCAGCCTTGATCGCCATCACGGCGGTTTGAATTAGCTCCCCGCCCTCGGGTGCCAGAACATGCGCGCCGATCAAGCGGTCGGACATTTTGTCGGCCACCAGCTTTATCAGCCCGCGGGCGTCGCGCGCCGCCAGATAGCGCGGCACATGATCAAGCGTGATCAGGCTGGTCTTCACATCGATGCCTTGGTTGCGCGCCTTTGCTTCGGTCAGTCCAACAGTGGCGACCTGCGGATCGGTAAAGATCACCTCGGGCATCGCAGCATTGTCGTAGCGGGGCTCCTCATCACCGACAGCATTGCGCGCCGCCAGTTTGGCCCCGTAAGCCGCCATATAGACGAACATGTCCCTGCCGGTCACGTCACCGGCGGCATAAACCATCGGATTGCTTGAGCGCATGGTGGCGTCAACGTCTATCCCGCCCCATGCGTTCAGGGCGACCCCAGCTTCCTCAAGTCCCAGTCCTTCCGTGTTGGGGCGGCGTCCGGCAGCGAGCAGGAGCGTTTCCGCCCTCACGGTTTGACGGGTGCCATCCCGCTGATAGGTGAGGTTAATGGTGCCGTCTATGTCGGTGACGGACTGATAGTCGAGTCCTGAGAAAACGGTTATGCCTTCCTCTTCCAAATAACGGGTCAGATGGTTGCTAATCTCCGGTTCCATGCCCGGCACCAGGCGGCTGCGGCAACAGATAGTCACCTTGACACCTGCGCGCGCGAACATTTGCCCCAGCTCGCACCCGATCACGCCGCCGCCGATCACAATCATGGACGTGGGCAGCGCCGCTAGATCAAGGGCGGACGTGCTGTCCAGATAGGGCACGCTGTCGATACCGGGGATGGGGGGCACCGCATTCGAGGACCCTGTCGCAATGATAATCTTGTCAGGCCTGTAGAGTGTGTCCTCCACCAACACGCCATCCGCTGTCAGTTTTGCCTTGCCTTCCACATAGCTCACGCCGGGATGGGACGGTAGCACGTCGGAATATTTGGCTTTCCGAAGGTCATCCACCAGTTGCTGTTTCTGGCCGACCACAGCCTGCCAGTTCAACACGGTCGCGGCGGAGGAAATCCCCTCGAAACGGCTGGCGTGGCGTGCCTGATAGAGCGGCTCCACGGCCCGGATCATGGTTTTAGAGGGCACGCAGCCCACATTGACGCAGGTACCGCCGATTGTGCCTGCGCCCACAAGCGTCACGTCCGCGCCCGCCTCCGCCGCCGTGATGGCGGCCGAAAAACCCGCTGACCCGGCACCAATGACCATCAGGCTCATCTTGTGGCCAGAATCCCTACCGTTGCAACAGCCGTCTTCGGGCAGATCGAACGCCATATCAGGACCCTTGCGTCACTTTGGCAGGATAGCCTGCATTTGTGGAAGCGGCGGCAATGGCGTCGGTGTTCACCCTTGACGGGTCGAAGACTACGGTCGCGGTTTTGCTGTCATAGTCGGTTTCGACAAATAGCACGCCTGCCACTTTCTCCATGGCCTTGCGCACGGTGATCGGGCACATGGCGCAGGTCATTTTCTCAATGGTGAAAGTAACTGTCTTCTGCGTGGCATGATCCGCAGCCTTCTGCGTGTCATGGGCGTTTGCCCCGGCGGGGATGGCTAGACCAAGCGCGAGGCCTACGATGGTTGCTTTCAATATATGTTTCATCTTGCTTACTCCGTATCAGATATAGCTGCCAAGAATGGGCGCCCAGAAGTCGACGGTTAGTGCCAGCAGAACCAGTATGGTTGACGCCCATAGAATGATTTTAATGACCCGGTCCGACTTTGGCGTTGCGCAGTAGCCTTCCTCGCACTGCTTTTTGGGTTTGACATAAACCTGCCAGAAGCCGACGCCGAGGAAGATCAGCGTCACCGCCGCAAAATAGTTCTTATAGGGTTCCAGCACTGTCAGATTCCCGATCCAGGCACCGCTTACGCCCAGCATCAGAAAGACGAACGGCAGGATGCAACATGAAGACGCTAATATCGCCCCAACAGCGCCGACACCCGCCAACCAGTTCTTCTTGCTATCCGCAGCTTCCAACTCTGACATAAAATACTCTTTCTACTTATCTATCACTTGCCGTGCTGCGTACTTGCACATGCTCGACCTTTTGCGCTAAGCTACACCCTGTAATAATTACAGGCTCAAGAACAAAATGGCTGCTTCTCAAAAACGTGATTTTACGCGAGGTGCGATTGCTAAAGAGGCGGGCGTGAACCTGGAGACCATCCGCTTTTACGAAAAGATCGGCCTGATGCCCGACCCGCCGCGCACGGCCTCGGGCTATCGATGCTATTCCCCGGATCATCTGAAGCGGTTGACGTTCATCCGCCGGTCCCGCGAGCTGGGCTTTACCAATCGGGAAGTAGCAGGCCTCTTGGAGATGGTGGACGGCACCTATGCCTGCGATGATGTGAAAGGCATGGCACTTGCGAATGTAGCGCTGATCAAAAGCAAAGTGGCGGATCTTCTCAAACTTCAAAAAGCGCTTGAAAGCATGGCGTCGGAATGCAGCGGCGGCGACACGCCCGATTGTGTCATCATCGACCGGCTGCTGGATGAGTAGGGGCACCCGCTTGAATGCCCCCATGAATTACGCTGCCTGAGCGGCGAGCGCTATCTCGTCGACAATCAGAAAACCCTGCTGTTCGTCGATAAGGCCATCGGACCTGTCTTCATACAGGGCTCTTAGGATTGCCGGACACTGGTGATAGCAGAAGACAGATGAGGACACGCCAATGATGCTGGCGCTATCCATAAACAAGGGCATTTCGGCCAGCAAATATTTGACCGCATGCATTAACGCACTGTCATCAATGCTGTTTACATCTTCCACCTGATTTTCGAGTACCCAGTGGGAGCATTCCAGGCATTGGCGCTTGAAATCAGCATCGCTGGCAAACTTCCGCTCAACGTGTGCCAACAGACTTTGATATCTGTTGTTTGCACCAAGTATGTCACCTGTGAGGACAATGGACATGTCCAACTCCGGTGCTGTGTATGCGATTGCACGCTCTATTTTATTCAATAGATAACGGCACTGGCGGCGAGCCTTCTTTTTTGCCCTTACCGGGTCATAGCCGACGGCCTCCAGCGTGTATCTGGTGGCTGTATCGGGCACAAAGATATGGAATGCCTCAAAGGTCTCATTGGCCCAGGTGAACAGGGCCCTTAAGCGCTCTTCAGAAAAATAGCTATTGAAGGGGCTAACCCCGATGACCGCGTGCTGCCGCTCCGCATATATGGCAGCGCACGCTTTGGAAACAGGTTGCATGGATTTCTTCCTCCACTGAAAACACATGGCTCGGCCAAAATATGACCGCGCGTTCAAACGGTTCAGAGGAGCGAAGGTTTGGGAGGGTCGGGGTCCGACGTGGTAAGCGTATCTTCAAGAGCTGCCAGAGCTGCGGGGTTAAGCGCCTCATGATCGTCTGGTGATACGCTAGCGATCATAGGGTCGAGCACCGCACACATATGGCAAGGCAAGATGCTATCAGGATCACAGGGCTCGTCATGTTCCCAATCGGCGGGGGTTTCGGTGCTGTGGCAGCCAGTCATTACCGGGGTGTTAGTGTCGTCAACAGCCACAGCTTCATACAGCCCGGCCAAGTCCGTAATCATCGCCACAAAGGCGAAGAGGACTACGGCTGCAAAATGTTGAGAAATCAGCTTTATCAGCGGCATCATAGCAATGATGCAGATTGCACCTAAATCACGTTTGTGTGCTATCACTCTTGCCTGACTAAACTGGCTGCATAGGGTCATGAGGGAATGGTAGGCCGATCACAGTGAAACGGTCGGTCATGTAAGAAATTGCAGCCCCTCTCCAGGGTGAGCCATTGTCAACACCATTCGGCGTTTCACGGCAGTTGCGGTACCCTCAATCTTCGATAGGCGGCTTCGACAAAAATCCTGATAGTATGCCTGTACAAAACACCTGTTTTCAGAGAGCCTGTTTGACATTGGCTAGGGTGGCATTCTGCGGGAGGAAGGAACATGGCGCATCGACCTTTGTTGAAAGAAGACGAGTGGCATCAGCTGATGGGTGTGCCGGCGGACGAGGAAAGCCTGATCCAGCATTATCTGTTCGACATGGTGGATATTGACCGCATCAACTCAAAACGCCGGTCGGAAAACCAGCTAGGTTTTGCGGTACAGCTATGCCTGATGCGCTATCCCGGCAGGGCTTTGCAACCGGGTGAGGCGCCGCCAAGGGAAACCCTTGCGTTCATCGCAGGCCAGCTTGGTATCGACCCAGCAGCATTCGCGGACTATGCCCGCCGCGATGAAACCCGCCGGGAGCACGCCATCCAGATTCAGGAATATCTTAACCTGTCTCCGGCAACCCGCCCCAATCAACGCATCGCGCTCACGGCCGGGCTTGATGCCGCGGAGAAAACGGACAATGGTCTGGCAATCGCTGAAGCTATGGTTCAGGCTCTTCGGAACCAGTCCGTCTTGCTGCCAAGCTTCCGAAAGCTCGACCGACTGGGCCGTGCTGCCCGTGCCATCGCGAGGGCTCGTACTAATGCAGCCGTGCTGGACGGGTTGAATGAAGACCAATTGTTCAAGATCGACAGGCTTTTGGAGTACGACCCACAAATCCGGCAGACGCGGTTCGGTTGGCTGCGATCCCACTCGGAATCGCCGGGAGCCGACAATCTTGTCGCGCTCATGGAACGGCTTGAATTTGTCCGTTCCCTTGAGATCGATATGTCATGCAAGGCCCGCATCCATCCCGATCGCTGGAAACAGATCGTGCGCGAAGGCAAGGTGACCCCCAGTTGGCTCGCAGCGGATTTTAATGTCAACCGGAGACGGGCCACAATAGCGGCACAGATCATCTCTCTCTCGGAAACGCTCACCGACGAAGCCGTCAGCATGTTTACCAAACTGATCGGGCGATTATTCTCCCGTGCGATCGCAAAAAGTAAACAACGTCATATCGACAAGCGCAAGGAAACGAACCAGACACTTCGGCTTTTCCGCGATACGCTGAATGCCCTCATTGCAGCAAGTGAAAACAAACTCGATGCCTTTACAGTTCTGGAAGAAACAGTGGGCTGGCAACGGCTGGTCAGTGCAAAGCCCAATCTAGATGCCATGGTGACGGAAGCGGAGCAGCCTGCCCTCGTCATCGCGGCTGAGCGCTATTACGGCATGAGAAAATATGCGCCTCAGTTTCTGGAGACCTTCACCTTCCAATCGGGGCGTACCCTTGACCCGCTCTTGAGCGCCATTGACCTCCTGAAGCAGTTGAACCGAAATGGCCGCAGATCCTTACCTGATATTTTTCCCATGAACCATCTTCGTAGGAAGGAACGCACGCTGATCATGGCAAAGGGTAGCCCGGATAAGCACCTGTATGAAATCGCCACGCTTTCGGTACTCAGGGAACGCTTGCGTTCCGGCGATATCTGGGTGGATGGCAGCACACAGTACCGCCCCGTCGGGGATGATTTCATACCCAAGCCTGAGTTTGAAGTGAAAAAGGAAACGGGCAGCTTGCAGCTTGGGGTGCCGACAGACTTTGACGCATGGCATGGCGAAACCAGGCGGGTGCTGGACTTCCGGCTGAAGCGTCTGGCCTATCGGGCTCGCAACAATAAATTGGAAGGCGTGCGCCTTGTGAACGGTGAACTGATTGTCTCTCCGCTCACCAGTGACGTGCCAGCGTCGGCAGATGAACTCAAATGGCGGCTCAACCAGATGCTGCCTCGTATCCATATCACCGACTTGCTTGCCGAGGTTAACGGTTGGTTACGGTTTTCAGATGCCTTTACCCATTTGCGGACGCAACAACCCGTCAGGCAAACGCCTGCAATACAGGCAGCCGTGTTGGCAGACGCGACCAACATGGGCATGCTTCGCATGGCCGGCGCGTCCTCCAACGTCAGCGAGCGCCAGATTGCCTGGGCCAGGCTGTTTCATATGCGGCCGGAAACCTACCGGCGCGCACAAGCTGTTATCACCAATGCGCATGCAGCCCACCCCCATAGCCGCGTATGGGGTGCTGGGACAACCTCCTCTTCGGATGGCCAGTTCTACCGGGCGGGAGATCGAGCCCGACTGCGCAGCGATGTGAATATGCATTATGGCCGGGAACCAGGAGGAAAATTCTACAGCCATTTGTCCGATCAGTATGGCTATTACAGCATCCTGCCGATCAGTCCTGCCGAAAGCGAGGCACCCTATGTGCTGGATGGCCTGTTGGATCATGAAACCAATTTGCAGATCGGTGAACATTATACGGATACGGGTGGCGCCAGTGACCATGTTTTTGGTCTTTTCTGCTTGCTGGGCAAGCGGTTTGCGCCGCGTCTGAGAGATTTAAAGGGCAGGAAGTTTCATACTATCGAAGATGCGGGCAGCTATCCCTTCCTCAGGCAACATATCGGACACCGGGTCAATATCCCGCTGGTCAGGGAAAATTGGAACGATCTCTTGCATCTGGCGGTGTCGTTGGACGAGAGGGTCGTCGCACCTTCCAAGATCCTCAAGAAGCTATCGGCGTCTCCAAAGGCAAGCCAATTGTCGCGGGCACTCAGAGACCTGGGGAGACTGGAACGCACCCTGTTCATGATCGAATGGTATAGCGACCCCGCGCTGCGACGCCGGTGTCAGGGCGGATTAAACAAAGGGGAAGCCGCCCATAAACTTAAGCGGGCCGTCTTCTTCCATGAACGCGGAGAAATCCGGGATCGCTCATTCGATAGTCAGGCATTCAGGGCGTCGGGCCTGAATCTTGTGGTAAGCGCCATTGTGTACTGGAACACAGTCTATCTGGCGCGGTGCGTGGCACAGCTCAAAATGGACGGCACGTATGTTCCCGACGAACTCCTGAAACACGTATCACCGATATCCTGGGAGCATATCAATCTGACGGGCATATATACATGGCGGGAAGACCATCCGGAACCGGGCTTGTTCCGGGAACTAAGGAAAGCACCGCCAGGAATAAACTGGGCGGCATGACATCAAAGAGCCAAGTGTTCACGATTTGTCCAAGTTAGCGTACAGATTGACACTGTTCTTGTCGTGAGCCCTATTTGCTTCGCCCATTATAAATCTCCCTGATTGCTGCCACCGCCATAAAGTTGCTAATCATCGCTCTCGCTTCCCTGCCTCATAAGGTCGTGCCTCATGCGAATATGGTCAGGCCAGGTGCTTTTGATGTAGGATAAAATCGCAAGTATTTCCTCGTCAGACAGCACATCCGCATAGGCAGGCATATCGCTTTCATAGCGCGTATCGCCCGCCACAGCCGCAGGCCCAAACTTTGTTATTGCAAACAGAATATGATCCGGGTGATGCCAAGTGTGCCCGCTGGCATCGTGTGGTGGCGCAGGCAGGCGTCCGCTTGGCTTGCGCGTGCGCCAGTTTGGCTCTCCCTGCAACTCTGCACCGTGGCATGCGGCACAGTGAGTTTCGTAAAGCGACTGCCCCATCTTGACGACAGAGGCATCGTCAGGTGTCAGCTTTAGAGCTAACGCCTGCTGTTTTGTCGTTTCTTCTAAATCCATGAACAGGAAAAAGAGCGACGCGATAACTGCAAATGCCACCAGAACTGTGACCGTCATTTTGTTCATATTGCCAACCTTACTCTTCCACTCGACTAGTCTGCTGTGATCTCTGTCTTGTCGGATATTCGGAATAGGCGCGTTATTGGACTGATTGCGATAACACCATCACTGTCCAGCCCCGTGTGAGCCACGTCCATAATCGCCTCAGCGATGCGCTCAACCTCTTCTTGCGGCACATAGACCAGCAGGCGCGCGTAAGCACCCATCCAGTCACTTTGAAAGAAGTTCTTGTAGTCACCAAAGCCTCTTGTCTCTGACACACTCATGCCCGGCACACCAATTTCCTGCAGACGCTTTTCAACAGCGCCGCATTTCAGTTTGTGAATTGTTGCTGTTAGCGCAACGAACCCCATGGCACACGCCTCTCCACTTCATCTGGCTGTCGTTTCATGCGGTTTCGAAACAACAGCTGTCTGGATTATGGGGGGTCCAGCAACGGGAGGGTCAAAGACTTTTCGTCGCATACAGCGCAACTCGGCAAAAACAATTCGTGTTGTGTGAGCCCCGCTCAAATTGCAAGCCAAGGCTGACCACTCGGATTGGGTTTCGCCTCCAAGGGTCATCAGACCGCTATGATTACCGTCAGGGCGCCTCTGAAACCGACCTTGAATCGAATGAAACTGAGTGCCACACTTGCGCTTGCCTCGGCGTAAAGGGTTTCATTTCCTGCAACCATATAATCGCTTAACGGAACACGGGCCAGCCACGATGGGATTTTTGGCGCCCATTTTTACCTCAATTGGGCTGGAACTCGATTTCAGCGCCATAACTGAGGTCCCTTATTTCCTGACTGCGTTGATCGCGATTGCTTTCCTGGGAAAGCTTGTCGGCGCTGCACTGCCCGCTATGGTTCTTGGTCTTCAGTCACGCGACGCACTAGCCCTCGGCATGGCCATGAGCGCGCGCGGGGCGGTGGAGTTGATTATCGCCGGCATCGCACTCAGGGCCGGACTTTTCGCGTGAGGTGATCAGACGTCGCCGGTTGTTGCCAATCTGTTTTCGTCCATCGTCCTCGTCGCTATTGTCACGACAATTGCTGCTTCGATAGGGCTTCGCCTTGTCCTTTCCATGCGGCGTGGGGAAAATGAAGGCTCTCAGAGGTAGAAGCGTCTATTTGGTTGGCCAAATCCGGCATGAGAAAGACGAATAAAGCGCTCAACCGATTTGACCACACCGATTGGCTGCAGACGTATGCCAATCGCGGAGCGATACGCTCGAAACCAATGCGGCCTGCTAGCTTCCGTTTTTTGGCGAATTTGAGACGTCTGACAGGAAAACCTTAAGGTCCTCTCTCGGAAGGAAAAGCAGCCCTGTAGAATGGCTCCCTTAATAAGCCTCAAAAGTGAAATACTTCAATTTATCCTCTGCCCGGACATAAGCAATGGTGAGTTCTATTAGAAACCGGCCTCACTATTTATATCATCAGAAAGTTGCAAAATAATAAGTTGCCAAAATCAACCACAGATATATTATTTGTGACGTTTTGACCCTAGCAATGATCGTAATACTATCATTTTTGGCAAAATCTCAGCTGTGTTCACTTAATATATTAATTTCAGAACACGCTTGGCCGACTACAGAAAGGCCTCTAAGTGCTTTTTGAGGTAATCCCAGATCACTTTTTTCGGGTATTTTCAGGCCCTAGACGTCATATCAATGCATACCTGATCAAACGATTATATAATGTCTATTATGGCGATGATGCAGATCTAGAGGTGCCGCTCGCGTCAGAAGTCAGGGCGTTTCTTATCTCAGAGATTCGCACACTTCCGGAACACCTTCAGCAAACCCTGGATAGGGACGGTGCTCCATCCAGTCCCGAAACCGAGGGGCATGAGTTCTTCCGTAAACTGGTGACGTCCTACAAGTGGCTCAAGATCACAAGAGACCTTGGTAAAAAGTATGTTCAGTTCACAGCCGTTGCACACTCCATCCTTGATTTTTTTATGGGGCTGCGCTCTGCTTTGTCGGAAGACTTTACCATTGACCTTGCAGGCATTTTATCGAGCCTTGAGACTACGGTAAACAAGAGCGATCCTCATGCGTGTCTGTCTGCACAGAAACAGTCTCGCGAATTAGTGAAGAAGCTGAAAGCCCTCAGCGCCTCCCTCATCGATATTGAAGAGCAGTTCTTCACTAACAAGGATCTTAAATCCAACATTCATCTGCTGATGCGGGAATTTTTCGACAATATCCTGATAAAGGAAATTGCGCCGCTTGTTACCCAAAACCACCCAATACGGTATCGGACGCGGATCATCGAGCTCTGCAATGAGCTGAGATCGGACCGTAGCGCTGTGATGTTGCTTGGGCGTTCCTTGTCAAAGGCAAGTAAGTATGGCGAGATGGAAGCCATTGATGTGATCAATGTCTCTTTGAGCTTCATATCCCGTGCCTTTGATATCGTCCCTGCGCTGATGCGCCAGGTTGACACAAATCGCCGAAAGCTTGAGACCCGAATCGATAATACAACCAAATATATGGAGCTATCAGCACCAACCGATACGGAAAAATTGCGCCTGGTGTTGGCAAATATCTCCCGCCACCCTGTCGAGGAAAACGAGTTTGACTTTCGGGGGCGAGCCGGGCTTGTCAGCGAGACAATGCAGGAGTTATTCCCGTGGCCGTTCCTGTCTGAAGGGTGGTCCCTTATCGACGACGCCTGCCTCACCTTTCCCGCTGCAAGAAAACGCTTGGTCGTGCCAAAACGGCAGAGGCGGCAAAAACGGAACAAAGCGGCGGATAGGCGGATCAGGGCTATCAGGCAGTGGGAGTTGTTTCTGGAGGGAGATCCGGAGATCGCCCGCACTATCATTGAGAAAACCATTTGCAAGGGTGAACCTTTTCGGAGCGCCGAGATGAAGGTGGATGGACTGAGCGACTTTATCCTTTTTGATCAGCTCAGAAGCCTTGAAACGGTTTTCGAGGGGGTCCTTAGGGAAGACTATCAGATTGACCGAGAGGAACTGGGCGAAAACGACTTCGCTATCTTCCGGCACTTTACGATCACACCAAGACACAAGGATGGGGGAAAATATGGCTGATGCTATGCTGTTTGAAGAAGCCGAAGAATTGCTGGAAAAGGCAGCGCGCCGCAACTTGAAAATCGACGAATCAGACCTTCAGAAAACAGCCCAGCACCTTTTCGAGAAGCAGTTTCTGTTGGAAGAAGTCAAGCTTGACCGGGCGAAATACGAGATTGTCGCTCGATATCCCCAGTATTTCGACATGCTGGCTTACGCCTTCGGGCGCCGGCTAATCATCGACCCAGAGAAGGGCCTTGTTGGCCTAGTGCCGATTGACCACGCAAGTGAGGCCCGCGGCCCCAGACGCCTGCGCGTGTCGCAGTCAAGAACCCAGATTCTCTTGGCCTTACGGATCGCGTTTGCCGATGCTGCAAGTGGTGGGCATTACCGGCGAGGCATGGTGGCACAGATTCCCATGAAAGATGTGATCGAGATTCTTGAGACTGGTCTGGGCCAGAAGTTCGAATGGAGCCCGCACTTTGTTGAGGACCTTCGCTGGGCAAAACAACATCGGATTGTTGTCGGGTCCCTGGACGAGATCAAAGAGGAGGATGCCGTCATCGAAGTAGCTCCGACGATCCTACACATCATTGGTGATAATTGGCGGGAGCTTGCTGAAAGATATCACGGCAGTTTTGGCCAAGCGGCCATAGAGGCGAAAGAACAGGCTGAGAAGGAAGCAGCACTTAAGAAACCTGCGCAAGAACAGCATGACGGCGAGGAATAGCGAGATGGATGAAAAACCAAACCTTGAGCCAAGAAAATCTTCCGGATTGCCAGCTACCCACATTTACAATGCGCGGTCTCTTGCTGACCACCCAAAGGTTTTTGAGCTGGTCCATATCGCCATCGTGAATTGGTACCTGTTGGACAGGGAAGACCTGCCTGTCCGCGGTGCGATCGCGATCACAGGCGCCAACGGAGCAGGCAAGTCGTCGATCCAAGATGGCATACTGGCTGTCATTTCCGCCCTCGACGAAAGCAAAATGGACTTCAATGCCCTGGCTCGTGGTGGCGCCAGCAAAGCCCTTGGCGGTCGCTCTGTAAAGGACTACGCCCTTGGGAAGCTGGATGACTACGGCTATAGGCGCTCTGATGAGGACGGCACACTCACCCGATTCTCCCTCGGTTTCAAGCACACTGTTACGCAGGAGGAAGTATCCATCGGGTTTGCGATTTCTACCGCACCTGGGCAAGACAAATATGATATTGAGGCCCTTTTCATTGTTAAAGGACGCGTTCTCAAGACTGACGACTTCGTAGATGACTTTGACGAGGACGAGTATTCACCTGTGTTCTTTCAAGAAACGACCGACAGGCTTCAAACTGAAGGGCTTCAGGTCGAAACCTATAGCAAGCACGAGAAGAGAAAGTTCCTAAAGCACTATCTGACAGCGCTGCAAGGCCAGAAATTCAGAATGGATGCTGAGCCCGAGCGGGTCAGGAAAGGCTTCCTGGCGGCGGCGTCCTTGAAAGAGATCAAGAACATCTCGGACTTCGCAAGGCGTTATGTCTTTGACCCCGCCTACATCGATGTCGGCGACTTCAGAGAAAGCTATGAACGCTATACCGCGCTCAAGAATAAGGTTGAACGGATACAGGACGAGATTGACGTCCTGAGCGGACTGATCGATGTCTGCACCTCATACGAAACCAAGGGACGGCAGATCGAGGCTTGTGAATGGTTCAAGCGTCGAGCGCTAAACATTGAGGAGTATCTCAGGTTTCGTGAAACCCGTGAGAACATGATCAAGGCTGAGGCTGACTACCGCGCAAGGGAGGTACTTCTTCAGCATGGGCAAAATGCGCTTGAACAACGCCTCGCCCAGCGAAATGCCATGGAAAAGAGGCTGAACGAGGCTGGCGTCAATGACATGGTCGAAAAGCTACGGCTTCAGGACGAACAAAAAATTAGAGCCGCAGGGGAATTGAGGGGTGAAATTCAGCGCTTCGACACGGCTATCAAGGGCGTTGTGGGGTTGCAGCAGAATGCCCACTATATCAAAAACCATCGGCCTCTATTCGAAGCGATCAATACCGTAGCCAAAACGATGTCTCCCCTGCCCGCCAGTGCAGTTGAAGCGGATGCCGTTGACCATAGCTTGGAGGGCGTCAGGAGTTTTTCTGCGCTCGAGACAGATATCAAGGCTCAGCTTCAGACGGCTTTTGCTGAAGCGGAAGCGGCTGAAATACAACTGAAGGAGTTTGAGGGCCTCAGAAATACTCAAGGTCGCTCCAGTGTTCGGGTTCCAGAGGCAATTTCAACGTTTCAGGAAAGCCTCCGAAGGGACAGCCTTGATACAAAACTACTGTTCGAGCTTGTCGACGACGTTGATGAAGAGTGGCAAGACGTGATCGAGGCATATCTAGGACAAGACAGGTTTGCAATTGTTCCTCGCCCTGATCAGGCAATCGGAGTCATCAGTGCATATCGCCGCCATCCGAACACTGGCCCCTTCCGGGCTGTAAAAGTGCTAAACAGCGCCTGGTCGGTCACCAAGGGGCGGAGCGCAAAACCCAATAGCATCGCCAGCAAAATTACAGCGACCGATCCGACCGTCAGGGCAATCCTGGATGACCGCTACGGCGATATCATCTGTGTTGAAGACAGCGAAGACTTTGAACTTCATGCAAGGGTTCTGACCCGAGACTTTACGACACAGAGTGGAGGCATGGTGTCAAGGATCAGGCCTGCAGTTGGTGCCCTGCTATCTTCCAGCACATCGCCACAAATGGCGGCAAGGCTTCAGGAAAGCTTCTATGAAGCTCAGAGCCAGCTTAAGAAGGCGATGCATGAAGTCACGAGAATTGAAACCGATCATGCCACAGCCAAGCGGTTCATTACAGCCCATGATCGGTGGCAAGAGCGCCGCATTCGTAAGATTTGCGAAGAAATAGATGACATCGCGAACGAAAGAGCATCAATCCAGAAACAGATTGAAGTCGCGTTTGCAAGTGTCGACGCAGACCTACAGACCGAGTTTCAGGCACTTGAACAGGAGATTGGTGAGGCACGAAAGGAATTGGAGAGAGACCAGAACCTTTATGAAAAGGCTAAGGAAACATTCAATACTCAGCGGGGCATTCTCAAATATTTGCCTGAGCTCAAGAGCTATCGCACCCGTTTGGAGCTGAATAAACGGCCAGCCGCAGCTGACTTTGCCATGACGAGCTTCTCAGCACTTTTCAAGCGAAATCTGGAGCAGAAGCAAGCTCGCTCTTCCCAAGCCCTTTCGGTTGCCGCGCGGATAAAATCACTGGAGACCGCTCTGGCTGGAAGCACAACGGTGTGTGATCAGGAAAAACAAAGGCTAGAGCCTGAGATTGAGGCAGCCGGGGCAAGGATCGTCAAGGACTATGCAAACTATGTCCGCGATTTCCAACAGGACCCAATACTGGACTTTGAAACTCGCCGGGCAGATATCCATGACCACGTGTCTCGACGCCATGCAAAACTGAAGGATCATGTCCTTCTCGATTATGAGGCCAAGCTGGCGGAAGCGCTCGTGCAAGTCGATGAGATGCTGCAGGGGCGGTATTTGACCGAGCTTCATGGCCGAATTCAGGAGATCGATATCCGGCGGAACAGTATCAACAATAGCCTCCGCAAAAGCCCCTTCCATGGAGAACACTATCGGTTCGTCATGAAATGCAAGGCAGATTACCTTCCTCTCACAAAATTGGCGGACCGGATCGGTGGTGATGGCGCTCAGCTTAGCCTCTCGATGAATCCCGACGATATCAAAGACCTTGAAGAGGATGATGTGGAAGCGCTTGAGAAACTGAAGCTGCTGATCTCCTCTCCAGAGTTCGAGTATGATGAATTTACCGACCCGCTCACCTTTTATGACTTTGAGCTAGAGATTGGTCGCTACGAGCAGTCCGAGACGGGTCGAACGGTCTTTAGGAAAAAGACAACCTTTACGCACGGCGTTGGCACCCGCTCCGGAGGAGAGATACAGGCCCCCTACTATGTTGTACTGGCATCTGCCATGTCTTCGCTCTATCACGGCAGGAGCATTAACACCCATGACTCGCTCGGAATGGGCTTGATTTGTCTCGATGAGGTGATGAACAAGACCGATAGCCCGAACATGCGGCGGTTCATTGACTTTCTCGTCAGCATTGGCCTTCAGCCCATCATGGCGGCGCCAGGTAAGGAAAGAAGCACCTTCCAAAGCCGATGTGACACCGTCATCGATATTGTGAAGATTGAAAACAATGCGATGCTTGACATTCTCTATCCAAAGAACCGGCTCCATGCAGAAATCAAGGCATCAGACCCCAACGAAAGATCACTAGAGGCATTTGCGCGTGACGACGATTGATCTTCCAGAGGCCCTGCAGCGCGAACTCTGCAAGTTTGCTGACAAATATGAGCGTGCCACATGGAGCGGCGCGAGGGAGCCCACACTAAAGTCCCCTAGTCCGACCTTAATCGGGCAGGAACGGGAGCGCACAGATGCGGCGCTGGAGCATCTATGCCAGACGCGGGCGCTAAAACCAGTCTTTGGTAGGCGCCGGGACCAAGCTCATGTCATTGAGCGGTACAAGGTCGCAGACTTGGAATCATTGAACGAACAGTTGAGTAGGTCCTTGCTTGGCGACCGCATCGAACGCGGTTTGGCCTCTATTTCTCATATCTACGCAGACCGAGCAGAGGCCCGCAACTTTCAAGACTGGGTAATCCGAGCAGCAGCCGAGAAGTGGCGCACAGGTCAATCTTTCTATGGCTACCGTATTGACAACGCCTTAGCCCTTTCAAAGGTCGTTACAGTGGCCACCTCACTCATTGCAGGCAAGGGCGGAGGCAAAACAATCAGGAAGTTCAGCACTGAATCTGTCAGGGACAGCAAGTTCGTCGGAGACCACCAGAGCAAGATACAACGATTGTTGGTTGCCTATTATGGCTTTGAGCCGGAAACTGCACCAGATTTTCTGAGCAAGTTTGGACTCGGGACCCCAGCCGCGCCTGTATTCGTCTCAGGGCAACTTAAGGCGGTATATGACGGCCACGCAGGGATAGACGTTGGCGAAGTCCCGTTTGTCGGTTTGCCACCAAATGGCGCCTTTTCGCCAGCGCTAGCAGTGAAGGCCGTTTTGACAATCGAAAACTGGGAGAGCTTCTATAGGCATATTGTCGAGGTGCCGGAGCGCGAAGTGATCGTTCTCTATACCGGGGGTTTTGCGTCAGTGGAGACAGCTTCTATCCTTGAGAAGCTGATAAGCGCTGGCCTCGACTGGTTCCATTGGGGTGACATAGATCCATACGGCCTAGCCATTATTCAAGCGCTTGAAGGTGCGGTAGGCCAACCGTCAAAACCACATCTTATGTCTCTCGAACGACTGCACGAGATTGGGGCTTGGGCTGACCGGCCAGCAAATGCGAAAGTCCTGCAAGACCTGGCCGACAGAGATGGATGGATGCAAGACTTGGCACAGTATTTCCTGAGTGAAGATCGCACCAGGTGGCTTGAACAAGAAATGCAAGACCCTGAGCCAATTTTTCGCCCCTCGAACGTCAAGCCAGTTGAAAATCCGCCCTCGGAAAAGCCGCTCTATTAGCCTTGGTTGAGGCTGCTGACGCTGCGTAGCACTGCCGCCTATATCATGTTTTGTCCGGGAAAAGGCCTGGCATCCATCTGCCTGCCAATGTAGCTGGGAATGTAAGCCGCAGTGGCGCCCGTGTGCTTGCACTTGTGAGTACCCCTCGATCCAGCAAAGCCGACGTAATGCGCCGCGCGGTACGTTCACTGGCGTTCAAGAGTGGGCCGACATCACCGCGTGGCAGTTCACCCCGAAACAGAACCGCCTCCATGACATTTCCGGACTTGGCCGGCAGACGGTCTCCGCGGATTTCTTCTTCCACCCAAATCAACATGCGATCCCGCAACCGGTCTGGCTGAACCAGCTCTTCCATAAAACTAACCTCGTCAATGCAGGCCTTCAGGAAGAATTTGGCAAACTCCGCGAGCGATTCTTCGCTCAGGTTTCCACGGCCATCCAGGTCATTGCGTCGGGGTTGATCGCAAGCTGCCAGATGCGCCTTGTAGGTTTCGACATTGCGGGCAAGTCCACGCGCAATTGACCAAATGCCGCCTGTATCGAGCGCATCACGCAGCATGGCATAAGACATCAAACGAGATACACGTCCGTTGCCATCCAAGAATGGGTGAAGCCAGGCAAGTCGATGGTGTGCGGCGGCGGCGGCAATGATGGAATCCAACCTACCCAGCTTTTCATACGAAGCCTCAAAACGCTTCATGAAACGAGGCAGGGCCCCTGGGCTGATTGGGATATGCCGTCCGACCTCTACATCTCGATCACGAATTTTCCCCGGTACGACCTCGATCTTACCTTTCGTGACTGGGTCTTCTACCCACAGCAGCTCCTTCGGGAGCAATTCACAGAAACGGCGATGGATTTCCAAGATGCCTGCTGCTGAAGTCGCTTTACCATTCAGGCCACCTTCATCAATCCATTTCTGCACAGCAATGTGGGCTTCAGCCTCAAGTTGCAAATCACGCTGTTGGGGGTCGGCGCTATAATCTTTTTTCATTGCGCGTTCGATATCGACCGGGTGCGTATCATGTCCCTCAATAAGATTGCTGTAATAGCAGTTCATGGCACGTACGAGATCGGACAAGGCGGTAACCACGCCGTCGGGCAGGCTCCGCCGCAGGCCTGTCGATTTAGCGGTCAGCTCCAAAGCGAGATCAGCCAATTCCCCCCGGTGTTTAGAGCTTTCAGGCACAAGCATGGGCTCCATACTTGTAACAGCTTCACCTCGATCTACGGGCATTTCCTTGTCCATATCTTTGGCCGCTTATCTGTCCGGTTTTAAACAAGTAATAAGTACATATATATCATTATGTTATATTTTTAAATAGGCGTTTATGTCAGAGAAATTGGCCACTTTATTGGCCTATGAATTATAAGACAACTCTATGCTTTTAGCATCGCCCAAAAGACGAGAGATCCCTGGCTACATTATGTCATGGAAACAGATGGCAGGTGAGGATGGTTGACAAGAACACCCACATCAAAAAGAGCGATTTATCTGCTGACGAAAGAGTGATTTACTAAACAGGCGGTTTAACGCCGCCTGTTTACATTATCCTCGGTGGAACGATCCGGATTGTCCCGCGCATACTCACGGCCGTTGATTTTGACAACATGTGCATCTGGATGTTCGCCGCGTTTGATTTCAGCGACAACATTCCTGCGCGGTACATCTTTTCGTGCACCAATATCATAGTGTTCATTACGACCTCCAGGGCCGTCGTTTTTGCCAACAATTTTTGTCATTTTGACTTCTCCTGCTATTTGGCTTTCCATCAGTTAAGTGAATTGATCACACGCCCGACCTAACGCAAGCGCCGTTTCATCCGTTCGATCTGTTCGGGAGAGCCTTCAGCCTCAAAGCCATTCCGGGTTTTCTTCACTCTAACGCCCGGACCCGCAGCCCTACGGATTCCCTGCTCAATCGTTTTTTCAAACGATCGTTTCATTTCGCGTTCAAGCTGCTGCGAGCTTGTAATGTGTTTACCGTTAAACTTCATATCAATGCGTACCATGTCAGGCCTCCTATTATCCCTTGGGTGGAAAAGGGTCATTGCCGTATGAGTCGCGAGCGCGAATGCGTCCATCGCGGCCATGAATCAGCAATTCACTTTGCTGGTTGCGAGCAATTTCGCGGGCAGCATCAATAGCTTCAGCCTGCGTGTCGTGAATGGACGTTGCCCGGGAATTTCCTTCGCCCTGGACAGCCCATTGGCCTTGCCTTGGCGTAACATGTTGATTTTTAGACATTTTACTAACCTCTTCCTGCATAACACGTTGACAAAAACGCCCTGTCGTCATATTGTTTGTGACGTTTTGTCATAGGTGCGGCTCAAAAAATATCGCCACGCAATTGTGACGATTTCGTCATCGTAACAAATACGGAGTAGTCATGTCAAGTCCATCCCGCCCTGGTGAAATCTTTGCAACCCGACTAGCTGAAGCAAGAGAACTAAGACGGCTTAATCAGTCCGAACTTGCACGCAAAGCAGGGCTGCAGCCCTCTGCTATTGCCCATTTCGAAGGGAAAAGGCGTAAACCGTCGTTCGCTAACATTCTGGCGCTAGCAAATGCGCTCGGTGTTTCGTCTGATTATTTGATTGGTAAAGCAGCCAATATTCAGGGAGCCACAACCGCCTTTCGAAACGAGGAGAAACTTACGGCTGATGATAGAGATTTTATTCAGTCAATCATCAATGCTCGTATTCAGAAAACCGAGGAAGAGTAATGGCCGAGCGCTTCCAGCTAAAGATGGCGAAACAGGAAGGTGAACGGATTGCAAAGGAAGCTGGCTTCGACAGCTTTCCCATCTGCCCGCGTACCATAGCAAGTAAACACAATATCCTTATTGAAGCTAAGCCGCCTGACATCGCGGGGGTAAGTGGCGGAATCATTTTTGTGAACAACCAGGCCATAATTTTTCACGCGACAAATATTGAAAATGAAGGCTTCATAAATTTCACTATATCTCACGAGCTGGGGCATTTCTTTTTGCCCGGACACCCTGAAGCAATTCAAGAACAAGGTGGGGCGCACGTCTCTAAAGCTGGCTTCACCCAAGGAGATTCCTCTATCGAACTTGAAGCGGATCACTTTGCTGCGGGCCTTCTGATGCCCGAACATCTGGTGAGAACACATATAAATCAGAATCCTCCCGGCCTGGGCTCCATATTAGAGTTAAGTTCTATTGCAGAATGTTCTGTTACTGCCGCAGCAATTCGTACGGCTGAATGCAGCCGAGATCCCATCGCAATTGTTGTTAGCTCCGCTGATACCATTGCTTACGCATTTATGTCAGAAAGCCTCAAAGATTTCAGACCACGCTTTTTGAGAAAAGGTTCGGCACTTCCAAGCTCAGCGACTGCTCAGTTCAATAAGGCTCCAAATCAGGCACTTACTGCAACTCGCAAATGTGCGCAGACAACGTTTTCAGATTGGTTTGGAGGGGAGCATTCTTTCGTGATGGACGAGGAAATTCTTGGCCTTGGCCAATATGGATTTACGCTGACCGTCTTATCGTCGGAGGAAGTGCCCAAACTTGATGATCCTGATGATGAGGAAGAAAATAATTTAGAAGAGAGCTGGACACCGCGTTTTGCCTATGGGCGGTAGTCCTGTCGAAGAGATACGCATTTCATTTCAGCATACAAGGTCAGCAATAGACACCCTCAAAGCCGCCGCAATTTCACTGAGCACTGTGATTGTGGGGTTCCGAACACCCCTTTCAACACCCGAAATATAGGTGCGGTGCAGCCCCGATCGAAAAGCCAGTTCCTCCTGCGAGATGTTCTGCTCCCGCCGGATTTTTGCAATGTTAGCGCCGACTTGCTGCTTGATGTCCATGCAGCAACTGTTCGGCCATCGTAGATTATTGGTCTACAGACTATGAGTCACATTAAGCATTGATGCTGGCCTTAAATTGCATACTATAAGTAACAGCACGACACGAGGAGACGTAGGATGATTAGGAAAACTGCGGTCGGCTTGGCTGCTGAACAGGCCGTAGAAAATACCAGGCGGCGCCAGTGGGAAGCAGAACAGCATGCAAAAACTGAAAAGCTAGTTCAGGAAGCGGTAGAGGACGCGGTTCTGGAACAGACCAACCCTGCAGTTGCCAAACAGAGAAAGGAAGCGAAAGCAGATGCCAAAGGTGTCGTGCCGTTTTGCCTTTTCTATTTGGTTATGGGAGGCATCGCCTACAGCAATATAGGCCAATATGAAAGCTTGGCGTTTCTCAACTTCCCAGGAATCGGTTGGCTAATGGGGTTTGCAATCTTCTATTGCGGCATCGTCATACCTGCGAGAGACGTTCGTTGGCCCTACCTGCCAGGGATCGCGGTGATGCTCTACCCAATATATGATATGGCACCATTTTTTACATCCTTGGTTGGCATGCAGGAAAACATGCAAAATGTTGGCGTTGTCGCCGCCGTCATGTTTGGGTTTTGGTTTCTGGTGCTGCGGACGGCACGAACCGCCCAAGGGTTTGCCTAGAAACTTGAAGGTAGAAACCACGTGTTCCCATGTCCAAAGGGACCCACAAAATGAACACTGTCAGGTACCCATTCTACACGATACTATCGACGGTCAATGCGCCCTACAGAGAGCATATTGATGCCGACCAGCTAGCAGAGTGCATTCGCGACGTTGGCGAAGTAAATAAGTTTACGGCGCAAGTGTGGGGCTTTTTCGGGGAAGTGCCTATCCCGCATCAAATAGCTTTTGCCGCCCATTATTCGATGTCCCCGAAAGAACTGCAGGCGGCAGCGAGAAGGTTCAGCGAACTGTCGGGCGCGTACTTCAAAATCTGTGAAATCGACCTCTGACTGCGAAGTATATGGCTCAACAAATCGTTCCAGAAAACGCCTCCACCTCCTCATTGGTGGCGTATAGCACCACAGTCATGTAGGCTAACCAGCCAAGCATTTTGACGCCGAGGCGGCGACCCGCTTGGCCAGCCCCGAATTCTTGTTTTGTGTGGGCCAAAGTCGCGTACACGATGCCATTTTCATTACTGGGGTTTTTACGGCTTCTTTTTGTATTGAAATTTTTGTCTACAAGGTGAAAAAAAGGCGCTTTGCCCCAGTACACTAAAATATCATTTTCAGCTCTTTTTACTTCCTCGCCTGAGCCTTTTACCGTTGCAACCAATTCCAATTTCCAAAATTCATTGGGAAGCAAACCGTTCGAAAACCCGGCGATATCATTAAGCTCTTCGCGCGTATAAATAACGAGCTGGTGCTGGCTCACAGTAAAGGATTTTAGAACCGCTAGAGCTTGTCTTACTTTCAATTTGCGCTCACGTTTTTTTTTGCAGTATTTCCTAAGCTTATTGGCTGCCTCCATTGCCAACTGCCTGACTTTTGGGCTCTTGTGTAGATTTGGCAAAATAGCAGGCAGGCTTTCCTCGCACCCTCCATTAGAAACTAGTTTTTGTGCGCCTGTACTAGTTTTAATATCCGCCAATTTCCTGCATCTAGATAACATATCTGACAGATCGGACTTAGAAACAGGATACTGAACGATAACCGAACTTAACTCTTGTCCCCCTGCTAGCTTACTAAGTGCACCAGCCAAAATTAAATAGGTTGCAGGTAAATCAAATGTCAGGTCCGGTTTGATGCTTCTAGGTTTTTTAACAGGCTTTTGTTTTTCTCCTGTATTTTTACGCACCTTCTTAGCCAATCTATTCATTACTCGAACATAGCCCAGTTCATCCAATTCGCCTTGCCGGAAATTCAGAAGTTTCTTAAGCGATTCTTGAAGAGGGTCTAATTTCATTGGAGTGTCCTTATTAGTTTTTGGATGCCAAAGGCTTCTGGCCAGCTTCTGATGCATTATCTCTGGAATCGTATGAATGTACGTTTGTATGGAAGTGGCCGGTGACGCATGGCCGAGTGCCCTAGCGATTTGCCAGAGACCGTCCCGCGCCAGATCCTCACTTCGCAGCCAGTGCTCACGCAGAGCAAGCAATTTGTCTTCATCAAAACCAGTAAGTGTCTTTGCTAGATCCCATTCTTCGCTAACAATCGCATAGGAGGTACTTGCCCAGCTGTGACGTAGCGAATGAAAAACAACTTCAGTATTGCCAGTCGATTGCCTTAGAGCGCCCCCTAGAATTTGGCTGCACTTGACCTGTTCCAAAGGGATATTTTGCCCTCCAAGCCCAAACAGATAGTCAGCCTTATCACTATCAATCTTGAGTTCATGATAATATTGCTTGAGTAGAGTGAGCTCTTCCTCACATAAAAGGCTGGCCAACTCCAACTTTCGCAGTGAATTATCAGACTTGTTTGAGCCCAACCGGCTTCCGCGTACATAGATTGCCCAATTTGATTCTGGGTCGATGTCTCTAAACCGCAGCTTTAGAATTTCTCCAATCCTGACACCGCACCTAAACCCAAAAATGAGGATCAACTTCAGCTGCGCTCTGAAAATTTCGTCTTCATCGAGCTGATCTAGAGCTTCCAATACGTTATAGACATGCCGATAATCGACAATAGAGGTACAGACGAAGGTAAGTGAGGAGCTCGTTTTTAGAAAGGTTGCCAACTCGCCCTCTAACGGCCACCCATACTCCTCCACTCCAAACTGGTGAATCCAGCGAAGCCGCTGAATATATGTTTCACGCCGGTTGGTGTCAGTAGTACCTTCGATTATCTGCTGATACACAGCGAGTATTTGATCGGCTGTTAGCTCCTCGAAGCTGTGCCCCTGGACAGCGGTAAACCACTCAACATCGATGCTAGTCAGATAATCTTTGGCTGTCGCGACTTTGATATGGCTGAGTTTGTATTCAATCCATTGGACGAGTAACTGCGTTTCAATAGTCCAATCGCGCATTTCATGAATAATGAAATTCTGTATGTTGTTTCGCGACGCTTTAATACTTGTATTAACTAACAGGCTGCGAATTTGCGAAGCGGCCATTTCACCAAATGAGCTGCTTAGCCTGCCCTTTTTATGTTTGCGAACAGACTTCTTTTTCTCCCGAGCAGAATTGTCAACTGGTCGCCAAATTATGCGATTAATCGAATTGTGCAGGCTTAATAGTGATCCATTGTTCGGCGCAAAATTATACTGCCCCGGTCCGGCAATATAAGCATCTCCATAACTAATATCAGCCTTCAAAACGAACCACTGAATATATGGAACACATCGACATAGTTCCTTAAGGGAGTTAATGCCGCGATCACTGGCCCCTACAAACCAGGTCGAAAACCAAGAAAAAAAGCGGCTCCTGCTATTTGGTAGATTGTGATGCGAGACACTCGAACAAAACGGGCCAGCCAAAAGCAAACACAAAGTCTGCATGTCTACTGGCCAATGCAACTGCCTATGCGCTTCATCTTCTGACTTACGCAAATTGAAAGGGCCTTTGTCCACCTTGGAAGATAGGTCAACATAACTGCGGCCTCCCACTGTCCACCACTGGAGGCCGCCTCTGTGCAATTGGGTATAAAGTGCATACACCATCTCGGGTTTGGTTAGCCCTCCGCGGGTCATAGCGGAGTAGATTGTTAAGGCCATCCATGCTTCGATGTCTGGATGGTTTATTTGCAAACTCTCCAAGCGTGCAACAAACTTAGATTCCCAGTCCAAAAGGCTAACACACCTCTGCATTCGCTCTTTGGTCCAATACGCATGAGTTGGAGCAGATTGGTTCGTTGATTCCGGCTCTTTCTTGAGTCGGCTTTTTTCAGCATTGTTCCAACTGCCTAGTTTCTTCAAGGCCTCTGGCAATGAAACTTTTGGAGCCTCGGGCAATTTCCAATCGCAGGGGTTGAAAGGAGTGATACCAACGCCTTCCAGCACCCGAGACATTGTCTCAGACGCTTCTCTCTGAAGTACAGGACCCAGGCCTGAAAAACGGTCATCGGCTTCTTTTTGGCCTTCAAGGTGACCTGCCCATGCAGGAAATTGGTCTGCAGACAAGGTTGTTACTAACTTGGTCAATGTGAAGTGCCTCGCCCAATTCGGCGGAAAACGCCAGAACTTCTGCACCAAGGCCTTGAGATTCCTCACGCTGAAATCTTTGCGCTGTTTTTTGCCGTCGATCAGAAAAAATAGAGGCGCGTCGCCGTTCAAGCTCATTTCTATGTGCTTGGCCAATTGGAGCTGACTTAGGTCGGCCTGCCTTTTAAAATTTTGAAGGTAACCAAGATAAAATTTCAGTTGCTGAACTGCTGCGACTGATAACACAAGTGGCCGCGTTGTCTTGTCTTCGACAATGATCAAGCCTGACAACAAATCAAAATGTAAGACCGATTTTAGTGCGCCAACATTATGCCGATGTCCCGTTGACAGCTGAAAATATACCCAGGTCATGTAGGCTATTTCATTATGGCGGTTCACATATTCGGCTATGTCATCTGCCAAAGCACCCCGCAGGGGTTTGACCTGTTGCCGGTACATCCATGATAAGCTGTTGTCATCAATAGTTAATGCTGTGCCAACAACAGCATCAGGAACACTCGGTATTTCATCGTCCGAGAATCCTAGTTCCTTAAGAAACCTATGAAGGGGGGGAAGAATATCGGAGATCTTTAGTTGACTATAGTGAAGAGCTACGCATCGCCGAGGGCTTAAGCCGGTCAGATAGCCAATATCTGCGATCCCACATTTCTTGGTAGATAAATAGTAAGAAAGAGATGATGCCACTCGCCCAGGCGAATAGGGTCGCCGATCATATTCCTGCAGGTCTTTAATAATAGTGCCTGCAATCTTTCCTACTTCCTTCCGCCTGAGGACTGAAAGTTTAGCCCACAGCGTCAAATATACGCCTAACGACTTAGGAATGGGTTGCTGGAAGGGGCCAGTTTTCACCTCATTCACAAGGTGACTGTAGCCTGTTTCCTCAATGAAACCTTCCAGATCACTCCTGATTATTTGAGGGCGATAGTATAAGTATATACCCCCATCTTCTATACCCCACCATTCTTCATTTTCGGGATGAGCTTCAAACTGCAACCTCATCAATCGACGCTGGGAACGTCCAGTGACCAACGACAGTCCGGTGAATAGCGCCATGCACCATTTAGTGGAGCCCGATGGGGCAGCCTTCAATAACGACAAACATTTGCTCAAAAGGGCTTGGTCTTCACCCAAACTCTCGGCATTGTAATTGGCAGTTAGCCAGCGCTCTTGAAGGACAAAGTTTTTGCTCGACTTACCTTTTTCTCGGCCCTTTTTCTTACTGGCTAAATTGCCCCGAAAAACAGTCATGTGTCTGTTTTCTTTGTGTGAGACCAAAGGTTCATTTGATCACTCTGATCTTCACGATTTGCCGCCACTTCTATCAGGTAGTTGAGCAAAGCAGTTGCCAGGCTATCAAAGTCCTCCTCGGCTTTGGCTGGCCGTCGCGAGGTTTTTTCCACCGGCCTTTGTCCAAATGTATCGAATATTCCAACATGGGTTTTGCGACAAACTTCAATGACACTAAATGCAGCGCGAACCTTAGCCCAAACCAGCTCTTCCACCTCTTCCTCAGACATTGACACCACAATTGCAGGGATCGATATGTCATCGAAAGCAGCCCATTGGTGTTTCTTCAAGATCGCCGCAAAGACAGGACAAATCACATAAAACTCACGCGATTTCCCCGCCCTAGCAACTAACGGTCGGTCCGCAAGTAGATGCTGCTTACACCTTTGAAGGTTCTTTACAAGAGAAGAAGAGTGTCGGTCGGGATCAATAAACTCAGGTCGAATCTTCTGCTCCAAGAACGGATGGATCAGCAATCTGTGGTTCTTTACTGAGAGGTTTATGAATGCCAAATAATTTTCCTAAGTCGCAATTGTCAAGCAATCCCCAATCCCTCGAAGTGCAGAGTTCCTGGAACGAATACTGATTCCATTCATTGTGCTCCAACAACCCTACGCTTGTCACAAGACTTGACGAGTTATAGCGCACAAGGACACCGTGATGAAGGATTTATACAGGATTATATCCCATGATTATGCAGAAAATTTTATATACTTTGAAAATTGATTTTAATCAACGTCAATTACCTTAAGCCAAATATTGTATAACTAACTGATTTAACAATATAAATACACTTATCATATTTTTTGGTAAATTAATATACATGCTTAAATATTAGCTTCAGGTGCTAGTGTCCGTATGGACGTGGAGGTTCGAGTCCTCTTCTGGGCACCATCAAAACCCGCCTTAACCGTTTTCGGTCAGGCGGGTTTTTGCTTTTTGGGCCAACGGCCGCTCTCGACCCCAGTGCCTTCAGGATCCAACGCCGCGTCAGATAGCTGGTTCATTTCATGGAAGCATCAGGAAAGCTTTCCACGTCGCCTTTGGGGCCCAGTTTATGATTTTGGCAGCGGCCCGGGCTTGATTTCACATGTTATTTTCTTGCTGGTTTTTTGAAGAAAGAAACGGACAACCACCCCGTTGTTCAGCGATACCGTCGTTCCGCCGCAGATCTTTTCAAAGTTGGTCGGCCCCGGGTGTGGTTCGATGAAGAATTCGAATGAGTTCGAAGGATCGGGATTGTATCTTGGATAGCAGGATGCCGGTATCTGGTACTTGTTGTAGGTACCCTGATCAAGCAGTTCATTGGTAACCTGCACGATCTTGGTGGAATCCGGGTCGTCACCATCCCTGCATGTCAGCCAGATGTTATCTCCCGAAAGCCCGGGAATCGAACCAATTTCCGAACGAAGCGCCACATAAGCGGTCCAATTTTCCTCAGACTGAGAAGCCGCCCCTGCCCCAGAAACAAGACTGGCCGTCGCACCCAATGCGGCAGCGGCCGCCCCGATATATTTGATGTTCACATGAACCTCCTAAGAATAGAATATAACCATTGGTAGTATCGAGAATTGACCTTATCCATTGTGAGTGCCCAAATATAGCTGAGGCGGTATTCATCTAACTATTATTGGTTGTATTTTCGAAGCCACCGCTCCACAACCGTCGACGGATCGGCCAAAACAGGCTACTGATGCGCCATGAACACAAATGATGACTTAGAGATTTTCCTGGTGACCGTGCCGGGGCTGGAACCGGCCCTGCTGGCGGAAGCGACCGAACGCGGCTTCGATGGGGCCGAGGCTACCACAGGCGGTGTGACCGTGCGCGGCGGCTGGCCTGACGTATGGCGGGCCAACCTGGAACTGCGCGGGGCCTCGAAGGTACTGGTGCGGCTGGGCGAGTTTCGCGTGATGCACCTGGCCAAGCTGGACAAGCTGGCGCGCAAGTTCCCCTGGGGCGAAACGCTTCGCCGGGATGTGCCGGTACGCGTGGAAGTGACCTGCAAGAAATCGCGCATCTATCATCATAAGGCGGCGGCCGAGCGGATCGAAAAGGCCATCACGGAAGAGTTCGGCGGCACGATTTCACCAGATGCCGAGGTGTGCATCAAAGCGCGCATCTTTGACGACATGTGCACCATCAGTGTCGACACCTCCGGCGAAAGCCTGCACAAACGCGGCCATAAGGAAGCCGTGAACAAGGCGCCCATGCGGGAAAACCTGGCGGCGCTACTGCTGCGCGAATGCGGCTATAAGGGCCAGGAGCCGGTTGTGGACCCCATGTGCGGGTCCGGCACCTTTGTGATTGAGGCGGCAGAGATGGCGCTGGGCCTGAACCCCGGCCGGTCACGCACGTTTGCGTTCGAGCAGCTGGTGGGCTTCGACAAGGCGGCCTGGCGCAGGATGACCAAACTGAAACCCAACCCGCAAACAGACGTACGCTTCCATGGCTTTGACCGCGACAAGGGCGCCGTGGCCATGTGCGACGCCAACGCCGAGCGGGCGGGGGTCAAGCATATCACCCACTTTGACCAGCTGACCATCAGCCGCCTCAAGGCGCCCGAAGGCCCGGCGGGCCTGGTGATCATCAACCCGCCTTACGGCGTTCGCATTGGTGAAGTGAACAAGCTGCGGTCGCTTTATCAGTCGCTCGGTAATAGCTTGAAGGCCGAGTTTGTCGGCTGGCGCGTCGGGCTGGTGACCAACTCGGACGAGCTGGCGCGGACGACGGGCCTCAAGTTCCGCAAAGCCAAAACCCGCTTTTCGCACGGCGGTATTCCGGTGACACTGTACCAGACCGCACCACTGGCGAACGGCGGCTAAACAGCCGCCAGCATCTCTTCGCTGATCGTCCATAGGCGGTCGGCATTTGCTTCATCGCACGCCCATTCGCGGACATGTTCCCAGCGCTGGCTGGTCTCGTCACCAAGCTTGGCAATATCGCAGTCTTCACAGTAAAGGCCACCCATGCCCTCAAGCTTTGGGGAGGTCGCGGCCCACACGGCGGTCGATGCCCCTTGCTCTGGCGTCTTGAACATGGCCTTCACGCGCTCAGGCACCGTGCCGTCGGCGTTCTTCCAGCCGAGCGCAACCATTTCTTCTTCCGGCAGGTGGCGCTGAAGCGGCGTGAAAATGCCGCCCGGATGCACTGAAAAGGCCCGGATACCGTTTGCCGCCTCGCGCCGGTCGAGCGCGTTTGCAAACAGGGCGTCGGCGGTTTTGGATTGGCCGTAGGCTGTCCATTTCTGATAGTCCGTGCGCTCAAAATGAATGTCGTCCCAGAGGACATCCGTGATGATGTGGGCCGTGGACGACAGGGCAACCACCCGCGCGCCACCCGCGCGCCTGAGCGCTGGCAAGAGGCCGAGTGTAAGCGCCATATGCCCCAGGTGATTGACACCAAACTGGGCTTCCCAGCCCGGGCCCACGCGGGTTTCGGGGCAGGCCATGATGCCCGCGTTGTTGATCAGGATATCAAGCGGCTTGTCCGTGGCTTCATAGCTATCCGCGAAAGCGCGGACCGAGGCGATATCCGCCAGGTCCATCGCCGCCACGGTGACGCCAGGAATGCCTTTAAGCGCCTCAGCCGCTGTGTCCACGCGCCGGGCCGGAACGGTGATGCTGGCGCCTGCTGCCACCAGAGCCCGCACCATCTCAAGCCCGATGCCGCTATAGCCACCGGTGACAATGATGTTCTTGCCCTTGAGATCGATGCCCTCAAGCACCTCCGATGCCGTTGATTTTGCGTGAAACCCCGATCCGATCGGTTTCTGGTCTGCGGCTGCCATATGATGTCCCCTCATGAATATGTTCCTTCATGAGGTAAGGGGACGGGGCCCGAAGGCAAGGCCGTTAATCCATTCGTGAAAACCGGGGGTTATTCAAAATAGGTCATGCATTGGCGTGACAGCGCGACCAGATCACCGCTTTCGGTGAATATCTGGCCGGATTGCTGGCAATAGCCGCCAGCCGCGGCCTCCAGGCTATAGTCCAGATAGAACCAGTCGCTGTCCACTTCATGCGCGGGCACGACAAACTCAAGCGACCAGCTGAGCGAGCTGGCCATGATCCGCCGGTCATAGTGCGCCATCATGAGCGGCGGCGGGATATCGGCGACCGCGATGATTTTCTCGACCGGAAAGGCGCTCATGTCCGACTTGTGGCGCACCCACTTGCCAAGCCGGCGGGCGCCGGTATTCGATGTGGGGATGCCGTCGCCTGTCCAGTGAATGTCGAAATTCTGAAGGAAAGACGGCAGCGGCGTGCGTGAAGGGTCCATCGGGGGGACGCTGTCGCGCGGTTCCGGCCGGAAGGCTGCAGCCGGGGCGACCGCTTTGGTGTCGCGCGCGCTGCCGAACGCGGCCGATGCCTGAAGGCACACCGCATCACCGGCCAGAACCCGCGTCGTCGCCTGGCTGACATTCTTGCCTTCGCGCAACAGTTCTGACCGGACAGTCACCGCTTCTGCCGGGATCGGCCCAACGAAGGACACCATCAGGGACCGCATGGGCTTTTCCTCTGGCAGGACCTGGCGCATGCCCGTGGCCGCCATAGCCGCGCCAAGCCCACCGAAGGCCGCGCGCCCCTGCATCCACAGGGGTGTCACCTGGGTCATCGCTTCTGGTCCATCAATATCGGCCAGAATGTCGGCCATCGTTCTGTCTGTCATCTGTCTCAGCCTCAAAAAAACACTGCACGCTCAGCAATGCACGCATCGCAAACAAGGAAATAAGGCACTTGCATGCCAGAACAAGCGTTCAATGATGCATGGCGCCTATGTCCAATTGTATTCAAGCCTTTCCGGCATATAGTTCTTTTTTCTGCCACAAGGCTCTTTATAATAGCCATTCGTCATGACAAAAGGTGGCAGTAGGGTGCCTTAAGGGGCCCACAGACTGTTTACATCTATTTCAGGAGCACATATGGCCATTCACTTTTACGAGGGCGACCTGCCGGACGGGCTGGATTTCGGACCGTCCGTAGCCATCGACAGCGAAACCATGGGGCTCCTGCCGCACCGGGACAGGCTGTGTGTGGTACAGCTTTCAAGCGGCGACGGCGACGCCCATCTGGTGCGCTTCAAAAAGGGCGCCTATGACGCGCCGAACCTGAAGAAACTGCTCGCAGACCCGAAAGTTCTGAAGATTTTCCATTTCGCCCGCTTTGATGTCGCGGTGATGAAGCAGTATCTGGGCGTCGACACGGCGCCGATCTACTGCACCAAGATCGCCTCCAAGCTGGTGCGCACCTATACCGACCGCCACGGCCTGAAGGACCTGTGCCGCGAACTGGTTGGCGTTGAGCTGGACAAGCAGCAGCAATCAAGCGACTGGGGCGCAGACGACATCAGTGATGCGCAGAAAAATTATGCCGCATCCGACGTGCTGTATCTGCACAAGATGAAAGACAAGCTGGACATGATGCTGGCCCGCGAAGGGCGCACGGCGCTGGCGCAAGCGGCTTTCGACTTCCTGCCGACCCGCGCCGAGCTGGACCTGGCAGGGTTCGAGCCGATGGATATTTTCTCCCACTAATGGATAGGGACAAGTTTCGTGACCAAGGCTGATCGCGACCATTATACAAGCCCAGGGTTGGCCCGCGAGGAAGCCATGGCCGCCTTGTCGCCTGTCATGGCGACCCCTTCCAGCCCCTTTTGGGACAGCTTCATTCATGCCATGCGCGTGGTGCTGCCTTTGGTTGCCATCATCCTGGGCGGGATAACCCTGCTGTGGCCCATCCTGAACGAAACGGAAGTCAGCTTCACCCTGTCGAAAGATGAAGTGGCCAAATCGGACGGCGTGATCCGGATGACCAACCTGAGCTATGCCGGCACGGACGGGCTGGACCGGCTGTTCCGGGTACAGGCGGCCTCCGGCCTTCAGGAAAACCCGAGCGCGCCGCGCATCCGCCTGACAGACATCCGCGCCGAAATGGAACTCGACCCCGGCATGCCGGCAACCGTTGAGGCCCGCACCGGCATCTACCGCATGAAAGAAGGGACGCTGTCGCTTGTGGGCGGCGTTCATGTCAACACATCGAACGGCTACCGGCTGGATATGGCTGGCGCCGAAGTGGACCTGAAAGCCCACACAGCCACAGGACAGGGGTCCATCAACGGCGTGTCCGACCTGGGCACGCTTGAAGCAGGCCGCATGGAAATCCTGGTGGATGAACGCGAAGGCCTGTTTGATGGCGGCGTGAAGCTGTCCATCACGCCCCGCCGCCCAAAAGGCAATGACACAAAAGACAACCCAGCCGCTAACCGTGAGGCAAAATCATGATTTCCAAGACCCTGAAGACCGTGGCCGTATCGGCAATGCTGCTGGCCGCACCGGGCGCGATGGCGCAGTCCGTGCTCAAAAATCATGATACCTATCAGCCGCTGGATATCTCTGCTGAGCGGCTGGAGATGAAACAGCGGGAAGGCCGGGCAATCTTTCAGGGGTCCGTCAATGTCAAGCAAGGGGGCATGACCCTGACATCAGACACATTGACGGTGTTCTATGAGACCGAAAGCGGCATCAAGAACCCCAGCATCGACCGGCTGGATGCCCAGGGCCATGTGACCCTCACGTCCTCGTCCGAGAGCCTGGCAGGCGACTGGGCCGTCTATGATGTGGACCGGCGGCTGGTGACCATTGGCGGCAATGTGGTGTTCACCCAGGGTGACAACAGCCTGCGCGGCGAACGGCTTGAATTTGATCTGGTTTCCGGACTGGCAAAACTGGATGGTGAGGCCAGCAATGAGGGCCGGGTGCGCGGCACCTTCAACGTGCCAACCAAGAAAGATGGCGACCAGCAATAGCAGCCCTTTGGCCACATTCACCTGATGATTCATTGCCTGGTCTTTTAGGAATTTTCCTGCCTAATGGGCTGGCGTAAACATCTTATTCATGATTTATTGACAATGCTTATGCATAAAATGAGCCAACAGCAAGTTTGGCTTGCTGCTAAGCGTGGGGGATGGCCCGGGGCCCGGGTCACATCGAGAGGCAGTATATGAGTGTAGACACAGACATCAAGGCAGGCGGCGCCCCCGCCCACGGCCTGACCGGCGGGACCGATGAGGGTCTTATTATCGACGGTATCGGCAAGTCCTATAGCGGCCGGCCGATCCTGCGCGATGTGTCATTGTCTGTGCACCGCGGCGAAGTTGTCGGCTTACTCGGCCCCAACGGCGCGGGCAAAACCACCTGCTTCTATTCCATCACCGGACTGATCGCGCCAGACCATGGCCGCGTCATGCTGGACGGCAATGACATCACCCACCTGCCCATGTACCGCCGTGCCCGTTTGGGCATCGGCTACCTGCCGCAGGAAACATCCATTTTCCGCGGCATGACGGTCGAGGACAATATCCGCGCCGTGCTTGAGGTGGTCGAAACTGACCGCAAGCTTCGCGACGCGATGCTCGACAAGCTGCTCGAGGAATTCTCGATCACGCACCTGAGGAACACGCCCGCGCTCGCGCTTTCAGGCGGTGAACGTCGGCGCTGCGAAATCGCCCGGGCGCTTGCCGCCCGCCCAAGCTTTGTGCTGCTCGATGAACCGTTCGCCGGCATTGACCCGATCGCCATCGCCGACATTCGCGACCTGACGGCCCACCTGAAGGACCGCGGCATCGGCGTGCTGATCACAGACCATAACGTGCGCGAGACTCTTGATATCATCGACCGTGCCTACATCATCTATGACGGGCACGTTCTGTTTGAAGGTAACGCCGAAGCTGTCCTCAAGGACCCGGATGTCCGCCGGGTATACCTTGGCGAAAGCTTCAGCCTGTAGGAGGTGGAGACGTGGCGCTAACGCCAAGACTTGATCTCAGGCAAAGCCAACAGCTGGTGATGACTCCCCAGCTGCAGCAGGCGATCAAGCTTTTGCAGCTCTCCAACTTAGAGCTGGCCGACTATGTCTCGACCGAAGTGGAGCGCAACCCGCTTCTGGAAATTGGTGAGCCCGGCGACAGTGGCGGCCCGGACGAGGGCAGCAACCAGGGCGACAGCGACTTTAGCGACTCGAACCTGCGCGACGGCGGCGAAGCCCGCGACGGCAGCGACGGGATCGTGGCCGCCGACAAGAGCATGGACAGCGACTTTGATACGTCGTCCAGCTCGGACGGCGCGCTCGACGCCAACTATGAGACCAATATCTACAATAACGACGCCGTTTCCGACCGGGTGCCGCAGGAAGGTGGCGGTGCCAGCAGCGGATCGCTTTCCTATGAAGGCGGCGGCGCCATCAAGGGCGGCGGCGGCTTTTCCGACGAGCGCAGCCTGGACCAGACGCTTGAAGGCGAAGAAAACCTGCATGACTTCCTGATGCGCCAGATGTCCGTGCTGCTGCAGGAGCCTGCAGACCGGCTGATCGCGACCCACCTGATCGACCTGGTGGATGAGGCCGGCTATGTGAATGCGGACGATGTCCAGGAGGTTGGTGAACAATTGGGCGCCACACCGGAAGACCTGGAGCGCGTGCTGATGGCGCTGCAGACGCTCGAGCCTTCGGGCTGTTTTGCCCGCTCTTTGTCTGAGTGCCTCGCGATCCAGCTGAAGGAGCTGGACCGGTACGACCCCGCAATGCAGGCGCTTGTCGAAAACCTTGAGCTGCTGGCCAAACGCGACATGGCAACCCTGAAGCGCCTGTGCGGCATCGACCAGAATGACCTGGCGGACATGATCAAGGAAATCCGCCTGCTGAACCCGAAGCCGGGCCTTGCCTATGGCGGTCAGGCGGTGCAGCCCGTGGTGCCCGATATTTTCGTTCAGAAAAGCCGGGCCGGCACCTGGGTGGTGGAACTGAATACCGACACGCTGCCGAAGGTGCTGGTGAACCAGCAATATCTGACGGAACTGGGTGACGTGAGTGGCGGCAAGGAAGCCAAAGCTTTCGTGTCCGACTGCCTGTCGAACGCCAACTGGCTGGTAAAGGCCCTGGACCAGCGCGCGCGCACCATCCTCAAGGTTGCAACAGCGCTTGTGAAAACCCAGAGCCAGTTTTTCGAGCATGGCGTGCGGTTCCTCAAACCGCTGACGCTCAAGGACATCGCGGACGAGATTGAAATGCACGAATCCACCGTCTCGCGCGTGACCAACAACAAGTTCATGTCCTGCCCGCGCGGTATGTTCGAGTTGAAGTATTTCTTCACCTCCGCCATTTCTGCGGGCGATGGCGGCGATGCCCATTCGTCCGAGTCGGTCAAATTCCGCCTCAAGGAACTGATTGACGATGAAGATCCGAAGAAAATCCTGTCCGATGACAAGCTGGTGATCATGATGAAGGCAGAGGGCATCGACATCGCACGACGCACGGTTGCAAAATATCGGGAGGCGATGAAAATCCCGTCTTCCGTCCAGCGCCGTCGCCTGAAAAACATGGGCAGCTAGAACACGGCTGGCTGAGTCGTTTTCGGCCCTTGCAAAACCACCTGCCAGACCTCACATGAAAACTTGTTAAAATTCAAAAATTTGACACAAATCAAAGTGGATTAACCACACTTAAACCATCTTTTGTGGTAGGCTGAAATTTCCAACCGCAATGGTTGGAAAGCGGCGCCAGTGTCAGACGGGGACAGACGCTGGAACTCAACGCTGCAGCCGGACCGCAACGGTCCGTGGTATAGTAGCGGTAGCCTCCCCGGCTACCTGAGAAAGGATGATTGGCTCCTATGGATATCAATGTTACCGGACGGAAAATGAATGTTGGTGAATCGCTCACTCAGCATGTCGAAGAACGCCTCGAAACTGTCGCAGAAAAGTTCTTTAACCGCACCATTGATGCAAACGCCACTTTTGTCAAAGAAGGACACTTATACCGAGTTGATGTATCGCTTCACGCCAATCAAGGGATCAATATGCAGGCCCACGCGGAAGCAGACGACCCCTATGCTGCATTCGAACTCGCAGCCGATAAAATAGAAAAACAGTTGCGTCGATACAAACGACGCCTTAAGAACCACCACCACACGCCGCAGCGCGAGATTGCAATTGAGGTCGCAAGCGACCTGGTGCTCGCGCCGGAAGAAGAAGATGCCGAGGGCATGCTGAACGGCGAGAGCGCCGAAGGCCAACCGTTGATCATCGCGGAGAACAAGAAAGAGATCCCCCACGTCAGTGTGCGGGACGCCGTGATGTTGATGGACCTGGCCGATGCCAATGTCTTCATGTTCCGTAATCGCAAGGGCGATACGCTGGACGTGGTATACCGTAGGCCAGATGGCAACATCGGGTGGATCAGCCCGAGTGCCGCCTAACAGGTAGCAGGTAGGAAACAGACAAGAGGGTTTACCGGGCCCATCAGTGGTGGGCCCGGATGAGAGAGAGATCATGGAGATCGAAGATCTGCTGACAGCGGAGAACGTGCTTGGTGACTTCAAGGCATCAAGCAAGAAACAGACACTGCAATCCCTGTCCCGCAAGCTTGCAGACTTTGCCGGGCTGGACGCACGTCTTGTTTTCGACAAGCTTCTCGAACGCGAAAAACTGGGTAGCACCGGCGTTGGCAAAGGTGTGGCCATCCCGCACGCGCGCGTCGAAGGCCTGGATGAAATCAAGGGCCTGTTCGCACGGCTCGCGAGCCCGATTGATTTTGACTCGGTTGACGATCAGCCGGTGGATATCGTCTTTATGCTGCTGGCCCCGACGGACGCGGGCGCTGACCACCTGAAGGCGCTGGCTCGCGTCTCGCGCCTGCTGCGCGATGAAGGCACACTGAAAAAGCTCCGTGCCACGTCAGACGACAGCGCGCTTTATGCCATGCTGGCGCAGCCAACCAGCAACGCGGCCTAATCCACAGCCCTTCGCGGCTTATCACGATCTTGCTGCAATCATCGCCCCAAGCCAATCAGGCCCTTGGGGCCTGTTCCGCTGACCTCTATATCAGCCTTAGTGCTTTGAATAATAGAGACAGCGAGACCTCAATGAACACCCTGAAATCCTTCCTTCTGAACCGTCCGGTTAGCGGCTCAACCTGCCTGATTGCCATCAGCCTGCTGGTGGTGCTGGGCATTCCCTATCTGTTTGCCGATACACCTTCGGTCGCCTTGACGCTGAAAATCGCCACCCGCCTGCTGATTGCCGCGGCGGCGGTCTATGCCCTTGTGAAGATGCAGCTCGTGCAGGCTGCCGGGCTCGGTGGTCGCCCCTGGCGCAAACGCTGGTGGATTGCCCCCCTGCCCATGTTGGCTATTGTTGCCATCAACATACTCGGTGTTAACTGGTCGGCGCTTGTCTTCACGCCAAGCACAGTAGCGGGGTGGCTCGGCTATAACCTGTCTGTTGGGCTGTTTGAGGAACTGCTCTTGCGGGGTGTGTGTTTCTGTCTGCTGGCCACCGCCTGGCGGCACCGGAAAAACGGCCTGCTGTTGGCGGCCGTCACCCAGGGCGCCATCTTCGGGCTTCTGCACCTGATCAACCTCACGCATGCGCCCATGCTCGACACCCTCAGCCAGACGGTCTACGCCACCCTGCTGGGCATCGGTTTTGCCGGAATGACGGTCTTTTGCCGCAGCATCTGGCCTGCGGTCATGGTCCATGCCGCCATCAACCTGGCCGGGTCCATGAATATTGATCTGGTGCCGGGCGCCACCCCGCCCGAGGGGTCCCTTAGCGGTTATATCGTGGCAACGGTGGTGATTTTGCTGGTGTCGGCCCTGCCGGGCCTATGGCAGCTCAGACGCGAACACCGGGCGCTCGCTGGCGCCTAGCCTTCAAACTCGACATGTTTGAAATAGAGGCCGTCAGGCGGGGCATTGAGCCCCAATGCCTGGCGGTCACGGGCGTCAAGCGCGGCCTGCACATCGGCTTTGGTCCAGTTGCCAGCGCCCACAAGCTTCAGCGTGCCCACGATCGAGCGGATCTGGTGATGCAGGAAAGACCGGGCGCCTGCCAGCAGGCGCACTTCGTCGCCTTCACGCTCAACCGTCAGGTAATCCATAGTCTTGACCGGGCTTTTGGCCTGGCAGGCCACATGCCGGAAGGTGGTGAAGTCGTGCTGGCCAACCAATATCTGGGCGGCGTCATGCATCGCTTCGTGGTCCAGCGGCGTTTTCACATGCCATTTGAGGCCCGCGTCAAACGTCAGCGGCGCGCGGCGGTTGGCAATACGGTAGACATAGTGGCGCTTGACGGCGTCAAAGCGGGCGCTGAACTCGCTGTCCACCGCCTCTGCCTTCACGATCGCGACCGTATTCCTGGGCTGCATATGATAATTGAGGGCACCCTGCACCTGGTCTGGCGTCATGTCGCGCTCCAGGTCAAAATGCGCGACCTGGCCAAGGGCATGGACGCCGGCGTCCGTGCGGCCGGAACCGATCACCCGCGGGGCTTCACCCGGCGCAAATTTGGTGATGGCATCCTCAATGGTGGCCTGAACGGACGGGCCGTTTTCCTGGCGCTGCCAGCCCACGAAGGGACGGCCATCATATTCAACGATCAGTTTGAAACGCTGCATGCTCTTGCCCTATTCAAACCGGGTGCCCTTGGGCACGCTGAAACCCCGCAGAAGCTCCTCGCGGTCCATCGCGCCCTTGCCGGCGCGCTGGGCGCGGTCAATGCGGTAGGCGCCACTACCGCAAGCCACCAGAAGCGCGTCATCAAGGGCCGTACCCGCGTCACCAGACCCGGCTTCCACACTGCCCGCCAGCAGCTTGAGCCGCTCGCCGTCCACCAACGTCCAGGCGCCAGGGAAAGGGAACAGGCCGCGCACCAGCCGGTCAACGGCGCTCGCATCAGCTGACCAGTCCACCCTGGCTTCGGCCTTGTCGATCTTATGGGCGTAAGTGACGCCTTCGTCCGCCTGGGGTTCCGCCTTAAGCGAGCCGGCCACCAGACCTTCAACGGCCTCAACGATCAGCGCACCGCCCATGGCCGACAGCCTGTCATGCAAACTGAGGGTTGTGTCCGTGGGCGCGATATCGGTTTCCGCGCGCATCAGCACCGGCCCGGTATCCAGTCCGGCTTCCATCTGCATGATGCATACGCCGGTTTGTGTGTCGCCTGCCATCACCGCCCGGTGGATCGGCGCCGCACCGCGCCAGCGCGGCAGGAGGCTGGCGTGCACATTCACGCAGCCATGCTTCGGCGCGTCCAGCACCGCTTGCGGCAGTATCTGGCCGTAGGCCACCACCACCGCAACATCGAGGTCGAGCGCCTGAAATTCGGCCTGAGCGGCCGCGTCGCGCATGGATTTCGGGGTATAAACCGGGATGCCCTGGCTTTCAGCCCAGGCATGAACCGGCGAGGGGCGCTCTTTCTTGCCGCGGCCCGCAGGCGCGGGTGGTTGGCTATAGACCGCAACGACATCGTGGCTGGATGCCGCGAGGGCCTTCAGCGTCGGCAGGGCAAAATCGGGGGTGCCCATGAAGGCAATGCGCATGGGGTCTCTCCCTTAAAGGACGGTGACGCCCTTGGTTGCCTTCTGAACTTTCTTGATGATCATGTTGCGTTTCAGCTTCGACAGATAATCGATAAACACAACACCGTTCAGGTGGTCGATTTCATGCTGCACGCAGGTGGCCATCAGGCCTTCCATCAGCTGGTGCTGCTGCTTGCCGTCATAATCCAGGTATTTCACCTTCACCGACGCCGGGCGCTCAACTTCGGCATAATGCTCAGGCACCGACAGGCAGCCTTCATTATAGACGTTGAATTCAGGCGACTCCCAGGTGATTTCCGGGTTCACCAGGAAAAGCGGCTGACGGTCTTCCTCGTCGCCTTCGGTATCCACCACAATCACGCGTTTGGGCACGGCCACCTGGATCGCGGCCAGGCCAATGCCGGGCGCGTCATACATGGTTTCCAGCATGTCGTCCATCAGGCGACGCAGATCATCATCCACCTGTCCGACCGGGTCGGACATGGTTTTCAGAAGCGGGTCTGGCACATTGACAATTTCAAGTTTCGACATGCTCGGTTTCCTTAAACGCTCAGAACTCGGTAGTTTCCTATGGGCTTTACCTATGGTTGGCGCCCTTCTCCGTCAAGCGCAAAGCGGCCTAATACTCGGAAATTGGGGCATCCGGCTCATATTTGCCAGTGTTATCCTCAATCTCGATCACCCAAAGGTCCGTGTCAAAGCCCCGCTTCTTGGCGATCAGCGCGTCAGCCGCGGCCTCATCCTGCCCTTCTACGGCCCCCAGGCGGCGCCAGATGCGGTTGCCGTCAAAATCAAGCGACTGCTCGAACACCAGCACCCCTGCGGCGAACCGGTTGACCTTCAGGATGATGCCGCCGCGCTCCGCGTCACCCTTGGCAACCACGAACGACGGCATATCCGCACCAAAACAGGTGCGCAGGTGGGCATCAATCCAGAGCTTGGTTGAAAGGCGAACGGTCATGGAAAGGATATGCGCCCAGGCAGGCGCCGCGGTCAAGAGCGAAGAAAGCGGGAAGGCTTAGTCGTCTTCGCTAAGGCCAAGGACATGCAGGCGGTCTTCGAACATGCGTTTGACCACCTCCGGGCCGACGTCAAAGGCGACGCCGAGAAGCTCGCCTTTGGCCCAGGCGACTGTGGCCGGTATCTCGCCGCGGCCTGTCAGCACCAGCTCGATCTTCACGCCGTCCTGAAGCGGCAGGTCAACGCGAACACGGGCACCGCCCAGCGACAGATTCCAGATCTGGCAGGAAAGCTCATGCTTGCCGACCCGTATTTTGGCAGGCCAAAGCACGGACCGCCGCTTGAAACGGCGGCTGTCTGCCTCTTCAGCCTTGGCTTTTTCAGCCGCTGCCTTCTTTTTTACTGTTTCTTTCGCCACGTCTTGTGCCACGCCACCAATGAACGATACCCGCAAGCGGTTGCGAGCATGCTACCATAATTCCGCATTCAGACTATAGCCTTAACCGGTAAACCAAAAATGACCAAATCCATATAATTTTCCTAAATTCAGCGTATGAAGAGCCAAAGGTCAATGCGAAGGAGATGCTTGCCCAGGGGCATGCCATTCGATACCAATAGAGAACCGGGGGTAAGGAGCGCTCTATGGCGTCGAAAGAATTGGCCGAAAAAAAGGGTGATGCTGCCCAGCATCCGATCCTGATCGTTGAGGACAGCCCAACCCTGGCGCTGACATACCGGGAATATCTGCGCCGTGCCGGCATGGACGCAACCATCGCGGAAACCGGCGCCGCCGCACTCCAGGAAATCGAACGGTCGAAACCCGCCATCATCCTTTTGGACCTGCGGCTGCCGGACATGGATGGCCTTGATATCCTCAAGCAGCTGAAAGCGGAAAAAAACAGCGCCCGTGTTGTCGTGATCACTGCCCATGGGTCCGTCAAGGTCGCGGTTGAAGCCATGCAGGAGGGCGCGTCCGACTTCCTCCTCAAGCCGTTTGCCGCCGAACGGCTGGTCACCACGGTCAACAACAACCTGGAAATTAAGCGCCTTGCGGGCCTCGTGCAGCAATATGCCGGCGGCCAGAAGAAGAAATTCGGCCGTTTCATTGGTGTCAGTCCGGCGATGCAGGCCGTTTACCGGATGATCGAAGATTGCGCGTCATCAAAAGCCTCCGTCTTCATCATGGGCCAATCGGGTACAGGCAAGGAACTGTGCGCCGAGTCGATCCACAACCAAAGCCCGCGCAGGGACAGGCGGTTTGTGGCCCTGAACTGCGCCGCCATCCCGTCAAACCTGATTGAAAGCGAGATTTTCGGCCACAAGAAAGGCGCTTTCACCGGTGCCACATCCGACCGCGAGGGCGCGGCCGTGACCGCCGACGGCGGCACCCTGTTCCTGGACGAAATATGCGAAATGCCGCTTGATCTGCAGGCCAAGCTCCTCCGGTTCATCCAGACCGGTGAAGTGGTGCCCGTGGGCAGCAACACGCCCATCCAGGTGAATGTGCGCTTTGTCTGCGCCACCAACCGCACACCGTGGGAGGAAGTCGAGGCCGGGCGTTTCCGGGAAGACCTCTATTACCGGCTTCATGTGGTGCCGATCCATTTGCCGCCGCTCGCGGAACGGGACCAGGATACCCTGATCATCGCCCGTCACATGCTCGAGAGCTTCGCCAAGGAAGAAGGCAAGGGCTTCACCAGCATCAGTCCTGACGCCGAATCCCGCCTGCTGGCACACAGCTGGCCGGGCAACGTGCGCGAGCTTGGCAATGTGATCCAGAGCGCTGTGGTGCTGAACGACGGGCCGGAGCTGACCGGCGCGATGCTGGATCGGCTGATGGGCCCGACCCGCAGGCACGCCCTGAGGCAGGCTGCGAGCCATGCCGCGCCGGAAAGCCTGACAGCAACGGGCGCCATCGAGCCCCTGGCAGCTGTTGAACGCCGCGTGATCGAACGCGCCATCGATATTTGTGGGGGGAAAGTAAGGCTTGCGGCCAAGCGGCTGGAGGTAAACCCCTCAACGCTCTACCGCAAGCTCAAGGACTGGGAAGAGGAATAGCGCTGCTATTCCTCGTCTTCGCCGTTATGGCTAAGCTCTTCGCGTGCCTGCTCAAGCGCAAAGGCCGTGCTGGCCGCAAGACCCGCCATATTCACCAGATCAGACGCGCTCGCGGTCATCCGTGCCACCTGGATGGAATGCTCCATCCCCAGCAGCATCGGGCCAATCACCCGGGCGCCGCCCAGTTCCGTCAAGAGCTTGTAGCCGATGTTGGCGCTGTGAAGCGCCGGCATCACCAGCACGTTCGCAGGGCCCGAGAGGCGCATGAAGGGATACTGTTCCATCAGGTCGCGGTTGAGCGCCACATCCGCCTGCATCTCGCCGTCATACTCGAAGTCCACATCGCGCTCATCCAGAATGCTCACCGCTTTCTGGATATGCTGGGTCTTGTCAGACGGTGGGTTGCCGAAGTTTGAGAAGCTCAGAAACGCCACGCGGGGCTCATGCCCGAGCCTTTTCACGAAATAAGCCGCGCTTTCCGCGATATCCGCCAGTTCTTCCGCATTCGGGCGTTCGTTCACCGTGGTGTCGGCCATAAAGACCGTGCGGCCCTTGGTGACCACAATCGACATGCCGAACGGACGGTGGCCCGGGATCGGGTCGATCACCCGGCGGATGTTCTTGAGCGCGCGCCAATAGTGCCGTGTCACGCCGGTGATCATGCCGTCGGCATCGCCCGTCGCCACCATGCAGGCGGAGAAGACGTTCCGGTCACGTTTGACCAGACGCTGCACGTCGCGCAGCAGGAAGCCGCGGCGGTTCAGGCGCTCGTAGATATAATCGATATAGTCGCTGGTGCGTTTGGTGTTGGCCGCATTCCAGATTTCAAACCCGTCGTCGTCCACGCCCATTTCGCGCAGTTTCTCACGGATCGGCGCTTCATAACCCACCAGGATCGGCACGCCGTAGCCGGCGTTCTTGAAGCCAACGGCGGCACGCAGGACTTTTTCTTCCTCGGCTTCCGCAAACACAATGCGCTTGGGCTCGCGGTGCTTGAGGTCCTCGAACATGGTCGACAGCGTATCGGCCGTCGGGTCAAGCCGGGCCGAAAGCTCCTGCTCATAGGCTTCCAGGTCCTCGATCGGCTTCCGGGCCACACCCGTGTCCATCGCGGCCTTTGCCACCTTGACCGGAATACGGCGAATGAGCCGCGGATCAAACGGCGCAGGGATGATATATTCAGGGCCATAGTGCGGCTGCTTGCCGCCATAAGCCGCTGCCACTTCTTCCGGCACGTCTTCACGCGCCAGTTCGGCCAAAGCGGTCGCGGCAGCGATCTTCATTTCTTCATTGATGGTGCGGGCACGGACATCCAGCGCCCCCCGGAAGATATAGGGGAAGCCGAGAACATTGTTCACCTGGTTCGGGTAATCCGACCGGCCAGTGGCGATAATGGCGTCAGGGCGCGCCTCGCGGGCGTCCTCCGGCGTGATTTCAGGGTCCGGGTTGGCCATGGCGAAAATGATCGGCTTGGCCGCCATTTTCTTGACCATATCCTTGGTGATGGCACCGGCAGCCGCCAGGCCGATCACAGCGTCTGCGCCCACCAGCGCTTCTTCAAGCGTGCGCGCGTCGGTCTTGATGGCGTGCGCTGATTTCCACTGGTTCATGCCTTCCGTGCGACCGGCATAGATCACACCCGTCCGGTCCACCATGGTGACATTCTCATGCGGCAGGCCCATGGCTTTAATGAGCTCAATACAGGCGATACAGGCTGCACCCGCACCCAGCGCCACCACTTTGGTGGTCTTCAGGTCGCGACCCGTCAGGTCAAGCGCGTTGATGAAGCCAGCGGCTGTGATGATCGCCGTGCCGTGCTGGTCATCATGGAACACCGGGATGTCCATCAGTTCCCTGAGGCGCTGTTCGATGATGAAACACTCAGGCGCCGCGATATCCTCAAGGTTGATGCCGCCGAAGGAGGGGCCCAGAAGCTTCACGCAGTTGACGAATTCGTCAATGTCTTCGCTGTCCACCTCAAGGTCGATGCTGTCCACATCGGCAAAGCGCTTGAACAGGACCGATTTACCCTCCATCACCGGCTTGGAGGCCGCCGCACCCAGATTGCCCAGCCCCAGGATCGCTGTACCGTTCGAGATCACCGCCACCAGGTTGCCCTTTGTGGTATAATCATAAGCTGTATCGATGTCTTCCGCGATCGCCTTTACCGGGACTGCCACACCGGGGCTATAGGCCAGCGACAGGTCGCGCTGGGTGGCCATTGGCTTCGACGGCGTAATCTCAAGCTTGCCGGGACGACCGGCGGAATGGAACCTGAGGGCCTCCGCATCCGTAAATTTGGATGAATTGCTCGGCATGGGGAATCCTTTGTTCTTATGATTGGTGTCTTATGGTAGCAGTCCGGGGCAGAATGCTCTAAAAGCGTTTTATGCTATGCGGCATACTATGGCATAAAGCGGCTGACAATTGAAATCGGGAAGTTAACCGGGAGTTAGTTAAAAAAATGGAAGGACGCGCTGTTTTGGGCTCCGAAACGGAAGAAAATTTGTCATCCGACGCCCAAAATGAAACAAAATATCAAAATGGCGTGGACAACAAGTGGGCACGGGCGGCAAAGGTCCCTGGCGTGACCCCGATGATGGCCCAATTCCTCGAAATCAAGTCCCATTACCCGGATTGCCTGCTGTTTTACCGCATGGGCGACTTTTACGAGCTCTTCTTCGAAGACGCGGAAAAAGCCGCTGCCGCCCTTGATATTACTCTCACGAAACGTGGCAAGCACGACGGTGACGACATCCCCATGTGCGGGGTGCCCGTACATTCGTCTGAAATGTATCTGTCGCGCCTTATTCGCAAGTCTTTCAAAGTGGCGGTGTGCGAGCAGACGGAAGACCCGGCGGAAGCTAAGAAGCGAGGCTCCAAATCCGTGGTGCGGCGCGAAGTGGTGCGGCTGGTTACCCCCGGCACCATCACCGAAGAAAACCTCTTGGACGCCCGCTCCAGCAACTATCTGGTGTCCCTTGGCCGGGCACAGAGCGATTTTTCGCTCGCGGTTGTCGAAATGTCCACCGGTGACTTTTTCATCCTGCCCACCAAGATTGGCCGGCTGGATGCCGACTTGGCGCGCCTCACTCCCGGCGAGCTGATCATCCCCGAAGGCCTGATGGACGACGACAAGATCAGCCGCGCGCTGTTTGACTGGCGCAGCATCATCAGCCCCCTGAATGCGGGCAGGTTCGACAGCAGCTTCGGTGCCCGGCGCCTTGAAGACATCTTTGATGTTGCGACGCTGGATGGTTTCGCGTCCCTGACCCGCGCGGACCTGGCGGCTGCCGGTGCGCTAGTGGACTATCTGGACGACACGCAGAAGGGCAAGATGCCTCGGCTGTACCCGCCCAAGCGCCTGTCCGCCGACGGCACCATGATGATCGACGCCGCCACGCGCAAAAGCCTGGAGCTGACGCGCACGCAAAACGGCGAAACCTCTGGCAGCCTCTTGTCTGTCATTGACACCACGCTCACGGGGGCTGGCGCCCGGCTGCTGGCCAAGCGCCTGTCTGCGCCGCTAACGGACCCTGTGCGCATCAACGAACGCCTCGACGCCGTGGAATATATGCTGGAGCGTGCGGGGCTCAGGACCGACCTGCGCGTGGCGCTCAAGGCCGCTCCAGACATGGAGCGGGCACTCGCTCGCCTGTCGCTGGGTCGTGGCGGCCCACGGGACCTGATGGCAATCCGCGTGGGGCTGGAAGCCGCGCGCACCATCGAGCATTATCTGACCGCCCCCAAAGGCGCCCTTGAAGACATGGCCGAACTGGTGGCCGATGCCGTCAGCGACCTGGGCGAGCATGAAGCCCTGATTCATGAGCTTGAGCGCGCCCTGGTGGACGAACCGCCGCTGATCACCCGCGATGGCGGCTTTATCCGCGCCGGCTATAGTGAGGCGCTTGACGAATACCGCATGCTGAAGGACGAAAGCCGCCGCCTGATCGCGGGGCTTGAAGCGGACTATCAGAAGCTCACGGAAGTGAACTCGCTCAAGATCAAGCATAATAATGTGATCGGCTATCATGTGGACGTGACGGCAAAGCATGCTGAGAAGCTGATGTCTGCGCCGCTGAATGAAAGCTTCATCCACCGCCAGACACTGGCCAATTCGGTGCGCTTCTCCACCAGCGAGCTTTCAAAGCTTGCGGGTAAGATTTCGGAAGCGGGTGACCGGGCCCTGTCGCTTGAGCAGGAGCTGTTCGGCTCGCTCGTGGCTGCGGTGCTCGAGAAAGCCGGCGATATCTCTATCGCCGCCGAAGCCCTGGCGACCCTCGATGTCTCCACGGCACTCGCGACTCTCGCCGAGAACGAACGCTGGACCCGCCCCGATGTGGACGACAGCCTGGCCTTTGAAGTGACCGGCGGACGCCACCCGGTGGTTGAAAAGGCGCTTCGGGCAGAGAACGACACGCCGTTCGTGGCAAACGACTGCGACCTTGGCCCCGACGACCGCCTGTGGCTGATCACCGGCCCCAACATGGCCGGTAAAAGTACCTTCCTCAGGCAGAACGCCCTGATCGCCGTACTGGCGCAGATGGGGGCATTCGTGCCCGCCGAACGCGCCCATGTCGGCGTGGTGGACCGCCTGTTCAGCCGCGTGGGCGCATCAGACGACCTGGCCCATGGCCGCTCCACCTTCATGGTCGAGATGGTCGAAACCGCCGCCATCCTCAACCAGGCCGGGCCACGCAGCCTGGTGATCCTGGACGAGATCGGCCGCGGCACCGCCACCTATGACGGGCTGTCGATCGCCTGGGCCGCCGTTGAGAATTTGCATAACATCAACCAGTCGCGCGCCCTGTTCGCCACCCACTATCATGAGCTGACGGCCCTCAAGGAAACGCTTGAGGCTGTGTCGCTTCGGTCCATGAAGGTGCGGGAGTGGAAGGGTGAAGTTGTCTTTTTGCACGAAGTTGGCTCAGGCGCCGCGGACCGGTCCTACGGCATCCAGGTTGCCAAGCTTGCGGGCCTGCCGCCCCGTGTGATTGAACGCGCGCGCCAGGTTCTTGATCATCTGGAAAACAGCGACAAGGGCGACAAGTCTACAGGGCTTGTCAATGATTTGCCGCTTTTCCAATCTACACCATCTTACCATGCACCGGCACCAAGTGGGCCGTCGGAGCTCGAGGAAAAGCTGACGGACATCAATCCGGACCAGCTGACGCCCAAAGAAGCGCTCGACCTGATATACGCCCTGAAGGACATGTTGCCTCAAGACTGACGACTATCGCTTAAGGACATGACATGACCCCCATCCGCAATCGCCGCGCCATCATCAACCGCAAGAAGCTTGTGGTTGCCCTGAACGAGCTCGCCGAAACCAAACGCCCCGCCGATTGCCAGCAGGATGTGGTGAAACTGCTGAAGGATGCCCACACGGCAGGCTGGAACGAGGTGAAGCGCCGGTTCGATGAGGAAGCGGAAAACGGCCGCACGGCGGCCAAGTCGCTCTGTTACCTGATGGACCAGCTGTTGCGCACGCTTTATGACTTCGCGACTGAGCATGTCTATCCGCTTGCCAACCCGACAGCGTCAGAGCAGCTGTGTCTTGTGGCCACTGGCGGCTATGGCCGGGGCGAGCTGGCACCCTTTTCTGACGTCGACCTGTTGTTCCTGATCCCCTACAAATCAACGCCCTGGGCCGAAAGCGTTGTGGAATATATGCTCTATGTGCTGTGGGATCTGGGCATCAAGGTGGGCCACGCAACCCGCACGCCCGAAGAATGCTCGCGCCTCGCCAAGGAAGACCTGACCATCCGCACCGCGCTTCTTGAAAGCCGCTACCTGTGGGGCGAAGAAGTGCTGTTCCAGAAAGCCGCCAAACGCTTCATCCGCCGCGTGGTCGCGACGAGCGGTTCCGAATTCATCGAGCTGAAGCTTGAGGAGCGCGACAAGCGCCACCAGAAAATGGGCGACAGCCGCTATGTGGTGGAACCCAACATCAAGGACGGCAAGGGGGGCCTTCGGGACCTCCAGACCATGTGGTGGATCGCGCGCTATCTCTATGGCGGCATCTCGCGCGACAAGATGATCGGCGACGATATGCTGACCATCCACGAAAACCGACAGTTCAAGAAAGCCGAGAGCTTCCTGTGGACCGTGCGGGTGGCCATGCATTTCATCGCCGGGCGCGCCGAAGAACGCCTGACCTTCGATATGCAGCGCTTGCTGTCGGAAAAGCTGCACTATAAGGACCACCCCGGCGCATCCGGCGTCGAACGCTTCATGAAGCACTATTTCCTGGTGGCCAAACAGGTGGGGGACCTGACGCGGATTTTCTGTGCCGTGCTTGAGGAGCGCCAGCACAAGAGCACCTTCCTGGCCCGGTTCCGCCGCACCAAGAAGGTGCAGGAATTTGCCGTTGAAGCCGGCCGCCTGACATTTGTTGCGCCAGACGACATTAGGGAAAGCCCTGTCCTGATGGTGAAGATTTTCGCCGTCGCAGACGACAAGGGCTTCGACATTCATCCAGATGCCCTCAGGCTGATCAAGCTGAACCTCAGCCGCATCACAGACAAAGTACGCCGCGACCCGGAGGCCAATGAATATTTCCTGTCGGTTCTGACCAGCACCAAGGAAGGCGAGATTAACCTGAGGCGCATGAATGAGGCGGGCGTATTTGGCCGCTTCATCCCCGACTTCGGCCGCGTTGTCGCCCAGATGCAATATGACATGTATCACCACTATACGGTGGATGAGCATACCATCCGCGCCATCGGGCTCTTGCCGCGCATCGAAAGCGGAGAGCTGAAGGATGACCACCCGCTCTCGACCGACGTGATCCAGAAGGTGATCTCGCGCCGGGTCTTGTATGTGGCGGTGCTGCTGCATGACATCGCCAAAGGCCGCGGCGGCGATCATTCGGTGCTGGGCGCGGAAGTGGCCGAAAAGCTGTGCCCGCGCTTGGGCCTGACGCCAGCGGAAACAGAAACCGTGGCCTGGCTGGTGCGCTGGCACCTCTTGATGAGCAACACCGCCTTCAAGCGGGACCTCAGTGACCACAAAACCATCCTTGATTTCTGCGAAGTGGTGAAAAGCCCGGAGCGCCTGCGCCTTCTCCTGGTGCTGACCGTTGTCGACATCCGCGCCGTGGGCCCGGGTGTGTGGAACGGCTGGAAGGGCCAGCTTCTGCGCGAGCTTTATTCCGCCTCAGAGGAAGTTCTGCTGGCAGGCCACGCAACCAAGGGCCGGAACGAGCGCGTAAGGGCCAAGCAGGAAGAGCTGCGCGACACGCTCAAGAACTGGTCCAAGAAAGAATTTGACGCCCATGTGGCGCGCATGAATGACGCCTACTGGATCGCCGAAGGCCCGCGCACGCTGGCGCAAAACGCCCGGCTTATGAAACGCACCGATGAAACCGATGCGGCGCTCGGGGTCACCGCCCGTGTCGAACAGTTCCAGGACATGACCAAAGTGTCTGTCTACACGCAGGACCACCCAGGCCTGTTTGCCCGTATTGTGGGCGCGCTGGGGCTCGCGGGCGCCGCCATTCAGGGGGCGAAGATCCACACCTCGCGCGACGGTTTGGCGATGGACAATTTCGCGGTGCAGGACCTGGACGGCAACGCCTTCGACAGCCGCCGCCAGCTGGACAAGCTTGAGGAAACCATCCTCGAGACGCTCAAGGGCAATGTGAAACTGAAGGAACAGCTGAAGGAAAAGCGGGTGTTCGGCGCCAAGGATGGCGCGTTCGAGGTAGAGCCCGTGGTGCTGATCGACAACAAGGCCTCCAACTGGTCAACGGTGATCGAGGTGAACGCCAAGGACCGTCCGGGCCTTCTGTATGACCTGGCCTATGCGCTCTATAGGCTGAAGCTGTCGCTGGTGTCCGCCCATGTCGCCACCTATGGCGAGCGCGCGATCGACGTATTCTATGTGCGCGACCTGGTGGGCCAGAAAGTCAACAACAAGATCCGGCTCAGAAACATTGAAGACAAGCTTCTGAAGGCCGCCAAGGGCGAACAGATATTCACCCGCAAGAATATGCATACGGAGACAGCCGCGTGAGCCTGGCGAAGCGGATTTCCACGGTCGGGGGCTTCACGCTCCTGAGCCGGGTTTTCGGCTTCATCCGCGACGTTCTGATGGCGCGCTATCTGGGCGCCGGCATGGCGTCGGACGCCTTCTTCATTGCTTTCAAGCTGCCGAATTTCTTCCGCCGGCTTTTTGCCGAAGGGGCCTTTTCCGTTGGCTTTGTGCCGCTGTTTGCCCGCGCGCTGGGCAAGGACATCACACCCGAGAGCCAGCAGGCGGCGCTTGATTTCGCCAGCCGCGTATTCGCCTGGCTCTTGCCCATCCTGCTTGTGTTCCTCCTGATCATGGAAGCCGCCATGGTGCCGGTGATGCTGGGGCTCACGGGCGGCTTTGACGGCGACCAGACCAAGTTCGACCTGACGGTGGAACTGGGGCGCTACACCTTCCCCTATCTGGCACTGATCTCGCTGGTGACTTTCTATGCCGGCATGCTGAACGCCATGGAGCGCTATTCCGCCGCCGCTTTCGCGCCAGTGATCCTGAATATCTTCATGATTGGCGCGCTGATCGCCTTCGGGGAAAGCGAGATTGGCGCGGCCCGCGCGCTTGCGGCTGCTGTGTCCCTTTCCGGTATCGCCCAGTTCCTGTGGCTGGTGCGCGCCGCCATGCGCGCTGGGCTCAAGGTCAGGCTGGCGCTGCCGAAGCCAAGCGAAGACGTGCGGGAGCTGATGCGCGTGATCGCCCCCGCCGCCATTGGCGCGGGGATCATCCAGATCAATCTGCTGATTGATGTGCTGCTGGCCGCGCGCTTTTTGCCAGAGGGCTCAGTGTCCTGGCTGTTTTACGCGGACCGGCTAAACCAGTTGCCGCTCGGCGTCATCGGCGTGGCGGTTGGTACAGTCCTGCTGCCCAGCATTTCCCGCCTGCTCGCGGGCGGGGACGAGGCCGGCGCGCTCAGGCAACAGAACCGGGCGATCGAGTTTTCCCTGTTCCTGACCCTGCCCTCTGCTGTCGCGCTGGCGGTCATCCCCGGGCCGATCATCGCCACGCTGTTTGAGCGCGGCGCCTTCACAAGCAGTGAGACCGGCCAGACAGCTGCAGCCCTGATGGCCTATGCCCTTGGCCTGCCGGCCTACGTGATCGCCAAGGCGCTGACACCGGGCTATTTCGCCCGCAAGGATACCAAAACGCCGGTGAAGTTCGCGACCGCGTCATTGGTGGTCAATCTGGTGCTGAACCTGATCCTGATCCAGTCTCTGGCGCATGTGGGCCTCGCGCTCGCCACCGCCATTGCCGCCTGGTTCAACGTCCTCCTCCTGTATCTGGGCCTCAGGCGCAGCCATGGCTTCCATTTTTTCCGCGAAACGCTGGTGCGCCTCGCCAAGATGATCACCGCCAGCCTTGTGATGGCAGCTGGCATCTATCTGATGCTGGACCGTTTTTCCGGCAGTTTCACGGCTGACGGGGCAGAGCGGATTGGCGCGCTGGCCATCATGGTTGTCGCGGGCGCCGCGCTCTACTTCATCGCCATCATCGCCCTCCGTACCCTGCCGATGGATGAAATCCGCAAATTCGTGAAGCGCTAGGCCGCTTGCGCGCTTGACCCCCCCGCGATCGCTTGCCATAAGGTTTGCGCTCGGCGGCCCGTCCAAAGGTGCCGCCATAATTATGGAGACAGACAAGTGACCAATCGTGTTTTTTCGGGCGCCCAGCCCAGCGGCAATATGCATCTCGGCAACTATCTTGGTGCCTTCCGCAACTGGGCAAAGCTGCAGGACGACTTTGAATGCATTTACTGCGTCGTTGACATGCACGCGATCACTGTCTGGCAAGACCCGGAAGACCTGAAAAATCAAGTGCGCGAAGCGGCTGCTGCCTATATCGCCTCCGGCGTTGATCCATCGAAATCGATCCTGTTTAACCAGAGCCGCGTGCCCGGCCATGCTGAACTGGCGTGGATCTTCAACTGTGTGGCGCGGATCGGCTGGCTGAACCGCATGACCCAGTTCAAGGACAAGGCAGGCAAGAACCGCGAGAACGCAAGTGTGGGCCTGTATGTGTACCCGAACCTGATGGCGGCGGACATTCTGCTGTATAAAGCCACGCACGTGCCGGTGGGCGAAGACCAGAAGCAGCATCTGGAGCTGACGCGCGACATCGCGCAGAAGTTCAACAATGATTTCGGTACGGAGCTGTTCCCACTGACAGAACCGCTCATTCTGGGTGAAGGCGCGCGGGTGATGAGCCTGCGGGACGGCACCAAGAAGATGTCCAAGTCCGACCCGTCGGAATACAGCCGCATCAACCTCAACGATGATGCCGACACGCTGGCGCTCAAGATCCGCAAGGCCAAGACCGACGCGGAACTGCTGCCTGCGCTGGCGAAAGACCTGGAGGGCCGCCCGGAAGCCCAGAACCTTGTGGGCATCTATGCCGCCCTGATGGACATGAGCCGCGACGCGGTGTGCGGCCAATTCGAGGGCAAGGGTTTCGGCGACTTCAAAAAGGCGCTGACGGACGTGGTGGTGGACAAGGTTGCCCCCATCACCAACGAGATGACCCGCCTGATGGCGGACCCGGCTTATATCGACAGCATCCTTCAGGCTGGCGGCGAGAAGGCCCAGGCCATCTCCGAGCCCATCCTGGCGGACATCAAGAAGGCTGTCGGCTTCCTGGCCTGATGAAAAAACCTGGCCGCCGCGAGATATCTTGCGGCGTTCAGTTTGCGTTCAGCCAGCCTCTGGTAAAACTTGTCCCATACCCGGTATGCGGCCTTGCTAACAGCTTAAGGCCTGATAGAGTAACGGGGATTGGAGAAAGAGGCTTATGACTGCATTCATGTCCCGCTTGAAACCTGTTGTGATTGGCGCGCTTGCGCTGACGCTCGCGGCCTGCACCAACACTTTCCGAAGTGATGTCGCAACCTTCCACGAACTGCCGATGCCGAAAGGCGAGAAGGTTTCCATCATGCCGATGAGCGAGGACCGGCAGGACAGCCTGGAGTTTCGCCAGTATGCGGCCATTCTGGGCAATCACCTGCGCCTGAACGGCTATGACCAGGCCGGTGACGCCAAGCCCGACCTGATCGTTGGCTTCGATGTCATGATCAATGACGGCCGGGAAAAACTGGATACCCGCCCGAGCCTCGCAAGCCCGCGCCGCTTCTATTGGCGCAGCTATTGGCACTATGGCTATTTCTGGGACCCGTATGACCCCTTCTATCGCCACAATACCGAAGTGGTGGCGCGCACGGTTTATACCGCCACGCTGGTGATGGAAGTCCGCAAGCCCGACGGTACGCTGCTGTTTGAAGGCCGCGCGGAAACCGAAACCCGCACCAAGGCCGTGCCCGAAGTGGTGCCGCTTCTGGCTGAAGCCCTGTTTGTCGATTTCCCCGGACCATCCGGCGTGACCCGCCACATCAAGATCGACCTGGACGAAGCAGGGCGATAATCGCCTGAAAACAAAGACACCAAAGCCCCGCGCCACCGCCGGGGCTTTTTTATTGTTTGGGACAAGATGAATAAGCGGGCTATAGAGAAACCCTGTGCTCAACTAGAGGTATGGGGGAGATGGGTATTATGTCGCCCGAATTCCACGAGGTTGGAAAATGGTTACAATTTATGATCTAGCTGTGGATGGCTATGAATACTGGGATGTTGCAGCCATTGGGTTGTTTTTCTCTGGTATTGGTTTCATCTTTAAAAGAAGGCCAGCAATCTTCAACGCCGCTCCGGGAAGTAGCCTAATGCCTTGGATGCCAGGTCTCTTCTTTTGGGGAGGGTTGTTTTGGGCTTTCGCCGCTTTTGGTTTGACCTATTCCGAATATGCCAAGCAGAAAGAACTCTACAAATCCGGTCAATATGACGTTGTTGAAGGCGTGGTTGAGGCTGTATTGCCCGCGCGACGGGCGAAGCGCGGTTATCAAAGCATCAAAATTGACGGAGAAGAATATGTGTTGCCGCTCGCGTTGCGCTCGGAGGAGGGTGATCAAAAAAGGTTGCTTGGAAAAGAAGTAGTAATTTTCGAAATCAACAAAAAGATAATTTATATGGCTCGAATTCCTGGGGCATAATACTTAATTGCCCCATTAGCTGAAATGGGCACAGTTTGGGCCCTAAGGGTGTGCCCTTTCCCGGTGTGTGCCCTTGAGTGCACACCAAAGCCCCGCACAACTGCCGGGGCTTTTTATTGGCTACGCCCCCCTAAAAAAACAGGCTAAGGGCAACCACCGGTGTGATGGAAGAGGGCGTACCGTGGCTTTTCGGCACAATCCGCACGCCCGCGAGGATGCCCTTGGTTTCTGACCAGCTGTATTCCACCGCAGGCGCGATGGCGAAACTGTCTGCCGTGCCGGACCGGTAGGCGTAAGCGCCGCCATTCAGGATGCCCTGCACTTTGGTGCGTTCCGTGTGGCTGTAGCTCAGGTCTACGGCCAGAACCCAGCTTCGCGTCAGGCTGTATTCCCAGCTGTGGTCTATGGTGAAAGAGGACCCGGGCTTGGCTTCGCCCAGAAAGCCGTCCGGCGTGCCGTAAACGCTTCTGTCTTTAACCGTGGCGGTACCAGCGAAGGTCCGCGACAAGCCAAGGCGGGCGCGAAGCAGCCTGCCGTTCGGCGCCCAGAAAACCTCCTGCGCCAGGAACCGGAGCGTGAGCATCGACGTGCCCGCGCCCATGCCGTCCCCCAGGCGCTTCAGCTGGTCATGCCTGCCTGTCGGCAGCGACCATTCAAGCGCCAGTGACGTGTCGGGCATATAGGTTTCGGCGTTATATCTGGTCAGCTGGTACCGCGCGATCAGCGACAGGTCCCCCATGCGCGGGCCAGACGCATTTTCGCCGCCGCCCAGGCGGTTATAGCCAAAGACCGGTATCAGCCCCAAGGTGAGCCTGTCTGTGGCGCCGTAAAGCATATAGGTGCGGGAGCGGACATAGTCGTTGCCACCGGAGTGGACGTTATAGAGGTAAGGCTCGAAATAGGCGTGGCCTTTGGGCATGGCCGCAGCCGACATGCTGATGATCGGACCAGTCCACCAGGCGTCATCAAGGCGCTGTCGGCCGGGGGCGGTCTCTTCACCCGCAGAGGCGGCCGTCACTGTGAGCATGCCCACAGTGGAAATGATAATCGTTCGGACTGTTTTTCTGGCAAATTGCATCTGTTGGGCCTTTCACTCGGAACCTGAAATCATGTCGCCGGTGAAAGGCTATTAAAGCATAGACCGGCCACCTGCTGTGATCTTTGTCACAGAAAGGGTCGCTTCGGTCTGGCCATGACCGGACATGGCTTTACCCAAAATGGGCACATTATGGGCCCTATGGGTGTGCCCTTCGTGTGCCCATTTTCCCGATGTGTGCCCCTGAGCGCCCCCCAAAACCCGCCCCAATTTAGCCTTTTCGGTCAAATGCACCGCAGATTCTGCGGTCTGGTGTCAACACCGCACATCCCCCTCTTGACATCCGAAAAAAAACACTTACTTTGTAATTCAAAGTTCTTTGAATAAACAAAAGGATGACACGATGGCACAAGAAAACCTGACACAAGAAAGCGCGGCAAGCGACCTGGCGCTGATCCGCGAGATGATGGAGGCCGGCAAGCGCCGCGTGGCCTTCAACGGCACGCACCTGATTATCTGGGGCGGCGTGTTGATGGTGGGTTTTTTCGCCCAGTTCCTGGCCGTTGTGGGCAGGTTGCCGGATACGGTTCTGGGTATTTGGGGCCCTGTGCTGGCCGTTGGCTGGGGGCTTGAATTTTTCCTGTTTCGCGGCAAGGCCGGCCCGAGCGAGAAGAACCTGCCGATTTTGGCGCATGCCACCAGCTGGCTGGCTGTGGGCCTTGGCACGATGATCTATTTCGGCATTTCCCTGGCCTTTGGCACGTTTGAACCCAAAGCGATCACGCTTATCTCCACCGCCCTGATCGGCTCGGCCTTCTTTGTCACCGCCGCCATGACAGGGGTAAAGTGGCTGAATGTGGTAACCGCCGGCTGGTGGGGGCTGATGGCCTATGTGGCGCATCAGGCAACCTTTGACGCTGAGATGCTCCTGGTGATGGCCGTGGCCACCGGGCTGTTACTCTCTCTACCCGGCTTCCTGATGCGGCGCCTTGCTCCCGCCGGGGAGTAAGGGCCATGACGGATTACGACTACCGGAATATCGACGATGTGATCCATTCCCGTGTCCGGCTGGCGATCATGTCCTACCTGATGACCGCCAAGGAAGCCGATTTCACCGAGCTGAAAACGGCCCTGAAGGTTTCGGACGGGAACCTCTCGACGCACCTGACCAAGCTTGAAGGCACGGGCTATGTGACGCAGGAGAAGAAGTTTGTGGGCAAGAAACCCCAGACACTGGTGCAGATGACACCTGAAGGCGAAGCCGCCTTCAAAACCTACCTTGAAGGCCTCGCAGCTATGCTGGGCCAGCAAAACAAATAACAAACCAACAAAAATAAATCACGACAGCAACCCCGGCCCAGGAGCCACAACAGCGAGGATACTGACACCAGCGACCCTGGTGGAGATTGGGGCCGCAGAAACCGCGGCCCTTTCTTTATTGCGAATGAGCAGGGCAACCGCCATCCAGCACTGTCGTGTAGAGGAACTCCGGCGCCACCTCCATCATATCAAGGACACCCTGCCAGGCACCGATATCGACCAACCGGTTATGATGGGCCTGATGATGGGCAACGGACTCCCAGCCTTCAACCAGCACAAAGTGCGCACGGTCGGCAATATCCCGCCGAACCTCGACCGATCGGAAGCCCGGTACTGTGGCGTTTGCTTCTGCAATGCCGCCCAGAATTGCTTCAAAGGCCGGGACAGCATCCGTCTTCACCTGAAAATCGATCACTAAGTCCACACCGTGATCGCATTGGTTTTCGGCATGCGCCGCCGCGGTGAATACAGTGGCAGCCACACAATATGGCAGAAACAGCTTCTTCAAAATCATACTCGCTCCTTTTACAAATGGCCCGAAGGACCTGTTATCGGTACTGGATATAGGCGCAAAAAAACCGCCGCTGTGACACGCGTCACAGGGCGGTTTCGATTTGCTGTTGCTCTGCAGGCTTAACTAGAGACTTTCATACATGAAGCCTGCAACCTCGCTCGCCCAGCTATCATGGAACTGGATCAGGTCATAGTCCTTGAACGGGTTGATCGCCTTCACTTCCTCAAGCGTTTTGCCCACTGCCTTCAGCTTGGCCACAATGTCCCTCATCTCGCCAATGGTCTTGCGGTAGGCAACAAGCCCCGCCTTGTCTGTCACCTGGCCGTGGCCCGGGATAACGATGGTGTCTTCATCCGCCACCTCGATGGCCTTGTCGAGGGCGGCGAGAATGCCGTCAACATCGCCGCCGTTGGGCACATCAATGAAGGGGAACATGCCATTGAACATCAGGTCGCCCATGTGCAGCACATTGGCCTTCCTGAAATGGATCATGCTGTCGCCGTCGGTGTGGGCGTTTTTCACATGAATGATGCGCACGTCATCCCCGTTCATATGGAGCGACATCTCGGCGTTGAAGGTAATGGATGGCAGGGCCACTTTGGGCTGTGGGTCCATCTTCATGTCGAAGGCCGCAACGAACGCCCCTTCGCTCAGGCGCTGGCGGACATTGTCATGCGCCACAATCACAGCCGCATCCCCGAGGTTTTCATTACCGCCGCTGTGGTCGCCGTGGAAGTGGGTGTTCACCACATAACGCACCGGCGCGTCTGATAGCTCCGCGATCGCTGCTTTGATCTTGTCAGTCAGCGGGGCATATTGGTCGTCGATCAGGATGACGCCGTCTTCGCCCACGGAAACGCCAATGTTACCGCCGGCCCCATAGAGCGCATACATGCCGTCCCGAAGCTGTTGGGCCTTGATTTCAACCTTGTCCCAGTCCTGCGCCTGTGCACCCATTGTCAGGCCCGCAATCAGCGCGCCGCCCAGAAGGCTTTTGGCCCAAATCGATTTCTTCATCTTATGCTCCCTGTACTGTCCGGATGGTTGTACGTTTGCCGCAAGTGTATGGTTTTTAACGCCTTCGTCAATTGACAGCTTGGTGAAGGCGGGCACGAAATGTCAAAGCACAGCCCTATCATTGCCCTCAAAGCGCCAAGCTTTCCGCTTTTAGTCGCTTTGGGCTTGGATTAGCCTTTGCCCAAATGCCTTGAATTGGCTACATGAATAGGGAGCCCGGTGGCAACAAATCCGCTGGGCGCAGTATTGGTTTAAAAAGGGGGAGCGCCCGTGGCCCAAAAGAAGGTCATTGCAGTCATTTTTGGCGGAAGAAGCGTGGAGCATGACGTAAGCGTGCTGACCGGCTTGCAGTTTCTTGAGGCGCTCGATCCCGGTCAGTATGACGGCCTGCCCATTTATGTAGACCCATTGGGCCAGTGGTGGACCGGCGATGCCCTGTTAAGGCGCGCGCATTATCCGCTCAAAAGCGACAAGCACAAAGACCTGCGGCAGGTCATGCTGGATCTGGCAACCCCTGCGACCGGCCGCCCGCAGCTGGTGTCCTTCGCCAAAGGCATGATGGGCGAAAAGCGCACGGTCATTCCGTTTGACCTGATGGTGCCTGCGATCCACGGCTCGAACGGCGAAGACGGATCATTGCAGGGCTTGCTTGAGTTTGCCGATATCCCGTTCGCCGGGTGCCGGTCCTTGGGGGCCGCCGCCACCATGGACAAGGTTTTCGCCAAATCGGTCGCTCGCACGGGGGGCATTCAGGTATTGCCGGAGCTGGCGCTGAACCGCCCTCTGAGAGGCACCTTCCTGGACCCCGAAACGCTTGAAGGCCAACTGAAAAGCGCGTTTGGCGCAGTCACATATCCCTACATCGTCAAGCCCTGCAACTTGGGCTCCAGTGTGGGCGTCGGCAAGGCCGACGATATGGACGGCCTGATCGCCGCGCTGATGTCCGCCTTCCGCCTGGACAGCCGGGTGATCATCGAGCCATTCGTCGCCAATCTGACGGAATATAATATCGCTGTGCGCCGCGGGGGTAACGGTACCATCCTTACCTCGGCCATCGAACGCCCGCTCCGGGAAGCCGAGCTTCTGGATTTCAAGAACAAGTATCTCGCAGGCGGTGAACCCGGTGGCCCGAAGCTGGACACCGGCCCAAGCGAAGGCATGGCCTCCCTGAACCGGGAGCTGAACCCGACTGAGCTGACCGATGCCCAGGAAAGTTTCATCCGCGACAGCGCCAGCCGCATGTTCGACCTGCTGTCGCTGGGTGGCAGCGTGCGCGTTGACTTCCTCTCGAACAGCGAAACCGGTGAGCTGTGGCTCAATGAAGTGAACACCATCCCCGGGTCTTTCGCCTATTTCCTGTGGGAAGCGGCGGCAACGCCCACCAGCTTCCTCGAGCTGACGTCGGCCATCATTGAGGAAGGCTTCCGCCTGTCCGCTGATCGTCTGGGCAGCACCGACAGCGGCCTTGGCGGCGCCACCATTTTCAAAGGCAAGGACTGACGCAGGTATCCCGCATGACGGCGCATTCCCCAAAGTGGCATTTTGAGCAGATCGGCGATGAGGGCCAGTCCTTCGTGTGGCTGCATGGCTGGAGCCAGGACAGCGCGTCCATGCTGCGGTTGGCAGAGCTGTTCAAGGCCGAAGGCCAGCACCGCATTTATGACCAGCCGGGGTTTGGCAGGACCGGACGGCTCCCGGACGGGGCAGGCACCGAAGATTATGCGGATGCGCTCGCGCTTGAACTGGCGGAAGTCGGCCACGGGCCCCACATCCTAATCGGCCACAGTTTTGGTGGAAGGGTTTCTGTGCAGATGGCCGCGCGCCACCCGACCTTGGTGAAAGCCATCATTCTGATTGGCGGCGCGGGGCTGCAACGCAGGCGGTCCTTGGCTTTCCGCTTGCGGGCCTTCGTGCTAAAAACGCTTGGTCGTTTGGCACGACTTTCCGACAAGCTGTTCAGCACTTCTTTCCGCGATGCCTACGTGGAGCGTTTCGGCAGTGCTGATTATAAGAATGCAGGGCCCCTGCGTCCGACCTTTGTCAAAGTGGTGAATGAAAACCTGGTACAGGAGGCGAAAGCTGTACGGTGCCCTGTACTGTTGATTTACGGCGCGGACGATACGGAAGCACCGCCTGAAATTGGCAAAAAGTATGAACAGTTGATGCCCATCGCCCGATTTACTGAAGTCAAAGGCTTCAATCATTGGGACATCCTGACCCGCGGCGCTTACCAATGTCAGGCACTGATCAAATCCTTCCTGAAAGACCTGCGCGATGACTGACGCGATTTTGCCCTTCCTCTGGCCAGCTCTGGCAGCCATTACTGCGCTTTATTTTGCCCATGAACGTGGCCTGGCACTCATGATGTTCTTCCAGCAGGAAGAGTATGATGGCCCTCGCTTCTTCACGTGGCTTCAGGAAAACAAGGCCTATGACCGGCGCACAAGCGTGTGGCTGATGGGTGCGATCCTGGCAGGCATAGTGCCGCACCTGCCTATTCTGTCTGAGATGGAAGCGGTGGCAACCATATTGCTGGCGTTTGGCTGGGTACCGATATTTCTTGGCTTTGGCCATGGGGTTCTGCGGTCTCGCGCGATCAGGAAGCAATCCAAAAAACCACTGGTGGTCACCGCCCGCGTCAAACGTATTCTCACTGTTTATCTGGGGCTCGCTGCTGCACTTCTCGTGCTTGTCGTGCTGGCGGCGCAGCTGGCGCCGCAGGGTACAAATTATGCGCTGCAGCTGGATCGCAGCGGGTTTGGCTTCGTGGCCATGACGTTCAACTGGGAAGCTGTTCTGCTGGCGGCACTGCTTGTCGTATTTGTGCAGACCATACCGGTCCTGTTGGTTTTCGCCAACAAACTGCTGGAACCTGCCGAAGAGCGCGTGAAGGCAAAATTCCGCCAAGAAGCCGTCGACAAGTTCGCGGAGCTGCAACCCAAGGTGATTGCCATCACCGGCTCTTTCGGCAAGACATCCACCAAGCATATCCTGAACCATATCCTGGCCGCCGCCGCGCCAACGCTGGCGACACCCGGCAGCGTGAACACCGACATGGGCATTACCCGGGTGATCCGCGAACAGCTAAAGCCCGATCACCAGTTTTTCATCGTGGAGATGGGCGCCTATGGCCCGGGTTCCATCGCGCGACTGTGTACGCTGACACCGCCTGACGTATCGCTGATCACGGCTGTGGGCGCCGCCCACTATGAACGCTTCAAGTCGCTTGAGACGGTGGCACGCGCCAAATTCGAAATCGCCGAAGCCGCCTTTGCCCGAGGCGGCAAGGTGGTGGTCAACTGCGCCGGCATCGAAGACCGCCTTCTGGATGAACGCATGGCGGCGGTCAAGGGCCCCTACACGCTGGTGGGCAAAGGCAGGGATGTTTCTTTTGACGGCTTCGACGCCACCAAGGAAGGCCTTGTGGTGCATGTGACGGAAGGCGGCAAGAAGCACGCCCTCAAGGCGCCACTCTATGGCCGCCATCAGGCCGGCAATATCGCGCTTGCCGCCGCAACCGCGCGAGCCCTAGGACTGCCGTGGGCTGCCATCAAAGGGGCGCTCGCCAGCATGCCGCAAATCCGCCATCGGCTAGAGGTCAGCCATAGCGCGGGCCAGCCAACGCTGATCAACGACGCTTATAATTCGAACCCTGTAGGCTTCGCCGCCGCGCTTGAAACACTTGATGTGCTGGTGGAAGAGAACGGCAGACGCATCCTGGTGACTCCCGGCATGGTGGAACTGGGTGACAAGCATGAGGAAGAACATGCACAGCTGGGGGGCCTTGCAGCCAAACATTGCGATATTGTCGCCGTGGTAACGCCAGACAGGATCCCCACCTTTGTCAAAGCGCTTGAAAAAGCCAATGACGGCAGTGTTACCGTCATGACGTTTGCAAAGCAAGAAGATGCGGAAACCTGGGTACGCAGCCACTGGAAAGCAGGTGACGCGGTTCTTTTTGAGAATAACCTGCCAGACCTCTATGAGGCGAAAGTCAGTTTCTAGCTGGCTTTCTTTTCCTCGACTGTCAGGTCCATGCGCTCGATATTCGCGCGGGCGGCATCCGCGTTCGGGCCCTCGTCCTCGAGCAACAATACCTTGAGCCACGCCTGACGGGCAGCTTCCTTGTCGCCTTCAGCGTGCCTGAGGTTCCCAAGTTCCAGATAACCGGAAGCCTGATTTGGGAAAACAGCCTGAAAGTCAGCAAGCGCCTGATTGGCGCGCATGAAGTCAGCCACGCCACGGGCGGCGGCGGCCACCAACACCAGAATGTCTTTCCGGCCCGGATCGCCCTTCAGGACATAGTCGAGATCCGTCAGTGCCAACTGGAAGTCTTCGTCCGCGGCCGCAATACGGGCGCGGTCCAGCACCAGTTCATATTCCTGGGAGGAGTTCTTGGGCGCCAGAGTCAGCGCCAGATCGATAGCGTCTTCAGCGCGTACAATTTCACCTGCCAGCAGCCACGCATTGGCAGCCTGACCATACATGTCCGCCAGCATCGGCGCGCTCGCGACCACCCTTTGACCCATGCGGATGGGCATATCACGGCCAATACGCATGTCTTCCGCGATCTTGAGGAATCGCGCTGCCGCTTCGGCATGCTCGCCCATTCGGGCAAGACCATAGGCCTCGCAGTGACGCGCAGGTACACCGCCGCCATCCGCAATCCAGGCAAGCGCAAGATTGATGCCCTTGTCGGGCGACCGATCAGCCATGTCCATGCACGCGGCATAGCGGTCTTCACCTTTGGTAACGGGCTGGCCCAAAGCGGCACCTGTCACAGACGTGATTGCGATGGCACTGGCGACGCACAGGAAAATCGGTATGCTGACATTTGTTTTCATAGCAGCGAAAATGCGCAAAGCGCGTGTCAATTTCAAGGCAGTAAGTGACCTATATGTCGAATAATCCGCATCTCCTGATCTTCGGGCCCGGCTTCAGCGCCCGCGCCATTGCAAAAAGGGCCCAGGAAGCCGGCTGGGATGTGAGCGGTACCTATCGGAATCCGGATAAGGCGGCCGAAATTGAAGCTTTGGATATTACCCCCGTCGCCTTTGACGCAACCGCACTCGCGGATGTCCTTCAGGCGGCTACGCATTGGCTGGTGTCTACAGCTCCGGGCGTGGATGGCGATCCCGTATTGAATTTGCTGAAAAGTCGAGCCGATAACCAAATGCCGCCCAAGTGGATCGGCTACCTTTCAAGCACCAACGTCTACGGTGATCATGGCGGCGCCTGGGTGGATGAAGACACGCCACCCACCCCCAGCCTGGACCGCGGCAAGCGGCGGGTGGAAGCGGAAAACAGCTGGCGAAAAAGGGCTGACACACTTGAAGCCACTCTTCATATCTTTCGCCTTGCAGGTATCTATGGCCCAGGCCGAAACGCCGTGCGGTCGCTTCTGGACGGCAAGGCCCGGCGCATTGTTAAACCAGGGCAGAAATTCAGCCGGATTCATGTAGCCGATATTGCCCAGACCGTCTGGACGGCTATGAACAGCACCTGCCCGAGCGGCGTTTTCAACCTGGCGGACGACGCGCCCTGCCCACCGCAGGACATCATCATGGAGGCGGCCACTGCCATGGGCATCACGCCGCCGCCCGAGATTCCGCTGGGACAAGCCGAGATGAGCCTGATCGCGCGGAGTTTCTATGCGGAAAGCAAGCTGGTGAGAAACGAACGAATCAAGCGCGATCTGGGCATCAAGCTGATCTATCCAAGCTTTTCAGATGCCCTGCCGGATCTGGTGAAATCAGAAAAATAGGCGCATACACCAGCCATCAGGCCATGGCATCAACCTGCTCGTATGTCATGTTGCCGGGAATGAGAAACAGCGGACACGGTAGCTGGCTCGCCAGTTCATTGGTGAAATAGTCCACCAAAGGCCCAGGACCACCTTCAGACCCCACGCCCAACACCAGGCCGAAGATATCCTGCTGGCCTTCAATGCTTTTCTTAATTTCTTCCTGAGGTTCGCCTTCGGCGATAATGACTTCCGGGATTACGCCACAGTAGGCATGCAGGCGCTCTGACACTTCAGCCAAAAGGGCTTCGGCTTCCTCATAGGCTTCCTCGCGCATGCGGTCCGCCACAGCCATCCAGTGCTGGAATTCGCCGGGACGGATGCAGTGAAACAGGATCAACTCACCGCCCGTAATATGGGCAGCACGTGCAGCAGCAAACCGGATAGCGACCTTGGATTCAGGCGACCCATCCACGACCACCATCAATTTTCGAACACGTTTTGTGACCGGCCGTATCGGCCCGTGAATTTCTTCTGTCACCCTGCCAGTTCCCCTCGTTTCCTTGCACCAGAGTGTCTTATGACTTACTTACCCGCAAGTTATTTGAGCAAAATATTACTCACTTCTCTCAGTTGGGTTCGGGCGCGAAGCAGATAAAAACCCTGCACTGACAAGTGGTTAGCGGCCAAGCCGTCTGCTGCACCATTCGACACAAGAATGGGGTCAAGCATTGCGGCCCTGGTCATGGAGCTAATCAGCTCATCATAGAGTGCACCGAGCTCCCTGTCCTCGATCACATTCGGGAAATCCTGCCGTAGCGCCTTCAGTATCATGAGATAACCATAAACCTGACCCTTGACCTGATAAAACAGATCATCTGCGCCCAGATCAGGCAAAACACCCCCGGCATTTTCGCCAACATACTGCTCCAAAGCAGCCGAAGACGCACCAAGATCAAGCGCGATCCGGTCAATGGTCGCCAGGAAATTATCCGCGCGGCGCTCAAAGATGGCATCCCCCTGAACAAGCCGCACGTTATAGGCCTCCAATTCCTTGACTGCCTCCTTGTAGAAACTGTCAGACGGTCTGGTCGGCAACATCGACGTAGAGAAATCAATCACCCAGCGATCAGGCTCGATGCCCAGGCCGCTGGCCGCCCTTTGAAGGTTCTCATCCACCGTGCTTGACCCCCTCATGCGGCCGAGCTGATCGCGCAGCTCAAACGAAAAGCGCTCAAGCGCGCTCTTGAGTCCCATCTGGTAATTGGGTGTATTGTCGACCCACCAACCGGGCAGGAAAATCGGATCATTTGGCGTCCAGTTATGGTCCATTGCCTCGCGGCGCACCAAGTAGGCAACTGTTGTGACCGCCTGAGATCCCCCTTCTGGGGCAGCCGGCACATCGTCCATGCTGTCATCCACACGGTGCACGACCATCATTCCCAAAACGATATAAAGGAAGAACAACACCGGCACGGCAATCGCCACCTTGCGCCAGGTGCTGCCGGATACAGTCGACAACCACCCCATCAGGTAGCGCCATAGCTTTCTGAGCCATCCGCCAAGGCCACCGAGCGCCTTGCCAGCCATCTCCTTCAGCCAGAGCCATATCTCTTTTGCCATCCGGTCGTCTCCCTGACGAAATTCATTGCCTGAATTCCTAATGTCGTCACTAATTGGGGTCAAAACAAGTGGTAACTCGCGAAAGCCATTGTAAATTCATGATTGGTTCAGGTTGTTCTCTCAACCATGTGCCATGATTGAATTTGAGGAAGACAATGCCGAACCAAAGCCGACACTTTCTGACAATGACCTTGGCCAGCTTGCTTTGCCTTGCACCTACAACGGCGCTGAAAGCCCAGGAAACCGCTGAAGCAAAAAAATGTATCGATGCCGGCAAAATAAGTGGCTACAGGATCGTCACTGATGAAGTCATCCGCCTTGAAATGCAGGGCCAGAAGGATGTGCTCTTGCGCCTGAAACGACACTGTCCGCAACTTCATTATCACAAATACATGTCTTTCACCCCGGTCAACGGCCAATTGTGCGCCCGGTTTGACGACATTATCACGCGCAGTGGCACCCCATGCCGTATCGAGTCTATTTCAGAAGTTTCCGACGAATCCGCGGATACCAACCCATAGCGCCAGCAGGCTGCCACTATTCGCTTGAAAGGCGCTGTGGAAGCGCTTATTCAAACGGCATGTCTGCCATGATTTTAAAAATTCTGCGCCCCAGCGAGTGGCTTGAAGCTCAACATGCCGACTATTTTGCGGGCGCGCCCATCGACCATGAAGATGGCTATATCCACTTCTCAACAGACGCACAGGTAGTAGAAACTGCCGCTCGCTATTTCGCGAATGAACCTGTCATTCACGTGCTGGCCATAGACCTGGCCCGCCTACCTGAGGCAGAGCTCAAATGGGAACCGTCCCGTGGCGGTGATTTGTTCCCGCACCTGTATGGCCGCCTGCCCATGGCGGCTGTCAGTAAAGTGTGGCATCTGGAGAAAGCTGAGAGTGGCTTTAATTTCGGTCCCATTCTTGAGGACTTACACAATGATTAACCTGTTCCCATTGGCCCGCCCTTTCGTTCATGCACTCGATCCTGAGAATGCCCATAACCTGACAATCGCGGCCCTCAAGCACGGTGTCACCGGATGTTTTGGCACCGGTATTGACGATCCTGTACTGGCTTCAGAAGCTTTCGGCCTCCGGTTCTTAAACCCTGTTGGCCTGGCAGCAGGTTTTGACAAGAACGCCGACGCCGTGATGGGCGCGCAGAAAATGGGATTTGGTTTCACCGAAGCAGGCACGGTTACCCCCAGACCGCAGTCAGGCAACGACAAACCGCGCCTATTCCGCCTGTCTGAAGACCGTGCGGTGATCAATCGCTTCGGTTTCAACAATGAAGGCCTCGACTATTTTGAGAACCAGATGAGGGCATTGCCGGAACAGCGCCAGCCCGTAGGAGCCAACGTAGGTGCCAACAAGGACACTGAAGACCGGACAGCAGATTATGTTACCGGCATCAGGCGGCTTTATGGCCTAAGTGACTATTTCACAGTCAATATCTCCAGCCCCAACACACCGGGTCTGCGAGCACTGCAGTCGAAAGCTGCGCTTGAAGACCTGATAGGGCGGGTATTGGAAGCCCGCACGGAAAAGATGGCTGAAGGCCACCGTTATATTCCAATGCTGGTCAAGATCGCACCAGACCTGCTGGAAGCCGATATTACAGACATCGCCGACCTGGCACAAAAGACAGACATCGACGGGCTGATCGTCTCCAACACCACCATCACACGACCCGACACGCTGAAATCCGCACACAAGGGCGAAACAGGTGGCCTATCAGGAGCTCCCTTGATGAGTCTGTCCACGGAAACACTGGGCGCCATGTACCAAGCCACCGGCGGCAAAGTGCCCTTGGTGGGGGTTGGCGGCATTGCGAGCGGCCAGGACGCTTACGCCAAGATCAAAGCGGGCGCGGCGCTGGTACAGCTTTATTCCATGTTGGTTTATGAAGGCCCAGCACTAGTGCACAGGGTAAAGCGCGAACTTGCAGCGCTCCTGAAGGCCGATGGCTTCAACTCTGTTGGGGAAGCGGTCGGGGTCAACCACCGCTGAAGCGTCAGGCAATCAGGTCAATGCTGATAGACACTGGCTGTTGAACTGCAGGGCGCGGCGCACCCACACCAAACACCGGCGCGTCAGGCGCAAGCGCCGCCTCATCTTCACTTTGGTCTGCCAATTCAAATGGTGATGCCACAGCGGCATCAGCGCCGCCGGCACCTTCACCCTGTTCCTGTTGTTCTGCTGTACGCTGTTCCTGAAGCTCAGCTTGCGCCGCTCTAAGGGACTGTTCGGCGGCTGCAGCCACAGCCCGGTCCTGGCCTGATGGTCGGGCGGGCGCCAGCGCCGCTTGACGCACCACTTCCATCTTGGCAATGGTGGCTTCCGGATCATCCGGTACAGTGCTTGTGTCAATGCTGACATGACCACCAACCGCATACTGAACGCCGTCAGGCCCTCGAACATATTCGAAATTGGGTTGACTGGTATAACCGCTGCCCGCTGTGGCGTGGGCAGCCTCATGAGCGCGCACTTCACGGTCCCGGGACTTGAGCTGCCGCACATAGGCCTTGTCTTCGTCCGACAGTTCCCCAGACAGCTTGATGTCCTGGGGCTTTGGCTGCAGGTCTTCGACCTTCGGTGGGTCGATTGAGGCGTTGGCGGGCACTGCGTTTGAAGTTGCCGTTGCTTGCCTGCCCTCTAACACCTGAAGGGCGACTGCAGAATTGCTGCGCTGAGGCTGTTTCCCATTTCCGCCTCGACGTCCTTCAAGTTCAGGCGCCGGTGGCTTGGGCTTCGGTGTGGGCTCAGGTTCTGGGCGCTCACGTGCATTGCCCCGGCGCGAAAGCTCTTCCGCCCGGGTGGCAATCTGTGGTTTCAAGTTCTCCGGCACATTGGGTCGCCGCATATTCGGCGGCGGTGGTCCAACCGAAGGCAACGTGCTAGTGCTTGTCATACGGGCATTTTAGCACGAAAGCCCCAGCCACGCTAATTTTCATGAATTCTTTACGAAAATGTGAGGTGCTATGCCCCAGGAGGTGGTGGCGGCCTATACTTCGGGTCAAGCCCTTCATCATCCCGTAGTGGCGGTGGTGGACGCCGGTCGTGTGGGAAGCCTTCCATACCCTGTCGACGGGGCGGGCGGCCGTCGGGCCCTGGCCTGCGGCGCTCGAACAAATCGTCAGCCAGTGCCTTGCGTGTCTCCTGATCCAGTTTGGCGACCACATTCAGGATAATGTCGCGAAGCGGAGCCTTGAGCTCTTCCGCCTTGGTCTGGTGGCTATCAAGCGCAGCTTCAAGGGCAGAAAGGTCGACAGTTTCGGCCAGCAACAGATCCTTGATGCGTTGTTCGCTCACACGCATCTCCCGGAAATGACCCCTCAGCTTCTGGCGGTGGTCGCGCATGATCATCCGCAGTTCGTCCTGCTCGGATTCCGGCAAATAGGATGCAAGGCGTCGCAGGTTAAACTCCACCCGCTCGCGGGGGCTGCCCATGGGGCCCTCTTCACCGCGAATTTGCCGCCCAAGCATCACGCCGCCAATGAACAGGTTGACGGCCAGAGAAGCGGCAAGGAGAACCAATATCCATTTCATTTTGCCGGTCATATCTTATTGATCCTCAAGGTAGAAATCGGCACTACTGGAAAAAAGCGTACTGCTCAGATCAACTGAGCTTTCTTCATCATAGGGCTGTTGTAGCCCAACAAAAACCCCTACGACCAGAACAAGGGCATACGCAACGCCTTGGGACGCCAGTCCCAGCGGGGAGAACAGGGTTCGGAAGTCCTGATATAGGCCTGCGAGGGCGGAAAGAAACCCGCTATTTGCTTGCTGCACCGGCATATGCTGTACGGGCACATCCAGAAGCCGGCCGAGAAACACATCAGCCCTGGCCTGCGTACCAGGCTGGTCGGCGAAGGCCGCCAACCGGGCATCCAGCGCCAACTCAGAGGCTGCAAAAGCAGCCCCTTTATCGGTTTTCAGGAACAGGCGCGCTCGGTCAGCGACATCAGTAGGCCAGTTGGCCATATCCGTCCCGTGCGCCACCCGCGCCAGTTCAAATTCTTCAATCGTCATGGGCTTCATCTTTGCCCTCCTATCCTAAAACCGCAAGCAAACCGGACTTGCTGTTTTCAAGCTCGTCCCTGAGCTTCGCCCGCGCCCGTACCAAAAGGCTTTCATAGGCTTTCAATTTCAGTTCCATAACGTCCGCCGCTTCTATGTTCGACAGGCCGTCAAAATAACTTAGGGTCACCGCCACTCGCTGACGTTCTGGTAACGCCTCGACTGCCGCCCTCAAGGCACCGTTGGCGCTATCGGTGACCATGGTTTCCTCCGCGTTATCGGTCTCGTCTTCCTGGTCAAACCCTTCCGGCAGCGGATCATGGGTGCGTTTGCGCTTTTCGTCCAAACACCGGTTCACCACAATACGGTGAAACCAAGTGGTGAACTTGGCCTTGGCCGCATCAAACCGGTCCGCGTGGGTCCACAGCTTGACAAAGGCTTCCTGCACAAGATCCTCCGCAAGCGCCAAATCGCCCGTCATACGGTACGCAAGCGCCCGGTAGCGGAGGCCGTGCCGATGCACCAGCACGGCGTAAGCCCCCCTGTCAGCCGCAGCAACATGTGTTACCAGCGTTTCGTCATCCAGTTCTTCACTCTTTTGCCGCAAGCTCTTACTCTTCAGGCAGTACACATTCTCTGATCCTGTTACGGACAGGAAACGCACCACCCTTCGCAAAAAATGGGGGCGATGGAATTACCCTATCACAATAGCGTAATATCACCACGCTATGGCATGCGCCATTGACGAAGGCGCCGCTAGCTGCAATGAACGTCAGCTAAGGCATTGTTTCAGGGAAGAGATCATGAAGATTGCAGTCATCGGCACCGGTTATGTGGGACTTGTTTCCGGCACCTGTTTTTCCGAGTTCGGTCACACGGTTACCTGTGTGGACAAGAATCCTGGGAAAATTGAAGCCCTGAACCAGAATGTCATGCCCATCTATGAGCCTGGGCTGGATGTCATGGTGGCCAAAAACCGCTTGGCGGGGCGGCTCCATTTCACGACAGACCTCAAAGCCGCGATGGCGGAGGCAGAAGCCGTGTTTATCGCGGTTGGGACCCCAAGTCGACGGGGCGATGGCCAGGCGGATCTGCAGTATGTGTTCGCCGCCGTGGAAGAAGCCGCCGCCTATATCCAGGACTATACGGTCGTGGTGACCAAATCGACCGTCCCTGTTGGTACGGGCGCAAAGATCAATGACATCCTGGCAGCAAGGCTGGACAAAAGCCTGTTTGATGTGGCGTCAAACCCAGAGTTCCTGCGCGAAGGGGCGGCAATCGAGGACTTCATGAGGCCCAACCGGGTGGTGTGCGGCGCGGACACTGATCGTGCCCAGGCGGTCCTGAAGGAGCTCTATCGGCCGCTGTTCCTGAATGAAACGCCAGTGTTGTTCACCAGCCGCGAGACGGCGGAAGTGATCAAATATGCCGCCAACGCCTTCCTGGCCACCAAGATCAGCTTCATTAATGAGATGGCCGATCTGTGCGAAAAAGTGGGCGCAGATGTGCAGGAAGTGGCCAAGGGCATCGGCCTCGACAGCCGCATCGGCGGCAAATTCCTGCATGCGGGCCCAGGTTATGGCGGCAGCTGTTTCCCCAAGGATACCAGGGCTTTGGTGAGCACTGCGGACGAACACAAGGTGCCGATGCGGATCGTGCGGTCCGTTGTTGAGGTGAACGAAGAGCGCAAACGCGCCATGGCCGACAAGATCATCCGCGCCTGCGGTGGGTCGGTCGACGGCAAGCGGATCGCGATCCTTGGGCTGACGTTCAAACCCAACACCGACGACATGCGCGAGAGCCCGTCGCTGGATATCATCCCGGCGCTACAGGCAGCAGGCGCCAGCGTCGCCGCCCATGACCCAAAGGGCATGGAGGAGGCGCGTGAACTCCTTGAAAACATGGAGTTTTGTGACGACCCCTATGAGGCCATGAAAGGCGCCGATGCGCTGGTGATCCTGACCGAATGGAACCAGTATCGGGCGCTTGACGTCGGGCGTATGAAAGACCTTCTGAAGGCGCCGGTGATGGTTGACCTGAGGAATATCTATGGCCGCGCCGACCTGGCTGGCGAGGGCTTCAAATATGTGGGCGTGGGGCGGTGCCCGGAATAGGGACACACCAAAAGGGCACACATCGGCCCCCAATGTGCCCTTTTTCCCATTTTGGGCACACCCATAGGGCCCACCGTGTGCCCAAAAAGGCCGCGCGAAAGACCAAGCCGTGACCAAGCCCGTCCTCGCCCACCCCCACAGGCGCATCTGGGCCATCGCCGGCCCGGCCATCATCGCCAATTCCTCCGCCCCGCTTGTGGGACTTGTGGACACCTGGATCATCGGCCACCTGCCGGCGGCCAAATATCTGGCAGCCGTCAGCGTCGGCAGCCTTCTGTTCAGTTATGTTTACTGGGCGTGCGGCTTCCTGCGCATGAGCACCACCGGCCTGGTGGCGCAGGCGCATGGGCGCGACGACCAGGACCAGGTGGCGCGGGTGCTCTTGCGCGCCACAATGCTGGCGGCGCTGCTGGGGCTTCTTTTCCTGGCGCTGTCCACGCCGTTTCGTGTCGCAGCCCTGGGGTTCCTTGACCCGCCTGCTGATGTCATCCCGCTCTTTGACACCTATTTTGACATCCGGGCGTGGGCCATCCCAGCGGCGTTGCTGGGGCTGGGGATCAACGGTTTCCTGATCGGCACCGCGCGGGCCAAGCTGTCGCTTTATGTGCAGCTGACGCTCAATATTGCCAACGCTGTTCTCAGCCTTCTGTTCGTGCTGGGGTTCGACATGGGGGTAGCCGGTGTGGCGCTGGGGTCACTGATCGCCGAATGGCTGGCGGTGGCACTGGGGTTTGCCTTTATCAGCCGTACCCTGGGCTTGAAGGCGCTGGCCGCCGCCGTACGCGAGAGTGAGACCTATAACCCGGCCAAGATGAAAAAGCTGATGAGCGTGAACGGCTTTATCTTTGTCCGCACCCTGTTGCTGATCTTCGCCTTCGCGCTGCTGACCCGCGAGGCGGCGGCGCTCGGCGGTGTGGCGCTGGCGGCGCACCATGTGCTGAATACCTTCATGATGCTGATCGCCCTGGGGCTGGACGGCTTCGCCTATGCCTCCGAAGCGCTGGCGGGCGCGGCATACGGCAAAGGTGTGCGGCACGAGTTTCGTGGCTGGGTCAAGTACGGCATGATCTGGTCGGGGGCCATGGCCATCCTGTATGCCCTTGGCTTCTACCTGGGCGGCGCATCGTTGATCTTTGCCCTGACAGATTTGGAAAGCGTGCGCGCGGCGGCAACGGAAGTGATTCCAGTAATCGTGCTACTGCCGCTCGTAGGCGCCTGGTGTTACCAATATGACGGCATCTATATTGGTGCCACCGCCGGGCGCGCCATGTTTGGCACGATTGCGGTCTCGGTCGCGGTCTTTGTTCCCTCAATCGGACCGCTGGCGGACGCCTATGGCCTGGTGGGGCTGTGGATGGCCATGATGGTGTTCCTGGCCATGCGCGGGCTGACGCAGGCCGTCTGGTACCCGCGCCTTGAGCGGCGGCTGGCCACAGATAAGACTGAGGGCGCATCATGAACACCGCGCTGTTCCTTGGGTTCCTGGCGGCAACGCTGGTGATCGCAGTCTCCCCCGGGCCATCGGTGGCGCTGGCCTCCAGCCAGGCGGTCAGGCACGGCCCGAAGGCCGCCTTTGTTGCCACGCTCGGCGATGCGCTGGGCACGGTGGTGCATATCCTGGTGGCGGTGATGAGCCTGGAAGTGCTGGTCCGCTCGGCGGCCAGCATCCTGCCGTGGCTGCAGATTGTCGGCGGGCTGTATATTTTGTATCTGGGCGGGAGAAGCTTGAAGGCCGCGAAAGCAGCGAGCGAGAAGACCGCCAAGCCGCCAGCTTACCGGTCCGCCTTCACCAGTGGTTTTCTGGCGTGTGTGAGCAACCCCAAGGCCATCGTGTTTTTCATGGCGCTGTTCCCCGGCTTTATCGACCCCGCGCTGAGCCTCGCGCTGCAGTCTGCCGTTTATGGCACAGCCTTCGTCCTGATCGACGGGGCCTTTATCTTTGGCTATGCGCTGATCGCGCATGGCGCTGCGACGTCGCGCCTTGGTCACCGCCTGAATATGGATATGCTGAGCGGCCTTGGCCTGCTGGCCGTGGGGCTATTGCTGGTGGTGCGGGGGGGCGCGGCCATCTAAGCCAAATTGGCCTGAAAAAAGAACTGGTTTAACAGGCGCCGGGCAGCCCCAAGCCTGTTAAACGCCTTGTTTTCCTGAACAAAAGTACACTGAACGCAGTGAAGGCCTTTTGTTCAAGTCAGAGGATTTCCACGACACCTTCAGGTGGGCGGCCGATCCTGGCTTTGTCCGCATTGAAGACAATCGGGCGTTCGATCAGCTTCGGCGTATTCGCCATGGCAGCCACAAGCGCCTCGCCTTCCATGTCGGCACAGCCACCCTCTTTATACTCGGCCTCGCCCTTGCGCATCAGCGAGCGCGGGTCGTCCATGCCGAGCTTCGAAAGCGCATCTTTGATCTCTGCTTCCGTCGGCGCGTCCTCAAGATACAGGCGCACAACAGGCGACAGGCCCTTTTCTTCAAGAATTGCCAGCGTCTGGCGGGATTTGCTGCAGCGCGGATTGTGCCAGATGGTGAGTTCCATGGTTGCTCCCCTAATTTTCATATCTTGCTTACCAGACGGTTTAGCGGTGATATGACAGCGGAGCAAGCGTGATCGACCATATCCTGAAAACTCAATCTCATGAAAAAACGAGCCATGAAATTCCGAGACACATTTCCACTGACAGATGAGCAGGTCGCTCTCATTGAATCTGAAAATGGATGGACCTTCCCACAAGCATACAGGGATTTTCTTGGTCGCCATAACGGCGGCGTGCCCGATGTCAATATGTGCGCTGTTGGCGACAACCAGGACTGCCGCGTTACCGGCTTTATCCCGGCTGATGGAATCAAGGAAGAAGCGCGTTTCATCGAAAACCTTTCCGAAAATGCAATCCCGATCGCCTGGGCCGAGTGTGGCAACTATGTGCTTATGGAAATGAGCGGGTCAGGCGCCATCCGGTACTGGGATCATGAGGAACCCACCCGCGATGTGGTGCTTGCAGAAACATTTTCTGGCTTTATTGGCGCTCTCAGGGAATTCAGCTTAGAAGAACTTCCCCCACACAAGGTTATCCGTGTCTGGATTGATCCTGAATTTGCGAAAACCCTGAAGTGAGAAAGCTTGGAACGACGGCATGAAAAAGTTGAATAGGGTCGGTTTTTTCAACGAACTCCGTCACGGCGACCCGGATGGGCCAAGTTTGACGACCGGCCAGGACAACCTTCCGGAAGACATTCTCGAAAGGGTCTGTCGATATCTGGAATCTGGACATCTTTTTATCGGGTGCCCAGCCCTAGTCAAAGACGTCCTGAATGATACTGGTCCCTTCATTGGCGCGCCAAACATTTTAACCGACGGAGAATGGGCCTGGCCTGCCGACCTTGTACATTATGTCAACGTGTATCGAGTGGCTTTACCGTCCGCCTTTTTGGACCACATGATAATTTCCAACTGGCAGGTCCCCGCTGTAGGTTTGGAACAGATCAGCCTTTAAAGGTAACCCCCAAACGTTTCAGCTCCCGTACCGCCCGTACATGGATCAGGCGTTTACCTGCGGCCTTTTCCTCAAGTTTCTCTAATAAAGCGTCATTCCAGAACAGCGGTGATTTCCTGAGGAACCGCCAACTGGCGAGCGTGCCTTTCCAGACACTGGCGCCTTCGGGCCAGCCTTCGGGCTTGCGCCATAGGCTGACAAGCCAGCGTTTCGTCACCCACCAATAGTGCCGGGCATAGGGCAAATCCACATAGACCAGTGTGTCGGCAGCGTCCACCCGGCGCCAGAAGGTCTCGAGTGTGCCCAGGCCGTCGACAACCCACGCATCGCCGTCAATGACCTCTTGGTGGGCCTCAAGGAATGCGTGCCTAGGCATCATCTCGCCATTTTGCCGGTACTGGATCAGGTCCAGCGGATGGAGGGGCAACCCGGCCTGCGCAGCAAGGTATTTGGCAAGCGATGACTTCCCGCCGCCGGGTTTGCCGAAAACCATGACCCGTTTCATATGATCCTATCCTCAAATCTGTGCCGCCCCTGTGGGCTGGTTCTGTCTGTTCTGGGGTATCTACTCAGCGGTGGGGGCTTCAATGCGCTCGAAAAACACTTTGGCGATCTTGCCGTCCCTGACCTCATAGCGGGCGATGACTTCCCGGGTGCTGCCGACCAGGCGTTCACGGTCAATCACTGTATTGCCGTCGACCGAGCGGGACAAAATAACCGCGTACAGGTCCGGCCTTTTCTCAAACAGCGCGCCATAAATACGCCGGACATCATCCAGATTGGTGGCGAACGGGTCACGCCCTTTCCACTGCAACACGACATCTGGATGATAGGTGGCCACAAAGGCATCGATATCGCCGCTGTTGTAGGCATCCAGCTGGCGCTGGACCACCTCAGCCGCCATCGCTTCTTCCACCGTTACCGGCGCCAGCGTGTCCGAAGCCGCGCGCAGCTCTGTGCCGATGGCAATTGCCAGTATAGCAAGCGTGGTGATCAACAGGTTTTTCATAAGCTCTCCCCCAAAAGGCTTGTTGTTGCGCCGGAACTCTATGGCAATTTGGGAGAAAGGCAAAGCCCGGCTGGAAATGACAGATGGCCGACAGCTTTATCTTGACCTGTCCCCTTGGGCAGCGCATCAAAACAGCGCAGACCATCAAGCATAGAATAGGGCATCCATGTCGTTCATCGCCAAAGACGTTATCCGGCTTCACGGATTAAAAATCGGTATCGACAAGGACGCCGTGTCCATGCCGATCCTTCGGTCCATGCTGCAAGGCTGGTATGAAGCCGTTGAGTTGACGCTGATGAAGAAAGTGCTGACACCGGGGGACCGGATTGTGGAAGTTGGCGGCGGTATAGGCATCACCGCCATGAAAGCCGCAGACATCATTGGCGCCGAGAATATCTTCTCGTTTGAGCTGAACCCCTACCTGATTGAATGGTCGGCCGATAATTTCAAGCGCAACGGCTTTGAAATTCAAGTGTTCCAGCAGGCGCTGTTCCCGCGCGCGTCCCTGCCCGACGGGCTGGTGGACTTTCATGTGCACCAGAATTTCTGGGCGTCGTCGCTTGCGCCAAGGGAAGGCACCGTGGAAACCATCAAGGTGCCCGCAGCCTGCCTTGAAGACAAGATCGCGGAGCACCGCGCTAACGTTCTGATCGTGGATATCGAAGGCGCCGAGGTTCATCTGTTCAACGGCCTGGACCTGACGGGGATCGAGAAGATCGTGATGGAAATCCACTACCGGGCCGCGGGCAGGACTGAGACCAACGCCATGATCCGCAGCATCGAAGACCGGGGCTTCTTTCTGGACTATGAGATGATCGACAGCGGGGTGCTGTGCTTCACCAGGACTGCGGACGCACAGACGTAAACGACCCAAGGGCACAGGCCCAGGATCGCCACATATTCAGACTGTCGGAGATTGGAGCGGGTGAAGGGAATCGAACCCTCGTCTTAAGCTTGGGAAGCTTCTGCTCTACCATTGAGCTACACCCGCGTGCCATCGGCTGGTGAAATCACCATTAACGACAGCTTCTCTGAAAAGCAAGAAATGATAGACTGCCATCACATGCTTTGTCTTGACGCGTCAGAAATGGCGGCGCATCAAAGGTTCGCGTACTTTTATGCATATGCAATGAACCCCTGAAGTTAGCAAGATCTGGAGACTACAGATGAAAAACCGCACCGGTACAGACCGCAGCAAGACCAAAAAATGGGATCGCCAGACCCAGATGGTACGCGCGGGCTCGATGCGGTCCGACTTCGGAGAAATGTCTGAGGCCATGTTCATGACCTCCGCCTTCACCTATGAAACAGCCGAGGTGGCGGAAGCGCGCTTCGACGGCCGCGCGGAAGGTTTCACCTACAGCCGCCAGACGAACCCGACCGTGGCCATGTTCGAAGAACGCATGGCGCTTCTCGAGGGTGCAGACGTGGGCCGGGCCACCGGCACCGGCATGGCGGCCATGACCGCAAGCCTGATGGCCAGCCTGAGGGCGGGCGACCATGTTTTGGCCGCGCGGGCGCTCTTTGGCTCCTGCCGCTGGCTGCTCGACACTTACCTGCCGCGCCTCGGCATTGAGACAACCGTGGTGGACGGCACGGACCTTGAGGCCTGGAAAGCAGGCATCAAGCCCAACACCAAGATCCTGTTCACCGAGACGCCCGCCAACCCGACGCTGGAGATCGTTGATATCCGCGCGCTGGCAGACCTGGCGCACGAAAACGGCGCGCTTCTTGTGGTCGACAATGTGTTCGCCACCCCCGTGCTGCAGCGCCCCATGGAGATGGGTGCCGATATTGTGGCCTATTCCACCACCAAGCATATCGACGGCCAGGGCCGCTGTTTGGGTGGTATCGTTCTGTGCAGCAAAGAGTTTGATGAAGAACATCTCTATGCCTATTACCGCCACACCGGCTGTGCCATGTCGCCCTTCAATGCCTGGGTCAACCTCAAGAGCCTTGAGACCCTGAGCCTGCGTGTCCACGGCATGTGCGATAACGCCGAAAAAGTGGCGAAAGCAGTGGCCGACCGTGTAGTAGACACCCGCCACCCGGACCTGCCCAATTTCAAGCAGCAGAATCTGGCCCGCGCCCAGATGGACCGTGGCGGCACCATGGTGGTGTTCGAGCTGCCAGGCGGGCGCGACCAGGCTTTCACTTTCATGAACAGCCTTGAAATTGTGGATATCTCCAACAATCTGGGTGACAGCCGCTCGATCGCCACACACCCGTGGTCAACCACCCACAAGGCGCTGGCGGAAGAGGATCGGCTGGAGCTTGGCATCACGCCCGGCCTGATCCGTTTTTCCGTGGGCCTTGAGAACGCGGACGATCTGGTTCAGGATGTGATGCAGGCGCTCGACAAAGCGGGCGTCTAAGTCGTTCAGCAGGAGTAAATATGGACAGCGATGATGATCTGATTGATGGCGTTCTGACGTTCGAAGCGGAAACGGCAGGCGTCCATATCGCTGTCCAGAGCTATTTCCTGAGCGAACAGTCCGCGCCCGAAGAAGGCCAGTATGTCTGGGCTTACCGGATCAAGATCACCAACAAAGGTGATGTGCCGGTTAAGCTCCTCAACCGGCACTGGATCATTACCGACGGTATCGGCGGTATCCATGAAGTGCAGGGCGAAGGCGTTGTGGGCGAACAGCCGCTCATCAGCCCTGGCGACAGTTTCCTTTATACAAGCGGCACGCCGCTTTCGACCCCCACAGGCTTCATGCGCGGGTCCTACGAGATGCGCCGCGCCGACGGCCAAACCTTTGATGTTGAAATTCCCGCCTTTTCGCTGGATAGTCCCCATACGTCGCTGGACATTAATTAGCGCCCGGCCATCGTTTGGTCGAGCCAAACAGCCATAAGCGGGAAACCCGGCATACATGGACTTCAGACCTGTTCTTTACACGCTTGGCGCGCTTGTCGTGCTGCTGGCTGCGGGCATGATCCTACCAACGCTGACCGACCTGGCGATGGGCAACCCTGACTGGCAGACTTTCCTGATCGCGCTGTTTCTGACCGCCATGGTTGGCGGCATGATGATGCTGTCGACCCGCGACAGCGGCGATGCGCTGAACCTCAGGCAGGCCTTCCTGGTGACCACGCTTGCCTGGGCGGTGCTGCCGGGCTTTGCCGCCCTGCCACTGGCCTTCTCAGAACTGGACCTCAGCTTCACTGACGCCTATTTCGAGGCCATGAGCGGCCTAACAACAACCGGATCCACTGTGATATCCGGGCTGGATCACACGCCGCCCGGTATACTTCTGTGGCGGTCGCTCCTGCAGTGGTTTGGCGGCATCGGGATTGTTGTGATGGCTGTTGCCGTCCTGCCGATGCTGCAGGTGGGCGGCATGCAGGTATTCAAGGTGGAGAGCTTTGAAACGGTGGAGAAGATCCTGCCACGCGCGGCCCAGATTTCCGTAGCCATGAGTGGACTTTATGTGGCCTTCACGGCGCTTTGCATGATGCTATATATGATTGCGGGTATGGGCGCATTCGATGCCCTCGCTCATTCCATGACTGCCATCTCAACCGGAGGTTTCTCAACCTCCGACGCCTCCTTGGGCAAATTCGACAGCTACGCAATCGACATGATCACGCTGGTGTTCATGATCATCGGGTCCATGCCGTTCCTGTTGTTCCTGCAGGTCCTGAGGGGCCGCCCCGTGGCCCTGTGGCGGGACGAGCAGACGCGGGGGTTCCTCTCGCTCGTCCTGTTCCTGTGCGCCTTTGTCACCGTCTGGCTGGTGATCTGGAAAGATTTCACGGTCGCCGACGCTTTCCGCTTCGGTAGCTTCAATATCATCTCGGTGCTCACCGGCACCGGCTATGCCTCGACAGACTATGGCCAGTGGGGGGCTTTCTCCTCGACCCTCTTCTTCTTCGTCATGTTCATTGGTGGCTGTGCCGGGTCAACAAGCTGCGGCATCAAGATCTTCCGCTTTCAGGTGCTCCTCAAGTCCATGCGCAGCTGGATCCGGCACACGGTGCAGCCGAACGGTGTGTTTGTGGCGCGCTATAACGGCCGCCCGATCCCGAGCGATGTGCGCGGCTCGGTGATGAGCTTCCTGATGTTTTTCATGGCCATTTTCCTGGTGCTATCGATCCTTGTCGCCAGCACAGGTGCAGACCTGATCACCGCCATGTCGGCTGTCGGCAGCGCCATGGCCAATGTGGGCCCGGGCGTTGGCGATGTGGTCGGCCCCGCCGGTAATTTCTCCAGCCTGACAGACACCGCCAAGTGGCTCCTGTCGTTCGGCATGCTGATCGGCCGGCTGGAGCTTTTCTCCGTACTGGTTCTCTTTTCACCCGCCTTCTGGAGGGCCTGAGCCTTGGGAAAACATTGCTGTTATGCTCAGGTTCATCTCAGCCCCCCTATGCTGGATTTCATGAAAGCCCTTCTTTTAAGCCTGTGCCTCACGCTTTGCTTTCCCCTGACCGCCCGCGCCGATGAAGCTTTGGGATGGCAAGCCTACAAGGCCGGGGACTTTGTGCGGGCCCGCGAGCTTTTCGCACAAGCCGGCACTCCTGACGGATTTGCCGCCGCCTGCCGCACTGGCCTGGTGCTGGGCGGTTTTTATCAAACCGGCGAGGCCAGCGTGCGCTCGCTCCACCGCGCGCTGGATGACTGCAAGGCCGCAGTGGCCGTTGAGCCCGCCCATGTGGATGCCCATATCAGCTATGCCATTGGCCTCGGGTTTGAGGGCAAACGCCTGAAGAAGGCCAAATACGCCAAGGCATCGCTGCTCCTGCTTGAAGACCTATTAGTTGTTTCAGACGACTACGGCATTTTACATGCCGCATTGGGCGGATGGCATACCTCCGTCTATGAAGCCGGCTTTTTCGCCCGGCTGGCACTTGGCGGAAAACGCAGCAAGGCCCGGGCCCATTTTGAAAGGGCTGTAGCGCTGGCACCCGAGGATATCGGCGTACGATATGAATTCATCAAATATCTGGCCTACGGCAAGAGCGACGAGCGCCAGGAAGCCCTGACCGAGATCGCCACGCTGGCCACCTTGCCTGTGCGGGATATCTTCGACCGGTTTCTGCTGCAGCGCGCCCAGGACATTGGCGCAATGATCGAAGCCGAAGACAAGGATGGCCTTGAGGCGGCGCTGGAAGCGGCCACCGCATTTACCAATATCCGGGAGCAGAAAGACCAGCCTGCCTACCCGCTGGAGGCCGAATAGGCATGGCGTGCGGCCACCATATTGATCACATTTGCGCAAGCTGCTGGTCTGGAACGGCCCAGATGACGTAGAATATTCTTTCGGCGCTGTCCTTTCGGGCCAGTGGGAGGGATAAACCCGATGTCACATGACGTGATTGAACGCTACACAGGCACCGCCATGCTGCTGCACTGGCTGACCGCGGCCAACATTCTGGTCCTGCTGGGCCTTGGCTTCATCATGACTGGCATGCCGGACGGCAATATCGAGCTGAAATTCACCCTGTATCAGCTGCATAAATCCTTCGGAATCCTGCTTCTTCTGATAACGCTTGTCCGCCTGGGCTGGCGCATCAAGGCATCGCCGCCTGCGCCAATCATTTCAGGATGGATGTTGCGCGCCGCAAGCCTCACGCATTGGGCACTCTATGCCATCATGATCATGATGCCGATTGTCGGATGGATGATGGTTTCCGCTTCGCCGCTACAGATCCCGACCGAGATTTTCGGCCTGGTGGAGCTGCCGCATCTGCCTCTTTTCGACAGCGGCGTCGACCGCAAGGCGCTGGAGCATTTGTTTGAGGAAATCCATGAAAGCATGGCATTCGTCCTGATCGGCATTCTGGTTCTACATGTTGGCGCCGCGCTTTATCATCACCTGGTCCGCAAGGACGCAACGCTGGTGCGTATGACACCAGGGGCGATCCACAAAAACTGAGCACGATCCGGGGGCTTGATACCAATGATACGACTGATCGCACTGATAATGGGCCTGACTATAAGCCTGATCACGCTGACACCATCAGCCAAGGCCGACAATTGGCAGATCATCGCCCCCGAAAGTAGCCTCAGCTTCACCGCCACGCAGGCTGGCAGCCCTTTCACTGGGCACTTCAAGCAGTTTGATGCCGCCGTCACCTTCGATCCCGCAAGCCCAGAAGCGGCCCACATTCACGCAGAAATCGACCTAACCAGCGCCCGGACAGGCGCGGATGACCGCGACGCGGCGCTCATGACCCCCACCTGGTTTAACTCAGAAGCTTTTCCTAAAGCCGTCTATGAAGCATCTGGCTTCACACCGGTAGGAGATGGCCGCTTTGAGACACAGGGCACACTGACCCTCAAGGGTATCAGCCAGCCACTGACGCTTCAGTTTACCCTGGAGATAACAGACGACATGGCCCACGTAACAGGTGTGGCGAAAATCGTTCGGACCAACTTTAATGTGGGCAGTGGCGATTTTGAAAGCGGCAAGTGGATATCGAAAGCCGTCGAGGTACAGCTGATGCTGACCGCCGAGAAGGTGCCTGCGGGAGACGCGCCATGACAAAAGCCCTGCGACCCACCCTGAAGCTGATGCCCTTCCTGTTGCTGGCGGCCTGCGCGGCGGCGGCAAAAGTGCTTTACCCTGTCAATGAAGATGCCTTCAACGCCAAGCCCGGCGATTATCTGCTGGACGGTGAGCATGCCACAGTGATTTTTGGCCTGGATCACATGGGCTTTTCCACCTTTTATGGCCGGTTCGATACGCTTGAAGGCAGGTTTTCCTATGACGGTGACACGCCGACCGACAGCGAGGTGGCCATCCGCATCCTGACAGCGTCGGTGAATACAGGCTCCAGCGCACTGGATGAAGACCTGCGCGGCAAGGCCATGTTCGACAGCGCGGCTTACCCGGCCGCCAGCTTCATCAGCACCAAAGTCACCCAGACAGGCGAGAAGACAGGCACCGTTGAGGGCCTTCTGACCATCAAGGATGTCACCAAACCGGTGACACTGGCGGTTACCTTCGGCGGCAGTGGCACCCATCCGCTTACGGGGATGAAGACTATCGGCTTCAACGCCACCGGCATGATCAGGCGCTCAGACTTCGGCCTCAGCCGCTGGCTTCCGTTTGTGGGCGACGAGGTGTCGCTGATCATCGAGGCCGAATTTACCCGCAAATAGGCAATAAAAAAAGGGCACCTGATTGGGCACCCTTCTTCTGTGGACTGTCGACCGCGCCTTAGGAGAAGGTTTTCTGTCGCGCAGCCACACCACGTTCAATCGCTGCAGCCGTCAGCCGTTCGATGTTGAAATAGTGGCGGATCATTTCAAGCAGGCGCAGCTCTTCCTGGCTCAGGGAACCGTCCGACGCCGCCACTTCGCAGGCCAGGCCATATACCAGGTCCATATGGCTATCCGGCACTGCTTCATCGATCAGGCCCAGAACGGCGTCCAACCCTTCCTCGCTTTGCAGCAGCTCGATACAGCTGTTGGTATCCGTGCGCAGGCGCTCGATATTATAATTCCGGAAGGCCGGAAGATAGCCAATGATCCCGGTCATCCGGTTCAGTTCGCTATCGGTCATTTCCTCGTCCGACGCGGACACGGTCACCATGATATAGACCAGCGCGGTTTCTGGACTGATTGTCGACATACTTAAACTCCTCTTATCGCGGGTCGAGCCTACCCGAGCCCGATAGGGAGATACAAGTGAAATGCCGATCAGATCGGTAAAAACCGGCGCATTCGTTCGGTCACCGGGATGGTTTCCCTGTCCATGAAATAAGCTGCTTCATCAATGCCTTCGACCAATCCAAATTGCTGCCACACCTTCAGGACTTCGGGGATGATGTCTACGTCTTTTTCCTGCAGCACCGCACGGTGAACGCCCATGCAATAGACATCTGCGTCCGCCTGCAGTCTACCCAGTACTTCCCCGGCCCTGTCCGGTCTGGCGCGGGCGCCGCGGAACAAGGTCGCCGTCGGGCAATTTCTGCGCTCATAGGTGATGTCAAAGTCGCCCCGAACACTCAAATGATAGGCACTATAGAGGCTGAATTCCGTGAAGCGGCCTTTGGCCTCCATGAAGAAACGTTCGAACGGCTTGCCTGATCGGGCTTCCACAGCGGCAAGCATGTCCACGACCAGCTGTCGGTCCGCAATGAAGGGGGTCGTTGTCGGCATGCAGGGATTATCATGGTCCGCTTCTACACCGAAAAGCTGGCAGGCCGTGGAGAACTGCCGTCGGAATTTTGGCGCCATCAGGTTGAGATGAGAGCGCCAGCGTAAATCGGCAGACCGAATAGCCTGCCCTGACACCTTGCGGATGAAATGGTTTTTGGCATCCAGGATCATATAGGCATCTGCTTGAGACAAGCGGGCCACCAGCAGCTTACACACCTGCTGCGATTGCCATCCTACGCCGTGACGGCCTCCACGCCAAAGCTCGTCCCGCTTCACAATTTTGACCTGAGGGCCCAGGGGGCCGTATTCGGGCAGGGTATGATGATGGATAAAGCGGGAAACCCACGCCTGATGGGGATCATTCACGATGACAAAAATGGTGCCCACCAGGGCGGGATCGAGATAGCGGGCCATGGATCGGGCCTGCAATTTCAGCAGCCTGAGTTCGTCGCCAAAGACAACTGTCACCACATCCAGTGGTTTCCGTTCCATACATTGACCCCCATCAATATCGATTTTTAGTGCTAAAGCATTGGTTGCAAGCATGCAATCAGGCAAAAGTTTAGGTGTTGCATACCAGGAACCATTGCAACAGGCAGATCAACGGCTGGTCAAAAGGGCAGATACCGCCGCCACTTTGGCAGCCCGTTCTGGACGGTTGTGAAATAAGTCTGCTCTTTCGTATCCGTCACAAGGCCAAAACGAGCCCAGGTATCCGTGACAAGGTTGATCACTTGCGGGTCGGCCTGTTTGAGGACCTTCCGGTGGACGCCCATGCAATAGACGTCCGGTCGGTCGAGTTGGGCCAGGATTTCAGCGCCTTGCCGAGCGTCTTTTGCATGCCCTCCAAAAAGGGTTGCGGTCGGCGTATATCGCTTTTCATAGAATTGTTGGTGGCCACGATAGCGGGCCAAAATATAACCGTAATAGAGGTAGAATTCCGTGAACAGCCTGTCTTTCATGAAAAAACTCTGGAATGAAACAGCCTCTCGTGCCTCGATTTCCGCCATCATTGCCCGTACAATTGAGCGCTTCATCAGGAATGGCGTTGAGGTGGGCAACCCCGTCGTCAGGTCAGGCTCGCTCCCATAGCCAAAATAGGCACAGGCACGCTTGAAATGTCCCGTGAATTTTGAATGAATGCGGTACATCTGGGTTCTGAGCCTGCCATCTTCGGCAATAAAATCGGCAACGGTGGTAGGGCGAATGAAGTGGTTTTTAGCATCCAGTATCAGGAAATCTTCCGTTTCAACAACATTGGCCGCCATCAGTTTGAGCGCCTGCTGCGACCCCCAACCGGACTTGCGTGAAACTTCTGGCCAAAGATCACCCGAATGCCACAGCCTGACCTTTGCCGACAGCCCGCCATACTCGGGCAAGACCTCGCGCAAAAAACGACGCCGAACCGCGCGGAAACATTGATCATTCACTATGATATGAATAGTGCCAACCATCGCCGGGTCGGCATATCGCGCGAGAGATCGCGCCTGCAGTGCCAGTAATCTGAGATCGGCGGAGTGTACCACCGTCACGATATCAAGTCGTGTCGTCTTCATAGCCATGCCCCCAAACATGTTGTCTCAGGGTTTAGCGTATGTGTGAAGAGAACACAACTGAAAGGTTAGTCTATTCTCCGTTATTTTGGGAAAAATTCACAGATTGATTTCACGGCGTCGGCAAGACCGAGGCGTTCGATTTCCACGCCTTCGGGCAGGGCCTCCAGAAGGCGGGTCGGCGTCTGGCCGTCCAGCATCACGAACACGCCGCGGTCACCCGCGCGGCGGACCAGCCGGCCGTAAGCCTGCGCCAGCTTCAGGCGCGTCAGCATTTCGTCATAACCGCGGCCGCCAAAGGCCGCACGGCGGGCGCGGTGAAGAAGCGTGGGCCGGGGCCACGGCACCCGGTCGAACACGATCAGCCTGAGGCTTTCACCCGGCACATCTACCCCGTCCCGGACCGCATCGGTACCGAGGAGGCAGCTGTCCATCTCGTCGCGGAAGATATCGACGAGCGTTGCAGTATCCACCGGGTCCACATGCTGGGCATAAAGCGGGATGTCCATGCTCTCAAGCGGGCCAACGATCTGCTCATATGTGGACCGCAGGCGGCTGATGGCGGTAAACAGCCCCAACGCCCCACCGCCTGACGCCATGAACAGCGACCGGTAAGCCGAGGCCACCTGCCCAGGGTCATGCTTGTTCACATCGCCGACAATCAGCACTTTGGTCTGAGCCGGGTAGTCAAAGGGCGACGGCACACCAAGCCGCTTGGGCGCGATGGTCAGGTGCTGGGCGCCCGTACGCATATCCGCCGTACGCCAGGCATCGTCACTGAGCGCCTTGTCGCGGAGTGTCGCGGAAGTGATCACCACGCCGTGGGCGTTCTCGAGCACCACATCGGCGAAAGGTTTTGTGGGGTCGATGAAGTGGCGGCACAGGCCCATATCACGCTCGCGCCCGAACGCGCGGTCCAGCATCAGCCATTCAACGAACTGTTCGGGCACAGGCGCACCGAAACCGGTAGCCATCTGGGCCCACATGGTCACCGTGTCAGCCCGAAGTTTGAGCGACCGGGCGCCGGCCTCAAGCCTGCCGCGCGACGTGCTGTCGAGCACCTCGGCGTCCTCATCCAGCCTGCGAACCAGCAAGACTGCCAGCGCCGCCATGGGTTTCGCCAGCTGCATCAGGGATTCCCCCAGCGCGTGGGCCGCATCCACAAGGCCTTCAATTGGGTCTGATGTCGTGGCCTCTAGCCCATACGGCCCCTCGTTCGCGTCAGACCGCGCCAACACTTGCGCGCGCGCCAGCATCAGGAAAGTCTCGAACCGGGTCATGGCGGCGGCGCCGGTCACGCGACCCAGCCAATTGTCTGACGGCAGCAGGCTGGCGGCATCCAGCACCTCTTCCATCAGTTTCCTGGCTTCCATATCGTCGCTGATCAGCTCTTCAAGGCGGGACTTGAGCCCCCGCGCCCTAGTCGTGCCGCCCGACTCCTTACCGCGCAGCCAGCGCCGAAGCTCCGCCCCTTCCATGCCTGTCAGGTGGGCTGAGAACGCGCTGTCAGCGGCTTCGAACACATGGTGGCCTTCGTCAAACACCAGGCGGCGCGGCAGGTCCGGGTCGTCGCCGCGCGTGGCGGCCTGGGTGACCACCAGCGCATGGTTCGCAACCACAAGGTCAGCGTGTTTGGCCTTGCGGGCGGTCTTCTCAACGAAACATTTGCGGAAATGGGCGCAGGCGGAATAGAGGCATTCGCCGCGCCGGTCGGTCAGCCCCGCGATGCGGCCCGCGCCGAAGTGGGCGCCCAGCCAGCTGGGGAAATCGCCGCCGATCATGTCGCCGTCGCGGCTATAGCGCGCCCAGCGCACCACAAGCCCCATCAGGATCTTGTCCCGATCCATACCTTTGTTTGCGTCCACACCGGCGCGCATCATCACCGCGCGCATGGTTTCCTCGATATTGAGGAGGCAGGCATAATTTTCGCGGCCCTTGCGGATAACGGCGCGCTTGGCCTTGATCTTGGGGTCCGGATACAGTTTCGACAGTTCCTGATCCAGCTGGCGCTGCAGGTTCTTGGTGTAGGTGGAAAGCCACACGGCTCCGTCATTCTTTTGCGCCCACATGCTGGCGGGCGCGATATAACCCAGCGTCTTGCCGGTGCCGGTCCCGGCCTCCAGAAGCTGCAGGTTCGGGCCGTCCTTGAACTCGCGCGGGCGGAAAGCATGGGTCGCGGCGGCGGCGTAGCGCTGCTGGCCTTCCCGCGTTTCAGAGCCGTCACCGAGCAATTCCGCAAGCCGCGCCTGGCTCTCGTCCGGCTCCACCGGCTCGTCACCCGGCGGCGGCGGCGGGGCGCCGTCTTCCCATTCCGTCAGTGCAGTCCACACCAAAAGGCCATCGTCACGGCTATGGTCCGGGTAGGCCTCGATGGCTTTGAGCGCATAGGGGCCCCAGGTCCAGCCGGCGCGCGCCATCATCATGGCGACCTTCGCGCCCCCGGCCCGGTAGGCGTAGGTCTGGGCTTCCATATCCAGCAGGAGACGCTCGGCAATCGCCTTCACCGCCAGGCATTTGTCCTCATCCGAGTCGATATCCAGGCTAAGGTGCAGGGCTTCCATCAGCCCCTGGATGGTGGGCAGGCAGTAGCGGGCGGGGCGCACAAAGGCGTATAATTCGAGGGCATCAAACGCGCGGATCGGTGGCAGGCCAAGGCGGCGGGCCGCCATCACCCGGTTGACCATCAGATGCGGGGTGCGGGAAATGCGCTCGGCCGCATCGTCAAGGGACAGGCGCTCAAACTCTCCGTCAGCCGAGAGAAACTGCGCACTTCGGGCCCCCACCACTGCCACAGGCAGGGTGGAAAGGTCTGCGCCTTTCATCTCCGCACTAACAACAAGGTCTTCCATGGGCCGGAGCATAGCGAGGGAAATGTCCAAAAAACAGTGAATAAGTTGCGTGTGCGTAAATAAGCTATATCTTGACGGAACGCCGCGGAGAGCCTAGCTTCCGCCGCTGATTTCAACGACCAGAGAAGGTAACGATTATGACCGGTAACATTGACCTCGCCCTTGCGTCCAAAGCCTGGCCCTTCCAGGAAGCGGAGAAGCTGGTCAAACGGTACAAATCGGGCAAACCCGAGAAGGGCTATGTGCTCTTTGAAACGGGATACGGGCCATCGGGCCTGCCGCACATCGGTACCTTCGGTGAAGTGTCGCGCACAACCATGGTGATGCGTGCCTTCCAGGAAATCTCCGATATCCCGACAAAGCTGATCTGTTTTTCGGACGATATGGACGGCCTCCGTAAAGTGCCGTCGAATGTGCCGAACCAGGACCTGCTGACCACAGCGCTTGGCAAGCCACTGACGCAGGTGCCGGACCCGTTCGGCACGCATCCAAGCTTCGGCGCGCACAATAACGCGCGCCTACAGGCGTTCCTCGACCAGTTCGGCTTCACCTATGAGTTCTATTCGGCGACCGACTGCTACAAGTCTGGCATGTTCGACGAGACACTCATGAAAATCTGCCGCCTGTATGACAAGGTCATCAATGTGGTGCTGCCAACGCTCGGTGAAGAACGCCGCCAGACCTACAGCCCGTTCCTGCCGATCTGCCCGGACACCGGCGTGGTGCTGCAGGTACCTGTGCGCGTCGAGGACCCCGAGGCGGGTATCATTTCTTTCGAAAATGAAGCCGGCAAGCGGTTCGAGACGGTCGTGACCGGCGGCAAGGTGAAATGCCAGTGGAAAGTGGACTGGGCCATGCGCTGGGACGCGCTGGATGTGGACTATGAGATGGCGGGCTCCGACCTGATCGAGAGTGTGAAGCTGTCGTCGATCATTCGCCGCATCCTCGGTGGCCAGCCGCCTGAGGGCTTCAACTATGAACTGTTCCTCGATCAGGACGGCAAGAAAATCTCCAAATCCAAAGGCAACGGCCTGACGATTGAAGAATGGCTGGCGTATGCGAGCCCGGAAAGCCTGTCCCTTTACATGTTCCAGGCGCCAAAGAAAGCCAAACGGCTGTATTTTGACGTAATCCCGAAGGCGGTTGACGAATATTATACGTTCGCAACCAAGTTCGAGGGCGAAGACGAAGCCGCGCGCTACAAGAACCCGACATGGCACATCCATGGCGGCGATGTGCCGAGCTATGACCTGCCGGTCAGCTTCGCGCTTCTGCTGAACCTCGTTTCTGCCGCGAACGCGCATGACAAGGAAACCCTGTGGGGCTTTGTCAGCCGCTATGCGGAAGGCGCGACGGCTGAAAATCATCCGGAACTTGACCGCCTGATGGGCTATGCGATCCGCTACTATGACGATTTCGTCAAGCCAACCAAGACCTACCGCCTGGCGGAGCCGCAGGAAAAGGCCGCATTTGAAAGCCTCAAGCTGCGCCTTGAAGCGCTGGACGAGAACGAGCATGACGCCGAGGTGATCATGACCGAGGTCTATAGCGCCGGCAAGGACGCCCAGTTTGAAAACCTGCGCGACTGGTTCAAGGCTTGTTACGAAGTGCTTCTGGGCCAAAGCCAGGGTCCGCGCATGGGTGGCTTCATCGCGCTCTACGGCATCAAGGAAACCCTCGCGCTGATCGATAAAGCCATCAAAGGCCAGCTTGTCGGCTGAAAATACTGTCGCCCCGGCGCAGGCCGGGGCCTCTTCGCACAATTGGGCTTCAGTTGACGGAGATACCGGCTTTCGCCGGTATGACGGCTCGAAACAAAAAAGAAAGCCCCGCTCAACAGGCGGGGCTTTTTTCATTTGGGCTAAACGATGAATTTGGGCTTTGATGTTTACTGAGAAAAGGTTGTTGGGCTAACACTGAGCATAATTGGGGGAATACTTTGAACAAGATTGCGCTGGTTGCTGGAACCATTGCCGTTGCTTGTATTTATTGGCTTCACGTCGGTTCGTACTTCGACGGGCTAGAATTTACCAAGTCCTGGCGTTACCCCATGGTAGGCGTGCCGCTTCTTGCGACGTCCGTGGCGGTCTATTTGCTATTTACGGTTCTGGCGCTGATCGCCGTTGTCAGGAAAACCAAGAAGGTAGGGACCTTGGTGCCGCTACTGGTGCTGCCAATACTGTTTTTCGGCAGTTATTATCTTCCTATCCCAAGATTTGTTGATGGGTTGCATGATGCCGTCACCGAAAAGCTTGATCCACCCCAACTTCTCGAAATGGCCGAGTTTGCACGGGCACTCAAAGAGCGTGAGGAGGGCTTGTCCCTAAGCGATGAACTGACAACCGAACTCCAGAAGGCCTTCCCAAAAGAGCTTTCCCTAAGTAGGCACCAGCCGTATGTGAGCGTTGATGCCGACACAGTGGATATTGTTTATGGCGGCGCCCTGACCAAACACTGGGGTTATGCCGTCATTAAATCCGACACATGCCCAAGAAAGGGTGTCCCTGAAAGCTTTTGCCGCAAGGTCTTTGACAATGTGTGGGTTTATCAGGACATCTGGTAGTCCAAAAAGAAAGCCCCGCTCACTTGGCGGGGCTTTTCAATTCTAGGTTCGGGAAGTCTTAGACTTCCTGGTCCACCTTCTGGACTTCGCCTTTGGCCACGCCAACCATGGCAGGCCTCAGCAGGCGGTCCTTGATCACATAGCCCGCGGCCACGACCTGCATCACACTGCCGGGCGCGTGCTCGTTGGTCGGCACTTCGAACATGGCCTGGTGGAACTGATGGTCGAACTTTTCGCCCACTTCCGGCTCCACTTTGCGGATGCCGTGACGCTCCAGGATGTTCAGAAGCTCGCGTTCTGTCATGTCCACGCCGTCCACGAAAGCCTTCAGAGCCTCAGGGATTTCGGCAGGCGCACTTTCAAGCGCACGCTTCAGGTTATCGGACACATTGAGGATATCGCGGGCGAAGGCTGTCACACCGTAGGCGCTCGCGTCGGCCTTGTCCTTCTCGGCGCGGCGACGGACGTTTTCCGTTTCCGCAAGCGCGCGCACAAGTCGGTCTTTCAGTTCCGCGTTTTCAGACTTCAGCTGGGCCAGCGGGTCTTCTTCCGCGTCCGCACCCTCTGCGGCCTGGGCCTCAGCGGCTTCTGCAGCAGCTTCAGCGGCCGCGGCGGCCTCTTCCATCTGCTCTTCCGGCTTGTTGGTCTCTTGTTCGCTCATGGACTGCTCTCTTTACTCTTCATTCGGTTCAGGCGGGGGCAGATGCCTACAGCATCCGGCCAATCACCCGCGCGGTGTAATCCACCATCGGTACGATCCGGGAGTAATTCAGCCGCGTTGGGCCGATCACCCCGATCACACCTACAATATTGTTCGCCCCGTTCATATAGGGAGAGACGACGAGAGATGAACCCGAAAGGGAAAATAAATTATTCTCGGCTCCAATGAACAGGCGCACGCCTCGCCCGTCTTTGGCGAGTTCCATCAGCTTGATCAAGTCTTTTTTGCGTTCAAGCTCGTTAAACAGCTGCCTGATCCGCTCCAGATCCTCAGCCGCCTGCACATTCTCAAGAAGATTAGCCTGCCCGGAGATCAGGAGCGAGGCCTTGTCGTCGCCCCCGCCCCACACCGCGAGGCCTTCTTCAACCACCTTGGTTGTCAGTTCATCCAGTTCCGCCTGGCGGGACTGGAGCTCGGATTCTACGCCGCCGCGCACCTGCTCGAACGTGCGACCCACAAGGCGCGTGCTCAGGTAATTCCCTGCCTGAATGAGGGCTGACGGCGGCAAGCCGGGCGGGATGGTGATGATGCGGTTCTCGACACTGCCGTCTTCGGCCACCATCACCACAAGGGCGCGGTCAATTGCTATGGGCACAAATTCAATATGTTTGACCGTCAGGTCCTGCTTGGGAACCATCACCACAGACGCGCAGCGCGACAGACCCGAAAGCGCCTTGGTGGCGTCAGACAATACATCTTCGAGCGCGCGGCCAGTGGCCGAGCATTGCCCCTTGATCGAGGCGCGCTCTTCGCGCGTCAGGTTGCCCACTTCCATCAGGCCGTCGACAAAAAACCGCAAGCCAAGGTCCGTGGGGATACGGCCTGCCGACGTGTGCGGAGAAATGAGGAGGCCTGCGTCTTCAAGGTCCGCCATCACGTTCCGGACGGTGGCTGGCGACACGTCGATGCCGTCGGCGCGACTGATGGTGCGCGAGCCAACGGGGTCTCCCGAGTCCAGATATGTTTCCACAATCTGGCGGAAGATCGATTTCGATCGTTCGTTAAACACTGCAAGCGACATGCTTTTTGCCCTCTGTCCCTGCCTTCCATCCTTGGCACAATAAAAAAGCCAAAGACACGCATCAATCGAATAATCGGCGAAATGGCGGCGGAGAAGCGCTTTCACCTTTGACCTAAATGGGGTGAGTAGGTAGAAGAAGCAACAGAAGAACTGCCAAAAACAAAGGAATTTCCATGCGACCCAGTGGACGCGCAGGCGACGAGCTTCGCACCCTCGAAATGACCCCCGGCTTTGCCAAGCATGCTGAAGGCAGCTGTCTGGTGAAATTCGGCGACACCCATGTGCTGGTAACGGCCACGGTTGAGGACAGCTGCCCACCGTGGCTGAGGAACACCGGCAAGGGCTGGGTAACGGCGGAATATGGCATGCTGCCACGCTCCACCCACGGCCGCATGCCGCGCGAAGCCGCCAAGGGCAAGCAAAGTGGCCGCACGCAGGAAATCCAGCGCCTGATTGGCCGGGCATTGCGTGCCGTTGTGGACCTGCGCAAGGTCGGTGAACGCCAGGTACGCGTGGACTGTGACGTGATCCAGGCCGACGGCGGCACCCGCACCGCCTCCATCTCTGGCGCTTATGTGGCACTCTATCAGGCGTTTGAATGGATGCTGAAGCAAGAGATGATCACGGAAATGCCGTTCACCGACAGCGTGTCTGCCATCAGCTGCGGCATCTATAAAGGGACGCCTGTGCTGGACTTGGACTATGACGAGGACAGCGCTGCAGAAACAGACGCCAACTTCGTGCTGACCGGCAAGGGCGGCATTGTGGAAATCCAGAGCACCGCAGAAGAAGAGCCTTTCAGCGAGGAAGAGTTCCTGCGCATGCTCCGCCTGGCGCGCATCGGCTGTGACCAGATCACGGCGGCGCAGAAGAAGGTGCTGGGCTAACCATGGCGCGGCATTTTGACGGCAACAAACTGGTGATTGCCAGCCACAATAAGGGCAAGGTGCGCGAGATTGGCGAACTCCTTGAGCCCTTTGGTGTGGAAACCATCTCCGCCGGTGACCTGGACTTACCGGAACCGGTTGAAGACGGGCTGACCTTCATTGCCAATGCGGAAATCAAGGCCTTGGCGGCGGCAAAAGCCGCTGGCCTGCCGGCGCTGGCGGACGACAGCGGCCTTGAAGTGCACGCACTGGGCGGCGAACCGGGCATCTATAGCGCCCGCTGGGCCGGGCCAACAAAAGACTTCAGCGTCGCCATGGCCGCCGTGAATGAAAAGCTGGGGAACGTGGAGGACCGCGGCGCCAACTTTACCTGCGCCCTGACCCTGGCATGGCCCGACGGCCATATGGAAAGCTTTGAAGGCAAGGTCTTCGGCAGCCTCACATGGCCGATGCGCGGGGAAAAAGGCTTCGGCTATGACCCCGTGTTCGTACCCACCGGCTTCGATGTGACGTTTGCTGAGATGGAACCGGCAGAAAAACACGCCATGAGCCACCGGGCCGAGGCGTTCAAGCAGTTGATTGATGCCTGTTTTAAGCCCGCATAAACCGCCTGTGATTGAGGCTTCAGCCTATAAGGGGCCAGCCGCCATTTATGTGCACTGGCCCTTTTGCCTGAAGAAATGCCCTTACTGTGATTTCAACAGCCATGTGCGCGACGAAGTCAGCCACGACCGTTGGCGCGAAGCGCTGGTGCGCGAAATTGACAGTTTTGCTGAGCGTTTCCCCGGCCTTTCCGCCAGTTCGATCTTTTTCGGTGGCGGCACCCCCAGCCTGATGGAACCGGACACAGTTGCCGCCGTCATTGAACGGGTGCGCCATCATTGGGGCGACAGCAAGATTGAAATCACGCTGGAGGCTAACCCGTCAAGCGTCGAAGCCGCCCGGTTCCGGGCCTACCGGGAAGCCGGTGTGAACAGACTTTCCGTGGGCATCCAGTCTTTGCGCGATGATGCACTCAAGTTCCTGGGCCGGCTCCATAACGCCAGCGAAGCCCTCAAAGCCCTTGAAGTTGCGCGAGCCAACTTTGACCGCGTCAGCTTTGACCTCATCTATGCCCGGCCTCAACAATCACTTGAAGACTGGCGCACAGAGTTAACCGAAGCACTGGCCTTTTCGCCCATGCACCTGTCGCTTTACCAGCTGACCATCGAGGAAGGCACCGCCTTTTATCACCAGTTCAAGCGCGGTAAATTCACCCTGCCGGATGAAGACGAGGCCGCTGCACTTTATGACCTGACACAGGACATCACTGAAGCGGCAGGGCTTCCGGCTTATGAAACGTCAAACCACGCAGCACTGGGCCAGGAAAGCCAGCATAACCTCAGCTATTGGCGCGGGGATTATTATGTCGGCATCGGGCCTGGAGCGCACGGGCGCGTGCCTGCCACCTTCCCCGGCACCGCCACGGCACACGCCCAGATCAAACGGCCGGAAAACTGGCTTGAAAGCGTTGAGGCCTTCGGGTTCGGCACGGACACCACAGAGCCGGTCAGCGCAGAAGACAGGTTTATTGAAACCATAATGATGGGGCTCAGGCTCAAGGACGGTATCAATCTCAAGGGCTTGGAGGACCGGCTTGGTGTTGGCGCGAAAAGCATTGTAGATTTCGGCGCGGCAGCAGACCTGGTAGCCTCAGGCCACTTGCTCTATGACGGCGAAACCCTTCGGCTCAGCCCCAATGGACGGCCGCTCCTGAACTTTATTCTCGGGAAACTGATTGCCTGAGCTGATAGCCGAAGCTTGGGAAAGCGGTCGGGGCCGGATCCAGCACCTTGAATTCACGCCGGGATACTTCAAGGATCGCCAGCGCCCGTTCGTTCAGGCCGTCCCTGTTCAGCCGGAACAGGCCATCAATACCCACAAAACCTGTGGGGCTTGTGAGGCGCGCGGCCGAGAAACGTTCCTCGCCTTCCTCGAGCGTGTCGCGCGAAAGCGCCGCCACAAGGCTCATGGCATCATAGGCAATGGAGGCAATACGCGGCGGGCGGCTGCCGAACAGCTCTTCATAGCGGGTCATGAAAGCTTCCGGGCGCGCTGGTTCGGGGGCCGCGAACCAGCCGCCATGCAGCGGCGGTTCATCCATCAGGCTGGGGTCGTTCCATAGCCCGGTACCCAACAGCTGTACCTCTCCCAGATCAACCTCATAAAAAGGCAGTAGCGGCCCAAGCGTGCGCAACAGTGCCCCGCCTTCTGGCACAAGCACCGCGTCAAATCCGACGGGCTCAAGCTCTTCGGCTCTGGCCAGGCGGTCCGCGATCTCGTCCGTCACATCATCCCGAAGCGCCCTGAGGGCGCTGATTTCATCGCGCAGGTTTTTCTGTCGCAGGTCATAATTCGCCAACGCCTTGACGGGTTCAAACACATTGTCCGGGTCCGGCGGGTAGCTCTCGAGCGCAACAACGGCGGCGCCGTCATAGCTCACCGCATCCCCAAAGGCGGCGCGGACCCGTGCGCCATAGCGCCCTTCGGGAATCAGCGCGCTGAAGCGGCTGTGGCCCTGGCTGACCGCATAATCCACCACCCGCTGCACTTCTTCTTCTGGCAGGAAGCCCAAGATATAGCGGCCGGGTTCCGCCACGCGGCTGTCGTTTGAAAAACCGATCACCGGAATGCCGGCGGGGCCGAAAACCTGCCCTGCAATCTGCACGTTGCCTGCCAGAAGCGGGCCCAGCACGATATCCACACTCGCTTCAAGCGCCTGGCGGGCCGCAGAGTCGGTGGTCATGCCGTCAGCTTTGGTATCAAAAGGCAGCAGCGTGAGGCGAGGGTCATAAGCATCGAAAAGCGCCATTGTCGCCGCATTCAGCAAGGACTGGCCGGTTTCGGCTTCGGTGCCAGTAAGCGGCAACAGGATGGCGATGCGCACAGGGCTTTCATCGGCTTCAGTGATGCCCGACACCGGTTGTTGGTCGCCCGCCTCTGCCTGGTCTGACTGTTGCGCAGTATCCTGTGGGGCTGGCGCGCGTATAACAGGTGCCTGGCCCGCGCCGCCACAAGCCGCAAGCAGGCCGCACAGCGTCAGTGCAGCAACTGCCTTCAAGTCTTTCAGAAACTTACTTGCAACCATGACCAACCTTGGTGTTATCTGGGGCTCAACCGTGCCAGCACAGACCCATGTTTGCGCTGACCCTACTGATAAACAGGGCGCCTGTAAATCAGTGGCTTAGGGGGATATCCGCGCCGCGCCAGCAAAGGTGCGGGCGGTGATGCCCTCACAACACATAATGGATCATAAAAATGGCTGAAATCGGGTCACAGAAAAAGCTGCCGGCAGGGCTTTATATTGTCGCGACACCGATCGGCAACCTGTCGGACATCAGCCAGCGCGCGCTCGAGGTGCTGGCGGGCGTTGATCATATTGCCTGCGAAGACACGCGGGTGACCGGAAAGCTCCTGACTGCCAAACTGATCAAAAAGCCCCTGAGCTCCTATCACGAGCATAACGGTGCCCGCGAACGGCCAAAGCTGTTGGCGCGGATTGAAGCGGGTGAACGCATTGCGCTGGTCTCCGACGCTGGCACGCCCTTGATTTCCGACCCCGGCTTCAAGCTGGTCGCCGAAGCGCAGGATGCCGGGCTTTATGTCACATCCATCCCGGGCCCTTGCGCCGCCATCACGGCGCTCAGCCTCGCGGGCCTGCCGACAGACCGCTTCCTGTTCATGGGATTCCCGCCCAACAAATCCGGCGCGCGCCAGAGCTGGTTTGCGCTAGAGGCCAAAACCCATGCCAGCCTGGTGTTTTACGAAAGCACCCGCCGCCTGCCAGACTGCCTGGCGGACGCTGCGGAAACCCTCGGTGGCGACCGGTTCGTGGCTGTGTGCCGGGAGCTGACCAAAAAGTTCGAAGAAGTGAAGCGCGGGACGCTCGCGGAACTGGCGGCCGCATACGCAGAAGACGGCGCGCCCAAGGGCGAATGCGTGGTGGTGATCGGCCCGCCTGCCCATGTGGAAGAAGCCGGTAGCGGGTCCGATATGGACACCGAACATCTCCTCGCGGCCGCATTGAAGCATATGAGTGTCAAATCCGCCGCGGCTTTTGTCTCTGAGATTACGGGCGAGAAGAAGAAAGCCATCTACGCCCGGGCCCTCGAGCTTTCAGGGAAGTAGCGATGACCGGGGCGCGGCAACAGGCAGAGGCACGGGGCCGCAAGGCCGAGGCGTTCGCCGCCTGGTTCCTGCGCCTGAAGGGCTATAGCATTCTGGAAGAACGCTACCGCTCGCGGTATGGTGAAATTGATTTGGTGGCCAGAAAAGGAAAGCTTATCGCCTTTGTTGAGGTGAAAAGCCGCAAAACAGACCGGGACGCCAGGGAATCCGTGACCTTTCGCCAGCGCAGTAGGATTGAAAAGGCAGCGTTGGATTGGCTGGCGCGTCACAAAGAAATGAACGCGTCCGTTCGCTTCGATGTGATAGCCATTGTACCCGGCGGCTTACCGTCCCATATCAAGGATGCCTGGCGACCGGAGGGCTAGTCCCGAGACGCTTTTTGGCTTCAAGTAACACTTTAAGTAATGAGAATTTTCTAGAGGAAACGTTAATGGCAGCGCGCGCTCTTAAAGTAGCGGTTCAAATGGACCCCATCGAAGATATCAATTTTGACGGCGACAGCAGCTTTGTCATGGCGCTTGAAGCCCAGGACCGCGGCTACAGCCTGTGGCACTATCAGCCGGAAGACCTGTTTTTCGATGAAGGCAAGGTTCAGGCGCACGCCCGGCCAATGCTGCTGCGGCGCGAACGCGGCAATCACTATAGCCTGGGCGACGTTGAGCTGATTGACCTCAAGGACATGGATGTGGTGCTGATGCGCCAGGATCCGCCATTTGACATGGCTTATATCACCGCGACCCACCTGCTGGATCTGGTGCACCCCGACACGCTGGTGGTCAACAACCCCGCGGAAGTACGGAACGCGCCCGAGAAGCTATTTGTCACCGAATTCCCGGACCTGATGCCGCCTACCATGATCACTCGGTCAGAGGCGGACGTGAAAGCCTTCCGCAAGCGCCACGGCGACATCATCGTCAAGCCCTTGTACGGCAACGGTGGCGCGGGCGTGTTCCACGTGAAACCTGATGACCCGAACCTATCGAGCCTGATGGAGCTGTTCCTGATCGGCAGCCGCGAACCCGTGATGGTTCAGAAGTTTCTCCCAGAAGTCGTTCGAGGCGACAAACGCATCATCCTGGTAGACGGCGAGCCCGTGGGCGCAATCAACCGCGTGCCGGCGGAAGGTGAGATCCGCTCCAACATGGTGGTGGGTGGCCGCGCCGAGAAATCCGACCTGACGCCGCGCGAGCAGGAAATCTGCGACCGCATCGGCCCGGCACTGCGGGAAAAAGGCCTGATTTTCGTGGGCATCGATGTGATCGGCGACTGGCTGACGGAAATCAATGTCACCTCGCCCACGGGCCTGCAGGCCGTGAACCGCTTTGACGGTGTGAAGCTTGAGGCAGACATTTGGGACGCTATTGAAAAGCGCCTAAACCACTGATAATAAAGAAAAACCGACCAAGAGCAGTCCTCAAGGTCGGTTTCTGATCTATTGCGGATGAAAGTACACTGAGCGTTAGCGAAGGACTTTCATCCGAGATTAAAACCCGCAAACACCCAGTTTGCTGCAAAGCTCATCAAGGTCTTCCAATGTTTCATATGAAATGGTGACCTTGCCGCCCTCGCCTTCATGGTCGATGGCCACTTTCATGCCCACAGCCGCCGTGAGGTCCTTCTCAAGTGCGATGGTGTCAGCGTCTTTCTTGGCACCCGACGAACCTGTGCCACCTGGACGCGGACTGCGCTTCTGCTTGCCTTTGGCTTCATTCGCAAGCGCCTCGGTCTGGCGCACGCTCAGGCCCTCAGCCACAATGCGTTTCGCCAGCATGAGCGGGTCATCCGCGCCAATAAGCGCACGAGCATGGCCCATGGAAATTTTACCTTCGCCCACCATCGTCTGCACTTTTTCAGGCAGGCTAAGAAGGCGCAGCAGGTTGGTCACATGGCTTCGGCTTTTGCCCACCACTTCGGCGACCGCTTCCTGGGTATGCTTGAATTCTTCCATCAGCCGCTTGTAGGCCATGGCCTCTTCAATCGCTGACAGGTCCTGGCGCTGGATATTCTCGATGATTGCGATCTCAAGCACTTCCGTGTCGTTGAGTTCCTTCACCACCACCGGCACTTCATGGACGCCTGCCTTCTGGGCCGCGCGCCAGCGGCGCTCCCCCGCCACGATCTGGTATTTCTCAGGCTCAAGCTCGCGCACCAGGATCGGCTGCAGCAGGCCCTTTGCCTTGATAGAGGCCGTCAGTTCAGCCAGCGCGTCTTCATTGAAGTGAACCCGGGGCTGATTTACGTTCCGCTCCAGGAACTCGATCGGCAACCAGCGGCGCCCTGCCTGGGGCCGGCCTGTGGTGGTTGCTGCAACCACATCGCCTTGCTCATCAAATATCGGGCGGTCGTCACCAAGCAGTGCCGAAAGCCCCTTCCCCAATCCTTTACGTGCAGTCTTTGTCATAAGAAAAACTTCTAACCTATTGTTTTTATTAGTTTATGCCGCCATTTTCCGGTCACGACCCAACAGCTCGCGCGCCAGCTTGATATAGGCCTGGCTGCCCACACAGCGGTGATCATAAAGAAGCGCCGGCTTGCCGTGGCTGGGCGCTTCCGACACCCGCACATTGCGCGGAATCACAGTCTGGTACACCTTGTCGCCCAGGAAATCGCGCACATCACCCGCTACCTGTTCCGACAAGTTGTTCCGCTTGTCGAACATGGTCAGCACCACCCCGTTGATGGTGAGCTTGGGGTTCAGGCTGCCGCGCACCTGCTCGATGGTTTTGAGAAGAAGGCTGAGACCTTCAAGCGCAAAAAACTCGCACTGCAGCGGGACAAGGACACTGTCGGCTGCCACCAGCGCATTGATCGTCAGGAGCGACAAGGACGGTGGGCAATCAATCAGGATATAGTCATATTCTGCGCGCGCCTGCGCTTTTTCCATGGCGTACCGCAGGCGGAAATTGCGGTGTGGCAGTTCTGCCAGCTCAAGGTCCGCGCCAGACAGGTCAATGGTGCTTGGGATGATAGACAGGCCAGGCACACCGCTGTCGATAATTGCGTCGCCAAAGGGCGCAGCGCCCAGCACCACATCATAGGATGTGATCTCGCGCGCGTGGCGGTCAATACCGAAACCGGTGGAAGCATTGCCTTGCGGGTCCAGATCCAGGATCAGGACCTTTTTCTTCACCGCTGCCATGGCCGTGGCCAGATTGATGGCTGTGGTGGTCTTGCCGACGCCGCCTTTCTGGTTGGCGACAGCGATAATTTTCGCCTTCTTTCCCGTCTGCGAAGCAGAACTCATGCAAACCCCTCCCCGGATCAGGCAAAAGCCTTAAGATTCAAACATTTACAACCGTTTTATCGATGATAGCCTCAAGATGACACCGGTTGGGTCAGACAGGCTTTTGAAACGATCAACGTTCATCTTCCAACAAGCTTTGGCTTCGGTCAATTCCTCATCCGCGATCTCACCCTTCAAAAGCCACATCTCTGTGTCCTCATTCAGGAAAGGCGCTGCCCAATCAAGCAGTTGACTGATGCGCGCGCAGGCCCGGCTGGTGACAATATCGACCGGAAAAATATCCATCTCCTCGATCCGCTGCGCATGAATCGTGGCATTTGCCCCTGTTTCACGTGAAACCTGATTCATGAAAGTGCATTTCCGGCCATTCGATTCGACCATATGGGCGGTTGCCACCCCCATCGCTGAAAGCACCAACCCAGGGAAGCCCGCGCCGGACCCGATATCCAACAGCGTGACCTCGCGGTCGCCGAAACGTTCCTTCAGAAGCGGTGCGAGCTGCGCGCTATCGAGGAAATGACGCCGCCACATATCGTCAAGCGTGGAGTTGGCAACCAGGTTCTTGGCCTTTTGCCATTTGGCCAGCAGACCAGCATAGACCTTCAGCTTGTCCAGTGTTTCACGTGAAACATCCAGATCACGCGCCAGATCATCAGCACCATACATAAGCGATTCCAGTGATTTATGCCGCGCGGCGTTTCTTGATGTGGCCGAGAAGGAGCGTCAGCGCCGCCGGTGTCACACCCGCAATCCGTGCGGCTGCGCCAAGTGTGGCTGGCCGTGCTTCCCTGAACTTTTCACGCATCTCGTTTGACAACCCGTTGATCATGGCGAAATCCAGGTCTTCCGGAATATCGAGCGCTTCGTCCTTGCGGAAGGCTTCGACATCCTGTTGTTGGCGCTCAAGATAACCGCGGTACATGGCATCAATCGACAGCTGTTCAGCAATGGCAGGGTCGATCTGCCCCAACACGTCCGGCCAGATAGCCTTGAGCATATCAAAGTCGATGGTGCTGAACGCAAGCAGGGTTTCCCCGTCCCGGCGCACACCATCCTTGTTGATATTGAGGCCATGCTTTTCGGCCTCATTCGGCGTCAGCGAAACAGACTTGAGAATCTCGCGCCCGACTGTCAGGGCAGCCTTTTTATCAGCAAAGGCCTGTGCACGTGCCTCGCCCACCAATCCAATGGCGGTGCCTTTTTCGGTCAAACGCTGATCGGCATTATCCGCACGCAACAGCAGGCGGTATTCCGCCCGGCTTGTGAACATGCGGTAGGGCTCACGCGTGCCCTGGGTGACCAAGTCATCCAGCATCACGCCGATATAGCCGTCGGCCCGGTCGAGCACGAAGCGCTCATCGGACCCGCGGGACTTGATCGCCGCGTTCGCCCCGGCCATCAGGCCCTGTGCTGCTGCTTCCTCATAGCCCGTGGTGCCGTTGATCTGGCCAGCCAGATACAGGCCGTCTGCGCGGCGGGTCTCAAGCGTGACCTTAAGCTCGCGCGGGTCGACAAAGTCATACTCGATCGCATACCCCGGTTTGATGATGCGGACATTTTCAAGCCCCGGGATCGAACGGATCATCGCGTCCTGCACGTCTTCCGGCAGGCTTGTGGAAATGCCGTTCGGATAGACTGTGTCGTCATCCAACCCTTCCGGCTCCAGAAAGATCTGGTGGCTGGATTTGTCGGCGAAGCGCACAACTTTGTCCTCAATCGACGGGCAATAACGCGGGCCTTTGCTGTCAATCTGACCGGAATACATCGGCGCCCGATGGAGGTTTTCGCGGATGATCTCGTGCGTGCGCTCAGTGGTTCGCGTCATATAGCAGCTGATCTGCGGCACCTTGATTTCGTCCGTCAGGAACGAGAAGGCCACCGGCGGATTGTCGCCCGGCTGCTCTTCGCACACAGACCAGTCGATGGTCTTGCCGTCAAGGCGTGCGGGTGTGCCGGTCTTCAGCCGGCCGAGTTCAAACCCCAATGACATCAGCGTGTCCGACAAGCCAAGGGCTGGTGCTTCATCCACCCGCCCGGCTGGGATTTTCTTCTCGCCAATATGAATAAGCCCGCGCAGGAAGGTGCCTGTTGTCAGGATCACTGCATTCGCCGTGATCGTCTTGCCATCACCTGTGACAATGCCCGTAACCTTTGGCTTGTCGCCCGTACGGTCAATCATCATATCCTCAACCGCGCCCGCCTCAATGGTCAGGTTCGGATAGCCGGACAGGATGTCCTGCATCGCGTTACGGTAAAGCTTGCGGTCGCTTTGGCAGCGTGGCCCCTGAACCGCTGGCCCCTTGCGGCGATTAAGCAGACGGAACTGAATGCCGGAACGGTCAGCCACCAGCCCCATGATGCCGTCAAGCGCATCAATCTCGCGCACCAAATGGCCCTTGCCCAAACCACCAATCGCGGGGTTACAGGACATCTCGCCGATGGTTTCAACCTTGTGGGTAATCAGCAGCGTGCTCGCGCCCATCCGTGCGGAAGCCGCCGCGGCTTCACAGCCGGCGTGCCCGCCCCCAATAACAATGACATCAAAATCAGCCATTCAATCAATCCATATTGCCGGGTGCCCTATATATAAAGACACCAACAAAAAGAGGCCCCTGCAAATCTATGCGGGCCCCACTTGGTGCGTTCTATACTAGCGAATGATTTTTAAGTCAAAGTTAAGTGGCGGATTGCGGATCCACTGTTCCCATGTTTCACGTGAAACATGGATACCAACCCACCCTACTTTCCGATGCAGAAATCCGAGAAGATCACATCAAGGATATCCTCAACGCCGACTCGGCCTGTAATTTTACCCAACGACCGCGCGGCCATCCGCACATCCTCGGCGGCGAGGACAGCATCCATTCCGGCGTTCTGGTCAAACCGATCCAGGTGATCAACAGCTTCCTCGAGCGCCCTGCGGTGACGCACGCGCGTAAGAGACGGCACTTCCCGGGGCGCCATCGCGTCGCGCACATGGTCCGTAAGAGTGTCGAACAGTTCATCCAAACCATGATCCGCTTTTGCTGATACGCTGGCTGCACCGATGATCCCCACGGGCAGCTCGTCATGTTTCACGTGAAACATCGTCTCACCCTCCGCCGCCGCACGACGATCTGTCTGGGTAATCACCAGCAGCGCCTTTTCGTCCAGCCATTTCTGCATGCTCTCAGGCACCTTGGGCCAGTCATCTGCCCGCACCAGGACGAGGCGAAGATCCGCTTTTTCGGCGCGGGCAAGCGCCCGGCGGATGCCTTCCTGCTCAATTGCGCCCTGGCCCTCTCGCACACCAGCGGTGTCGATCAACCGGACGGGATAGCCGGCCAGATCAAGCTGAATCTCAATCGCGTCCCGCGTTGTGCCTTCTTCGTCGGAGACAATGGCCACATCGGATTTTGCCAGTGAATTCAACAGGGTAGACTTGCCCGCATTGGGTTCACCCATGATGACAATACGAAATCCCTCACGCAGGGCCTCGCCGCGCCGCCCATCCACAAGATGTTGTGTTATTTCCTGCTTAAGTGACAATATGTTTGGTCTAACAGCACCTGCGACGCCCTCCGGCAGGTCTTCGTCCGGGAAATCGATATCGGCCTCAAGGTGAGCGAGGTGCGCCACCAGGCGACCGCGCCAGTCCTCGTATAAATCCCGCAGTGCGCCGTCCATTTGCCGAAGTGCCTGCTCCCGCTGGGCGGCGGTCTGGGCATGAATCAGATCGTTGAGGCCCTCAGCTTCGGTGAGGTCCAGCTTCTGGTTATCAAACGCCCGTCGGGAAAACTCACCCGGCTCAGCAGGACGAAGGCCCTGAATTTTGTCGAGCGCTTCCAGAACACCGGCGACCACCGCACGACCACCGTGCAGATGCAGCTCCACCACATCCTCGCCCGTGAAACTGGCAGGGCCTTTGAAGGCGATCACCAATGCCTGGTCGAGCCGCGCGCCGCTGCCGTCTGTCAGCAGCCGGAGCGCCGCATAGCGGGCTTCCGGGACCGGCTTTCCGGACAAGGCTTCGAGTGCTGCAAAAGCATGCGCGCCCGACAGCCGCACAACAGCGACACCCGCCGTGCCGGCGCCGGAAGAGAGCGCGAAGATCGTCTCCGGATTATTCTCGGAATTTTGGCCCACAGGATCGGTCTTTCGTATCAGGTCAGTCTTTATCGCTTGCGCGACAGCCTTGCACACAATAGCAATGAGTTAATCAATATAGAGAGGCAATCCATGTCGCAACTCTCAATGCACACACCGGTGATCGATATCACCATCACAGAATTCGACGGGGCCATCGTCTCGCTCGATTGGGGCTGGAGTCCGTTCCAAGAACCGACGCCTCTGCTTGTTGAAGCGAAGCGGCAGCTGGACACTTATTTTGACGGCGAGTTGACACGCTTTGACCTGCCTTTGTGCCCCATGGGAACGAAACATCAGGAACAGGTGTGGAAAGCCATGCGGGAAATCCCGTATGGTGAAACCCGTACCTATGGCGACCTGGCCAGCGAGATCGGTTCAGCCGCGCAGGCTGTTGGGACGGCGTGCGGCCGGAACCCGATCCCAATCCTGATCCCGTGCCACCGGATCGTTGCATCGGCCGGCAAGCTCGGGGGCTATTCGGGTGACGGTGGGCTTTATACCAAACGTGCCCTGCTGGTGCTTGAAGGCGCATTAACGGTTGAAGAAGGCAAAGCCCTTGAAGAAGCTGGAGCGCTTGATTAGGTCTCTAGGACCAATTGGATCAGACAGATAGGAACGAACCATGAGGGGACAGACGATGGCAGACTATATCGACATCCAGGCGACTGACGGAAGCGGCAGCTTCAAGGCCTATGTCGCCCGCCCAGCCAAATCTGCGACTGGCCCCGTGATCGTTGCACTGCAGGAAATCTTCGGCGTCAATGAAGGCATGCGCCAGATCTGTGACGACCTGGCGCGTGAAGGCTATATCGCCATCTGCCCGGACCTGTTCTGGCGTATGAAGCCCGGCGTGGATATCACCGACAAGACCGAAGAAGAATGGAAAGAAGCCTTCGGCTATTTCCAGAATTTCGATCACCCGAAAGGCATGGAAGACATCAAAGCCACTGTGGCTGTGGCGCGCTCGATTGAAGGCGGCACCGGCAAGGTGGGCGCTGTGGGCTATTGCCTGGGCGGCCTGCTGGCCTTCAAGACATCGGTGGAGACTGACGTGGATGCCAGCGTGTCCTATTATGGTGTCGGTATCGATACAAAGCTGGACCAGCAAGACCAGATCACCACGCCGCTTCTGATGCATATCGCTGAAGAGGACGGCTTTGTCGACAAGGACGCCCAAAAGCGCATCAAGGCGGGTCTGAAAGATAACGCGAATATCACCATCCACAGCTATCCCGGCGTGGACCATGCCTTCGCCCGCCCCGACGGCGTGAACTGGAACACCGCCGCCGCCAACCTGGCGAACGGCCGTACGCGGGACTTTTTCAAAACCAACCTGAAGGATTAGGCCTGTGGTTAAAGCGATCCGGATGGAGGCCTTTGGCGGCACGGATGTGCTGAAGTGGCAGGATGTTGAGCTGAGCGCCCCAGGTGTGGGCGAGGTTAGGATCCGCCACACGGCCATCGGGCTGAACTTCATAGACACCTATCACCGCACCGGGCTTTACCCGCTGCCGCTGCCGGCCACGCCGGGGCTGGAAGCCGTGGGCGTTGTTGAAGCTGTGGGGGACGGCGTTGGTGGCCTGGCTGTGGGGGACCGGGTTGGCTATCCCATCGGCCCCATCGGTGCCTACGCGGAGGCGCGCAATATCCCTGCCGACAAGATCGTCAAAATCCCGGACAGCGTATCAGACGAGGACGCTGCCGCCCTGATGCTGAAGGGCTGCACGGTCGAGTTTCTGACCGAACGGCTGTATCCGGTAAAGGCCGGTGAAACGGTTCTGCTGCATGCCGCCGCCGGTGGCCTTGGCCTGATTGCCTGCCAGTGGCTGAAGGCCCTGGGCGCAACCGTGATCGGTACTGTAGGCAGCGAAGAGAAAGCTGAACTTGCGCGCGCCAACGGCTGCACCCACACGGTCCTCTACCGGGATGAGGACTTCGTCGCCCGCGTGCGCGAGATCACGAACGGTGAAGGCGTGCCCGTGGTTTACGACAGCGTCGGCAAGGCCACCTTCATGGGCTCGCTGGATTGCCTGAAGCGCCGCGGTGTGATGGTCACCTTCGGTAACGCCACCGGCCCGGTGGACCCGGTGCCGCCCGCGCTGCTGGCACAAAAGGGCTCGCTGTTCCTGACGCGCCCGACGCTGATGGATTATGCCGCCACGCGGGCCGACATGGTGCATTCCACCAGCCGTGTGTTCGAGATGATCGCAAGCGGCAAGCTGAAATCACAGATCAATCAGCGCTTTGCCCTGAAGGATGCCGCCAAGGCCCATGAGGCGCTCGAGGCCCGCAAGACCAGCGGCCAGACAATCCTCATTCCCTGAGCCACGGTATGACAGCGCCCTTGTACCTGATCCCCGGCACCATGTGCGACGCCCGGCTGTGGGAACCGGTGCTCACCCATCTGCCTGGTGTGGAGGCCCGCCACTGTGACTATACGGCGGCAGAGACCATGGACGACATGTGTGATGCAGTGATGCCGGACACGCCCTGCCATCTGGTGGGATTCTCGCTTGGCGGCTATCTGGCGATCATGGCGGCGCTGAAGGCGCCAGAGAAGGTTGAAAGCCTGACCATCATCGCGGCCTCGCCTTACGGCTTGACGGACACGGAAAAAGCCTTGCGGATCCGCAACGCGGAGATGCTCACACGCCTCACCTACAAGGGCATGTCAAAAACCCGCCTCGCCCAATTTGTGAATGCGGACCATCTGGATGATGAAGCCATCACCAGCACGATCCTGCAGATGGAAAAAGACCTGGGCCAGGATGTTCTGATCCGTCAACTGATTGCGCCCATCGACAGGAAAAACATCGCGGATGACCTTCTGGCGCTTGAGATGCCCATCACCTTCATCATGGCCGAAGACGACCAACTGGTGCCCATCGGTGCGATAGAAAAGCTCGCGGCAAAATCAAACCACATCACCCTGCACCGTATGGCTGGCACCGGCCACATGATCCCCTTGGAGGCGCCGGGGGATTTGGCGACTATTATGTCTTCAGCTTGCTTTACTATCAGCATGCCATGTACGATAGAATTCTGAACTATTCTTCTTTCTTCGATAGAAAGGAGCTCTCTTGGTCCTGTCTGACAATTCAGCATGAATGTCTGTGAGGCTTACCATAAACGAGAAAACCATCTGTCCACCGGTACCCGCCTGAATGACCTGCTCATTCTCCGCTCGAATATAGACATTCTCACTATCAGCGTAAAACCTATGGACTTCCTTCTGACCAATTTTGATGCTGCGACGAGTAACCTCCATACGGCTTAGTTCTTCAGAGTCTCGCAGAGCCTGTTTCAATTTCTTGACCGAAACACCTGCGTCTAACAATTTCCGATAGAGCCTCAGTAAAAGAAGATCCTGAAAGGTGAAAAGCCTTTTTCTGCCTCTCCCCCTTACCCGACCATTCTGCGTTGATGGCTCTACTAAGCCTTCCTTGCACAGATAATCCACCATGTAGGTAGTATCATATCCGCAGTAATCTGCAGCTTGCCTAATGTCATAATATTCTGAGTGATTGACCATAAAAATAGTCCAATTCTTAACTCTATATTTTTTCTAAATATATATTAATTACTTAAGCAATACTAGTTCATGATTTCGTATATTGCTCTAATTTTGACACAATATCTTGTGTTACCATTCAAAAATAGAAAAAGGACTATCTACCTAAATTAGGAGTATGGAATGTTTGAGGACCCCGGTGATCATATGCTTCGTGGCATTGTTGAGAAAATGAAGATCGAGGTTTGGCAAAAGGCCAGAGTTATTGAAGGCCATGACCCCAATATTTTTCGAGAAGATATTTCTGGAAATACCATCAGATATCTAGATGAAGGGAAGAACAGCGAGTTTGGATGGCGTGTTTGTTGTTTAGTGCCTTTGCCGAAAGGAGGAACAACAGAGCCAGAAAACCTAGTCCCTCTACATTGGCAAAACTCCGCTATCAAAAACACTCAAATTGTAGTGTTTCCAAAGATGGGTGTCTTTGACGGATAATGTAATACCGTTAAAGCGTCATCCGGTAGAAGCGGGTGTCCACAGCCATGCGCGGGAAGCTTTCCGGTAAGTCGTGTTCATCCACCAGGTCAAACCCGTTCTTCTCATAAAACCGGTGGGCTGCGAGGAAGGCCGCTGTTGTCCCGAGATAGATATCCGTGACGCCCGTACCGCGCGCTTCCTCAATCACAAAATCCAGAAGCTTCTGCGCCACACCGTAGGTCCGGCCCCTGTAGGCCTGGGCCACGAACATTTTCCTGAGCGCCACCTGGCCCGCGCCAATATCGATCAGCGCGATCGAGCCAATCACCGCATGGCCGTCGAGCGCCACCCAGAAGCCGCCCTTGCCTTTCTGGTAAAAGCCATCAATGTCATGCAGGTCCGGCTGGTCATCATAGCTGATGTCGATACCGAATTCTTCGCGCTGGATTGGCAGGATCAGGTCGCGGACGCCGTCCTTGTGGTAGGCCTCATAGGCTTTGATGCTGATCATAAAATCTCGCCCAATATCTCGTCTGTCGTTTTCACTGTCGCATAATCGGCCGCCAGGTGTGCGAGCGTCAGCGCATGCACGTCCGCCGCCAGCCACGTCATGCCGCGCCCGTCCATCACCTCTGTCGCCGCTGTGGCGTCTGACACCACCGTAACCTCAAACCCAAGGCTTGCCGCCATCCTGGCTGTGGTATCCACCGAATGCTGGGTCAAAACACCAGCAATGACCAGACTTTGGATATCCCGCGCGCGCAGGTGCTTTTCAAGCCCGGTCCCGACAAAGGCATTGTTGGTTGTCTTGCCAATGACAGCTTCAGCGCCCTGAGGGGCCACCTGAGGCTTGAAGGCGTGCCCGGGAGTACCTGGCGTGTATGGCGAGCCTTCACAGACGCTGTCGTGCCTTATATGGATGATATCACCACCACGGGTGCGCCAGGCATCCAGCAGCCGCGCCATATTGGCTTCGGCATTCACATTATTGCGCACACCCCACTTGGGGTCGTCTATCGCGATCTGCGTATCGATGATGATCAGCGCTGTGTTGGTCATGATTGCCCCCATCCTCACTCCCAGAAAGCAAAAAGGGCCTGCGTTTGCAAGCCCTTAGCTTATTTGACACTCAAAGAATTTCTACCACCTAGTTGTTCATACTGGTGAAGAATTCCTCGTTGTTCTTGCTGTCCTTGAGTTTACCAAGCAGGAACTCCATCGCGTCCACGGTGCCCATTGGCGTAAGGATACGCCTGAGGACCCACATTTTCGACAGCGTTGCCGGATCGACAAGAAGCTCTTCTTTCCGGGTACCGGACTTGAGGATATCGATCGCTGGGAACACACGCTTGTCTGCAACCTTGCGGTCGAGAACAATCTCGCTGTTGCCCGTGCCTTTGAATTCCTCAAAGATCACTTCGTCCATGCGGCTGCCGGTTTCAATCAGTGCGGTTGCGATGATGGAAAGCGACCCGCCTTCCTCAATGTTCCGCGCGGCACCGAAGAAACGCTTCGGACGCTGCAGCGCGTTGGCATCCACACCACCTGTGAGAACCTTACCGGAAGACGGCACCACAGTGTTGTAGGCGCGGGCCAGACGGGTGATACTGTCGAGAAGGATCACAACATCCTTGCCGTGCTCCACAAGGCGCTTGGCTTTCTCGATCACCATCTCAGCCACCTGGACGTGACGGCTTGCAGGTTCGTCAAAGGTCGAGGAAACAACCTCGCCATTCACACTGCGCTGCATGTCTGTCACCTCCTCAGGGCGTTCGTCGATCAGAAGCACTATCACGAAACACTCGGGATGGTTGGCGGTGATGGATTTGGCGATATTCTGCAACAGAACGGTTTTACCGGTCCGTGGCGGCGCCACGATCAGCGCCCGCTGGCCTTTACCGATTGGCGACACCAGGTCAATCACCCGCGGGGACTTGTCCTTCACGGTCGGATTGTCCGGGTCCAGCTTCAGCTTGGAATCCGGGTAAAGCGGCGTCAGGTTGTCGAAGTGAACCTTGTGCTTGGTTTTCTCAGGCTCATCAAAATTGATCTTTGAAACCTTGAGAAGGGCGAAATAGCGCTCGCCGTCCTTGGGCGCGCGTATCTGGCCTTCAACCGTATCGCCGGTCCGAAGCGCAAAGCGCCGGATCTGGCTTGGGCTCACGTAAATATCGTCGGGGCCTGGCAGATAGTTTGCCTCAGGGCTGCGCAGGAAACCGAAACCGTCAGAGAGAATTTCGATGACACCGCCGCCCATGATTTCGATATCGTCGTCTGCAAGATGCTTGAGGATAGCGAACATCATGTCCTGTTTGCGCATGCTGCTGGCGTTTTCAACACCAACCTCTTCTGCAAGCGAAAGGAGATCTGCTGGGGTTTTGCTTTTGAGATCCTGAAGATGCATGGGATCGTCCGAATTGTTATTAGGAATGGTTTTTGTCCAGAATTATTGGGGCCAGAAGGCCCGAAAAGGATAGATCGATTGCCTTTGAATACATGATAATTCTGGCAATGATTGGGAAATACGTTGGACGGCGCGCGAGATACAGGCGTGCCGGATCAGCGCCCAAGCTATCATTTTCATCCCCTCTGTCAAGTCTGTTGCAGCCGCAACTAACTGCTAGAAGGCCTTGGGCACCGCCAGTAGCACAATGGCAATGATGAAAACTGCCGGTATCTCGTTGATCTTGCGGTAGAATTTTCCGTCACGCTTGCGCTCACCCCGGGCGAATTCCTTACGGTATTTCGACAAGGCCCCGTGAAAGCCGGACAGGATGAAAACAAGCAGAAGCTTGATATGCAGCCACAGGCCGGCATCAAAGCCAATATTGACCACCAGCATGAGCCCCAGAATCCAGGCGATGGTCATGGCCGGGTTGATGATGATGCGCATCAGGCGCTTCTCACGGTCGATCCATTTGGCGTCCTCATCCGACCCCGCCTCGCATTCACTGTGGTAGGCGAAATAGCGCGGCAGCATGAACATGCCGGCCATCCAGAAAATGACGAAAATAATGTGCGCAGCCTTCACCCACAGGTAAGAACCGCCCAAAAAACCGATCATGTCTGCCATGTCATTCCCCCTTGTTTTCCGAATTAGCGCCGGAAAGCTTTGATGGTGTCTGAGAGCAGCGCCACATTCTCCGGCGGTGTTTCAGGTACGAAACCGTGGCCCAGGTTGAAGATATGGGCGCCGCCCCTCAACTGCTCCAGGATACGGTTGGCCTCGGACACCATCAAATCACCGCCCGATACCACCAGGTGTGGGTCCATATTGCCCTGCACGCACACTTTCGGCTGAATTTCCTTGGCGGCCCAATCCAGCGGTACACCGGTATCAAGACCCACACAGTCCACGCCCACAGCATCCACAAAGGTTGGAAGGGCCGCACCCGCGAGCCGCGGGAAACCAATGATGGGTGTTTCAGCATGTTTGGCACGAATGCGGGAAACGATTTCCTTGGTGGGTTCAATCACCCAACGCTGGAACATGGTTTCCGGGATAGCGGCCGACCAGCTGTCGAAAATCTGTACGGCATCGGCGCCCGCATCGATCTGGGCGATCAGATATTCGCTGGTGGCGTCCACCAGCATATCCATGATCTTGCCGAACAGCTCCGGATTGCCGTAGCCCAGTTGGCGCGCAGCTGCATGATCCTTGCTGCCCTGGCCTGCGATCATGTAGGTGGCCACCGTCCAGGGCGCGCCCGCGAACCCAAGCAAGGTCACTACTGCAGGCAATTCAGCTTTCAGCCGGCGCACGGTCTCATAGACATTGCCCACCTTGTCGTGGAAGGCACCCATGGAAAGTTTGGCATAGCTGGCCTCATCATTGACAGGTTCCAGCTTGGGACCATGGCCTTTCTCAAACCAGACTTTTTGCCCCAACCCGTCTGGCGCCACCAGGATGTCAGCAAACAGGATCGCGCCGTCCATGCCGTAACGCCTGATGGGTTGTAGGGTCACTTCGGCTGCCTTGTCTGGACTGTAGCAGAACTCCATGAAACTGTTTGTCGTTGCTCGAACCTCAAGATATTCGGGCAGATATCGTCCTGCCTGACGCATGAACCAAAAAGGCACCCGGTCACCTGGGTTTCCCTTGAGAGTCTCTAGAAGAAGTTTGGTCATGCGCTGGTCCTTAAAGTTCGGGCGCCGTTCATTCGGCCTGACGCCCTCTTACTACTTAATAATAATTATATATAGAATCTTGTAGTTGTAGTTTATGCCTGTGAATCATGTGGAAAAGCATTTATCCACAATCTTGTGCACATACAAGGTGGGCGCGGCAATTCGCCCCGCAAAATGTGCATAAACTTATGGATTACCGGCATTTTACAGAAAAATGACAGCCATTCCGGGCGCTATATAATTTGTGGATAACGGGGATAACCGCAAAATATGGTGCCCCCGATCATCAGTTTTCCTCTCTTACAATTGACCGTGGATAGATTTAATAGAAGTTCTAACAAGTGCTTTCCAAATTGGGGGCAAGTGGCCTAGCCTTGTTATCAACCGATCCGCCAACAAGTTATCCACAGGATATTCCCATGAGTCTTCCAGAGCCACCGAAAAGCCCAGTCTCTCCAGTTGGCGTCAAGCGAAAAGGGTCAGCGAAGGATTTCCACCTGCATCTTGTATCGGACTCGACGGGTGAAACGCTCGAGGCCATCGTGCAGGCCGCGCTGGTGCAGTTTGAAGGCGTTGAGGTGAAAAAGCACTACTGGCCGCTTGTCAGGTCCGCCATGCAGATGAACCGGCTGATGGAAGATATCCGCGAGCAGCCGGGACTTATTATGTATACGCTGGTGAACCCACAAATCCGCGAGGCGCTCGAGACAGAATGCATGAAGGCAAACCTGCCGGTGCTCTCGATCCTCGATCCGGTGATCAACCTCCTCGGGTCCTACTTCGGGGTGCAGGCGTCGCACAAGCCCGGCAAACAACACAAGCTGGACGCTCATTATTTTGAGCGCATCGACGCGCTTCAGTTCACCATGGCCCATGATGACGGGGTCCTGGTGCAGGACATGCCGCAGGCGGATATCGTGCTGGTGGGTGTGTCGCGCTCGTCGAAAACGCCAACCAGCATCTATCTGGCGAACAAGGGCTACAAAACCATCAATGTGCCGTTCGTGCCTGGATGCCCAATGCCGCCGGAGCTGGATGAGATCAGGAACAAGTTCGTTATCGGGCTGACCACAAGCGCCGAGCGCCTTGTGGCCATTCGCACCAACCGGTTGAGGTCTATCAATGAAGAAACGGAAGGCGACTATACCGACATGTCGCACATCCAGGATGAGATCAAGGAATGCCGTAAATACTGCGCCCAGCGCGGCTGGGCCACCATCGATGTGACGCGCCGGTCGATCGAGGAAACGGCGGCGGCGATCCTGAACCGTTACCACCAGTGGCTGGATGCCCAAAACGGTAAAACACCGGAATAGGACCCCCGCACCATGGCTTTCATATTGGCGTCCGGCAGCCAGACCCGGGCGGACATGCTGACAAATGCAGGCGTCGCGTTTGAGGTTGACCCGGCGCGGGTTGACGAGGACGCAGTCAAGACCGCGTTGGTGGCAGACGGCGCGCCGCCCCGCGATATCGCTGATGCGCTGGCTGACCTGAAGGCGCGGGCCGTTGCCATGCGGCGGCCGGAAGATATGGTGATGGGTGCAGACCAGATATTGGTGTGTGACGGCAAGATCTTCTCAAAGGCAGATACGCGTGAGGAGGCCGCTGAAACCCTGAAGGCGCTGTCCGGGAAAAGCCATCAGCTTTTGTCTGCCGCCGTTGTTTACGAAGGCGGTCAGCCGATCTGGCGTACGGTCGATACCGTCAAATTATCGGTCAGGCCCCTGAGTGACGCCTTTATCGAAGGCTATCTGGACGCCATTGGCGACGCCGCTCTCTGGAGCGTCGGTGCCTATCAGATAGAAGGTCGGGGCGCCCAGCTTTTTACCAAAGTGGAAGGCGACCATTTCACTGTCCTTGGCCTGCCGCTCTTCGCACTTCTTGATTTCCTGCGCCGCAGAGGCATGATGCCGCTATGACAGAAGATCAGAAAACCGGGCCAAAAAAAGCAGCCGTGATCGGCTGGCCGATTTCCCATTCCCTGTCGCCCACTATCCATAACCACTGGATGCAGGCGGCGGGCATTGACGGCAGCTACGACAAGATCGCCGTTGGCCCCGAAGCGATAGAGACCGCACTGGCCCAGTTTAAGGCCGAAGGCTATGCCGGCTTTAACGTCACCGTGCCGCACAAGGAAGCCATCATGCCGTTCCTTGACAAGGTCGCACCGCTCGCGCGCCAGATGGGGGCCGTGAATACGGTCAAGATTGCCGATGACGGCACCATGACAGGCTTCAACACCGACGGCATTGGCCTGGTGACCAACCTGAAAAAAAGCGTGCCGGGGTGGCCCAAGGACAAGCCTGTTCTGATTTTGGGCGCGGGAGGGGCTGCGCGGGCTGCCGCGCTCGGCCTTCTGATGGAAGAAGTACCCCTGGCGATGATCACCAACCGGACGCGGGCGAAAGCCGAAGCCATCGCGAATGAGATTGGCCGTGGCCGCATGACCGTGGTGGACTGGGACGACCGGGCGGACGCCGTGGCTGCTGCCGGGCTGATCGTCAACACCACCGTTCTGGGCATGAAAGGCCAGCCGGCGCTGGAGATGGACCTCTCGAAAGCCATGAAAGACACGGTTGTTTATGACATCGTCTATCAGCCGTTGATGACGCCGCTTCTTCAGGACGCGGAAGCCCGCGGCCTTCGGGTAGTGACGGGCCTTGGCATGCTGGTTTATCAGGCGGCCGCAGCCTTCAAGATCTGGTTTGGTGTTGACGTTGATTATGACGACACCTTGCGGACCGAGCTGGAGGGCCAGTTCAAATGAGCAACAATCCAATGATCATCGGCCTGACAGGGTCGATCGGCATGGGCAAGTCGGAAACCACGAAAATGTTCGCGCGTCTGGGCGTGCCGGTGTTTGATGCCGATGCGACCGTCCGCCAGCTGCAGGCGCCGGGTGGCCGGGCGCTTGGACCCATCGAGGAGGCTTTCCCTGGTGTGGTGAAGGATGGCGCGCTGGACCGGGATGCCCTTGGCAAAATTGTGTTCGCTGATCCCGACGCCAAGAAAAAGCTGGAGGCCATCATGCATCCGATGGTGGCCGAGGAACGCATCGACTTTTTCAACAAGGCCGAGGATGAAGGCGCCAAGATGGTGGTTCTCGATATTCCCCTGCTTTTTGAAACGGGCGGCGAAAAGGCCTGCGACAAGGTTGTGGTGGTTTCAGCCCCGCCTGAAATCCAGCGCGAACGGGTGCTGGCGCGCGACGGTATGACGGAAGAGAAATTCAACCAGATACTGAAAGCCCAAGTGCCAGATGATGACAAACGGGCGCGGGCAGATTATGTGGTAGAAAGTAATTTCGGGCTGGACCATGCCTTCAGGCAGGTTGAGGCCATCGTCAAAGAATTGGGGGAAGCAACATGAGCAAACGCGAACTGATTTTCGATACGGAGACCACAGGGTTTGACCCGATGACAGGTGACCGGTTGATCGAGATCGGCCTCGTGGAAATGGTGGACAAGTCCCTCACCGGCGAACATTACCACCAATATGTGAACCCTGAGCGCGATGTGCCCGAGGGCGCCGTGAAAATCCACGGCATCACCACCGACTTCCTGCGCGACAAGCCCGTGTTTTCCGACATCATGGATGATTTCCTCGAATATGTCGGCACGGACAGTGTGCTGGTGGCACACAATGCCGAGTTCGATATGCGCTTCATCAACTGGGAACTTGAGAACGCAGGCCGTCCGATCATCCACCCCAAGCGCTTCATTGATACGCTTGCCATAGCACGCACCAAATTTCCGGGTGCGGCCAACAGCTTGGATGCGCTCTGCAAGCGCTTTGGCGTGTCGAACACCCACCGAACCCTCCACGGCGCCCTCTTGGACGCCGAAATCCTGGCGGACGTTTATATCGAACTGCTGGGCGGCAGGCAGGCAGGCCTTGACCTGGCCGTCGACGCCGGCGGTGCGGTGGTGCGGGAAAAGAAAGCCCGCGAGCGGCGCAGCTTCCCGGTATCGGATGAAGAGCGCGCGCGCCACGCCGAATTTATCACCAAACTGAACGATCCCATCTGGAACGCATGACCAGGGTCGCTCTGATAACCGGCGCCAGCAGCGGCATTGGCGACGCGACAGCGAAAGCCTTTGCGGACGCGGGCTATAATGTGTTGGCTGTTGGGCGGAATGCAGAAAGACTGCAAGCTGTGGTGGCCCATGCCCCCGACCGCATCACCCCCATCGTGCAGGACCTCACAGGCCCCGATGTGTGCGCTGAGCTGATTGACCATGCAGTGCAGAAATTCGGGCGGCTTGATGTTCTGGTGAACAATGCGGGCATCATCTCCCGCACCACGGCTGAAGACACCACCGATACCATCTGGCGCCAGACCATGACGGTCAATCTGGATGTGCCCTTCTACCTGAGCCGCGCGGCGGTGCCGCATCTGAGGAACACCAAAGGCCGCATCATCAATGTGGCGTCTGACTGGGGACTTAGCGGCGGTGAAAAGGCCGCCGCCTACTGTGCCAGCAAAGGTGGGCTTGTGCTTTTGACAAAAGCCATGGCACGCGACCATGCCGCTGACGGCATCACGGTGAATGCCGTATGCCCGGGCGATGTGGTCACCCCGATGCTGGAGAAGGAAGCCGCCGACCAGGGCATGACGCACCAGGAAGCGCTTCAAGCGTGGAAAGCGGACGTACCGACCGGCCGCCTGACAGAAGCGGGCGAAGTGGCGGCAATGATCCTTTATCTGGCATCAGACGTGGCCGCCCAGGTCACGGGCACCGCCATGCTGATCGATGGTGGCGGCAACGCATGATATCGATGGCCACCAATGGGTTGACCGCGGGCCATTTGGGCTTACCTCACTCCTGAACCAACGAATTATCATTCAGGGAAAGGGATGAGCCTATGTTCAGCCATGTGATGGTTGGGGCCAATGATGTGGCCGAAAGCAAGAAATTCTATGATGCGACCTTGGAAGTTCTGGGGCACCGCCCCGGGCGGATGGACCCAAAGGGCCGCTGCATGTATGCCGAAAAATCAGGCCTTTTCATGCTGACAAAGCCGATCGACGGCGAACCGGCCACGCACGGCAATGGCACCACGCTGGGCTTCGCGGCCTCCAGCCCTGAAATGGTCGATGCTTGGCATAAAGCCGGACTGGCCGCGGGCGGTAAGGCGATTGAAGACCCGCCGGGCATTCGCGAAGGCGGCGGCATCAAGCTGTATCTGGCTTACCTGCGCGACCCATCGGGCAACAAAATCTGCGCGCTGCACAGGGTTGCGTAAAGGCTTTCATGATTGGGGCGTGCCTATGGGCTGGCCCCAATCAGCTAATTCAAGTCTATGAGAGAGCGGCTGTCGGCTGACCCGCCCGGGCATTCGGGGCCATTATCCTCGTGGCAGGCATACAGGCTGAAAGTTGTCATGAAGGCTTTGCCAACAATCCATTCGCCCTTGATGAACCCCAGGTCATACATATAGCGACTGTCGGCGCTGGCGTCGCGGTTGTCCCCCAACATGAAATATTGGCCTTCCGGTACGACAAACAGTTTGGTGTTGTCCTGCATTGCTGGGCCATTGTCATGACGTTCGTATATGCGGTGGACGCGGCCGTTGGGCAGGGTTTCTTCATACTCTTTCACGCGGCGTGCCGTCCCTTGGTAATCTGTATAGGCCAGATCTTGAACGAAGGCGCGCGGGACGATCGTACCGTTGATGAACAACCGTCCCCTTTTGATCTGTACGGTATCGCCCGGTAAGCCTATCACCCGCTTGACGAAAGTGAACGAACCTTTGTGTGGCGCGATGAAGACAACGATATCGCCATGGTCAATATCGCCGGGATCGATGTGTTTCTTGGAAAGAAACCGGTCGCCAACTTGCAAAGTGGGCACCATCGATCCAGCTGGGACATGGAAATGACTGAAGCTGTATAAGTACGCGACGACCCCTACGAACAAGATGCCGCCAGCAATTGCCAACCAGTTTTTCTTCATCTCGCCCCCAACAAGAAATGAATTGCTAATCAATCACATTGAAGAAGCGGCCGAGCGGGATGCCGATGGGGCAGAAGACGTCCTTGCCCTGGTCACAGTCATACAGGCTGAAGGTGGTGATCTGCGCGCGGCCCACCAGATATTTGTGCGCCACAAAACCCATGTCATCCAGATACCGGCTGTCGGCGCTGCCGTCCCTATTGTCACCCATCATGAAATAATGGCCTTCGGGCACCACAAACAGCTTGGTATTGTCAACGCGGGGCGCGCCGTCGTCATGGCGTTCGTAAATCCGGTGTTTTACGCCGTTCGGCAGTTCTTCGACATATTCGCGGGCGCGCCGGTCAATGCCTTGATAATCGGTATAATTCACATCGCGGATAAAAGTGCGCGGCGCCATCTCGCCATTGATGAACAGGCGCCCGCGGGTAATCTGGACAGTGTCGCCCGGCAGGCCGATCACGCGTTTGATGAAATCGTTGCTGCCTTTGTAGGGCAGCGTGAAAACCACCACATCTCCGCGGTCCGGCGCGTCATCGAACAGGCGGCCTTCCGGGACAATGCCTGGGTCGAACGGCACTGAATAGCGGTTATATCCGTAGCTCAGCTTCGAGACGAAGATGCGGTCACCGACCTCAAGCGTCGGTTCCATGCTGCCCGATGGGATATGGAAGCTGGACCATCCGAAGGTGGTGAAAATCAAGAAGAAGACAACAATGACAACCAGATCCTTCAGAAGCACCATGGCCTCATGCTTTTCCGGCTGTTGCTGTGCCATATTGGCTTTATCGTTCATGCAGGCCCCGCCCCGATCCGTCGTGGATTCTGTTGTTATGGTCCAAGTGTTTCCGCTCACGCCAACACGACTTAATTCAGGCGCGAGTTTAGCCGCCTGCCCCCCATTTTCAATGTTTGATTGCGGGCGACAGGGAAGACTGCCTGCTCACATACAGGCAAGTCCATCGTCTTTAAAGGCTTTTGGTCAGGAAAAAACTTACAAAATTTCTTGGCCACTGCCCTTGCGGGGGGTGGCTGCGCACCTTATATAGCCACTGAAACCTGCTGCCTGCCGGATGTTTTGGCTGGCCAGCAATTTGATCAAATAACACGAACCCTAAGAGGCTGTGATAGGGTGCCGGATGGGCCCAAGCAGTCGGCTTGCAACGGGAAGAGGTAAAAAAATGGGTAAAGTAATCGGTATTGACCTGGGTACGACAAACTCCTGCGTATCCATCATGGACGGGTCCAAACCTAAAGTAATCGAAAACTCTGAAGGCGCGCGCACGACGCCGTCTATCGTTGGTTTTACTGACGATGGCGAACGCCTTGTTGGCCAGGCTGCAAAACGCCAGGCCGTGACGAACCCGACAGACACGCTGTTCGCCATCAAGCGCCTGATCGGTCGTACGTTCGATGATCCAACCACCAAAAAAGACATCGACATGGTTCCCTACAATATCATCAAAGCAGACAGCGGCGATGCGTGGGTAGAAGCCAAGGGCGAGAAATACTCCCCAAGCCAGGTGTCTGCGATGATCCTTCAGAAAATGAAGGAAACCGCCGAGAGCTATCTTGGTGAAAATGTTGACCAGGCCGTGATCACAGTGCCTGCATACTTCAACGACGCCCAGCGCCAGGCAACGAAAGACGCCGGCAAGATCGCGGGCCTTGAAGTGCTGCGCATCATCAACGAGCCAACGGCTGCGGCCCTTGCGTACGGTCTTGAAAAAGAAGACGGCCACACGATTGCTGTGTTCGACCTTGGTGGCGGTACCTTCGACGTGTCCGTTCTCGAGATCGGCGACGGTGTCTTTGAAGTGAAGTCCACGAACGGTGACACGTTCCTGGGCGGTGAAGACTTCGACATGCGTCTGGTTGATTATCTCGCGGACGAGTTCAAGAAGGAAAACACCATCGACCTCCGTCAGGACAAGATGGCACTGCAGCGTCTGAAGGAAGCGGCAGAGAAAGCCAAGATCGAGCTTTCCTCCTCAACCCAGACTGAAGTGAACCTGCCGTTCATCACGGCTGACGCATCTGGCCCGAAACACCTTCAGATCAAACTGACGCGCGCCAAGCTTGAGACCCTCGTTGAGGATCTGATCAAGCGCACGCTCGAGCCTTGCAAGAAAGCCCTGAAGGATGCGGGCCTCAATGCAGGCGAGATCGACGACGTGGTTCTGGTTGGCGGTCAAACCCGGATGCCGAAAATCCAGGAAGTGGTGAAAGAGTTCTTTGGCCGCGAGCCACACAAGGGTGTGAACCCGGATGAGGTTGTGGCCATGGGTGCCGCGATCCAGGCTGGCGTTCTGCAGGGTGACGTGAAAGACGTTCTGCTTCTGGACGTAACCCCGCTGTCGCTGGGTATTGAAACGCTGGGCGGCGTGTTCACCCGCCTGATCGAGCGCAACACCACGATCCCAACGAAGAAGGCGCAGGTCTTCTCGACCGCGGAAGACAACCAAGGTGCCGTAACCATCCGTGTCTTCCAGGGCGAGCGCGAAATGGCTGCAGACAACAAACTGCTGGGCCAGTTCGACCTGGTGGGTATCCCGCCAGCCCCACGCGGTGTGCCGCAGATTGAGGTTGCCTTCGATATCGACGCCAACGGTATCGTGAATGTGTCCGCAAAAGACAAGGGCACAGGCAAGGAGCAGCAAATCCGCATCCAGGCTTCCGGTGGTCTCTCTGACGAGGACATTGAGCAGATGGTCAAGGACGCAGAGGCCAACGCCGACGCGGACAAGAAGCGGAAAGAGCTTGTTGAAGCCAAGAACCAGGGCGAAGCGCTTGTTCACTCGGCTGAGAAAAACCTCGACGAGCACAAGGACAAGGTGTCCGACGACGATAAGAAAGCCATTGAAGATGCGGTTGCGAGCCTGAAGACCGCGCTTGAAGGCGAAGACGTTGACGACATCAAGGCGAAAACCGAAGCACTGGCACAGGCCACCATGAAACTTGGCGAGCAGATCTACAAAGCAAGCCAGGAAGAAGCTGCCGCGGCCGGCGACGAGTCCGAGGTTGAAGCTGCTGACAAGGCGGCCAAGGAAGCCGACGACGATGTGGTGGATGTGGACTTCGAAGAAGTCGACGAAAACGACAAGAAATAAGGTGGCCGCCTGACGCCATACCAATGCTCGCGCCGCCTCTGGATGTCTGGAGGCGGCGTCTGAGTTTAGGGGCGCGGCGACAAAAGCGGAGAACCGCCTATGTCTAAAGCAGATTATTACGAGCTACTCGGCGTCTCGAAAGACGTCGACGAAAAAGCGCTGAAAAGCGCTTTCCGCAAGGCTGCCATGCAGTATCACCCGGACCGCAATCCGGGCGACGCGGAAGCAGAAAAGAAATTCAAGGAAATCGGTGAAGCCTATGAGGTCCTGAAGGACCCTGAAAAGCGCGCGGCCTATGACCGGTACGGTCATGCAGCATTCGAGGGCGGCATGGGCGGCCCCGGCGGCGGCCATCATGCGGGCGGCTTCGATTTCTCTGACGTGTTCGAAGAATTCTTCGGTGATTTCATGGGCGGCGGTGGCCGCCGGCGGCGCGGTGGCGGCGGCCCAGGGCGCGGCAGTGACCTGCGATTCAACATGGAAATCACGCTCGAGGATGCTTTCCGCGGCAAGGAAGACAAGATCCGCGTGCCCACGTCTGTGGCGTGTGAGCCATGCGGTGGGTCTGGCGCTGAGCCCGGCTCGAAGCCTGAAGTGTGTGACACCTGCGGCGGCGCTGGCAAGGTGCGCGCCAGCCAAGGCTTCTTCATGGTGGAACGCACCTGCCCAAGGTGTCAGGGCAATGGGTCGATCATTACCAACCCGTGCAAGAGCTGCTCTGGCGCGGGCCGGGTAAGGAAAGAAAAGACCCTGCAGGTCAAGATCCCGAAAGGGGTTGAAGAAGGCACGCGCATTCGCCTGGCGGGCGAAGGCGAGGCGGGCAGCCGTGGCGGCCCGGCGGGTGATCTCTATATTTTCCTGACCATCAAGCCTCATGCGCTGTTCAAACGTGACGGCGACATGCTCTATTGCCAGGTGCCGATCCCGATGACCAAAGCCACCCTTGGCGGCGACATCGAGGTGCCGACCATTGAAGGCAAGCGCGCGCGGATCAAAATCCCTGAGGGGACGCAGTCAGGCCGGCAGTTCCGCCTCAAGGGCAAGGGCATGCCAGAGCTGAACGGCGGCTTTGTGGGCGACATGATTGTTGAGATGAATGTGGAAACACCCACCAACCTCAACAAGAAGCAGCGCGAGCTTCTGGAAGAATTTGCCAAAGAGGGCGGCGATAAAATCTCGCCGCGGTCCGAAGGGTTCTTCTCCAAGGTCAAGGACCTATGGGACGACCTGACCGAATAGGGTCAGGGCTCAAACAAAATTCAGGAAAGCCGTCTCCAGATCGGGGACGGCTTTTTTATTCGAAATAGCGGTCCAGCAGGGTGGTGATCTCGTCGATCAGGGCGTCGGCCTCGGCGTCGTCATCTTCCTCCAAGGCCTGGTCGATCAGGACGGAAAGCGTGGTGACCGCCGTACGCAGCATGACCTGCTCGCGGCCTTCCGGCAGTTGAACGCCGGCAACCGCCAATGTCTGCCGGACAAGCTCATCCAGATGACTTTCCGGCCCCGGTGTCACATCCCACAAGCTGTTGTGCGCGTTGGCCCATCGGGTCAGGTCGCGGAATGTGGGGTGGCTGCGGGCCGCACGCCAGAAAACACGGATCAGCTGTTCGTGGGTTTTGCGAAAGCCCTGGCCGGGCTCCATCTGTTCAAGGGCGTTCGCTACCGTGCCGACCACGTCATCATAGGCCACCTGATGGAGAAGCCCGATGATATCATTCCTGTCTTTGAAATAGCGGTAGATAGACCCAACCGGGATACCTGCCTCGCGCGCGACTGCGGTCGTGGTGATAGCCTCGATGCCGTCCCGAGCCAGGATATCTTCCGTGCGGGCAATAATCATGTCCCGGCGGGCTTTGGCCCTCGCCTGCATGGGTTTCTGAACGGTCGTTGACGGCACGCGGTGCTCCCTTTTCAGGCGCTTTTAACCCCCGCGAGGGATACTAGTCCAGTTCCAAAAAAAATGAAACACTTTCACTTTTTCTTGACGAAAGACCAAAGCTTCTGCACTGTGGCACGCAGGAATTAATGGATTCCATTGGAGGGGAAGCCGATGGAAAAGGGGGAAGCGATGACCAGTTTCAAACATGCTCTTATGGGGCTTCTTATTCTTGTGGTGGCACCGGCTGCCCTTGCGGAAGACGCGATTGTCCGGATTGATGCCGGCACTGATATTCAGGAGGCGCTGCAGGAAGCGCTGATCCTGGCTGAACCGGGCACCACTATCGAACTACCGGAAGGCACGTTTTCCTTTTCCGCCGCGCTTTCACTGGACGTGCCGGACATTACGGTGCGCGGCGCCGGGATGGACAAGACGATCCTCACTTTCAAGAACCAGATCGCCGGGTCGGAAGGTCTGTTGATCACGTCTGACCGGGTATCGATCGAAAACCTCGCGGTGGAAGACACACCCGGTGACGGCATCAAAGCCAAGGGCGTGGATACGGTTTCCTTCCGTAACGTGCGGGTTGAATGGACCCGCGGGCCGAACGCTGAAAATGGCGCATACGGCCTCTATCCCGTTGAATCGAAGAACGTGCTGATCGAGGGGTCTGTGGTCAAAGGCGCATCGGATGCCGGCATCTATGTGGGTCAAAGCCAGGACATCATTGTCAGGAACAACCGCGCCGAACTGAATGTGGCCGGGATCGAGATCGAGAACAGCTACCGCGCTGACGTCTACGGCAACACAGCCACCCGCAACACGGGCGGCATCCTGGTGTTTGACTTGCCGAACCTGCCGCAGATGGGCGGTCACAGCGTCCGGGTCTACCAGAACAAGGTCGTGGGCAACGACACCGCCAACTTTGCCCCTCCGGGCAATATCGTGGCCACTGTGCCGCGCGGTTCCGGCATCATGATCATGGCCAACCGCGAGGTAGAGGTGTTTGAGAATGAGATCGGCGAAAATGCATCTGCCAACATTCTCCTGGTTGCCTACCCGCGTGAATATAACGATCCAACCTATAACCCGTTGCCACGCCGCATCTATGTGCATGATAACAAGCATGGTCGCGCTGGCTGGGACCCGGACGGCGCCGTCAAAGACCTGATCGCGCCGCGCACTGGTATGCCTGTGCCGCAGATTGTGTGGGACGGTGTCGTTGACGGCTTCTGGGCGGGCCTGTTTGGTCCTGACGATGAGGAAAGTGTCAGGATCAATGAGCCGGAAGGCACCACCTTTGCCAACCTGCAGTTCGTCAAGGACCATATCCTGCCCTGGGGCGCTGACCCGGACCGGGACATCGAAGATTATGCCGGTTCCTATGAATTCCGTGGGCCGGTAGAGTTGCCGCAGGACAAACCTGTGGCCGTGGCTGAAAACAACTAGGGGGATGGGTCAGGTGCGTGTTCTGTTATTGGTATTCCTGACACTGGTTTTTCTGATGGGGGTAACCAGTGCCCCGGCGGTGGCGGCCCCTCCGTCCACCGCTGCAGTCAATGATGCCGCGCTCCTGACCCCGCGCCCTGCGCGCAAGCTTTCAGCCTATAATCTGTTCAAGGATGGCGCTGCCCAGGTGCCGAACGACGGGGTTTACCCTTATGACCTGGCGACGCCCCTGTTCACAGATTACGCCCACAAATACCGCTTTGTTTATGTGCCGGAAGGCAAGGCCGCGGCCTATGATGACCGCGAATCATTTGTCTTTCCCGTCGGTAGTGTCTTGGTCAAAACCTTCGCCTACCCGGCTGATTTCCGCGAGCCGGAAGAGAATATCCGCCTGATTGAGACGCGGCTTCTGATCCGCGGTGACAAAGGCTGGGCTGCCTGGGCCTATGTCTGGAACGCCGATATGACCGACGCCGACCTCAAGGTGGCGGGCAAGGTGCTGCCTGTGTCGTGGGTTGATGAAGCGGGCGACCAGCGTGACATTCAATATGTGGTGCCGAACCGCAACCAGTGCAAAGGCTGCCATGTGATGGGGGATGAATTTTCGCCCATCGGGCCAAAAGCCCGGAACCTGAATTTCACTTATGACTATGACGGCGGGGCAGAAAACCAGCTGGCCTTTTGGGCCAACCATGGCTTGCTGGACGGAGCGCCTGCGCCCGCAGACGCCCCCAGCGTGCCCCGCTATGATGATCCCGCAGCGCCCCTTGAGGCCCGCGCACGGGCTTATCTGGATATCAACTGCGCCCACTGCCACCGCGCCGAAGGTCCGGGGTCCACATCAGGCCTGTTCCTGACCTGGTGGGAGCAGAACAAGACAGCATGGGGCTATCTGAAGCGCCCGGTGGCGGCAGGCCGCGGGTCGGGCGGCTTCATGTTTGATATCGATCCCGGCAAGCCGGACCAATCGATCCTGATCCACCGCCTTAAATCAACCGATCCGGGCGTGATGATGCCTGAGGTCGGGCGGACAACCGTTCACACTGAAGGGGTGGAGCTTCTGAGGGAGTGGATAAAAACTATTGAGTAACAACGACATGTGTATCGGAGTAGAGAAGCTTGCTATGCTGGATTGCATGGCAGGCTGTTTGTGTTGTGGGATCGGCCTCAGGGAGATGGGAGGCGGTTTCATGAAAGCGGTCAGGCACCCATGCCAGTAACCTTGATAGGAGGTTAGCGGTGCCGGATCAGGTCAGTTAGAGAAATAAGGGGGGGAAGCCCATGTCTACGACCAAACTGTCAAGCGCCCTGATGTCGGGCGTCAGTATTGCCGCGTGTTTAAGTCTCGCGCCGGCGGTAAGTGCCCAGGATACTTCTGATAATACGCTGACACTCGAGGAAATTACCGTAACCGCGCAAAAGCGTGAGCAATCGGCCCAGGATGTGCCGATTGCGCTGAATGCCTTTTCCGGCAATTTCCTGGAGACGGTCGCGGCGGAAGACCTCCGCGATATCACGGCCTATACACCAGGCCTTGAAGTCTCAGGTGTAACCCAGCCACGCTTCAAGATTCGCGGTATTGAAACCAGTGATTTTGGCGTGGGCACCGACCCGGCTGTGGGCGTGTTCGTGGACGGGGTCTATGCATCCCGTTCGGGCGCCGGCATTGTGTTTTTCTCTGACCTTGAGCGGGTTGAGGTGCTGAAGGGCCCGCAGGGTACTCTTTTTGGCCGCAACACGGCGGCCGGCGCAATTTCCATCATCACCAACAAACCGGACATGGATGAGTTTTCCGCACGCGTGAACCTGCGCTATGGCCGCTTTGACAAGCAGCGGATTGACGCCATGATCAATGCGCCGCTCACGGACACGGTAGCCATGCGCGCCAACTTCCTGGTCAATGACCAGGACGGCTACGCCACTGATGCGCTGACGGGGGACGATTATGGTCGCGAACACAATGTCACCGGCCGGGTGCAGGTGCGGTGGGAACCAAGCGACCGCACGGCGCTTAATCTGGCGTTCGAGTTTGACCACACCAAGCAGGATGAAGACCAGCCTGTGGTGGGCGTCTCTGACGGCAGCCTGGATTTCGCACCGGGGGCAGAAACCCTCAATGACATGCCGGGCCATGTGGATTTCCTGCATGCGGTGCTGGGACCATCATTTGGCGGCCTGACGCGTGAGCAGTTCGGTGCCTTGCCGATTGCCGCGCTGACAGGCGGTGTGCCTTTGCAGGCCTTCTATGCCAACTTCACGCCAGCGGGCTATGTGCCTGCGTCAAGCGGGGACTGGTCCGTGTTCCGGGACGGTAACTCCATCGGCGGGGCTGACCCTTATGGGCCATTCTCATCGGACGTGAGGAACGGGGAAGAGAACCGTGACCTGGACGGTGTGACGCTGACCATCACCCATGATTTCGACTGGGCGACGCTGACGTCCATTTCCGCCTTCAAGCGCTTCACCTCCAACAACCTGGAGGAAGAAGACGGCACGGCGGACCCGGATTTCTATTTCGACAGTAACAACATCGAAGAGAATGAGCATATCTATCAGGAACTGCGGCTGAACGGCCAAAGCGGTGATCTGACCTGGACTATCGGCGGTAGCTATTATTGGGAAAACGCCAAGCAGAACACGGTGGTAAATGCCACCATGAATTCGATCGACACCGCGCTTTATAACCTCGGCGCCACGCCGGGCATCCTGGTGGCGAACGGCTTCAACCCGCTGGACGGCATCAATGGCTGTGAAAGCCTGTTCCTCGATACCATGAACTCGTTTGTTGGCCTGACAACCGTGCCGCTGGGCTGTATGGACCCGTCGGCCGTGGGCACGCCGCTTGAGGGCCTGTCGCTTGAGGATGTATCCAATATGGCGCTCCAGAGCTTCGATGGTCGCCTATGGACCGAGCATATGTACGGTGAAGGCACCTTCAAGGCGTTCGCCGCTTTTGCTGATGCCACCTATGCCGTGACCGACCGGCTGAACCTGACGGCGGGTATCCGTTACACCCACGACAAGAAAAGCTGGCTGTGGCGCACAGACCCGCGGGAGATTGAGGGATCTGACCTTCTTGAAATCCCGGGTGTCGGCAACCTGGCGGACATTCACCAAGCGATCCTGCAGGCGGTTGTCGGCGGGTCTGGCGACATTGTCTACAACCTGCCGATCTGCGCGGACGCCAGCACCCAGGTGTGTGAGGGTCGTGATTTTGAACGCAGCCAAAGCTGGAACAATGTCAGCCCCCGGGTGGCGGTGGATTACCGCGTCTCGGATGATGCCATGGTCTATGCCTCCTACGCGCGGGGCTACAAGGCGGGCGGCTTCAACAGCCAGGAAGTCAACAGCGAGTTCGATAACGAAAGCGTCTGGAACGTTGAAGTGGGCCTGAAGTCCCAGTGGTTCGATGACCGGGTGCGGTTCAACGCCTCTGTGTGGAAATATAAATATAACGACAAGCAGGCGATTCGCCTGGCGTCGTTCGAAAGCGGGTCTGTGCCACGCTATGTCACGGAAACGTCCGACACCGAAGGCAAGGGTGTGGATATTGAACTCTTGTGGGCGCCTGCGCCAGGCCTCCGCTTGTTCGCCAACGGCGGCTATCAGGATGTCACCTGCACCGAAAACTGCGGCATATCAGAGGTGGGCGAGCCCACCGGCGCACCAAAAGCGCGTGTTTCCTTCGGCGGTGACTATAGCTTTGGCCTCGGCGGCGATAACGGCTCCATCAACCTGCACCTGGACCACAGCTACACCAGCAAGGAACGGCTGAACGGCCAGTGCCTGTCTGAAGGCACATGCGGCACCATCGTGTGGGGCAACGGCAGCTGGGAGACCGGCAAGGCCCGGAATCTTACCAATGTGCGTATGGGCTGGACCAATGCGGATGAGGATCTGAGCATCTCGCTCTTTGTCACCAACCTGTTCGCCAACCGCTATCTTGGCGGTGCAACGGGCGTGACGGCGGAGACATTCGGCACGCCGATTTCCGAACGCGAGACGCCAAGCCTGTGGGGCATTGACCTGACAAAACGCTTCTAAGTCGTTGGCGGGCAGTGCTTTCTAAGCGCTTGCGCAAGAAAAAATAGAGATGGCCGGGTTCTGCCCGGCCTTTTCTTTTTCCCCGCCGACTGGTAGCAATTGATCAGGTTTCCAATTTTGGGGAAGACGCAGATGGCGGAAAATATTCAGATCGGGATTTTGGGCTGTATGGGCCGCATGGGGCAGGCGCTGACGGAAGAATTCCTGAAAACCGCAGGCATTACCATTGCCGCGGGGTCCGAAATTGCGTCCCATCCGGATATTGGTAAGCTCATTCCCGGCACAAATGTCCATCTTGCGGACACGGCCGAACATGTTTTCCATGAAGCCGATGTGGTGATCGATTTCACCCCGCCTGGCCAGACAGCCACCCACGCCGCGCTCGCGCGCTCGACGGAAACCGCGCTGGTTGTGGGCACCACCGGCATGACGGCAGCCGACCACGCGGCGCTCGACCGCGCGGCAGAGGCTGTGCCGATCATGCAGGCGGGCAATTATTCGCTGGGGGTCAACCTGATGATGGCGCTGGTGCGTGACGCCGCAAAGCGCCTGGGCACCGACTGGGACATCGAAGTGGTTGAAATGCATCACAGGCATAAGGTGGACGCGCCAAGTGGCACCGCCCTGATGCTCGGTGAAGCGGCGGCGGAAGGCCGCGGCCACCCGCTTGACGATTTGCGCACCAAGGCGCGCGAAGGCATCACCGGCGAGCGGAAGGAAGGCACCATTGGCTTCTCCGCAGTGCGCGGCGGCGCCGTGATTGGCGAACATGATGTTGTCTTTGCAAGCGATAGCGAGCGCCTGACCATCAGTCACCGGGCCGAAAACCGCGGTCTCTTTGCTGCGGGCGCCGTGAAAGCGGCGCTTTGGCTTGCAGGCAAGGGCGCAGGCCGCTATTCAATGACGGACGTGCTTGACCTCAAGTAGCGTCAATTAGGGGGAGATATCATGGAAGAAGCGCTGGTTTCACTCTGGAACGGCCTGCCGTTCTTCGTCATTCATTCGGCTACCAGCCTTGTGATGCTGCTTATCGGCATCTTCATCTATACCCGCATCACGCCCCATGATGAGCTGAAGCTGATCCGCGAAGGCAATGTGGCGGCGGCCACCACGCTCGGCGGTGCCATTGTCGGCCTGTCGCTGCCGGTGGCCTTCTCGATGGCGTCATCAATGAATGTCTGGGACATTGTGGTGTGGGGCGTGATTGCCCTCCTGTTCCAGCTCGCGGCTTTCCGCCTGGTGGACCTGTTCCTCAAGGGCCTGTCGCACCGGATTGAGAATGGCGAAATGGGCCCGGCGATCCTTCTGGTCTCATTCAAGCTGGCGACAGCCGCGATCAATTCGGCAGCCATTTCGGGCTAGGGGGGCGCCGGCATGCGCCGCACGGTCGAATTTCTTTTCTATATCATTGCGATCCTCTATTTCATCGCCCGCTACGCGGACGTGGATCTGGAGGACAAGAACCCACGCCGCCCGGTGCCGGGCGATCAGCCGCCTGCGGTCCTGACACCTGATGACGCGCCCTTGCCGCGTGCCGAGCTTGGCGATGTGGTCGTTGCGCTGGACCCACAGGCAAAAAACAGTGTGGGCACGGCCTTTGCGGTCGACAGCCGGGGTACGTTCGTGACCGCCCGCCATGTGGTGGATGGCTGCAAGCAGGTGTATCTGGTGGTTGGCCCGCGCCAGCTGGAGCCGGTCCTGTCCGCCGTTAGTGACACGCACCGTGATTTCGCCGTGCTGCGCGCCCGCGCGCTCAGGGCCCAGCCGTTTGCGCTGACGGACACAAGCCCGGGTCGCGGCACCAACGGTTTTATGATGGGGTTCCCGCAGGGCAAACCGGCGGACGTGCGCGCCACGGTCTTTGGCCGCACCTTCATGCGCTCGGAAGGGCGCTACAATGCCCGCGAAGCCGTGATCGCCTGGGTGGAGCGCGAGCGCAGACCGCTGTTTGACGGGTCGCTTGGCGGCATCTCCGGTGGGCCTGTCTTTGATGAACAGGGTTATGTGGTTGGCACCGTTGTCGCGGGCGCCCCGCGCCGGGGCCGGGTCTATACCACCCACCCACAGGTGTTTAGGAACGCCGGGCTGATCAGTGATGAGGGCAAGACCATCCCGGGCCTGCGCGCGCAGGATTTCGACAAATCCGGCAACGCCCTAAGGGCCTCCCGCTCCATCGCGCAGGTCTACTGCAAGGTGGAGTGATTACCCTTTTAACCGGGCTAACTCTGGCATCAGCGCGGCCCTCAGTTTGCGGCGGTCGGTGGGGGTCAGGAACGTGCCGAACACCAGGGTTTCACCGTGGGACGCGAGTGATAGCTGGTTGCGGTCTTCGTCGATGGTCTTGAGGTCCAGCTTCACCCAGTAAGGGTCAAAGCGCCAGCTTTCTACCCGCCCGCCCGGATGCACGCGGGTCAGGATCAGGTCTTTCTCCGATAGCTGCAGTGTCTCGTAAAGTCGTGCCGAACGATAACTGAAATGAAACGCCAGCCAGATGGCCAGAAGGTCGACCCCGAGGAAAATCACAACGGGCCAGGCGCCCACCATGATGAACCGCAGGCCCGCGAGCAGGCACACAGCGATCAGGAACCAGAACAGGCGGCGGAACTGGTGGGGCTTCAGGGACCGGTGCGGGTACAGCGTGGCATCAAACAACAGTTGGGTGCCATCACCCATGCACGCAGCCGTCTCGCCCGCACCTCCGCGCGCGATCATGTCATTGCTTCCCGTTTTCATGGGACCACTATAACAGGCCTAGAGGCGTTCGCCCCGTAACAGTTTCGGGAGGTCGCCGACTGTTCCCCGGGCATGCTGCATGAAGAAATTCTTCAGCGGCACCACTTGGTCCACCGCCGCCATGCCTACATCGCGCACCAGCTTGATGGGCGCAATATCGTTTGAAAACAGGCGGTTGAAGCCGTCCGTGATGGCGTAAACGCTGGCGTTATCTGTGGTGCGCCAGCGGCCATAATTTTCAAGCACGCTCAGTGCCCCGATATCCAGGCCCACACGCCGGGCGTCCACCAGCGTTTCAATCAGCGCCGCCACATCTTTCAGCCCCAGGTTCAGCCCCTGGCCGGAAATGGGGTGAATACCGTGCGCGGCGTCGCCGATCAGCGCCAGCCGGTCGGCCACATAGTCCTGCCCATACTGAAGCGTCAGCGGATAGGCCCAACGCCCGCCAATCACCTTAACCTCGCCGAGGAAATCGCCAATCCGGCGCCGGACCTCGCTTTCAAATGCGCGGTCACTAAGCCCCATGATGGTCTCGGTGAGGTGGCTTTTTTCGGTCCACACAAGCGACGAGCGGTTACCGCACAGCGGCAGGATCGCGAACGGCCCGCTTGGTAAGAAGCGTTCATGTGCGATACCGCAGTGGCTGAACTCGTGCTCAACCGAGCACACAATGCCGTGCTGCTTATAGTCAATCACCGAAACCGGGATGCCCGCGTGTTGGCGCACCAGGCTGCCGCGCCCGTCCGCGCCGATGATCAGGTCGGACTTGATCACGGTGCCGGAGGTCAGCGTGGTGGTGACGCCCTCTTTGGTGCGGTCGATTTCGGCGACGCGTTCGGGCGCCAGCAGTGTCACGCCCTTGATTTCCTTCAGGTGCTCAAAAAGCGCGATGCGGGTATGGCGGTTCTCGACCATATGGCCCAAGGGCCCATCACCCAGCGTTTCATGGTCGAAATGGAGCGACAGGAGCGATGGCCCGTCGGACACGCGGATCTCCAGGATCGGCTGGGCATAGGGTTCCATATGCTTCCAGATGCCAAGGGCTTCGAAAAGCTGGCAGGAGGCGAAGGCCAGTGCGCTCGCCCGGCCGTCATATCCGGCTGCCGTCAGGTCACCCTGGGGCGCCATATCCACCACGGCAACCTCGAAGCCGTGTTCGGCAAGGCCGATGGCCGCGGTCATGCCCGCAAGGCCGCCGCCGATGATGGTGATATCCGTTTCCAACTTTTTATCGCTCATAGTGCCTGTCCACTCACGGCAAAATCTCTCCCTTTCATGTAGGCCTCATTGGCCCCCCGTGTCCAGTGGCATGGTGCCGCAGTTGGGGTGCCGGGCAGCAGAAAGTGGCTGCCCATAAAATGCCGCACTTGTCCTCGAGCATTGATAAAGAGTAAAGTGACCGCGAACAGGACGAGAACATAGCCGCTGCGCGCCCAAGGGAGACAGGCGCGACGGGCGGTTCGGGGAGCAATTGTTACGTGTCGGCACGCAAGAAAACCGCAGCAACCAAACCAGTGAAACAGAAAAACGGCAGCGCGCCGCTGTTGCCGCCTGCCTTTGTGACTTTCATGAAAAGCACCGGCTGGCGCACGCTTGGTGTGATCCTGATGCTCATGGCCCTGGGCACCTATGTGGCGCTCTTCTCCTATAATCCGGCGGACCCGACCATCAATAATGTCGCGAGCGGCGCCACAAGCAACCTTTTGGGGCCCATTGGTGCCAACGTGGCGGATGTGTTGATGCAGACGCTGGCGATGGTGGCTTTCCTGTTGCCGGTTCCCCTCTTTCTGTGGGGCTTGAAGATCGCACGGCTCAAGTGGCTACCGCATTTCTGGATCAACCTGATCATGGTGCCCGTGAGCCTGATCCTCCTGGCGATTGCCGTCAGCGTGGTCTCGCCCGCGCCAGATTATGTCATCCAGCCGGGCTATGGCGGGGCCCTTGGCCAGCGGCTTTACCTGATGGTGATTGAGCTGTTCGCCAGCTTTGTGATCCCCGCCTGGGCATACGGTACGGCTTTCGCCGTGTTGGGCGTTCCGGCCTTTTTCTATAGCTTCGCCCTGAATAAGGACGAATGGCGCACGATCCTGCAGACCATCCGGTATGCGCTGATGACCATCCTGTCGTGGATTGTCTGGGGCCTGAGGATGATCGGCCACGGTATCATGGTGACGTTCCATGCGCTGTTCCGGCGCGACAAGGGCGAGGGCGGCGACCGGGTAGAGCCTGAGATGACGCGGCCTGAACGCAAGACGGTGGAAAAGCCAGAGCCCAAGGCCCCGGTAACGCCCGCCGCACCCAAGCGCGTGAAGGCACCGGCCAAGCCGAAGCGCGGCACGCGGGAAGTCAAGGAAGCCCAGAAAACCCTGGATTTTGGCGACGCCAACGGTTTCCTGTTGCCGCCGCTCCAATTGCTGGCACCGCCACCGCCGCCTGAGAAGGTCGGCCGTATCAGCGCCGAAGCGCTGGAGCAGAACGCCCGCATGCTGGAAAGCGTGCTGGACGACTTTGGCGTGCAGGGCGAAATCAAGGACGTTCGCCCCGGCCCTGTGGTCACCCTTTATGAGCTTGAGCCCGCGCGCGGCGTGAAATCCGCCCGGGTGATCGGCCTTGCTGACGACATCGCGCGGTCCATGAGCGCCATCTCCGCCCGTGTGGCGGTGGTGCCGGGCCGCAATGCCATTGGTATCGAGCTGCCGAACAGCGACCGCCAGACCGTCTTCCTGCGCGAGTTGCTGGCCAGTCGCGACTATGAAGCCACCAAGGCCCGCCTGCCGGTGGCGCTGGGGAAAGACATTGGCGGAGCGCCCGTGGTGGCCGATCTCGCGTCGATGCCGCATCTCTTGGTCGCGGGGACCACCGGTTCTGGTAAGTCCGTCGGCATCAACACCATGATCCTGTCGCTTCTCTATCGCCACAGCCCCGAGACGCTGCGCTTCATCATGGTTGACCCCAAGATGCTCGAGCTTTCTATCTATGACGGCATCCCGCATCTGCTCACGCCGGTTGTGACGGAACCCAAGAAGGCCGTTGTGGCACTGAAGTGGGCAGTACGCGAGATGGAAGAACGCTACCGCAATATGTCCAAATTGGGTGTGCGGAACCTGGCGGCTTTCAACAAGCGGGTTGAAGAGGCCAAAAAGAACGGCGAGCGCTTGACGCGCGAAGTTCAGACCGGCTTCGACAAGGAAACCGGCCAACCGATCATGGAAGAGCAGGAGTTCGACTTCCAGCCCCTGCCGTTCCTGGTGATCGTGATCGACGAGATGGCGGACCTGATGCTGGTGGCGGGCAAGGATGTGGAAGCCACCGTCCAGCGCCTGGCACAGATGGCGCGGGCTGCCGGCATCCACGTGGTGATGGCCACCCAGCGTCCGTCGGTGGACGTGATCACAGGTACCATCAAGGCGAACTTCCCGACGCGGATCAGCTTCCAGGTCACCTCCAAGATTGACAGCCGCACCATCCTGGGCGAGCAGGGCGCCGAACAGCTTCTGGGCATGGGCGATATGCTCTTCATGGCCGGGGGTGGCCGTATCACCCGTGTGCATGGTGCTTTTGTGTCTGATAATGAAGTGGAAGATGTGACAACCCACCTCAGGAAACAGGGCGCGCCGGATTATCTGTCTGAGGTGACGGAAGAACCTGAAGAAGGTTTCGACAGCCCGTTCATCCCCGGTCCATCTGGTTCGAGCGATGATGCCAACAACAGCCTCTATGATCAGGCGGTGGCGGTTGTGATCCGTGACAAGCGGGCGTCCACAAGCTATGTGCAGCGACGCCTCAAGATCGGCTACAACAAGGCCGCGTCGCTGATCGAGGAAATGGAAGAACAGGGCGTGATCAGTGCGCCGAACCATAAGGGCCAGCGCGAAGTGCTGGTGCCTGACCGGGAAGAAGAATTTTAGGAAGCGATATGCGGTCCCTACCCTTGTTTGGAGTTTATCTGGCCTTGTTGGCCCCGGCTGCTGTGGCCCAGGACACGGCCTTGCCGCCCCTTGAAGAGCAGACGGTCGAGGAAAACCAGAGCCTGAAGGCGCTCCGGCAGGTGCAGGACTATATGGACGGTGTCGAGACGCTCGAGGCCGAGTTTCGCCAGCACGCGCCGAACGGCAATATCGCCACCGGCCGCCTGTATCTCGAGCGCCCGGGCTATGTGCGCTTCGACTATACGGACGAAACGCCCTTCCTGATTGTGGCCGACGGCAAAACCCTGAATTTCGTTGATTATGAGATTGGCCAGGTGACCAAATGGCCGCTCAAGAAAACGCCCCTGCGTGCGCTTCTTGGCGGCTCAGTGGATCTTGCCAGCCTGCAGGCGCACATTGAGATGGGCCGCCCAGGCTTTGAAGACCTGATCCTTTTGTCTGCGCGCGATCCGGAAAACCCGGAGCAGGGCGAAATCACCCTGAACTTCATGCCGGACGACGGCATGCCCACAGGCCTCCGGCTTCTGGGCTGGCAGGTGGTGGACGCCAAGGGCGAAATCACCCAGCTGACGCTGACCGACCAAAAGGTGAATACAGCACTCGATGATGCGCTCTGGACGTTTGAAGACCCACGTGGCCTGACCAAACGTCGCCGCACCCGCCGTTAATTTTTTCGTCATTCGCCGGCTTGACCGGCGAATCCGTATATTTGGGCAAGCAGAAAAATTGTATGTGGACTCGCCGATCCTGTCGGCGAGTGACGATAACGAAAACCACGTCCGTTTGTGGCTTGCGAAATCACAAAACTTGCCTAAATGAGGGAAGCTTTGGCTTAGCGCTTGCGCTGACCCCGCGCAGCAGCTAGGGCTTGATCTGATCTGCGTTAAGGTGATGTGATGGATACCCAAGAAGACGATATTGACGAGGTTTTTGACGATCTGCCAAGCCTGAAGTCTGTGGCGCCCTTTGTGGCGTTGGCGGCAAACGTGCGCTGGTTCCGGACACTGGGTGAAGACCCCGATCGGGAAACGGTCGAGATCGCCCGCGCCTACGCTGAAGCGCTTGGTTTCCCCGACGCTGAACCCGGTTTCCTGGCGGACTGGGAAGAAGCCGCCGACGCAGCTGAGAACACCGAAGTCAACAGCCCGGCCTGGGAAGCGGAAGAACAGCTGCGCGCCGCCCTCACGGACGACGTGCTGGCATTCCTTGACGAGCAGACGCTTGAGATGGTCATGACGCATGTCACTGGCGCTGTTTCCGAAGCCATTGAGGAAAGCGCCACAGATGCCGCGCGGGACCTGCGGATTTTTGATGAGGAATTTGTACGCGCCACATCGGGTGCTGCCGTGCAGGCAACCTATCAGGCGGCGCTCGCGGCCATGACAGGCGCGGACGAGGACCATCCGTTTGCGCTCAGGTTCCAGCTGTTCGAGAAAGGCCGCTGGCCCATCGGCATCATCGGCAACAGTTTTCTGATTTTCTAGAACAAAAAAGACAGGTGAGGGAGCAGCACATGCGGCTGATTACATGGAACATCAACTCGGTGCGGGCGCGCCTTGATATTGTTGCACAGCTGGTGCGGGACTATCAGCCCGATGTGCTGTGTCTGCAGGAAACCAAGGTGCAGGACCATATGTTCCCAACCGGCTTTTTCGAGGAACTCGGCCTGCCCCACCTGGCGATCCATGGCCAGAAAAGCCACCATGGTGTCGCGACGGCTTCGAAGGCTGCGATCGATGAGCATTTCAAGATCGACTGGTGCGAAAAGGGTGACGCCCGCCATATTGCCGTCAAGCTGGATGGCATGCCGACGATCCATAATTTCTATGTGCCCGCAGGCGGGGATGAACCCGACCCGGTGATCAACGACAAGTTCGCCCACAAACTCAAGTTCCTGGATGAGATGACCAGCTGGTCGGCTGATCTTGACGGTGACCATATCCTGGTAGGGGACCTCAATATCGCGCCCTATGAGGACGATGTCTGGGACCACAAAAAGCTTTTGAAGGTCGTATCGCACACGCCGGTGGAGGTTGAGGCCATGCTGAAGCTGATCGAAGCGCATGGCTGGCAGGACATCATGCGCGATTTCGTGCCGAAGGATCAGAAGCTCTATAGCTGGTGGTCCTACCGGGCGCGCGACTGGTCGGCGGCGGACAAGGGCCGACGGCTAGACCACGTCTGGACCAGTCCAAGCCTGAAAGGCAAGGCGGTCCATATGGAAGTGATACGGGATGCGCGCGGTTGGGTAAAGCCATCCGACCACGCGCCGGTGCTGGTTGATTTCAACTTCTAACCCTGGAGCCCGTCATGGCGGACTATAAAATCGAGACCATGACGGCATCAGACGTGCGCACGGCGGTGAACTGGGCGGGGCGTGAGGGCTGGAACCCTGGCCTTCATGACGCCGAAACCTTCTTTGCGGCTGACCCGGCCGGCTTTTTCAAGGGGACTCTCGGCGGCGAGATTGTCGCCACCGGCAGCGCCGTGATCTATGACGATCATTATGCCTTCTGCGGGCTTTATATCGTCGCACCCGAACATCGCGGCAAGGGCTATGGCCTTGCGCTCACCAAAACGCGGCTGGCCCACTGTGGCGACAGGAACGTGGGTATCGACGGGGTTTTGGAGAATGTCCGCATTTATGAACGCATCGGCTATAAGCCCTTCTATGAAAACTGTCGGTTTGAGGGCGAAGCGAAAGCCGAAGCCCATGACGCGGGCGCGGTGCACGCAATCACAGCCGCTGACTTTGACGCCATCCGCGCCTACGACCGCCAGTGTTTCCCGGCGCACCGGGATGCCTTCCTGAAGGCCTGGCTGGGGCAGGGCGATGCACGGGCTGTCTGCTTCAAGGAGGACGGCGTGGTGAAGGGCTTTGCCGTTCGGCGCAAGTGTCTTGAAGGCCACAAGGTGGGGCCACTGTTTGCGGACGACGCCCATGTGGCGGAAACATTGTTTGGTGCCCTGCAGGCGGATATTGAAGGCGAAAAGATCATCCTCGATACGCCTGAATATAACCTGGAGGCAATCCGGCTGGCCACATTGCACGGCATGAAAAAGGTGTTCGCCACCGCGCGCATGTACCAAAAAGGCCTGCCCGACATTCGAACAGGCCAGATATTCGGCATCACCACATTCGAGCTGGGCTAGGCCGTAAAGCCCTGCAGGCTGTAGCCGCCGGGTTCGGTGACGAGAAGGCGCGCCATGCCGGGCTCGTTCTCGATCTTTTGCCGCAGGCGGTACACGTGGGTCTCAAGCGTGTGGGTGGTGACACCTGAATTATAGCCCCAAACCTCTGCCAGCAGCTCCTCGCGGCCCACGGCGTTGCCGCCGGCGCGGTAGAGATACTTGAGGATGGAGGTTTCCTTTTCCGTCAGGCGCACCTTCTTGCCACTGTCTTTCTCTTCCAGAATCTTGCCGGAAGGCCGGAAGTGATAGGGGCCGATATCGAAGGTGGCGTCTTCGCTTTGCTCATACTGGCGGAAGTGGGCGCGGATGCGCGCGAGCAGCACCGTAAAGCTGAAAGGTTTGGTGACATAATCGTTCGCGCCGGCATCAAGGCCGAGGACCGTATCGGCGTCCGACACATTGCCCGTCAGCATGATGATCGGCACGGAAACACCGGACTTGCGGATGCGCTTGCATAGTTCGCGGCCATCCATATCCGGCAGGCCGACATCAAGGATAATCATGTCCACCTGGTTTTCCTTGAGGAAATCCAGCGTCTCGCAGGCGGCGCCTTTCTCAACTGTCGTGAACTCGTCACACAGGGCCAGTTGGTCCGCGAGACCTTCCCGCAGATCTACATCATCGTCTACAAGCAGCAGTTTGCGAGTGGGCATTCCAATTATCCTCCGGCGCGTAAAATTATTTGCCATAGTATGCAATAACCAGCCCTATATAAGAAGTGGAAACAGATTGTACCATCACGCCCGGTCACATTTGTTTGATCGTTGCGCGAGGCTGTGACAAAAAGCGGCTGCTGACTTTTGGAGATTTCCCGCTATATGAAGGGCATGAACATTTCTGACCAATCCCTTCTGCGCCTGGAACGCGCGGCAGACGAGCTTCGGCGTGGCCAGCCCGTTGTCGTGACGGCGGGCGACCGTGCGCTTCTTGTGCTGCCGCTGGAGCTTGCCACCACGCCTGCGCTGGAGCGTTTTGATACCATGGTGACGGACAGCTTTGTGATGCTGACCAACAACCGCGCGCTGAGCCTGAAGGTGGCGGGTGAGGACTGGGCGGCCGTGCGGCTTGAGCGGCCAGAGTGGATGACAGCCGAGGACATGGTTGCGCTCGCGGACCCGACGCTTGACCTGGCGTCGCCGCTCAAAGGTCCCTACAGCCGGATCAATCACCCGTCTACCGCGCTCGATGAAGCGGCGATCAAGATGGTCAAATGGGCGCGGCTGTTGCCGGCTGTATTGGCGGCGGAAGTAGAGGGCGCGAAGGCTTTCCCAGACCAGATGGCAGTGGACGCGGACGCGGTTCTGAACGCGGATTTCGCCCAGGCGGCGGCGCTCAGGCAGGTGGCGTCGGCGCGCGTGCCGCTCGCGGGCGCAGAAAATACCCGGCTGGTTTCGTTCCGGCCCACGGCTGGCGGCATCGAGCATATCGCCATCATCATCGGCGAGCCGAACCGGCATGACCCGGTGTTGATGCGTATCCACAGCGAATGCTTCACGGGTGACCTCCTCGGGTCCCTCAAGTGTGACTGCGGCGAGCAGCTCAGGGGCGCCATCAAGGCGATCGAGGAAGCAGGTGGCGGTGTGCTTCTGTATCTGGCGCAGGAAGGCCGCGGCATCGGCTTGATCTCGAAACTCAAGGCCTATGCACTGCAGGACCAGGGCTATGACACGGTCGATGCCAACACCCGCCTCGGCTTCGACGTCGATGAACGTGTGTTCGCACCAGCAGCAGAGATGCTGAAGCAGCTTGGATTTGGGGCGGTGCGCCTGATGACCAACAACCCGGACAAAGTGGCGGGGCTGGAGCGCTTCGGGGTTAAAGTCGCTGAGCGCGTGGCGCACAAATTCCCCACCAACCCGCACAATGAACAGTATCTGGCCACCAAGAAGGCCAAGACCGGGCATATCCTCTAATGACGGTCTGGACCGTGACACCGGACGCGGACGACAGCCGCCGCGGCAGGCTGACGGGCCCCATGTTCGATGCGAAATGCGCACTCGGCAAGCATGGTGTGATTGCCATGGACCGCGGCCGGGAAGGCGACGGCAAAACACCTGCCGGTACCTATCCGTTCAGGAAAGTCTTCTACCGACCTGACCGTGAGGAACCGCCGGTCACGGACCTGCCCATGGAAGCGCTGACACCCACCCATGGCTGGTGCGATGACGGGACGAGCCCGCACTATAACCAGTTGGTGCGCCTGCCGTTCGGGCCCTCACACGAGAAGATGTGGCGCGACGACGCGCTCTATGACCTTGTGGTGGTGCTCGGGCACAATGACGACCCGGTGGTCAAGGGTATGGGCAGCGCCATCTTCCTGCATGTGGCACGCGAGGGCTTCAAGCCCACGCTTGGTTGCGTGGCGCTTGAAAAGGATGCCCTCCGCCGCTTCCTCAGGCAGGTAAAGCCGGACGATAAGATCAAGATCGAACTGGGTTAGCCGTAATCCCGGGCGCCGAAAATGGCGGTGCCGACGCGGATGTCTGTTGCGCCCATGGCGCTAGCCAGCGCGTAGTCGCCGCTCATGCCCATGGATAGCCGCGTAAGCCCATGTTTTTTCGCGAATTTCTTGAGAAGGCCGAAGTGCAAGGTTGGGTCATCATTCGCGGGCGGAATACACATCAGGCCCACCACATTGTGCCCTAAAGTGCGACAGTCTGCGAGAAGGTCTTCAAGGTCTTCGGCCAGCACGCCGCCTTTCTGCTCCTCGCGCCCGGTGTTGACCTGCAGATAGATGGGCAGCTTGCGGCCCTGCTTGTCCATCTCAGCCGCCAGGGCTTTCGCGAGTTTGGGGCGGTCGACCGACTGGATCACGTCAAACAGCGCCACGGCGTTCGACGCCTTGTTGGTCTGCAGGCCGCCGATCAGGTGCAGCTCCACATCCGGATACTCGGGCTTCAGCTCGCCCCAGCGTTCTTCGGCTTCCTGCACCCGATTCTCACCAAACACCCTGTGGCCGGCTTCAAGTGCCGCGCGCACGCGCTCTATCGGCTGCACCTTCGAGACCGCCACCAGCTTTGGTTGGTTTTCCGCGACACCCACGTGCTTGCACATGCGGGTGATCTCTTTCTTGACCGTGTCGATATTGGCTTTGATATCCGGCATCATTCTCAGGCGTCCTTTAGGCTTGTTGGTGCCCCGTTCCTATGGGATAGCTTACCCCTATGGTCAAGAGCGAGATAACATTAAGGGCTGAATGCGCCGCTGCCAAGATGATGACGGCATTGGGTGGCGCCCTGCCGATTTTCATCACCCACGCTGGCCGGGCACCCGACCCGGTTGCTGTGGCGCGCGGCCTGCCCCAAGGCGCCGTGGTGATCGTGCGCGACTATGACCATGCCGACCGTCCGGGCCTTGCGCGCACGCTGAGGAACGCAACAAAGGCGCGCGGACAGCTGCTGCTGGTCGCGGGCGACGCGGCCCTCGCGCGGGCGGTGGGGGCAGACGGTGTCCATTTGCCCGAACACCAGCTGGTGCGCCCACCGGTGCTGAACGGTTTTTCGCTGGTGACCGCCGCATGCCACAGCCGCGCGGCCATGACGCGGGCGGTAGCCATCGGGGTCGATATTGTGCTGGTGTCGCCGGTGTTTGAAACGCAGAGCCATGTAGGTGTGCCCGCCCTTGGCCTGCACCGGTTTGCCCGGCTGATCGCAGGCGTGCCCTTGCCGGTCGCGGCACTTGGGGGTGTGAATAGCGAGACGGCCAAAAAACTAAGGCCGCTTGGGATAGCGGCCTTTGCAGCAATCGATGGGTTTATTGGATAGAGCTGGCTAGAAGCGCAAGCGTCCACCCAGGAAGATCATCTGGGATTTTTCACCTGCTTCCGGGTCCACCATCAGGCGGCTGCCATAATCATAGTAGCGCACCCCGCCGGTAAGCCCCAGCGAGTCTGTCAGTCGGTAGCTGGCACCCAGTTCCACGGAAATGATGTTACGGGCTTCGTTCTCGATGCCGTAAAGGTCTGCGCCTTCGCGGTATTCGCTCATCGACAGGCGAGCCGACCAGCTGGGCGCCTGATAAGAGAAGCCGACATCAAAGCCGGACATGTCGGCGTCGAACAGGCTGGTCTGGCGCATCAGCGTCGCATCCAGGCCAAAGCCGGAATAGCCGAGCGACAGGCCAACGTTATATTGGCGTTCTGCCAGATCGCTGCTGTTGAAGGCGTTTGCGGCTGGCAAACCCTGCATGGACAGGCGGTAGGCGCTCTTGAGCGCAATCTCGAAACCGCGGTCTGTGGGGTCGTTCTTGTCAGCGCCGAAGGTTACACCCAAGCGGCCACCTGTACCGAACAGATCCTGGCCGTAGGAGCCGCGCACGGAGCCATCTGGCGCCAGCAGCGATGAAAAATCGGGCCGGTCAGCCATGCTGCCGATCGCCGAGCCACTCGCAGACGGGCCAGCTTCGCGAAGGTAGAAGAAGCCGTTATCCTTGGATTCGGTCGTCTCCCTCAGGCTCAGCTCGAGGTCCTTGATCGTATCGCCCTTGTCTGTCTTCTGCACATCGCGCAGCTTGGCCATCTGTTCGGCAATGAAGAGATCAAGGCTCTGAAGGAAACCGGTCGATTCAAAACGCGTTTTTTCATCCGCCAGCGTTGCTGTGGATGAGGCTGAAATCATCAGCGCCGTGAGGCCATATTTGATCGCGTTTTTCATGGTCATCGCCAACTCGTACACGGTACTACGCACCAATGGTATTGAATCCTTCGTTAACTTAGCAAGGGTCAGAGGCAAAAATAGGGAAGCCTGTGTCCTGCTTGCCACTATTTTGACGCTTTTCGGACTGGTCAGCGCCTCTTCTGACCGCTATAACCCGCTGGAGGCTGAAAAAAGTTTGCCAGCAGCTGGATAGTGTCAAGGCGAACAGGCCAGGAAAAAACGAATCCACGGGGTGTAGTATGCAAAATTTTGCCCGTACCATGATGGTACTGACGGTCAGTCTCTCACTGGGCGCTTGTTCGATGTTCGGCGGCGGCGACAAAGGTGAGGACACGGGCCCACGGACCACGGCTATCGGCGTCAACGGGTATCTGTGGCAGGCGGCGCTTGATACGCTGTCCTTCATGCCGTTCGATCAGGTTGAGCCGTCGGGCGGTGTTATCACAACCCATTGGCATTCCACAGCGGATGCCCCCGATGAGCGGGTCAAGCTGACGGTGCGCTTCATGTCGCAGCAGCTGCGCTCTGACGGCGTGAAGGTGTTTGTGGTGCGTCAGGAACGCAAGGACGGTACCTGGCTGACGGTACCGGTGCAGGCATCGACGGCGCTTCAGCTCGAAGAGGCGATCCTTGAGCGTGCCCGCCAGATGCGCGTTGCAGCGGCAAACTAAGCCGCGCATTCCAAGCGGTGCCCTTGGGCACCAAAGCAACCAGTTCTAGCCGGGCGCAAGCCCGGCTGTTTCAGTATAATAGAGGCAGGGCGAGAGCCTGGCCGGCAGTACAGAGATAGAGATCATGTCGCGCTACAACGCAAAAGCCACTGAAACCAAGTGGCAAAAAGTGTGGACCGAGTCCCAGACCTTCAAGACGGATACCGCGTCTGACAAGCCGAAATATTATGTGCTTGAGATGTTCCCTTATCCGTCTGGCCGGGTGCATGTGGGCCACGTGCGTAACTATACCATGGGCGATGTGGTGGCGCGTTACCGCCGCGCCCAGGGTTATGAAGTGCTGCACCCGATGGGGTGGGACGCTTTCGGCATGCCGGCGGAAAACGCGGCGATGGAGCGCAAGGTCCATCCTGCTGACTGGACTTACGACAATATCGCCAACATGCGCGAACAGTTGAAGCATATCGGCCTTGCCATTGATTGGGACCGCGAGATCGCCACCTGCGACGCGGCCTATTACGGCAAAGAACAGCAGATCTTCATCGATTTCTATAATGCTGGCCTGGTGTACCGAAAGGAAAGCTGGGTGAACTGGGACCCGGTCGATAACACAGTGCTCGCGAACGAGCAGGTGATTGACGGCAAGGGCTGGCGCTCCGGCGCACCGGTTGAGCGCCGCAAGCTTTCCCAGTGGTTCCTCAAGATCACCGATTTTGCCGACGACCTTCTTGAGGGCCTGAAGGGTCTCGAGCGCTGGCCGGACAAGGTGCGCCTGATGCAGGAAAACTGGATCGGCCGGTCTGAGGGCCTGAAATTCGATTTCGAGATTGCCCAGACGAATGAGAAGCTGCCGGTTTATACCACGCGGCCAGACACACTGTTTGGTGCCAGCTTCTGCGCGATTGCGGCCGACCATCCGCTGGCGGCCAAGCTGGCGGAAGACAATGCCGAGCTGAAAGCCTTCTGTGAAGAATGCCGCAAAACCGGCACCACCGAAGAAGCCATTGAGAAAGCCGACAAGAAAGGCTATGACACGGGCCTGACGGTCAAACACCCGTGTGACCCGACATGGGAACTGCCGATCTATGTGGCTAACTTTGTGCTGATGGATTACGGCACCGGCGCCATCTTCGCCTGCCCGTCAGGCGACCAGCGTGATCTGGACTTCGCCCGCAAGTACGACCTGCCCGTAGTGCCTGTGGTGCTGCCGGAAGGCGAAGACGCGGCGTCGTTCGAGATCGGCACCGAGGCCTATACCGGCGCGGGCAAGATGATCAACAGCCGCTTCCTGGACGGCATGGCCGCCGATGAAGCCAAGGCCCATATGATCGATCTCGCGGAAAAGGAAGGCTGGGGTGAACGCACCGTCAACTTCCGCCTGCGTGACTGGGGCGTGTCGCGCCAGCGCTATTGGGGCACGCCGATCCCGTTCGTGCACTGTGATGATTGCGGTGTGGTGCCTGTGCCAAGCGACCAGCTACCTGTTGAGCTGCCGGAGGATGTTTCCTTCGATAAGCCGGGCAACCCGCTGGAGCATCACCCGACGTGGAAACACACCGATTGCCCAAGCTGCGGCAGACCAGCTCGGCGCGAGACGGATACCATGGACACGTTCGTGGATTCGTCCTGGTATTTCCTGCGCTTCTGCACACCGGACTCCGACGCGCCGTTCGACAGCGATGTGGTCAACGAGTGGCTGCCGGTGAACCAATATATCGGCGGTGTGGAACACGCGATCCTGCATCTGCTGTATGCCCGCTTTTTCACCCGTGCGCTCAAGCATGTGGGTCGCACCACTATTGAAGAGCCGTTCGAGGGCCTCTTTACCCAAGGCATGGTGAACCATGTGACCTACAAGGACAGTGACGACGAGTGGGTGTTCCCCGAACTTGTCCGTTCCCGCGAAGACGGTTCCATGTTCCGTACCGATAACGGCCTTGAAGTTACCGAAGGCCGGGTTGAGAAAATGTCCAAGTCGAAGAAGAATGTGGTCGATCCCGACGACATCATCGACCAGTATGGCGCCGATACGGCCCGTTGGTTCGTGCTTTCCGACAGCCCCCCAGAGCGGGACCTGTTGTGGACTGAAGCCGGCATCGAGGGCGCCTGGCGTTTTGCCCAGCGCGTCTACCGCCTGGTGATGACCCCACCATCCGATTTCGCGGATCTGGGCGCGGCGATCCCCGACAGCCTGTCCGACAGCGCGCTGGCGCTCAGGAAAGCCACGCACAAGACGATCGAGGGCGTGACGGCAGACATTGAAAACCTGCATTTCAACAAGGCCGTTGCGCGGCTTTATGAATTCGCCAATGCGGTTGGCGGCAAATGCCTGGGCGACGGCGCACCGGAAGTGCTCCGCGAAGCGCTTGAGACGCTTGTGCTGCTGGTGGGCCCGATGATGCCGCACCTGGCGGAAGAGCTGTGGCAGGCGCTGGGCCACAAGACGCTGGTGTCCGAAACCGCCTGGCCACAAGCCATCAAGGCGCTGACGGTCGATGACACGGTCAAGATGGCGGTGCAGGTGAACGGCAAGGTGCGCGACACCATCGAGGTGGCCAAGGATATGCCCAAGCCGGACGTGGAAGCGCTGGCGCTCGGCCTTGATAACGTCAAGAAATACACCGACGGCAACACCATCCGCAAAGTGATTGTGGTGCCCGGCCGTATTGTCAACATCGTGGCCAACTGATGCGCGGCGCCCTTGTCATAACCCTGGCCCTGCTGCTGAGCGCCTGCGGTTTCCGCCCGCTTTATGAAGCTGGTGGCTCCTCGCGCGCGATGCAACAACACCTGGCAGGGGTTGAGGTTGCGCCGATTGCGGACCGGCTTGGTCAGGTGATGCGCAACCGTCTGTTGGACCGGCTGAACACCGGCGGCACGGCAGACTACCGCCTGACCGTGACGCTGGAGCAAAGCACGCAGGGGTACGGTATCCGGCCTGACGCCGCCGCGACCCAGGAACAGCTGACGCTTGTCGCCCACGTGGCTTTTATCCGGCTGAACGGGGAAGAGATTGTCTTTACCGAAGACATGCGGGCCCGCACCTCCTATGACCTGGTGCTGTCTGATTTCGCGACAGTGACCCAGCGGGAAGACAGCGCGCGCCGCCTGGCGCTTGAGCTGGCGGAACGCATTCACCGGCGGCTGGCACTTTATTTCACCAAAGCGGAGACCGACGTCCCGTGAAGGTAAAACCCCGCGACATACCCGCGATCCTCAAGTCCCTGGACCCCAAGGTCCGTGCGGTCTTGGTGTTTGGCCGGGATGACGGGCTGGTACGCGAACGCGCCGAGACAATCGGCAAACAGGTGGCCAAAGACCTGTCAGATCCGTTCCAGGTAGCGCGGCCAAGCCTTGCGGACATCAAGGAACACCCATCGCTTCTTCTCGATGAAATCTCTGCCATCTCCATGATGGGTGGCAGGCGTCTTGTGCGCCTTGAAGGTGCCGGGAACGAGAGTACGGAAGCGGTGAAGCTGGTGCTTGGGGCGGAGCAGGGTGACGGCCTCCTGGTCATCACCGGCGGGGACCTGAAGCCCACGTCGTCGCTTCGGAAAACCATGGAAGCAGCCAAGAATGGCCTCGCCATCGCCTGCTATGAAGACAGCACGCAGGACCTGATGGGCCTTGTGCAGAATGTCCTGTCTGATGCGGGCCTCAGTGCCACCCAGGACGCCGTGGCCTATCTGGTGGAAAACCTGGGCGGGGACCGCAGGGTTTCGCGCGGGGAACTGGAAAAGCTGGTGCTCTACAAGGGCACTGAAGGCGGGCAGGTGACGCTCGCGGATGCCAAGGCCTGCGTGGGCGATACGTCAGCCATGGGCCTGAACCAGATTGCTGAAGCCGTGACGGCAGGCAACCTCAAAAGTCTCGACCGCCTGATCGAACGCGCCTGGACAGAGGGCCACAGCGCCATCCCGATCCTGAGGCACCTGCAGATGCGCCTGATGCGCTTCCATGTGGCGCGGGGCATGATGGACCAGGGCATGAATGCCAGCGAGGCGGTGAACAAGCTTCGCCCGCCTGTGTTCTTCGGCGAGCGCGACCGTTTCATGGGCGAACTCCAGCGCTGGTCATCGCGCAAGATCGAGATGGCGCTTGAAATCCTGCTGGAGGCGGAGCTGGACTGCAAAACCACCGGCAACCCATCTGATGTGATCTGCGCCCGTGCGCTGCTGCGGCTCACCAAAGCGGCGAGATAGTCATGAAAATTGGATTTTTCGGCGATAGCTTCACCCATGGCGTGGGGGACCCAACCGGCAAGGGCTGGGTTGGGCGGCTCTGTGATGCCACCGGGCTGGACTATGAAAAATTCGGTGTGCCGGGAGATACCAGCGAAGGCGTGATGAACCGCTGGCAGGCTCAGGCCGAAGGCTTTGGCTTTGACCGGCTGGTGTTCATGATCGGCTCAAACGATGCGCTCCTCAATGAGCACCGCCGGGTGACCATCAATGAAGTCAACCGGTTGAAGAACGCCAAAGCCATCATGATGGCGGCGCGCGCGGTGGCGCCGACGCTTTTTGTCAGCGCCCTGCCTGTTGTGGACGATGCGCCCGCCAGTGGCCGTATTGGCGATATGGCCCGTCAGATGGGCATGATCGCCCGCATCAACAAGGTGGCTTACCTGGATATCTTCGCCGATGTGGCGGCGTCTGATGTCTGGCGCACTGAGGCCATGGCAAACGATGGCGCCCATCCGGGCGAGGGCGGTTACCAGCTTGTGGCCGACCTGATCGCAGGCCACACAGTGTGGCAGGACTTCATCGAGGGCTGACCTCCACCCGCTAATGGGTATCCGCGGTGAAGCGGTTATAGAAATAGCCGATCAGCCAGCCGGTGATCCAGCAAGATACGACCCAGGCCACCAGCCCGATAGCGAAGCCGAATCCGGTCAGCATCCAGCCGCGCCCCACCATGTCGATATGAACCATATGGCCGGTCATCGACATCATCATGCCCGGCAACGCGAACACCAGAAAACTGCATAAAAGCCACAGGACGGCGGCAGTTGCCGCGGCCGCGTTGGCAAGACCCATTGTATTGAGTTTCATGGTTCTGCTCCTTTCATGAACCCTGAAAAGGTACTCAGAACAATCTTGAGTATAGCACCAGACATCTTATCCGCGCGATGCGCAAATCAGCGCACCCCATGGAGTTTCCTGTAGGCGGTGGGTGAGAGCCCAAAGGTGCGCTCGAACGCCTGGATAAGGCGAACGGGCGTGCCGAAGCCGCTCTCGCCCGCGACAGCTTTGAGTGGCAGGTCGGGGCTTTCAAGCAGGGCCCGCGCAGCCTCAAGGCGCAGTTTTTCAAGGTAGCGCGCCGGCGTGTCGCCCGTCTCGAGCACGAACTTGCGGTGGAAGCTGCGTTCGCTCATGCCCGCCTGTTCGGCGGCGTCCGTTACCGTGATGGCATCCTTCATGTTGGCCTGCATCCATTCAAGGGTACGGCTGAAGGCGCCGGTGGCTTTGCTCTGGCCCTTGAGGAGGCTGCTGAACTGGGCCTGGCTACCCGGGCGGTGGGCGTAAACCACCAGCCGCCGGGCGATGCGCATGGCGACGCTGCGCCCGAGGTCCCGCTCCACCAGCGCGAGGGCCATGTCGATGCCGGCGGTGACACCGGCGGATGTCCACAACAGCCCATCTTCGACATAGAGGGCATCAGCGTCCACGCGCGTGTCAGGGTACAGTCGCGCGAGCGCGCCTGTCGCCTTCCAGTGGGTGGCCACGCACCGCCCGTCCGTCAGGCCCGCTGCCGCGAGCAGAAAGGTGCCGGTACACACAGACCCGACACGCCGCGTGGTGGTGGCGGCTTCCTGTATCCATTTCAGCGTTGGTTCTTTCGCCACGGCGCGGCGCACGTCGGCGCCGTTTCCACCTACGACAAGAAGCGTGTCGATGCCGCGTGGGCTGACGCTGACAAGCGGCGTGGCCTGCAGGCTGAGCCCGCAACTCGACCGCACCATATCACCGTCAAGGCTTGCGAGTGTCAGGTCATAGGCGGGAGCGGGCAGTTCCTCGTTGGCGCTGGCGAACACCTGGTATGGGCCGGTGATGTCCAGCACCTGCGCGCCATTGTAGGCGATAAAAACGATCTTTCTGCGGGGTTGGGTCATGTCCGGCTTTCTGAAGGTTGGCAGAAATATATAATAATTTGTCATATCCGCCATCGCGTTTCAAGGGCAAGCTTGTTGCACCCGATCACGACAGTGGAGAAAACAACATGTCCTTCAATATTGGTTTCCTGATTTTCCCGAACCTGACCCAGCTGGATTTCACCGGCCCCTATGAGGTGCTGGCCCGCGTGCCGGGTGCGAGCCTTCATGTGGCCGCCAAAACGCTTGAGCCCGTCACATCAGACAGCGGCCTCCGTATCCTGCCGACCGTCACCCTTGCGGAATGCCCGCAGCTTGATGTCATTGTGGTGCCCGGTGGGCCCAGTGTGGACGACTGGTACGGGGATGCGGAAATCATGGAATTCCTGCGCACACAGGGTGCAAAGGCGAAATATATCACGTCCGTCTGCACCGGGTCGTTGATCCTGGGGGCAGCAGGATTGCTGGATGGCTATAATGCCACAACCCATTGGTCAGCCATGGATAACCTCGCGTCCTTCGGCGCCATCCCTGCGGAAGGCCGGGTGGTACGGGACCGCAACCGCTTTACGGGCGGCGGTGTGACTGCAGGGATCGATTTCGCGCTCAGTGTGGCTGCGGAACTGGCGGGCGAGCAGGTGGCGAAAGCTATCCAGCTGGGGCTCGAGTATAATCCCGCGCCACCCTTCAAGGGCGGGCACCCCAGTGTGGCAGAGCCTGAACTGGTGGAGGCCGTGACGGCCCTGATGGCAGACCGGCTTGACCGCAGGCGGCAGGCGGCCGGGCGACACGCGCTGGCAAGCTAGGCCCCAAAAGGAAACCGGCTGTCAGGTTGCCCCAACAGCCGGCCGCATTTCGGAAATTTTCCTAGCCGATTAATTAAGGTTAATCGGGGTCGGTTCTTCGCCGCCGTCAGCCGCGTCAGCAGCCTGGGCTTGTTGCGCTTCCTGCGCCGCTTGGGCACGGAAAAGCGCTTCGAAGTTGATTGGCTCCAGAAGGAGCGGCGGGAACCCGCCATCCCGGCTTGCGTCAGCAATGATGCGGCGCGCAAACGGGAACATCATGGAAGGTGCCTGGATCAGAAGGAACGGCTTCAGCGCTTCTTCAGGCACGTTACGAATGCCGTAGAGGGAGCCGTAAGCAAGCTCAACCACGAAAGCAACCTGGTCGCCACCACCTTCAGCAGGGGCCGTTGCTTTTGCAGAGATCTTCAGCTCTACCTCATAGACTTCGTCATTCATTTTACGAACGCCGACATTCACATTGACGTCGATGGCAGGCTTCTGGCCAGCCAGCGCCTGCAGGCTTGCAGGGGCGTTCGGGTTTTCAAAAGAAAGATCTTTTACATACTGCGCAATAACGCCAGCCTGTGGGCCTTCTGCACCTTCTGGTGCTGGGCCGCCAACGGGTGCCTGGTCATTGCCGAATTCATTTTCTGCCATTTTTTCACTCTTTTAATTGGTGCCAGCCCCCCAAAACCAACAGGGTCGGCAAATCTGGGGCAAACGGCTAGCATGGATTGATCGATTGAACAATATGCAAATGCGCCAAAAATGGCGGATTTCCTAATTTATCGGTTGTCCGGGTCGTCCTTTTCCTTAAGGCGCGCCCGATCTGGGTCTTCGTCGGTGTCCTGTTCCCAATATTCACCCTCAATGATGATGGTCTCGCTTGGTCGGGACTGACCGCGGTGAACCACAAACTGGGCCAACCCAAGCTTGCCGAGCATGAGGCGCACCGGCGGGATCAGAAGAAGCGCGCCGGCAAAGTCGGTCATGAAGCCCGGTATGAACAGGAAGACACCGGCAATGGCCAGAAAGAAACCATGCACAAGGCTGGCGCCCAGGGGGTTACCGTCTTTTGAGGCGGCCTGCATGTCCTGGAACACCCGCATGCCCTGCCGCTTTACCAGCGAAAGTCCCACGGCGGCCGTCAGGATACATAACCCGACAGTCTGAAGCGCGCCGATCTCTTCACCGATGTCGATCAGAATGGTCAGTTCGACCACCGGCAGAGCCAAAATTAACAAAAATATGATTAAGGGCATTTCTTGTTCTTTCTAACGATTACCCTTATCTATAAAGGAAGGGTTGGCGCCCGGGTCAATAGTCGGACCGAAAATCGGCGCATAAAAACGAATAAAGAGACAGTATAACCATGGAATTAGTAATTCTGGCGATGATTGCGGCCTTTATCTTCCTTCGATTGCGGTCGGAGCTTGGGAAAAAGACGGGCAACGAGCCGCTGCCGCCGGCGGCAGGACGTATGCAAGGCCCGTCAGAGGCGCTGGGCGATGATGAGGCTGGTGATCGCCCGGATGTGATCATGGGCAACGACAATGTCGTCGACCTGGAGCAGAACCCGGCGCTGAGGAAAGCCTTTCAGGATATCCGTCATGCCGATCGCTCGTTCGATGTGAACACTTTCATCACCGGCGCCAAGGCGGCCTATGAGATGATCCTCGAAGCCTTCTGGAAAGGTGACAAGGAAACCCTCAGGGAATTCCTGGACGATTCTGTCTATGACCAGTTCGCGGGTGCGGTGGATAAGCGCGAGGAGGACGGCCTTGTTGTCCAGAACCGAATTCTGGACGTGACCGAGATTGATATCATCGGCGCGCAGCTGGTGGGCCGCACCGCAGAGCTGACGGTTCATTTCCGTGCAGAGCTGATTGCTGTCACCAAGGACAAGGACGGTAATGTGGTGGAAGGCGATGTGTCGGACGCCGTTGAAGTGAACGACAAATGGACCTTCGCGCGCGATACCAAATCCCGTACCCCCATGTGGACCCTTGTGGCAACACGGGCGGGCTAAGGGATGGGCCGCGCGCTCGTCACGACCCTCGGGCTATTGCTCCTGATTGCGCTGCCGATGACGGCAGCGTTTTTCCTTCTGTCACGCAAGCCCGACGGGCTGGTGTTCCGGCCCGTGCCGTTTGCGGAATTGCCGGGCTGGGCGGAGGATGATCTGGCTCGCACTCTGCCGGCGCTTTATAAAAGCTGTGACCGCATCCTCGGTTTCCCTGAAAACCGCCGTATCCCTGGCGCCCGCATCGGTGGCCGCGCCCGCGACTGGGAAGCGGCCTGCCAGGATATCCTGCTGGCCAATGATGACATCTCCCTCAGGAAGGTGCTTGAGGCTCATTTCCAGCCCCTGGAAGTTTCCGTCGGCGGCAACCCGAATGGGGTGTTTACCGGCTACTATGAAACCATGTTGCATGGCAGCGAGGTAAAGACCGCGCGCTATAAAGTGCCGCTTCATGTGCGCCCCCCTGAACTGGTGAGCGTGGACCTGGGCACTTTCCGGGCTGACCTGAAGGGCCGACGCATCGCGGGTGAGGTGAAGAACGGGCGCCTGGTGCCCTTTGCTGACCGTGCGGCAATTGCAGGCGGCGCGCTCGACGGGCGGGACCTTGAACTGCTGTGGGTCGATGACCCGGTTGACGCCTTCTTCCTGCATATCCAGGGATCGGGCCGGGTGAAGATGCCGGACGGGTCCCTGCGCATGATCGGTTATGCCGACCAGAATGGGCATCCCTATTATGCCATTGGCCGGACGCTGATTGAAGACGGTGAAGTGGCCAGGGAAGACATGTCCATGCAGGCGATCCGTGCCTGGCTTGCGGACAACCCGGACCGCATGGACGCCTTGATGAACAAGAATGCTTCCTACATTTTCTTCCGCGACCTGGGCGAAAGCGATGGGCCGTTTGGATCTGCTGGCGTGTCGCTGACAGCCCGCCGGTCGCTGGCGGTGGACCGGCGCCACCTGCCGCTTCATGCGCCTGTCTGGCTGGCGACAAGTCACCCCAACCCGCGCGGGCCGATGGCTGAACCCATTGACTTCAACCACCTGATGGTGGCGCAGGACACGGGCGGCGCCATCAATGGCGAAATTCGTGGCGATGTGTTCTGGGGCTTTGGCGAAGAGGCGGAGCTGATCGCGGGCCCCATGAATAATCCTGGCCGCTACTGGCTGTTGCTGCCGAAAGCCCTGGCGGCAGAAGCGGTCGGGGAATGACACCATGGCCAAGAAACCCAAGTTGAGCGAACGCGATGAAGCCATCTGGCAGAAGGTGGCGGAAAGCGTGACCCCCTTGGGCGACAGGCCCGATGCCCCGCCCATCCCGCCACGCCGCATGGTGCGCGACCTGCGCGACGGCCGGCCGCTACCAGACGAATGGCATGCGCGCCCCAGCCCCACTCCCGACGCGCGGATCGACCGCAAGACCCGCCGCCAGATCACCACTGGCCGACAGGAAGTGGACCGGTCCATTGACCTGCACGGCATGACCCAGGACCAGGCTTTCAGGGTATTGAAATCAACGGTTGAAGGGGCGGTCCGGCGCGGTGACAAGACGCTTCTGGTGGTCACTGGCAAGGGCGGCAAGCGCTTTTCCCAGCTGGATGCCACGCCTGCGGCTTACCGCACGCGTGATGAGTTCGAGCAGTTCGGCGGCGTGCTGCGCCGCATGGTGCCGCTGTGGCTCAATGGGCCTGAGCTGAAGCCTTTCATCCAGTCATACGGCCCGGCGGCGCAGGAACATGGGGGCGAGGGGGCCATGTATGTGATCCTGAGAAGACGCGTGCCTGGCAGCCGCAAAGGGGGCCTGTCATGACGCCGTTTGGAGAACGCCTGCGCGCGCTGCGGAAAAAGAAGGGCATCAACCAGGCCGAAATGGCGGCGGCGCTGGATGTCTCGCCCGCCTATCTGTCGGCGCTTGAACACGGCAAGCGCGGGGCGCCCAGCTGGGCTTTCATCCAGAAAGTCATCCAGTATTTTGGCCTGATCTGGGATGAGGCCGAACAGCTTCAGGAACTGGCGCACCTGTCGAAACCCAAGGTCACCATCGACACCGCAGGCATGGACGAACGCGCCACGCTGGCAGCCAACATTCTGGCACGCCGCATTGGTCGCCTGAACGACCGGGAGCTGGACCAGCTTCTGGCATTCCTGTCTGACCAGCCCAGAGGCGGGTAAATCAGAGGCGGGTGATAAAACCACTCTGTGACGTCAGGATTGGCTGTTACGGAAGGCACTCGGGGTCTGGCCAGCATGCTGCTTGAAGGCCTTGTTGAAGGACGACCGGGCGTTAAATCCAACCGCCAGGGAAATATCCAGAAGTGTTTCCTCCCCTTTCGCGACCATTGGTTTCGCGGCTTTGATGCGCCAGCTGTTCACATAATCAAAGAAAGTCGCCCCCAGCGTTTCATTCAGGGTTTGCGACACATTGTTGGCAGATGCGCCGATATGGCGCGCCAGATGCTGCAGTGACAGGCTGCTATCGAGATACAGCTGGTCGCGTTCCATTGCGGTCTTGATTTTCGAGGCAATTCGTTCGGCTTTGTCTGTGGTCAGCGCAGACCGCCGATACTTTCCGCCGTTGTGCTTCGGCGGTATATCTTCTGCGGCTTCCGCCCCCTCCTGATAGCGGCCTTCAAAGCCAGGCTTCTGGCGCAGCCCCCACAGGCTCATGCACCAAACAAGGACCAGAGACAGGCCGGCGGACGCCTCTTTCCCCATCAGACGCTGATCAAACACATTGTCCCAAACCGTAGCCATGAAGGTGACCAGCCAAAGACCGGCGACAAGTATAAGGATGCCACCCAGCCAGGTCAGCTCCCTGTCGTCATTGTTGGCGAACAGGTCTTTCAGGCGTTTCCTGTAGTGCAGCAGGGCGCGTGCGGTTTGCGCCACATAGAAGGTCATCTGCAGAAGCCACAGGAAGACCAGCCCAAACAGATAAATCATGACATAGCCGGGAAACAGGACCTGACCGCTTTCGGTCAGGAACAGAGAGTCGTCTGCCTGGCCGAAGAAGGCTGTGTCGCGCAGGCTCACGGGTAGCACCAGAATGAGCACGGTGGCCACTATCCCCAGCCCCACCGGCAACAGGTGCCAGGCTTCCTTTCGGGTGAAATGCCAGGGCGTTTCCGCGGTCAGGCCCTTCACGTAGAACCACAGGCTTGGGCCAAGCAGCAGGTAGGCTGGCGGCATTGCGGCAACAAGGGTTGCGCGCATGTCCAGCAGATGGACCGCAGCAACGGGCATGGCGGCAACCATCCCGTTCGTCAAAAGAAACACTGTCAGTGGCAGGGCTGCCGACAGGTTTCTGCCACGGCTCAGCAGCAAGGTCAGGCTCAGGCCGACCTGCCCCAAAGTGGCCATGACGATTGCAAGGATGGCGGTGTCTTTCATATGGGTCTCAAGTCCCGACGTTCAGCCTGAAAATATCCCTTCCGGTGTCCGTGCCTGCAGGATCGGGCGACAGAAGCCCCTCTCTTGTGCCCCAATGGACGGTACAAAATCAATCAGTGTCGACCAAAGACATGAAAAGCGAGGAGGATGAATTGAGCATGATACCTGTTGTTTGGGTTCATATAATTTTTGGCACCGTTGCTGTTCTGGCGGGGGGTATGGCCCTTGTCGTGCGCAAAGGCGGGCCGTTGCACCGCAAGGCGGGGGCAGTCTATTTCTGGTCCATGCTGATCATGGCGACGGCCGGTGCTGTTCTCAGCCTGGTGAAACCCCAGATGATCACACTGCTCGCAGCGGCGTTCACGATCTATCTGGTTATGACCTCCCGCGCCGCATTCAGAACACGGGATCACAGCCAATATGGTTGGGCCATGATTGTGGCGCTTGCTGTTGCCGTTGCCGGGATTGGTTGGGGCCTTGAAGCACAATATGGCGGAACCGGCCTCAAGCATGGCTATGCGGCGGAGAATTATTTCTTCTTCGGTGTGCTGGGGCTGATCTCATTGGGTCTCGACGCAAACGCCTTCTTCCGCAAGAGCCTGACTTACAAGCACAGAGTGGCGCGCCATCTGTGGCGCATGTGCTTTTCCTACTTTATTGCTGCGGGCTCGCTCTTTACCGGACCGGGCGCAACCGCCTTCCCGGAAGTCGTGCGTGCGTCCGGCATTCTGGACCTGCCGGAACCCTTGATCCTGCTTTTCATGCTCTTCTGGCTGGCCCGAACCCTGATCGTCCGACGCAAGAAGGTGGTGCAGGCCTGAGGACTGGACAACGTTCTCTTTTTGTTCCATATTGTGCAATCCTGAAAAGCATGGGGAGGCTTTATGGTTGCATCTGTTCAGACCGTGTCGTTCCAGGGCGTGGAAGCGCGGCCTGTAGAAGTGCAAGTGCAAATTTCTGGCGGCCTCCCCACCTTCACCATTGTTGGCCTGCCCGACAAGGCAGTCTCGGAAGCGCGGGAGCGGGTCCGTGCGGCCTTGTCCGCCCTTGGCCTGTCGCTGCCGCCCGAACGCATCACGGTGAACCTGTCGCCCGCCGACCTGCCCAAGGAAGGCTCGCACTATGACCTGCCCATCGCGCTCGGTATCCTGTCGGCGATGGGCGTGGTGCCCACTGATGCTCTTGAGAATATGGTGGTGATGGGGGAACTGGGGCTGGACGGCAGCATTCGCGCGGTTGCCGGCGCCCTGCCGGCGGCCATTCACGCGGCATCGACGGACAGGGGATTTGTTTGTCCTGCCGCCGTGGGGGCCGAAGCCGCCTGGGCGGGCGCGCTGGATGTGGTGGCGCCTGATAGCCTGCTGGCTTTCATCAATCACGTGAAGGGCCGGCAGGTCCTTTGTACGCCCGAAGTCCAGCTTAGCTCGGATACCGCGCCCCTGCCCGACCTCAAGGATATCAAGGGCCAGGAGACCGCTAAGCGCGCACTCGAAATCGCGGCCGCTGGCGGGCACAATATGCTGATGCTGGGGCCGCCTGGGTCAGGCAAAAGCATGCTGGCGTCGCGCATGCCGTCCATCCTGCCGGTCATGACGGCGTCGGAAGCACTTGAGACCAGCATGATCCTGTCGGTCGCCGGGCAATTGTCGGGCGGGACAATTTCCAAAACCCGGCCCTTTCGCGCGCCCCATCATGGTGCCAGCCAGCCGGCACTGATCGGCGGCGGTCAGAAGGCCAGCCCGGGGGAGGTGTCATTGGCCCATGGCGGCGTCCTGTTCCTGGATGAACTGCCTGAATTTTCCCGCGCTACGCTAGAAGCTCTCAGGCAGCCACTTGAAACCGGCCGGGTGGAGATCGCCCGGGCTCAGGCGCATGTTACCTACCCGGCCCGGTTCCAATTGATCGCTGCCATGAACCCCTGTCGCTGTGGCTATCTCGGCGATGAGGCGCTGGCGTGCGGCCGTGCGCCCAAATGCGCGCTCGATTATCAGGGCAAGATATCAGGCCCCCTCTATGACCGCATCGACCTCCATGTAGATGTGCCAGCCGTTTCGGCGTCTGACCTGGGCTTGCCTGCGGAGGGAGAAAGTTCTGCCACCGTTGCGGCCCGAGTGCAGGCTGCACGGGACTGCCAGCAAGCGCGGTTCGACGCGCTTGGGGCACCGCCGGGTGTTCGCTTGAATGTTCAGGCCGATGGCGAGCTGTTGGAAAAGATCGCGGCGCCGGACGAGGCCGGGCGCAAGCTTCTGGAACGCGCGGTGGACCGGATGCGCCTCTCGGCCCGCGGGTATCACAGAGTGCTTCGGGTGGCGCGCACGCTCGCAGATCTTTCAGGGGCCGATACAGTTACCAGCTCACATATTGCCGAAGCGCTCAGTTTCCGGCGGGTGCATCCGGCAGCCATGCATATGGTGGCCTGACAGGAGGAAACAGAATGGATCTTGGACAATTTTCAACCAGCCTTGCCGTTAAGGACCTGAAGGCTTCAAAGGCTTTTTATGAAGCCCTGGGCTTCAGCGTGGAATGCGGCGCGGAAGAGGAGAAATGGCTGTTCATGGCTTGTGGTGACACGCGCATTGGCCTGTTCGAAGGTATGTTTGAGGACAATATTCTGACCTTTAATCCCCCAGATGCCCGTGCCGTCGAGACAGCGCTGAAAGAGGCCGGCATCAAGCTTGATATGGAAGCCAAAGCCGGGGCTGGTCCCTGCACCGTGATGCTGTGCGACCCGGACGGCAACCGGATCATGCTGGATCAGATTTGATGCAGCGGCGTCTTCTATATGTCGCGGGCATTCTCGCGATGGGGGCCTTGCTGGCGGCGGCCATCTTTGGGTCGGTTGGCCATCTGGCTGACCCCTATGCCGCGCGTGGTGCCTTGTTGGGCACCTTTCTGACCATGCGCTACCAGCACTATGTGTGTCGGGCTTTGTTGACATGGCATGTGGCGGTTGCCAGCATCCTGTGCGGAGTGTTTGCTGCCGGCCTGGGCCGCGCCGTGTGGCATGGCCCGATCATAGATTTTGCTACCGAACTTGGCGAGGTGTTGGCCGCGACCCTGTTGGTCACGGCCCTGATGACGGCAAGTTTCTACTGCCTTACCTTGCGGCAGGGGCGCATGGCCTAGGGTATGACCTCGATCTCGATCGTCTGGTCATAGTCATCCCAAGGGCCGCGGTCCACATGGATTTCGCCCTTCCAGATGCCAGGCTTGAAACCGCCATCCGGTTTCTCAATACCCATATAGCCCACGTAAATCTGGTGGTTCTTTTCCAGAATAATCTCTTCATCAAGCCTGACATTGCCGTCGGGGTCTGTGAGGGTGAAATGCCACTTGTCACTGCGGTGGGGGTGGAACCCACGGCCTACCAGCAGCATTGCCGGGCTGTCAGACGCCATGGTGCGCTGGCTTGGCTGCCACATGTTGGCGAGGTCCTTTGGCTCGGTGCTGAACTGTGCGGGCAGTGGAATGAAGTTCTGGTAGGATAGCTTTTCCTGCCAAAGAGTTTGGCCGTCTGCATCGCAGTGTGTCTCAAGTTTGCCGCCATCGAAGGGGTCGACCACGTCCTTGTTGAGGCGCGTGGTGAAATGCAGGTGCGGAAATTCGGTCAGCCCCGACATGCCAACCTGGCCAAGAATATCTCCGGCCTCAACTCTGTCGCCCCGCTTGACCGCGAGACTGCCTTCTTTCAGGTGGCAATATTGCGTTTGCCAGCCGTTGCCGTGATCCAGCACGATCCCGTTGCCGCATTCCTTGCCGTCCACACCGTCCTTACCGGTTTCCCGGACAGAAACATCGTCCACACCGTCGCGCAGCCGGAGCACTTCGCCTGATGCCGCAGCAACCACCGAGACGCCGGCTTCCATGCGCGACAGGTCACTGAGCGCGATGTCAGTACCCTTGTGCCCGTTCTGTGTGCTGGCCCCACATGTATAGTCTGCGGCGGTGTCACCGGCTTCGCGGTCCACATAGCGGGCGATCCAGCAATCTTCACCAAGCGTGCAGGCCAGCGGAAAGGCCAGCGAGAAACTGCGTTCCGCATCCATGATTGCCTGCGCTTCCTGAATGCTCATGCTGGCGTCACTGTCGCCGGTCATGGCCTTGCCGTCTTCCACTGGTACAATTTGTGTTTCGTCGCGGGTCACAATCTTGAGCACCAGTGTACCGATGATCAGGGAGAAAATGACACCGGCAACCAGCCCAGGATGGTTGTACAGGGTTCTCAATTTGTTCAACAAATCCCGCATGACGCGCGACGCTCCTCTTCAGGCATTAGAGTTCGGGCATACCAAACATCACCCGGCGCGCAATCACAAGGGGAAATCCCGTCGCACCGGTGATTTTCGCTTTTCGAATGCGCCGATTTTGGGCAGAGTGCGCGCCATGACAATCATACCCGAAGCCCTGAGCCTTTTTGACGCCGCCCTTTTGGTGGGGGTCAGCTTCTTCACATCGTTCCTGTCGGCCTCCATGGGCCTGGGTGGCGGGGTGGCGCTGTTGGCCGTCATGGCGCAGGTCATGCCCGTGACCGCGCTGGTGCCGGTGCACGGTGTCGTGCAGCTTGGGTCAAACGCCGGGCGGGTCTTTCTGATGCGCGACCATATCGTGTGGCGGATCGTGCTGTATTTCCTTGCCGGCAGCCTTTTGGGCGGCCTTGCCGGGGGGCAGATTGTGGTGGCTTTGCCGTCGGAGACGCTCCAGTTGGTGCTCGGGCTTTTCGTGCTCTATTCCCTGTGGGGGCCCATGCCGAAACCGTCCGCGGACCATCGGGGCATGGGGGTTGTGGGCGCAAGCGGCGCGCTGTCGACATTACTCACCATGTTCGTGGGTGCCACCGGACCATTTGTCGCCGTGGTGGTGAAGATGTTCTCATTGTCCCGCCTCGCCCATGTGGGCACTTTTTCAGCCTGCATGGTCGGCCAGCATCTGGTGAAGATTGTGGTGTTCGGCGTGCTCGGGTTCGCCTTCGGCGCCTATCTGCCGCTGATGGCTGCCATGGTCGCGACCGGGTTTCTGGGCACATGGGTCGGGCGGCATTTTCTGGTCAAGTCCACAGACGAACGCTTTGGCCGCTGGCTTAACATCATCCTGACGCTTCTGGCTGCCCGCCTGTTGTGGAAGGCAGCCGAGGGGCTGGCAGGGGGGTAGCATGATGGTGACACTTTCCGCTGCCAGTATTGTCGCCTTGGTGGAAGCCATCGTGGCATTCTTGCTGACGGGGCTTCTGCTTTCTTCGTCGCACAAACCTGCCCGTTGGTTTGCAGGATTTTCTTTCGTCTTTGGCGCCAGTTTTCTTTTGCAGATTTTTTTTGAGCAGGTGCCGGGCGCGCGCGTCCGCGGGCTGCTACTATGGTTCTCATGGTTGTGGCTTCTGGCAATGCCGTGCCTCTACCAATACGCAGGCCTGGCGATGGCGTGGAAACACCGTGCCGGGTGGATGCACTTTGTGCTCGCGCCGGTCATGGCCCTGGTGCTCGGTGTGTCGATCGCATACGGGGAGATGGCGCTCGCCTTCTCAGTTGCCCGTTGGGTCCTTGTCTTGCAGGTCTTTGGCTATGGCATTCACATCCTCATGGCGACCAGACGGTACCGCGATGCCCTTCGCGAAGATCATTCAAACCTGCACGGCATCGACCTTGCCTGGTTGGAACGCTTGTTGGTTCTGTTGATGATGCTCGTTGGCTTTGATATGGCGCTTTTCCCTCTTCTCGGGATTTTCGGGGTGCCCCACGCCACGGTTCAGTTCTACTTCAATTTCCTGTCGTCCCTCTATCTTTTGTGGCTTGCGCGCGAGGCGGCGCGGCAACATTTCGTGGCCTGGACATCGGCGACGAAGCCAGCGGCTGAGCCTCGGGGCGTGGACGATGACAGCATCCGCGCACTCGCGGCCGACCTTGACGCCAGGATGAAAGAGGCTCGCTGGTACCGGGAGCCTGAGCTGACGCTTGGCCAACTGGCAGCGCACATGGGTATGAGTCGGCACCTTCTATCGGAAGTACTCAACAAGGGTGTTGGGCGCAGTTTCTATGACTATGTCAATGAGCTGAGGGTTGCCGCCGCCAGCGATATCCTGCTGCAGTCGGAGAAATCCATCATTGATGCTGCCTTTGATGCCGGGTTCAACAACAAGGCATCCTTCAACAGGGCCTTCAAGGCGCAATTGGGCATGACGCCCAGCCAATACCGGCGGGAAAAAAAGCACTGAAAACGTAAATGTTGATCGAAAGATACGACGGACCGGCAGCAACTCCTTATCTCGAAGGCTCCAACCATCTCTAATGTGGAGCAATAAAGTGAAGACAGCGTTTTTCGGGATCGTCGCTGCGATCCTTGTATCATTTTCAGCGTCAGCTGAAGGCCTTATCGAGAAGGCAGAAAAATTCGTGGATGCCCTGGAACAGGAAGATCTGAAGACGGTTGAGCCGATGATGGCGGAGGCCTTCATCTTCGAGGACCCCACCTGGGGGGCGGCCCATGAGGGCAAGGCCAATGTGCTGAAGATTTACCAGAACTATACAGGTGGCGCGCGTAACCTTCAAAAAATCAAGACCCAAGCCTATGAAAGCGCAGGCACGGTGGTGTTTGTGTATGTCTATTACGCGGAAATGAACCTTGCGGGTCGCGGCAAGGAGCCTCGGTATCACCCGGTGATGGGCTATGGAGGCCGTATTATCCAGTTTGACAAGGCTGGTCTTGTCAAACGCCATATCGATTTCGCTGACTATGCGTCGGTAGCCAAAATTGCGGCAAGCCTGAAGGAATAGGCCCAAATGTCAGCGCAGGCGAGGACTGGGATCAGTCCTCGCGGCTGGCTTTTTCTTCTATCCCGGACAGGCCCTCGCGGCGCGCGAGTTCGAGCGCCACATCCGCCAGCGTATACCCACGGGATTTCAAGAGCACCATCAGGTGGAACATCAGGTCCGCACTTTCGGTGATGATGCCGATATCGTCGTCCATCGCAACGGCCATGGCGGTCTCGACCGCTTCCTCGCCCACTTTCTGGGCTATCTTGCAGGAGCCCTTCTTGTAGAGCTTGGCGACATAACTGGTGTCAGGGTCAGCCGTCTTGCGGGCCTCCAGCGTCTCTTCAAGTTTGAGAAGCATTTCAAGCGCGTCACTCATCAAATCGTCTCCCTTACCGGAATGCCAGCTGCCGCCATATGGGCCTTGGCCTCAGCGATTGTATAGTCGCCGAAGTGGAAAATCGAGGCCGCGAGTACGGCGGACGCGTGGCCGTCACGGATGCCTTCCACCATATGGTCCAGATTGCCGACGCCGCCAGACGCGATCACCGGCACTTGCACAGCGTCAGAGACCGCGCGCGTCAGCTCAATATTGAAGCCTTCGCGCGTGCCGTCCCGGTCCATGCTGGTGAGCAGGATTTCCCCCGCCCCGAGACTGGCGACCTGCTTGGCATACTCGACTGCGTCGATGCCGGTTGCCGTGCGGCCGCCGTGGGTGAAGACCTCCCACTTGCCGGGAGCGACAGCCTTGGCATCCACGGCCACCACAATGCACTGGGAGCCGAATTTTTCCGCAAGCTCTTTGACGATCTGCGGGTTGTTCACAGCCGCTGTCATCAGCGAGACCTTGTCCGCGCCGGCCAGCAGCAGTTGCCGGACATCGTCTTCCGTGCGCACCCCGCCGCCTACCGTCAGCGGCATGAAGCAGGCCTCCGCCGTGCGCCGGACGACATCCAGCAGGATACCGCGGTCCTCGTGGCTGGCGGTGATATCCAGGAACGTCAGCTCGTCTGCGCCTGCGGCATCGTAAACCCGCGCCTGCTCGACCGGGTCACCGGCGTCGACAAGATCGACGAAATTGACGCCTTTGACCACACGCCCGTCCTTGACGTCCAGGCAGGGGATAATCCGCGCTTTCAGCATCACACGTCCCCTTTCGCGACGCGAAGGGCCTCTTTGAGGTCAAGCCGGCCGTCATAGATGGCGCGGCCGGTTACAACCCCTTCAAGGTTCCCAACAGCCGCCACGCGGTGGATGTCGTCAATGTCCTTCACGCCGCCAGACGCGATCACCGGGATGGAGACAGCCTTGGCGAGATCGGAGGACGCGTCAGCGTTGACGCCGGTCAGCGTGCCGTCACGGTCGATATCCGTATGGATGATGGCGGCGACGCCAGCGTCCTCGAATTTGAGCGCCAGTTCGGTGACTTCAAGCTCAGATGCTTCGGCCCAGCCTTCAACAGCCACCATGCCGCCCTTGGCGTCGATGCCGACGGCCACCTTGCCGGGGAACAGTTTACAGGCTTCCTTTACCAGGCCCGGGTTTTTGACGGCGAGCGTGCCGAGGATCAGGCGCGAAATGCCGGCGTCCAGCCAGCGTTCCATGGTGGCAATGTCGCGGATGCCGCCGCCGAGCTGCACGGGCACGTCAACAGATGCAAGGATCGCATCCACAGCTGCTGCGTTCACGGGCTCGCCGGCGAACGCGCCATTGAGGTCCACCAGATGCAGCCAGGTGCAGCCTGCGTCCACAAATTCCCTGGCCTGCGCCGCCGGATTGTCGGAAAAGACAGTTGCGGCCTCCATGTCGCCCTTGAAGAGGCGTACGCAGTTGCCGTCCTTGAGGTCAATCGCTGGATAAACGGTAATCATGGTTGCCACTCCAAAAAGCTGCTGATCAGTTTCAGGCCCACCGCCTGGCTTTTTTCCGGGTGGAACTGGGTGCCGATAATATTGTCCCGGCCAACAATGGCCGTCACACGCCCGCCGTGGGTGGTGTAGCCCAGCAGCGCATCGTCGCGCTCGAGCGCCATATGGTAGCTATGGACAAAATAGGCGTGATCGCCCGCGTCCAAGGCGCTGGCAACGGGGTGTGCGCGGCCCGTGTCCGTCAGCTCCACCACATTCCAGCCCATGTGCGGGATCTTGAGCGATGGGTCGCCGGGCGTCATCTTTTCGACATTGCCGTCGATCCAGCCCATGCCCTTGTGGATGCCGTGCTCATGGCCCTCTTTTGCCAGAAGGTGCATGCCCACACAGATGCCCATGAAGGGGCGCCCGCCATGGTGGACGCGCTCATTGATCGCCTCGCGCATGCCGGTCACGGCCAGGAGGCCTTTACGGCAGTCGCCAAAGGCGCCGACGCCCGGCAGCACAATCCGGTCGGCCTTGGCGACCATATCCGGGTCGCTGGTGACGATGATTTTGCGTGCAAGGCCGCTGTCAGCGGCCGCGCGCACGAAGGCTTTCTCCGCGGAACGGAGATTGCCCGAGCCATAATCGATGATGGCAACGGTTTCGGTCATCTATTGATTCCTTCATCTCGCAGATGACGATCCAACTTGATGAACAGGGAAGACTTCAAGTTAGCCAATTCGGCGTTCACAGCATCCATTTCTTTGTCTGAAACGGCATGCCCATTGACAGGATGGATCACAAGGTCATTTAGAGATCCCATGCCGCCAAACCAAGACCGCATTTCCTCTGAAGCAGCGGTATGGTGGCCGTCATCAAGGAACTGTTTGGCCTTGTTCACCTTGGATGCCCAGAAGGCAGCCTTTACCCGGTTCAACAAATCACTCAGTCGGCCCAAATCTGATAACAGATCCTGCACTAGGACAGTCATTTGCGATTTATCCCTGGTTGTTAGAGGCTGCCGCCCAGCGTACCCTTGGTGGACGGGACGGCATCGGCTTTCCTTGGGTCAGTCTCTGTCGCCGTGCGCAGGGCGCGGGCAACGGCTTTGAAACAGCTCTCGATAATATGGTGGCTGTTGGTGCCGTAGAGATTTTCCACATGCAGCGTCATGCCCGCACCAAAGGCGAAGGCGCGGAAGAACTCTTCAAAAAGCTCCGTGTCCATGTCGCCGATCTTTTCGCGCGGGAAATCCACGTTCCACACCAGGAACGGGCGGCCGGAAATATCCATGGCAGCGCGCGTAAGCGTCTCATCCATCGGGATATAGGCGTTGGCATAGCGGGTGATGCCCGTCATGTCGCCAAGCGCGCGCTTGATCGCGGTGCCGATCACGATGCCGCAGTCTTCCGTGGTGTGGTGGCCGTCAATGTGCAGGTCGCCCTTGGCCCTGAGCGTCAGGTCCATCAGGGAATGTCGGCTGAGCTGCTCGAGCATATGATCAAGGAAACCAATGCCGGTATGGACGTCGTACACACCGGTACCGTCCAAGTTCAGCTCGACGGAGATTTCCGTCTCTTTGGTTTTCCGTTCATATGTCGCGGTGCGCATGCGTCACTCCTGATTAAGCGCTAAAGGTGTCAAAAAAGACCCCAAAATCATTGATAGCCCTGCTATTAAGCATATTCTGGCTTTATGGCGAACAATTTCTTTTGAAACAAAAGACAATATTGAGTGACTTTGATGGGGGAAAAGATGGTCAGGACAATCTGGTTTTTGGTAGCCGTGTGTGTTTTTTCTTCAGCTGTACAGGCGCAGGGTCTGGTGAGAAGTGCCGAAGACCCGGCTTTGCAGGCTTGCCTGCCGAGCATTTTTGACAGTCGGGAAAAATTCAGCAAGGCACAAGCACTGGAGGTGTTTGGCGCCTGCCAGGATGTTTTGGACGCTCAACGCGCCAATGTATCGGACGAGGAACTGTTCTATATCTATGTGGAACAGGCCAAGCTGGCTTTCTATGGCCAGAATTATGACCAGATGGCAGCCATGATTGATGCCGCAAAGCAGGCTGTGCCACCTATATCGGGTAGCCAGGGCGTTCGGGAACATGCTGTCCTCGAAGTTCTCCAGATATTGCAGATGAAAATCCGCGGCGAAGATGACGCTGCGTATCAGGCGGCGCGGTACTTTTCCGATGAACATCCAGACATGTATCAGGCTCATCGTCTTTACATGAATATGGCCTACCTGGTGGATGATTTCGAGAGTGCCCTTATCGCTTCCCGCCGTTCGCTTCGCTTGCGCCCGTCAGCCAGTGAGTTTCTCTCCATGTCCATGTTGCATGCCAGCAATGAGCGGTTGGAGGAAGCCAATGCAGCCTTGGTCGCAGCCCTTGAGATTGCGGACAAGAACCACCTGCGCACAACGGCTTTCCTTGAATATGTGCGCCTGCAGGTGCGGCTGGGAAATTTTGATCAGGCCCTGATGGTGCTGGATATGACGGAAGAGGACAAAACCGGTGATCAGCGCCAGTTCCTGCTCAACAAGGCTTTTGCAGACAATCCAGTGATAACGTCGCACCGGGTGTATCCGCTTCGCAGGTTCGACAATGTCAAGGAAGCGGCAAAACTTCGGGCGATTATTGAGCTTAAGAAGGGCGACAGAAAAGCCGCGGTCGCCTTGGTTGAGGACATGTACCTTCTGTGTCGGGACAGGCTGTGCCTTGAACTTGAGCTAGCCGTAGCAGAGGAAAAAGATCGGGCAGACGAAGCTGACAGGCTGCGCCAGAAAATCGACCGAACGGTTTTCAGTGTTTCGCGGCGTTTCGGTGAATGGGAAAAGAACCTGCTTGCACAGCTCGCCTCGCCTCCACGTGAACGGTACGCTGGCGCGGGAAAAAGCCTGAAGCCGGATTTTGAAACCAAGCAAAAAAAGAACGGCGTCTACCGAATTGAACTGGAAGAAAAAAATCCCCAAAGCCGAAACAGGCTGGAGGCTGCGCTTTTGAGTTATGCAAAAAAGGCGATGGCCAAAAAAGGTTATGCGGCCTTCAATCTTTTGGATTTGACCGAGCGCTACAGATTCAGGAACAAGGGGGGCGACAAGATGTTCATCGCCCATGATTGGGTCCTTGAACTGGTTCCTGTCAAATCTCGGGAAGCTGTACCGGAAGGACAACGCTGGCGCCTGATTTCAACAAGTGAACCGGTTGCTGGATAAGGGCCTCCTTGTATAGGCGCCTTCCAGACCATATATCCAAGCCGAACCAGATAATAAAAAAGGACATCGTCCCACATGACACAGTTCAACAGTGAACTCCCCACATGGCACGCCACGACCATCTGCTCAGTCCGCAAGGACGGCAAGGTGGTGATCGCAGGCGACGGCCAGGTATCCGTTGGCGATACGGTGATGAAAGCGAACGCGCGCAAGGTGCGCCACCTGGCGGGCGGCAAGGTGATTGCCGGGTTCGCGGGTGCGACCGCGGACGCCTTCACCCTGTTCGAGCGGCTTGAGGCCAAGCTTGAGCGCCACCCCGGCCATCTGGCCCGCGCGTGTGTTGAGCTCGCGAAAGACTGGCGCACGGATAAATACCTCCGCCAGCTACAGGCCATGATGATTGTGGTGGATGAGGCAACATCGTTGGTGGTTACCGGTAACGGTGACGTGCTGGAGCCTGAGCACGGCGTGGTGGCCATCGGGTCCGGCGGCAATTATGCGCTGGCGGCAGCCCGCGCGCTCTATGATCAGCCGCTGTCGGCTGAAGAGGTTGCCCGCAAGGCCATGAAAATCGCCGCCGATATCTGCGTCTATACCAACGAGAATGTTGTTGTTGAAGCGATGGACGCCGCCCAATCGGCCGACCCCAAGGCTGAAAAAGAATAGTCAGGAGTACCCCTATGACCAGTTTTTCCCCGCGCGAGATTGTCTCGGAGCTCGACCGCTACATCATCGGCCAGAAGGATGCCAAGCGCGCTGTCGCTGTGGCGCTTCGGAATCGCTGGCGTCGCCAGCAGCTTGATGGCCAGATGCGCGACGAGGTGCTGCCCAAAAACATCCTGATGGTCGGGCCAACGGGTGTCGGTAAAACCGAAATCTCGCGTCGGCTCGCCAAGCTTGCCGAAGCGCCCTTCATCAAGGTTGAGGCTACCAAATTCACGGAAGTCGGCTATGTGGGCCGCGATGTCGAACAGATTATCCGGGACCTGATCGAGAACGCGATCCTGATGATGCGCGAAAAGAAGCGCAAGGAAGTCAAGGCCAAGGCTGAAGTGCAGGCCGAAGAGCGCGTGCTGGACGGCCTTGTGGGCCCCGGCGCGTCTGAGGCCACGCGCCAGAAGTTCCGCAAGATGCTGCGGGAAGGCGAACTGGCCGACAAGGAAGTCGAGCTTGAGGTCGAGGACACTTCAAGTCCGTTCCCGCAGATGGACATTCCCGGCATGCCGGGCGCCAGCGTGGGCATGCTCAATCTGGGCGACATGTTCGGCAAGGCCATGGGCGGCCGCAAGGTCAAGAAGCGCCTGAAGGTCAAGGATGCCTATGACGTGCTGATCGGGGAAGAGGCCGACAAGCTGGTGGATGACGAAAGCATCACGCGCGAGGCGATCCATCTGGTGGAAAACCACGGCATTGTGTTCCTGGATGAAGTGGACAAGATCTGTGCCCGCCAGGACGCGCGTGGCGGGGACGTCAGCCGCGAAGGCGTGCAGCGCGATCTGCTGCCGCTGATTGAGGGCACGACCGTGTCCACCAAACATGGTGCGATCAAGACCGACCATATTCTGTTTATCGCATCGGGTGCCTTCCATCTGGCCAAGCCATCAGACCTGTTGCCCGAACTGCAGGGTCGCCTTCCGATCCGGGTGGAACTGAGTGCCCTTACCGAGGAAGATTTCATCCGAATTCTCAAAGAACCTGACTACAGCCTGATCCGCCAATATACAGCGCTGATGGGCACGGAGGAGGTCACGCTGACCTTCACCGAAGACGGGATCAACGAGATCGCAGGTATCTCCGCCCACTTCAATGAGACGGTTGAAAACATCGGCGCCCGGCGCCTGCATACGGTGCTTGAAAAAGTGCTGGAGGAGATCAGCTTCGACGCGTCGGACAAGTCGGGCAGCGAGATCACCGTCGATGAAGCCTTCGTGCGCAAGCATATGGGCGAGCTTTTGGAAACCGACAACGATCTGTCGAAGTTCATTCTATAGCGTCTGCTGGAACCAAGAATGTCAAACCCGGCCACGCGCAACTGTGGGCCGGGTTTTTCTTTGGCCTTGAAGGCGGTAGCGCACGGGCTATAGTGACGGCAAAGACAAGATGAACGGAGCGTCCCATGGCCTACGACACCAACAATATTTTCGCGAAAATCCTGCGCGGCGAAATCCCGTGCAACAAGGTGTATGAGGACGAGTTCGCCCTGGCGTTCCATGACATCAACCCGCAGGCGCCGGTGCATGTGCTGGTGATCCCCAAGGGGGAGTATGTCTCCATGGCAGACTTTTCAGCTGAAGCACCAGCTGACCTGATGGTGGGATTCTTCCGCGCCGTTGGCAAGGTGGCGGATGAGCTCGGGCTGGTTGAGCCCGGCTACCGCATGCTGGCGAACGCAGGCGAGAACGCGCACCAGGAAGTGCCGCACCTGCATATCCACCTCTTTGGCGGCAAGCCTTTGGGCCCCATGCTTGACCGCAGCTTCGGCTAAGCCGTGACAGACCTGTCGATCATCGCGCGCGCTAAAGGTTTCGCGTCCCGCACCGCCTTTTTCGGGCCAGAGGGCGACGTAAGCTACGCTGACCTGCTCATGCGCTCTGCGGCAGTGGCGGCGGGGCTGCTTGCGGGCAAAGCCGACCTTGAGGAAGAGCGTATTGCTTTCCTGCTGCCCACCGGGGCTGATTATGCCGCCGCCCAGTGGGGCATCTGGCGCGCGGGCGGCATTGCCGTACCGATCAACGGCGGTGCGACGGTGCCGGAGATCGAGCATGTGCTGACCTGCGCGGGCGTGGCCCGGGTGGTCGTGGCTGCAGACAGGCTGGCAGTTCTTGGTGATCTACCGGAGCGCTTGGCGCTTGAAGTGCTTGATTTTGACGCTCTCGAAGGCGATGGGCCCCTGCCCGAGCTTAAACCCAGCCGCCGTGCCATGATCCTGTTCACCAGTGGCACCACCAACAAGCCCAAGGGCGTGGTGTCGACCCACGCGTCGATCGAGGCCCAAGTGACGGCGCTCGTGGAAGCCTGGCAGTGGCAGGCGGATGACCGCATTCCCCTTTTCCTGCCCATGCATCACCTGCACGGCATTTTGAATATTCTCTGCTGCGGCCTGTGGTCCGGCGCAGCGATTGAGCCGTTCGACAAGTTTGACGCTAACGCCATATGCGATCGGGTGGCGGAAGGTGCCTATACGCTCTTCATGGCGGTGCCGACGATCTATGTGAAACTGCTGAAGTGGCTCAGCGCGCCAGAGAATGTCAGCAAACGTGATGGCGTCATCAAAGGCTTTAACACCATGCGCCTGATGGTGTCAGGCTCCGCCGCGCTGCCCGCGTCCATTCACCAAGAATGGTCTGACCTGACAGGCCAGGTGCTGCTGGAGCGCTACGGCATGACCGAAATCGGCATGGCGCTTTCGAACCCCTACAGTGGCGAGCGCCGCCCTGGCATGGTGGGGCTCGCGATGCCGCGCACGGACGTGCAACTGGTGGATGATGCGGGCAAGGTCGTCTCGGGCGAAGGCGCGGTGGGCGAGATCTGGGTCAAGGGCCCGGCGGTGTTCAATGAATATTGGGATAACCCAAAGGCGACGGCGGAAAGCTTCGAAGGCGACTGGTTCAAAACCGGCGATATCGCCACGATGGAAAATGGTTACTACCGCATCATGGGGCGTTCGTCGGTCGATATCATCAAGTCGGGCGGCTATAAGCTGTCGGCGCTTGAAATCGAAGCCGCCCTTCTGGAACACCCGGATATCGCGGAATGCGCCGTCGTGGGGCTTGAAGACGCCGAATGGGGCGAAACGGTCGCTGTCGCCGTCGGCCTGAACGGGGGCGCGACCCTCACGCTCGAAGACCTGCAGGGCTGGGCTTCGGCCCGGCTGTCGGCCTACAAATTGCCGCGCGCCCTGTTGGTTGTGGATGCGCTGCCGAGGAACGCCATGGGCAAAGTCACCAAGCCGGCGGTGAAAGCGCTCTTTCCGTAAGCAGCATCGCTGGCCTGCACTGGCCTGCACTGGGCAAAACCTCGGGAATGTGTTTTACTCGGGATAGAGGTATCCCATGCATGCTGTTGGTCACATGTGTACCAGCGTATCCCTGAAGCTGACGCCCTGGCGTCGGATTGCCTGCCTTTTGCTTGGCCTTTTCTTCCTGTCCCTACCGCTTCGCGCCGGTGACGCCCTGGTTATTGAAATCGATGGCCCCATTGGCCCGGCCATGGCCGACCATGTCCAGCGCGGCATGGAAGAGGCCGCCAAGCGCGACGCAGATGTAATCATTATCCGGATTGATACGCCCGGCGGGCTGGTGTCTTCCACCCGCGAGATCATCAAAACCATCCTGGCATCAGACAGGCCGGTTGTTGGATATGTGGCGCCGTCTGGCGCGCGTGCCGCCAGCGCCGGGGCCTACATCCTGCTGGCGTGTCATGTGGCGGTGATGGCGCCGGGCACAAACGTTGGGTCCGCGACACCGGTGATGATGGGCGGTGCGCCCGGCAGTCCGCCTGCGGGTGACGGGACTGAGGGGGCCGAAGACCATCCGGACATGATGGACAAGGTGTTGAATGACGCGCGCGCCTATATGCGCTCACTCGCCGAAATGCGCGGGCGCCCGGCAGGGCCAGCGGAGAAGTTTGTCAGCGAGGCGGACAACCTGACCGCCAGCGAAGCCCTTGAACGCGGTGTGATCGATCTGGTTGCCACCGACATGCGCGACATGATGAGGAAGATCGACGGCCGTGAAATCAAGGTGGCAGAGGCGCCCCTGGTTCTGGCGACCGATCATTTGACCGTCGAGACGCTGGAGCGCACCTGGCGCGAGGAGTTTCTGGCCTTCATCACCAACCCGAACATTGCTTACCTCCTTCTGATGGTGGGCATTTACGGCCTGATCATCGAATTTTCCAACCCCGGTCTGGCAGCCCCCGGTATTGCGGGCGGTGTGTGCCTGATCATCGGGCTTTATGCCCTGCAGCTGCTGCCGGTGAACTATGCCGGGCTGGCGCTGATGGCGCTTGGGCTGGCGTTAATGGTGGCGGAAGCCTTCGTCCCCACCTTCGGGGCGCTCGGGATCGGTGGTGTCGCCAGTTTTGTGATCGGGTCGATCATGCTGATCGACAGCGACCTGCCCGAATTTCGCCTGTCACCTGTGTTGATCGGCACAGTGTCGCTTTTGACAGCCGGCCTGTTCCTGTTTGTGTTGACCTTTGCCGTCCGGGCCTGGCGCCGACCGGCGGTGAGCGGCAACGACGCGCTGGTGGGCGAAATGGCTGAGGTGCTGTCCTGGCGCGGCGGCACAGGCACTGTCCGTGCCCACGGCGAGGTCTGGAGCGCCCGCGGGCCTGAAAATGCCGCGCCCGGCGACAAACTGACCGTGCACGCCATCAAGGGGCTGACACTCGACCTCAGTAGTCCAAATCCATCACAGGCCAAGGAGGCAGATTCCGATGACTGACATACTTTATTCCGGCTATATCGTGGCTATCTTCGGCCTATTTGTCCTGATGTCTGCGTTCCGCATCCTGCGCGAATATGAGCGTGGGGTGATTTTCCTGCTGGGGCGCTTCTGGAAGGTCAAGGGGCCGGGCCTTATCCTGGTCATTCCCGTGATCCAGAAAATGGTGCGGGTGGACCTGCGCACCATTGTGATGGACGTGCCCGAACAGGACGTGATCTCGAAGGACAATGTCTCGGTGAGGGTGAATGCGGTGGTTTATTACCGGGTTGTGGACGCCAGGCGGGCCATTATCGAGGTCGAGGATTTCGAATTCGCTACCAGTCAGTTGGCGCAGACGACTTTACGGTCCGTTCTGGGGCAGCATGAGTTGGATGAGATGCTGGCCGAACGTGACCGGCTCAATGACGATATCCGCACCATATTGGACCAACAGACTGACGCCTGGGGTATCAAGGTGGCCAATGTGGAGCTGAAGCATGTCGACCTGGACCCATCGATGATTCGCGCGATTGCCAAGGAAGCAGAGGCCGAACGGATCAGGCGTGCCAAGGTGATTTCAGCCCAAGGTGAAGCACAAGCGGCTGGTAAAATCCTGGAGGCGGCCAAAGTGCTCCATCAAGCGCCAGAAGCGATGCAGATCAGATACCTTTCGGCCCTGCACGATATCGCGTCGGACAAGACGACTACCGTGGTTTTCCCTATGCCGATCGACCTGATGAAATCCATTGGGGACAAGCTGACAGGCAAGGACGAAAGCTAGGCTCAGTCCTCAAGCTGCCGTGCTTCGTCCGACAAAAGGATGGGGATGCCGTCGCGGATCGGGAATGCCAGCCCGGCCTTGCGGCTGATCAGTTCCTGCGCGGCCTCGTCATACTCCAGCGTCGCGTGGGTGACGGGGCAGACAAGCAGTTCAAGAAGTTTGGGGTCTGTGGTGCTGCGGGATGCTTTGGTCATGATGGTGCCTCAAAACACGTCAGTGGGAACGGTGGTCAGGAGAATTTGGATTTGCGCCACCATGGCTGTCGGCTGACGCCATTTCAAGCAGGTTCTGCAGCAGCTGTGACCGGTCCGGCACAGAGGCGGCTTCCAGAAGCGCCTGCTTTTCCTGCACCGCCAACGGCACGATCATCGACAGGGTATTCACAAGGATATCATCGGGTGCTGAGGCGATGGCGTCAAAATCGGCATCCAGGCCCTTGGTGTCCAGATAGCCCTTCAGCGCGCCCAGAAGCGGGTCCCGTTTCACGCTGCCTTCACCCCCCGTGCCGCCCCAGGGGTCTGCCTTAAAGGGCTCCCAATTGGCGCGCACCTGGCGGTAGGGTGTAGTGACGCCCAGTTCCTCTGCCACCTCGAAACGGGACAGGCCCTTGAGGCGGATCAGGATGCGGCCGTCGTCGGTTTCCTGCACATCTGCAATACTGCCGACACAGCCGACGCCGTAGAGTTCAGGTACGGTTACCTGGGCGTTGCCTTTGGGCTGGATCATGCCGATGAGGTTATGACCCTCGATTGCGGCGCGCACCATGCGCAGGTAGCGCGGCTCGAAAATATTCAGGGGCAGGCTGCTGCCCGGCAGCAGGATAGCGCCGGGCAAGGGGAACACAGGGATCACGGACGGCAAGGCTTCAAATGTTTTGCTCTCACGCGTCACGATGGGCTCCCTAGCTGAACAAGACCGAAGACAAGCGCCGACGATACTTCAGGGTGAAAGGATCGGTGGGGCCGGCTGCGTCAAACAGCTTCAGCAGCTGCAAGCGCGCGGCATCCTCGTTCCATTCGCGGTCCCGCATGATGATGCCCAGAAGGGCTTCGGCTGCCGCGTCCATCTGGCCGCGGGCCTGATGCGCCAGCGCCAGGTCATAACGCGCCTGATAGTCTTGCGGGTTGGCCTCGACCTTGGCTTCAAGTTCAGCCACATCGCCCGCATTTTCGGCCTGGGCGGCAAGCTCAAGCGCGGTTTTTACCCGCGCGGCGCGTTCGGCCACCTTCGGGTCTTTCATGGCTTCGTCGTCCAGTGCCTCCAGAAGCGACTGGGCCTGGTCCGCTTGTCCCAGCCTATGGGAAGCGTCTGCCATACCCACGAGCGCCCGGGCGTTGGTCTGGTCATGCTGCAGCACCTGCTGGTAGATCTGCGCCGCCTGCATGGCCTCACCTTCATCCAGCGCCCCATCGGCGTGGTCCAGCGCTTCCGCGAGCGGGTCACCGCCGCCATTGCCGCCACCTGCCATATCCAGCAGTCGGTCAATGAAGGTCTTGAGCTGCGATGGTGGTACCGCACCCTGGAAGCCGTCCACAGGCTGGCCCTGCCAGAAGGCAAGCACTGTCGGCAGGCTTTGGACCTGCAGCTGGGCGCACAGGGTCTGGTTCTGGTCGGCATTGACCTTCACCAGCGACACAGCGCCGCCAGCGGCTTTCACGGCGGCTTCGAGCGCAGGCATCAGCTGCTTACAGGGGCCGCACCAGTCCGCCCAGAAATCGACGATGACCGGCTTCTCCTGAGATGCCATGATGACATCGTCGCGGAAGGTCTCGATGGTGCCGTCTTTGATAGACACCTGATTGCCGGCCTGTGCGGCATCGCCGCCTGCCATAAACTGATCCATAATCAACACTCTTGGAATTGGGTGATTTCTAATTGTTCCGTCCCGACCATAAGCGGTTCATCGCGCCTTTGCCAGACCGGAAATGGGGAATTTCTATGACGCTTGGATGGGCGGCGCCTGATCCAGGTCCACCGTCACGGGCTCATAGCCACAGGCGCGGATGAAGCGCACCAGGTCATCCGGCGCAATGGCGGTGGTCGCGGCGTTATGGAGCGGATGATAATAAAGCGGGGCCTTGGCCATCATGGCGGCATCGAGCGCGACCAGTAGGGGTGGCTCTTCGCCCGACTTGACTTGGGCGTTGATCAGCGAAAAAGGCGTTACCGAGCCCGGGATGACACCTAGCATGGCCATCAGGCTGTCGGGACTGCCGAACGACAGCCGGCCCATGCCCAGGGCGGCGGACAGCGCTTTCAGGTCCACCCGCCGGTTCTCGTCGACCATCACCAGCGCCCGGCGCTTTTTCTTGTCGCGCACGAACAGGCTTTTGCAGTGGCCGCCGCCCTGAGGCATGTGGGCGCGCTCAGTCTGGGCCTCTTCAACGGTAAAGACCGGCGCATGGCGGTAAGTCTCGGTTTTGATGCCGAGCGAGTCCAAAAAGGCAAACAGATCCTCTTCCTGAAGGGGCGATTCCATGGTTTGTTCCTGTACCAGCGTTGAATTTCGCCCGATATATCGCATAATTTTCCATATTAATCATGGGCTTAATAGGATTTTTCAAAAAATTTAAAAAAGGTGTTGCAAAGGACATGCTCATGGCTATTATCCCGCCACGCAGACGGCATTGCCGCCTGTTACCCCGCCGACCTGACCGGTCGGATACGCGATTGAGCGGGCGTAGCTCAGGGGTAGAGCACAACCTTGCCAAGGTTGGGGTCGTGAGTTCGAATCTCATCGCCCGCTCCATCTTCTCTCTGAAAATTCAGTGAGTTACAAGAAGCCACCGATCCGGTGGCTTTTTTGTTTGATCGTTGGTCTGCAAATTGGCTATTTGCCACTCATTGTGGCCACGGCTTGGGCTGGTGATAGGGCTGAAATTAGGCCAGGGGATTCGACACCAAACAGGTTTAAGGTGCCGTCCACGCCCTGATCAGCGGGTCCGGAAATGACGAAATCTCCCGCAGGGGCGCCTGGGCCAGATATCTTAGTGCGCACACCCCCAAAACCTGGGACTAGGCGAGCCTTTTCCACATCCGGCCAATAGCGGCATATGACCTGGTTGAAGGCTTCAAGCTTGTGCTGGCTGACTTCGAAATTCGGCTTTTTCTCTCCACTCCACATCCGGTCCGAAACGGGCCCGATATGCCAGATTTAGGGTTGGGTGGATGCCAAGGCCGCCGGGCTCTGGCACAGGGTAAATAAGGTGACTGAACGGCATTATGTCTTGGTAGGCAAAATAACTTCCCTTTGCCTAGTTGGGTGTTGGAACGGACCGCGCAGGTGTGCCGCAGATGGAATTCGCGATGTGGCGGGCATTCAGACCGCCGCAGTTGATAACAGTTCTGGCGGCAACCGAGAGGGAGCCTTCGCCTCCAGTATCCATTGTTATTAAACCATTTTCTGCTCTACCGCTAAGCGCAGGTGAGCGGTAAGCAACGATCCCACCAAGAGCCTCTAATTCCCTAATCATGGTTATCATAAAGGTGTGGCTGCCGATAATTCCTGTGGAGGGGCTAAGAATGCCTGCTACTGCTTTGATATCAGGTTCCAGATCCTTGATTCGTTCAATAGACAAAAGTCTTAGGTCATCAACGCTAGCGCCTTTAGCATGATGCACAAGCTGTTCTAGGATCGGGTGCTGTTATTCATTTGTCGCAACATTCAGCTTGCCGCACTGCTGAAAAGGAATGTGGCGGCTTTTGCAGTAGCTTTAGAGAGCTTGACTAATTCTTATACAATAAAAAGCTTTCAAGAAGTTCTTTGGGTAGTAGACACCAGCTTGGATCACTTCGCTGTTGCGAGAAAATGTTTGTGCACCGAAAGTTGCCTCTGCATCTAGAAGAATCAATTCTCGGCCTTGCTCAGCTAGCTGTCTTGCAGCGGCAATCCCGACCATCCTCGCACCGATCACAGTGCTATCTACCTGTTCCATGCGATACCTTGCGGTCTTGCCCATTGATTATTAATTCTCCGGAAACCTTTACTAACTCGGTTCAGATGAAGATGTGGTCAATGCATTATACAGTTCGATCGGGAATGTTTGATTGAATTAGTTTAGTAACACCACTAATGCTCTAGGATTGACTCAACTCCAACAAGCTAACTCAGGGGAGCAGCCTTGTGTGGAAAATTTATTTCCTGATATTTCTTAGCCCTCTTCCATTTGCTAGCACCCCTCCATTTTGGCGATATTTTTGGGTAGCATATATTGGCTTTTTTGCTGCCCTCAGTGTATTGCAGTCGCGAAGGGGAGTTTTCAGTCGGATTCCAAAAAGTTTTTACTTCCCTTTGTTTGGGGTAGTATTGGTTTTACTGGGAGGAGGACTCCAAGTTTTTTTTGCTCTCACGGTTTCTGAGAGTCAAACCATCATGACAAGTACGTTAATACTATCGCATTTGTTATGGTTCTTGCTAGTTTTGAATGCCTTTGAGAAACCCAATAAGGTTTTGGACTTTATTCTGGTCGTTGCACTAATAATAACCTGCTACAGCGTATATGGTTTGATAGTATTCTTATCCGGGGATAACTCAATATTATGGTTCGAAAAGTGGGCTTCAATAGGTGCCCTGACATCGACTTTTGTAAATAGAAACAGTTTTGCTGCGTTTGCAGGCATCGGATTGCAGTGCATCATAGCATACTCGTTTTGGTTCATGTCAAAAAAGCTCTCGCGAACTGACACAGGTGGCCACAGATTCGTGACGATATTAGCCACTAATTATTCTAGGGTTACTGCGTTGATGCTGAGTGGGATCATTCTATTGACCGCCCTACTTTTAACTGGCTCCAGGGGGGGGGGATCAACAACCCTACTTTCGTGTTTAGCAATGGTTGGTGGGTTGGTGTTTCTAGTTCGGGATAAAAAAGCTAGACGCAGGAAGAGCTTCTTCGTTGTAAGCCTTTTCATATGCATAGCAGCAACAATAAGTATCAGTGGTGACAATTTTTTTAAGCGAATTGATAGCCTGGATACGGGCGACATGCGATTCAAGATATATAAAGGGTCTCTAGAGGCTATACAGGATAGGCCATACTTAGGGTTCGGATTGGGAACCTTTGCAGATGCCTTTGCTCAGTATAGGAGTCCAGATGTTTTTCCGGGTCCTGTGCCTGTGTCCGTTTTGAGGGCGCATAGTGATGTTATAGAATTGGCTGTGACAGCAGGTGTCCCTATTGCGACTATCGCTCTTATTGCTTACATGTACGCCATCGTTTACTTCTTTAAAAGTGCGCTTCAGGGTCAAAGGTACAGCGTTTTTTTGTTGCTAATCGGCGCGTTATTTCTCCAGCTAGGGTTGCATTCTATCATTGATTTTCCGTTTCAGGTGCCTAGTGTGTCTTATCTATTTACAGGCCTTTTAGCAGCTGGTGTATATTTAGTGCATGAGCAAATCGATCATAGCGCAAATGGTGGAATGTGATCTTTTGGGGGCTAAGCAAATTCTATCTTCTCTGAATTTGTATTCAGTGTCCTTTTTCTTGTGTGGATGGCTAATACCAGCTTCAGTTTCGCTGTAAAATTCTCTTGGGAGGCTCGACCAAGGGCGGCAGGATTTTAATGCTGGGAAAAATGAAGTATTTGGTGCCGCCTTTTGGGAACAAATCTCAATTTTTTCAGTTCCAATTTAATCACAATAGAAAATATTCGAGATGTTTCGTTGTTGTGAGTAGGGCTTAGCTATACTTTTAGAGCTATTGGGGTTAAAGGGTTATTCAAGTGGCATAAATGGCAATCGAGTTTGCAGAAGCTTATTTCAATAAAGGATAAAGCTTATCAAATGAACCTTGGATTGATTTGGCCCAAAAACCCTATAGTAAGTTGTTCTAAGCTTTGTCAATTTTGATGTGGTGGTATGAAGAAGAAAATACTGGTAACTGGCGCCGACGGATTCATAGGATCCCACCTTGTGGAAACATTGGTGCGTGATGGCTATGATGTTCGCGCTTTCACTTATTATAACTCTTTCAACTCATGGGGCTGGCTCGATAGTGTAGCGAGCGATGTGGCAGGGCATTTTGAAGTCATCTCAGGCGATATTCGTGACCCACATGGGGTTGACGGTGCTGTTGAGGGTTGTGACAAGATTCTGCATTTGGCTGCTCTAATTGCTATACCTTTTAGTTATCAGGCACCAGATGCTTATGTGCAAACCAACGTCACTGGTACATTAAATGTATTACAGGCAGCTAGACGCTATGGCATCACACACACCGTGTGCACCTCCACCTCAGAAACTTATGGCACGGCGCAATTTGTACCCATTACTGAAGAGCATCCGGTCAATGCACAGTCACCTTATGCTGCATCTAAGGTCGGAGCTGACCAGATGGCACTTGCATTTCAGCGGTCGTTTAATATGCCGGTGTCGGTTCTCCGGCCCTTTAACACCTATGGTCCACGGCAATCTGCACGTGCTGTAATTCCTACTATCATTGGTCAGATTGCCAGCGGATCGCGTACAATCAAACTTGGCGCACTACACCCGACTCGTGACTTTACATTCGTCCGTGACACGGCGCGAGGCTTTGTACAGGCGATGAATAGTGCCAATAGCATTGGCGAAGTCACGAATATCGGTAGCAATTTCGAAATTTCAATAGGCGATACCGTATCCATGATAGCGGAGGCTATGGGGGTTGAAGTGGAAGTGATAGAGGACGCCGACAGAATTCGTCCGGCCGCAAGCGAAGTCGAGCGGCTTTATGCGTGTACGAAAAAGGCCCAGAGCTTAATCGATTGGTCGCCAGACTTTAGTGGCCATGACGGCTTTATTCGTGGACTTGCTGAGACAGCCGCTTGGTTTCAGGACCCGGCCAACCTAGCTTGCTATAAAACCGACCGATACAATATCTGAGACCATCATGACCGACCATGCCGCCCTCGCTGGCGAAATTAAGGACAGGTTGAAGCGGTTCCTTGGGTTTCCTGAAGGAGTTGTTCCCTTGCATGAACCTGAATTCCTGGGTGAAGAAGAAGCCTTGGTGACAGATTGTATCCGGTCTGGCTGGGTGTCATCAGTCGGTCAATATGTGGATCGTTTCGAAGGGGAGATTGCTAAAGCCTGCGGTGCTCGCTATGGCGTCGCCGTTGTCAATGGTACAGCGGCTCTCGAAGTGGCGCTAAGGACTATTGGGGTTGCTAAAGGCGATGAGGTGTTGATGCCCAGCCTGACCTTTATCGCTACGGCCAATGCGGCAAGCCATTTAGGCGCTGTCCCCCATTTTGTGGACATTGAGGAACAGACTCTAGGCATCTGCCCTATAGCCTTGCGGCGCCACATTGAAGAGATTGGAAAACTAGCGAATGGACACTTATACAACAGGCACACCAACCGACGGATCACCGCAATCGTAGCGATGCATGTTTTTGGCCACCCGGTGAACATGAACGGTGTGAATGCTGTCGCGGAAGACTTTGGTCTGCAGGTCATAGAAGACGCTGCTGAAGCTCTTGGCAGCTTCTATGATGGCCGGGCCTGTGGCAGTCTGTCGTCGATTGGCGCGCTTAGCTTTAACGGCAATAAGATTTTGACTACCGGAGGCGGCGGTGCGATTGTCACCAATGATGAACGCCTTGCCCGATTTGCGAAACACCTGACAACAACAGCTAAGCAGCCCCACCCTTGGGCCTTTATGCATGACCATATCGGCTATAACTATCGCATGCCAAATCTCAATGCTGCTCTAGGCGTGGCACAGTTGGCCCAGCTTGAGGCGCGGCTAGAAAAAAAACGCCGTTTGGCGCAGGCCTATATCGAAGCTTTTTCCGGCCACCCTGATCTAAAGGTTTTTGTAGAGCCCAAAGGAGCCAAATCTAACTATTGGCTTAATACCTTTGTTTTGGCCCCACATGTGTCAGCGGCGCGAGATGTCGTACTTAAAATACTAAATGATGCAGACCTAATGGCTCGGCCTGTGTGGGAACCAATGCATACGTTGCCAGTTTATGCTGATGCTCCGCGCTCCGCCCTGCCTATAACCGAGGATCTAGCTGCTCGGATAATCAATGTGCCATCATCAGCGCACCTAGCGGGAACTTTGATATGACTCGTTTGATACTCATCGGTGGTGGCGGCCATTGCAAGGCCGCCATTGACGTGATCGAAAAAGAGGGGTGTTACAGTATCGCCGGTATTATCGAAAGGCCCGCTACTGATTATGATAACGTTCTTGGTTATCCCGTGATCGGTACGGACGACGATTTAGCTGGCTTAGTTTCCGCGCATTCGTTTGCCTTTGTCACAATAGGTCAGATCAAATCTCCGGAGCCAAGGTGTCGAGCATTCGAGCGTGTGGCACGGGCCGGGGCCATATTGCCCGTTATCGTTTCGCCAAACGCTTATGTGTCGCATCATTCTAGTTTGGGTGAGGGCACTCTGGTTATGCACGGTGCAATAGTGAATGCTGCTGCAACAGTAGGGCTTAACTGTATCCTCAATAGTCAGAGCTTGGTCGAGCATGATGCCAAGATCGGCAACCACTGTCATATTGCAACCGGGGCCCGCGTTAACGGTGATGTAATAGTGGAAGAGGGCTGCTTTATCGGATCCGGCGCCATATTGAAAAACGGCGTCACTATTGGTGCTGGCAGTATTATTGGGGCGGGGTGCGTAATCCGCAATGACATTCCGCCCTCGTCCCTCATTAGGCAAACAACCGAAAGAGCTGTTCAATGAGCGATAGAAACCATGTGCTGGTGATCGCTGAAGCCGGTGTCAATCATAACGGCGACATTGAGCATGCAAAACGGCTTGTGAATGTTGCCGCTGATGCAGGAGCTGACTTGGTGAAATTCCAAACCTTCACAGCTGAAAAAATTGCCTCTCGCGCTGCCCAAAAAGCGATTTATCAGGCTCGCAATGACGGTGAATCGGACAGCCAGTTGGACATGTTGAAGCGGTTAGAATTGAGCGAGTCTGATCACCGCGAGCTTATCGCTTATTGTGCAAGTGTTGGTATTGGCTTCTTTTCGACGGGCTTCGATCTTCAAAGCCTTGACTATCTCAATGGGTTAGGACTGGAACTGTTCAAGATACCATCTGGTGAAATTACCAACTTGCCCTACTTGCGCAGGGTAGCGAGCTTTAAGCGGGATGTGATTATGTCCACTGGTATGGCATCCATGGGCGATATAGAGGCTGCGATTGAGGCTCTGGAAGCAGGAGGAACATCGCGAGACAAGATAACCTTGTTGCATTGCACTACAGAATACCCAGCGCCGTTCAGTGAAGTAAATCTCCTCGCTATGCGAACCATCGGCCAAGCCTTCGGTGTAGCTTTTGGCTATTCTGATCATACCGAAGGCATCGAGGTTGCTATCGCAGCCACAGCTTTGGGCGCAACGGTGATAGAAAAGCATTTTACTTTGGATCGTAAATTGCCCGGCCCCGATCATGCGGCAAGTCTCGAGCCCTCTGAGCTAGCTACGATGATAAGAGGTGTTCGCCGTATTGAAGAGGCTCTGGGAACTGCAACGAAACGGCCGACTTGTTCGGAAGTCCTGAACAAGCCCATTGCTCGCAAATCCATAGTTGCTGCAAAGCGCATCAAAAAGGGTGAGGTGTTTTCGGACCACAATTTGACGACCAAGCGACCGGGCACGGGGATGTCACCCATGCGTTGGGACGAAGTGGTGGGCCAACCAGCGCCGCGCGATTTTTCCGAAGACGAGGAAATAGCCCTATGAAACGTGTTTGCGTTATAACAGGTTCTCGTGCCGATTATGGTCTCTTGCGATGGGTCATTGAAGGATTGCATAAGTCCGATGCATGTGAGCTTCAGATAATCGCAACGGGCATGCAATTATCCCCAGAATTTGGTTCGACGTGGCAAGTAATAGAGTCCGATGGTTATCAAATCGACTGGAAAGTCGAAATGTTGCTAAGCTCTGACACAGCAACAGCAATCACCAAGTCAATGGGGTTGGCTCTGATGGGGTTCGCCGACGCATATGCACAACTCAAACCCGACTTGATTGTGGTTTTGGGGGACAGGTTCGAAATTCTCTCTGCTGCAAGTGCAGCAATGATTGCAAGAATACCAATTGCTCACCTGCATGGTGGTGAAATCACGGAAGGTGCTTTCGATGATCCCATTCGGCATGCCATAACCAAGATGGCGCATCTGCATTTTGCTGCGGCAGAGCCTTATCGTCAGCGTATCATCCAAATGGGTGAGCAGCCCGCCTGTGTTTGGAATGTGGGAGGGTTTGGTATTGACAGCATTGTCAGATTGGACCGTATGGATCGAGCGGAACTTGAAGCATCGCTTGGCTTTTCGCTTGGAGGTCGGAATCTAATGGTTACCTTCCATCCTGAAACCGCAACAGGTGAGAGCGCGCGGACGCAAATGTCCGAATTGCTGGCGGCTCTTGAGGATACAGATGCTCATCTGATTTTCACTATGCCTAATGCCGACACCGAAGGTCGCATTTTGTTTTCTATGATCGAAGACTTTGTAGCAACCCACCCCGAGCGGGCTTGCGCCCACGTTTCGCTTGGGCAGCGACGGTATTTGTCTGCCTTAGCACAAGTAGATGGCGTTGTGGGCAATTCTTCGAGCGGTATAATTGAGGCTCCTGCCTTTGGTAAAGGGACAGTCAATATAGGCGCTCGTCAGGATGGGCGCCTTCGTGCAGCAAGTGTAATTGATTGCAGAGCCAACCGGAAGGCAATCTACAATGCCATCTCTCGACTGTATAGCCCTGATTTTCAGTCCGTTATCAAGGGGGCCGTTAATCCATATGGAGACGGCGGGGCCTCAGCAAGAACGGTGCAAGTGATTGAAGATTGGGCACCGAGCCCTGGACCGAAAGGGTTTGTGGACCTGCCGTCTTCAGGTGCAGAGTTATGAGGGAATACTAAAATGTTTCAATTTTCTCGTTCCACTAATATGGATACCCCAAAATGGTAGACTTGGAAAATCGTTGGCGCAGAGCAATCCTGCCTGTTGACGCAACCTTGGCCGAAACCATCCGGAACCTAAATGAGGTCGCGGTCCAACTGGTTCTGTGTGTACGTGAAGATGGGCGTCTTTTTGGGTCAGTAACGGACGGGGATCTTCGCCGAGGCTTGCTAAGGGGGCTGTCGATGGAAGACTCGGTCCGAGAAATAGCCAATAGATCACCCCTTGTTGTACCTGAAGGAACGGACCGAAAGTTGGTGCGCTCGTTGATGTCTGCAAACAAAGTGCATCAGATTCCTGTTGTAGATGACAATGGTTGCCCCATTGGTCTACACTTATGGGAGGAGCTTGACACTCCGCCGGAACGTGAAAACGTCATGGTAGTTATGGCGGGTGGCAAAGGCACCCGACTAAGACCCTATACAGAAAACTGCCCTAAACCGATGTTGCGAGTGGCAGGAAAACCTATACTACAGCATATCGTCGAACGAGCCCAGAGTCAGGGGTTTGTGCGCTTCGTTTTCTCGCTAAATTATTTGGGTGGGATGATTCGTGATCATTTTGGTGACGGGTCGAGCTTGGGCGTTGAAATAAGCTATTTGACAGAAGAGCAACCCCTTGGCACGGCTGGTGCGTTGTCTCTACTGGACCCAAGGCCGGAACACCCCTTTATTGTCACTAATGGCGACGTCCTTACAGATATAGACTACGGGCAAATGATTGACTTTCGTACCCGCCATGATGCAGATGCCGTAATGGCGGTTCGTGTTTTCGAGTGGACAAACCCATTCGGTGTGGTGCGAATGAAAGGTGTTGATATTACGGGCTTTGACGAAAAACCAATTTCGCGCAGTCACATTAATGCTGGTATCTATGCCTTTTCGCCACAGACTCTAGGGCATCTGGAACGCTATTCGCATTGTGATATGCCCACCCTATTTGATAAGCTGCGAGCCGCTAGCCTTCGGACCGTTGCTTATCCAATGCACGAACCTTGGTTGGATGTAGGACGCCCGGACGACCTTGAGCGCGCCAACCAAGAACTCTCAAGAAACCTGGAAAAAACTCAAGAGTAACAGCATGACAAATACTTCAACCAATCAGGTGCACTGGTGTAGCAACTGCCTGGCGATGTCCACGCGCCCACGCATCTGCTTCGATGAACGCGGACGGTGCAACGCCTGCCAGTGGATGGAAAAGAAAGAAACATTGGACTGGGTGGCACGTGAGAAAGAGCTCAAGGCGCTTCTTGACAAGCACCGGCGCAATGATGGTGAGTTCGATGTGCTGGTGCCTGTAAGCGGCGGCAAGGATGGCTCCTATGTCAGTTACAACTTGAAGCATAAATATGGCATGAATCCACTTTGCGTAACGGTTACGCCCCCCCTTCCATTAGAGCTCGGCGAAACCAATCTGCGCAATTTTGTGGAATCTGGCTATAATCATATGAGCGTTAACGTTGCCCATGAGGCGGTAAGAATCCTGAATCGGAGGGGCCTTGTGGAAATGGGTTTTCCATATTTTGGCTGGCTCACGGCCATGCAGGCTGCCCCAGTGCGTTTGGCTGCTCGACTTGGTATCGGTTTGATCTTCTATGGCGAAGACGGCGAGGTTGAGTATGGTGGCACCACCGAGACGGATAAAAACCCGATATATGATGTTGCCTACATGAAGAAGATCTATCTGGAGGGTGGCTACGAGAAGATCATAGAGAAGTCGGCTGATATTTTACCTTCAGAATTGAATTTTTTTAGGTTCCCGACGGAAGAAGAGTTAGAGCGTACACCGATTGAAATTACTCATTGGTCTTATTTTGAGAACTGGGATCCATACCGCAACTACTTGGTTGCTAAGGAGCATTGCGGCCTTCAAGAGGCGGATGGGTCCAACGCTGGTACGTTTACTAATTTTGCTCAGAACGACCAGGCTCTCTATGCCCTTCATACCTATCTAATGTTTTTAAAATTTGGTTTTGGTCGAGCCAATCAAGACGCCTCGATTGAAATCCGTCGTGGCGCGATGGATCGTTCTCAGGCTGTGAACCTAGTACGCCTTTATGATGGACACTATCCTGAAGAATACATCGAAACTTACCTGCAGTACTATGAGATGACAGCAGAGGAATTTGACGCGGTGTTGGACCGCTGGGCCAATAAAGAATTGTTTGAAAAAGTGGATGGTCGCTGGCGCCCCCTCTTTAAGGTGGTTTGATTATGGGGGCAGTGCACCTAATCGTTGATTATGGCATGGGCAACCTTCACTCGGTTCTTGGTGCCTTGCGCTATCTCGGAGTTGAGCCGATTGTAAGTGGAGACCCCGCGGATGTGGCTAAAGCAGACAGCTTGATATTGCCAGGTGTTGGTTCATTCTATAAAGCGATGGCCAAGCTAGAGGAAACGGGGCTGGCAGACGCGCTGCGGGAAGTTGTGCTAGTCAAGAACCGTAAGATACTCGGTATATGTCTCGGCCAGCAACTGATGGCTGGATATAGCGTAGAGGACGGTGGCCGATCAGGGCTTGGTTTCTTTAGTGGTAGTGTGACCCGATTACCTCGAAAGGCAGGTCTTAAAGTCCCTCATGTGGGCTTCAATAAGGTGCGCTTCGAACAAGACAGTAGGTTGTTCTCTGGGTTTGGCCGGCCGGTAGATTTCTACTTTGTTCATTCCTTCAGGTTAAATGTTGAAAACCGGCCAGGAAGCACTGCCCTATGCAACTACGGCGAAGATTTTGTAGCAGCGTATGAGTATGAAAATATCTTTTGTACACAGTTCCATCCGGAAAAGAGCCAGACTAACGGTCTGAGGCTTCTATCCAATTTCTTGGCAGAGTAATCAAATGCTGAAGAAGCGCATCATTTTCACACTACTTTTTGACAAGGGACAATTCATGCTAAGTCGGAACTTCCGGCTTCAGAAAGTTGGAAACTTGGATTGGTTGCAGCGAAACTATAATTTTGCTGATGTCGCCTTTTTCATTGATGAGCTGATTGTTTTGGATGTTAGCCGTGGTGAACGAGATAGATCAGCCTTCTGCAGGGCGTTGGCTCAAATCTCTGAGGGGTGCTTTGCTCCAATAGCAGCGGGAGGCGGCATAGACAGCGTTGACTATGCGAAAGCACTTTTAAGAGCCGGAGCTGACAAAGTCGTTGTCAATACCGCCCTTGTGGAACAACCTGAACTTGTCCAGGAAATTGCTCGTGAATTTGGTCAACAATGCGTGGTTGGGTCGGTTGATTTGAAACGGAACCCTGGCGGATATAATGTCTATATTCGCGACGGTAGTGAGAAGCTTGATGTTCCCGTTAGCGAGGTGCTCGGTTGGCATGCTCGTGGTAACGTTGGAGAAATCTATCTTAATTCCATTGATCGAGATGGTACGGGTCAGGGGTATGATTTCGACACATTGAGTTTGCTTCCGGAAGGCTGGAATCTTCCGGTGATTCTGGCGGGAGGCGTTGGTAATGCAAAGCATTTTGCCGAGGGGCTGATGCACGATAATGTCGATGCTGTGGCAACAGCTCACTTATTCAATTTTGTTGGGGATGGGCTTAAGAAGGCGCGTAATGCACTGCTGGACAGTGGCGCCCAATTAGCGACCTGGGATGATATCATTAGTGTTAACTTGCGACGTCATTTGGAGAGCGCTTAATGATCGATCGCCTTTTGATTGCGGGGCTGGGTAGTATTGGTAGGCGTCATCTCAGATTGTTACGTGAAGCTCTGCCGTGTGCGGACATCCGTGTATTGCGCCACTCAGTTCGCTTTGATGATACCCCTCACGCCAATGGGTGCTTTAGTCGGCTTGAGGATGCGGTAAACTTTTGCCCTCAGCTTGCAGTTATCTCGAATCCAGCCCCATTTCATTTGGAAACAGCCAAGGCTTTGGCGTTAGCTGGCGCGCATCTTTTGGTCGAAAAGCCACTTTCGGATAGCGCTGAAAATGTTTCTGAACTGCTAGAGTTGTGTTCCGAACGGGGCTTGGTTCTCCAAGTGGGCTACAACTTGCGCTTCCTTTCTACCTTGCAGCGCTTTCGAGCCGAGTTGCAAGGTGGCTCCATTGGAGAGATCTATTCTGTTCAGCACACTATGGGTCAGCACCTGCCAGATTGGAGGCCTGAAACAGACTATAGGCAGAGTGTTTCTGCGCAAGCAATGCTCGGCGGTGGCGTGCTCTTGGAGCTCAGCCACGAGTTGGACATGCTACGTTGGGTTTTTGGCGAAATTTCCTGGATAGCTGGGTGGTTGGGCCGTTTGGGAAAGCTGGAAATCGATGTCGAAGATAGCGCTATGTTGCAGCTGGGGTTTAGGGGCGGTGCTGTTGCGCAGGTGGTCATGGATTTCTTGCGCCGAGACACTACGCGGGTCTGTACCGCTATCGGTTCGGATGGTAGCCTTCGCTGGGATGCAATAACAGGTAGTTTGAAACGTTTTTCCCCCGCAAATGGGGAGTGGCGGGATATCTTGGCTGTCAAGGTTAATAGAGATGACAGTTACCGTGCTCAGATAGGAGCGTTGTTGGGGGCCATAGAAACAGGTGTGCCAGATGAAGCTGCAGCAAATGGAGCTGACGGTCTTGCCGTTATGACACTCGTTGACGCTGCACGAAATTCCGCGGCTAAGGGTGGCCGCCGTATGAATATTGGGGGATCTATACAATGAGCCTGACCGCCTTTGTTTTTGCTCGGGGAGGTTCAAAGGGACTTCCCGGCAAGAATATAAAACCGCTGGCAGGAATACCTTTGATTGGTTGGGCAATTCAGCAAGCGCTAGCCGTGCCAGAAATCAGCCGCGTTGTAGTGTCAACTGATACACCCGAAATTGCAGATATCGCCCGAGATCATGGCGCGGAAGTTCCTTTTATTCGTCCAGATGAACTTGCTAGCGATACAGCTTCGGAGTGGGACGCTTGGCGGCATGCACTAAAGTTTCTGAAAGAACAAGAGGGAGTGCTACCTGATCCCTTTATTTCTGTGCCCGCCACCTCACCTTTGCGTCGACCGGAGGATATTGCTTCTTGCATTGACCTTTTCGCTGAAGGACAGTCGGATATAGTAGTTGCCGTGACTGAAGCACACCGCAATCCATGGTTTAACATGGTCCGCTCGCGTGCTGATGGTACGTTAGTTCCTGTTAACGCGCGAGCGACAAACTTCGACCGCCGCCAAGATGCCCCAGTTGTAATGGATATGACTACCATAGCATATGTGGCTAATCCTAGATACATATTGTCAGAAAGAAACGTTTTCGATGGACGTGTTAGGGGGGTAGTTGTTCCCGTAGAGCGTTCAATTGATATTGATACAAATCATGATTTTGAGATTGCAGATTTTTTAATGAAAAAAAGACAGGGCTCATTGTGACTGAAATAGCCGGACTTATGTCCCTTAAAAATCGAACCGCCGTTATCACGGGTGGCGCAGGAAACCTAGGGCAGACTTTAGCCGAGACTCTTGCTGAATTAGGGGCCAATCTTGTGCTCGTCGACCTTTCGGGAAGTAGCATAGAAGATTTGGCGGCTAATTTATCTGCTCGTTTTGATGTGACGGTATCTTCAGAGATATGTGATCTTGAGTGCGAAGAGCAAAGAAAAGGCCTGGCTGAGCGTGTAACCCTCGGGGGTGACGTAGATATATTGATTAACAATGCAGCTTTCGTCGGGACATCGGATTTATCTGGATGGTCTGAAACGTTTGAGAAGCAAAGCCTAGAGTCTTGGCGGAGGGCTTTGGAAGTGAATTTAACTGCGGCATTCCACTTAAGCCAGCTATTTTCTCCATCCTTAACAAACAGTGTAGGTGGAAGCATTATAAACATTGGTTCTATCTATGGTGAATTAGCTCCAGATTGGTCGCTATATGAGGGTTTGAACATGCACAACCCAGCAGCATATGGAGCGTCAAAGGCAGGGCTGCTTCAATTTACACGTTGGTTGTCGACGGCATTAGCTCCAAAAGTTAGGGTCAACGCAATATCTCCTGGCGGAATACAAAGGGGGCAACATCCTGATTTCATAAAACGTTATTCAAGTAAAACACCTTTAGGGCGAATGGCTGAGGAAGGAGATTTGAGGGGGCCGATAGCGTTTCTGGCTTCTGACATGTCGGCTTATATGACTGGTCAGGTGTTGAATGTAGATGGAGGGTGGGGCGTATGGTAGCGAGTGTAAATCTGACAGGAAAGAGTGACACTAGCTTGGAGCTGGTGCGTGAAAACAGGCTTTGCAAGGAGATTGTGTTTGCAGATGGAATTGGGAGTTCAGGAAAGGGAATGTTGTCCCACATTTTGGGATCGTTAACCAGAATTGAGAAGCAGTCAAATCATACACCTTTCGACTACATCGCATATATTCACTGGCTTGGCAAAATTTCAGATGACGCAGCAATTACCTATTTAAGAACTGAAGCAGATCAACAGCTGTATCACATAATGATGAGTAGAGATGTAAATTTTCGCCCAAAAGACAGCACGGGAGTTATGCAAAATGCGAATAGGTGGCGATACTTTGCAAGATTGTTTATGAGAGAAGGTGATGCGGTACTTGACCGAATTTATAGAGATAGGCCGATCTTGAATGAGGCTCCGCATGACGCTTTAAGAAACGCAAAACTTTTCTTTGACGCTTTTGGTGAGGAACTCAGTTTTATATACATTATAAGAGACCCTTACGAGTTGATTTTAGACTGGCAAAGGAGGGGGTTTGGCGAGCGGATTGGAACAGACCCAAGAGAATTTCAATTTTCGGTAAATATTGGCGAAACCATTGTACCAATGTTTATGATGAACTACGAAGGTTTCGACTATGAAAAAATGACGGCGTTGGAACGGCTGACGCTAATGATACATTTTTGCGTACAGACCAATTTTGAGGGGTATCTAAACTGTTCAAAACACCAGCAGTCGAAAATTAAAATCCTTACATTCGATCAACTGTGTACAGATACAGAAAATATGGTCGAAGAAGTGGGCACGTTTCTGGGTGTGGAGAAAACAAAGGCCACTAGGAGAATACTAAAACAGGAGAGGCTTCCGAGAGTGAGGCCGAAGCGTGATCACTTTAGATCAAAAGTTGTTGACCAACTAGATGACAGGCTCTCCACTTTCATCGAGGACTTGGATAATTTATACCAACAATTTAAAGCACTTAGCTGACGCCATTCAGATAATTTCTTTAGAGGAAGCTTGTAGATATGTGTGGCATTTTGGCTGTGTTCTCCAATACAAACCACTACTTTTCAGAAGCAAAGTTGGATGTGCATTTGCGTGCACAGACTTGGCGAGGTCCAGACTATACGGGGGTTTGGGTCGACAGCCAACGAAGAGCATTGCTTGGGCACAATCGTCTTACCATATTGGACGCCTCATCTGGCGCTAATATGCCAATGAGTTCTGCTTGTGGCAGATATGCTTTAGTTTACAATGGAGAGATTTATAATCACGAACAACTGAGGGTTCGTTTTAACCTTGTGTGTAAGACGCGCTCTGATAGCGAGACGCTATTAGAACTGTATGTGAAACTTGGCACTGAATGCTTATCATACCTAGAAGGTATGTTTGCGTTTGTAATTTATGACAAGATAGAAAATCGCTTTTTTGCGGCTAGAGATCAGCTCGGAATCAAGCCTCTTTTTTATTCAGCCGCCAATGGTCAGACAACCTTTGGTTCCGAGCCAGCGGTATTGAGAGATATTGTAGGGGGTGGGGTCTCTGACATAGCAATAGCAGAGTGGAAGGCTTTTCGGCGGCCGCTGGCAGGCCGGACTTTTTTTGACCGAGTTTCGGAGTTAAAGCCCGGGCATTATTACGATTCTAAAAGAGGCGAACATCCATATTGGATGCCAACAGAGGAAGATGTTGGTGGGGATTACGAGGAATTCAAAGAGGAGCTGGTAAGATCGGTTACTTCGCACTTAATCAACGATTTCCAAACTGTGTCCTTGTTGAGTGGTGGATTGGACAGTGCCGTTATTCTAGGGCTTTCGGATATTGAAAAGAGTTACACCGTAGGTCTTGAGGGCAACAATGAGTTTGAAGGGGCAACAGACTCAGCCGGTGTTTTGGGGGTGGATTTGGTTAAGGTGCAAATCACGCAGGATGAGCTAGAGGCGTCCTGGGCAGAGCTTCTGTCTTCCCGGCGGGAGCCATTGAGTGTACCGAATGAGGGGCTGATATATACTGTCTGTAAGTCAATGAACGCCGAAGAGAAAGTAGTGTTAACGGGGGAAGGTGCTGACGAGCTACTATTTGGTTACGATCGAATATTTAGGTGGGGAAGCGGGCTTCAAAGTTTATCAGTTGCAGAATTTGTCAATCGATACACATATTCGAGCTATGATGCATTGAGTTTAGATACCCTAGATTATCTAGCTGATTGTATGAGAGACAAGAAACCTATCGAGTTCCTGGAAGACTTCTTCATTGGTGTACATTTGCCAGGGCTGCTTAGGAGGATGGATGGAGCCTCTATGTGTGCATCAAAGGAAGCTAGGGTCCCTTTTGTTACCACCAAGCTCTTTAATATGCTTTATCGAGAGCCTATAGAGAAAAGGCATATTGATGGGCTTCCGAAGTCCTATTTAAGGCGCTTAGCAAAAGAGTTGGGTCTTGAGGGTGCACTAAGCCGTGCAAAAGTTGGTTTCTCTGCCACAGTTGGACAGGTAAGTAAGGCTGACGAATATACAAGATTTCAAAATTTTTGCCTCGATAATCTGGGCTGGAGATAAAATGGTAATTGGTTATACAACAGGAGTGTTCGATCTTCTTCATGTAGGGCACCTAAACCTATTGCGAAATGCCAAATCAATGTGCGATCGACTCATTGTTGGTGTAACTGTGGACGAATTGGTTAGTTACAAAAACAAAAAGTCTGTTATTCCTTTTGTTGAGAGAATAGAGCTTGTAAGAAACATCAAGTATACTGATTTGGCGGTGCCGCAATCTACAATGGACAAGATGGATGCGTACCATAGGTATCGGTTTGATGTGATGTTTGTTGGGGATGATTGGTATAAAACTGATAAGTGGAAAGAGTATGAAAAACAGTTCGATGAGATTGGTGTAAAAATAATATACTTTCCATATACAGGCGGAACATCTTCAACGCTTATCAATGAAACACTCAAAAACCTTAGGGCGGACTAGTAGTTCGGGCATAATTATTTTTGCCTAAATGCCTTTAATCCGCATTCAGCTCAACTAAACAAACCTCTGGCTTGGCAAGGCTTGCCCAATCATATGTCCCATAGTGAACTCTTCAAGCGAAGCCTAGAGGCTGAGTATCAGATCACAGATTATAATGCCTGCCATTATAAGGGCTGTGATAATGTAGGCTGGTTCCCGCACAGTTATTTGTTGCCAAAACGGTTTCTGAAGATACTAGGAATTTTTTCTTGGCTGATGCCGCTGTTGATCCCCTTTTGGGCTTTATTGGTTCTGCCCATTTTTTTGGTTAAGGATTGCGTCGGATTGGTTTGGCAAAAGAGAGTTATTCGGCAACCCAATAACAGTTCAGGACTACTCTCTAGATTCTTTTTAGGGGCATCGACAACAGAAACATTGCAGTCTGTTTCTCGAGTAGAAACTTTGCCTAAAACATATCTATACCTTCCATGGCGACAGTTTCCGGATGATTTGCCCAAGAGTATGAGGCCCCTTTCATTGATTGATATTATCACAATGAGAGATCTGTATCGGGCGGTGTGGGTGGCTTGGTTGGAAGTGATAAAGCTTGCCATGCGGCCTAGTTCGTGGGGCCTAGTTCTTTATGCTTACACTAGCTTTAGGTGGTTTGTTGTACTTTTCGCCCTTCTAGAAAAAAAACCAAAAGAAGTCTGGATATCTAATCATTACGATCGATGGGCTATTCTCTTAGATGGCATCGATTTAGACAAAAAAGTTATGGTGCAGCATGGTGATTTGGTCATGAAAAGTGCCATAAAAAACTCTTTCGTTATTTTTGGGCCAGAACCTAAGCTTAAAAGCGACTGGAATTTATTGTATTTCACGAAAGGCGCTTCGAGGCAGTTTGAGGCACATATTTTTGATAAACCATTGAAATCGAAACAGAAATTTTCTTTACAGATTGATCAAAATCCGCAGTGTTTTTTGACGCCGTCGGTTTTGGTTGTGGGTTGTCCAGCATTGAGAAAAGTGCAGGAAGAGGAAATTGAGAAACTGTACGAAAAGTTTGGAAAGAAGTTAACCATAATCTATCGTCCGCACCCTCGAAAAATCATGTTTGATTCAGCTGTTTTAAAGCGATGCGGTGTCATACTCGAAACTAAAAGTGTGCCCAAAACAACTGCAATAGTTTCCTACTACTCAACTTTCAATCAGGTGTTGCAAGAAGTATCAGACTGCCCGATTTTTGTCTTTGACTACAGGGACCTCCGACAGGTTTCGAAGGTGCGTGAAGAGCTTTATGATCTTCTGAGCGACGGTTTGCGTGGTCTCGAATGTGCGGAATAGCTGGAATTGTTGAGCCTATCAAAACCGATGGCTTGGTTGCTCGGTGGAACAGTGCGTCTGAGCGCCTGAGTAATCGCGGCCCAGACAACGCGAGCTACATTATTAGAGAGCTTGGCTCATTACGGTGTCTGCTTGGCCATCGTCGCCTACAAATTGTCGACATCACTTCCAAATCAGATCAACCCATGTCTATGGGTGATTTAGATATGGTGTTTAACGGTGAAGTATACAATTTTCGACCGCTAAGGCGGCTGTTGTCGGATAGCGGGTTGGGTCTGCATTCAGAAGGTGATGCTGAAGTTGTTTTGGCATCATACTGGCAAAAAGGGGAGGGTTGTTTTCGGGATTTTGATGGAATGTGGGCTGTCGCATTCCTAGACCGAAAGTCTAAGAAACTAGTGCTCAGCCGAGATTATTTTGGCGAGAAGCCCTTATACTATTATTTCGACGGTGAAATATTCGTTTTTGCATCCGACATAATAGCGCTGCAGAAAATGAGCGGCCGAGAATTGCCGTTGAACCAAGTCTATTTTCATCATTTTGTTAGAAATGGATATGCACCACCGAATTGTTGCGTGTTTGAAGGGGTTCAAAGGTTAGAGCCTGGCCAAATACTAGAATTTAACTTGAAGTCAAAAGAAATAACTTTGCGTGACACCAATCCAATATTTAAGAAAGGTGTAGCTGAGCGTAGCTCAAGGTTTTCAATTGAAAAATTTGAAGAGCTTTTTATCACATCACTAAATGATCGATTAATGGCTGATGTGCCTCTGGGGCTTATGCTTTCTGGTGGTATCGATAGTAGTTATGTTGCAGCAGTTGCAAAACAAGAATTGGCTTGTCGGCTAGATTGCTACACAGTTCGGTACGGTCACGGCAGCGATGAAGAAACATCTAGGGCTGCGCAGGTGGCAGAAACCTTAGGTCTTCCTCATACAATGATTGACGTTGAGCAGCGCCAACTAGAATCGCTTCTGGATGACTCTGTACCCTCAATGGATGAGCCGATATCTGACGTGGCTTTTCCGTTATTGTTACGCTTGATCGGTGCGGTACCTTCAAAAATAAGGGTGTTGTTAAATGGGGACGGTGCCGACGAATTGTTTTTATCCTATGTTAACTATAGGAAGTATTTGAACCGACTGGATAATAACCCAACCAAAGTTGGCTATTTTGCTATGGAGGTTTCTGACGTTTTGAAGCATCTTCCTGAAAATTTTCGACGTGTCTGGCGAAAAGCTTTGGCAAACATACCCATGTCGTCCACCCAAATGCTTGAAGGCGATCTGCTGCTTCAGCATGGTGGCTGGCAAATTAAAAGAATATTGGAAGACAATCCACTAGGTGATCCGTTGTCTGTTTTGTACAAACAAGCCATCCTGAACAATTTATCGGACTATTTAAATACCAAATCGGATAGAGCTTCTATGTGGAACTCAAGAGAGTTCCGAACGCCATTTTTGAACAAGTCTCTCTTTCAGTACGTGCTGGATTGCAACTCTTCCGAATTGCCACGGGGCGAAAAAAAAATTCTAACAAAGCGCTTGAATGATAGGTTGGGCAAGGACCTGTATTTCTCAAAAAGAGGGATGTTTTCAAGGGGTGAGCTGGCGTTCGCTAACATCAATATTTCTGAACAATGGGCGACTAAGCTCCCCAAATGGCGGTCTCCTCAAGAGCGATACCGAATACTAGTATTGACTAAGTGGCTGGAATTCCACCAATCAGAGGATTGCGTGACGTGGCAGCACTGAAGGGAAATTTATTTTACAATTTGATTAATCAGCTGCAACTGATTGTTTTTCCCATATTCCTAAATATCTATTTAGTAAGAATTCTCAACCTTGAGGATTTAGGAAAGTGGTATTTGGTTAATTCGGCTGCGGCTCTTATTCAATTGCTTATTACAGCACCCCACTTTTTTTTAGTTAAGCATATTAGTGCAGGTAAAAATAATATAGGGCAAATTACTAGTTCTGGGATTTTTACTTATCTGTTTTTGCTTTTCGGCGCGACGCCATTTTATGTTGCATACATTATAGCGGCAGCCCCGGGAACCGAAGTTGTTGCGATGATGGTTTTTGCGCACTTGATGTTTAGTGCCTTGTCTTGCGAGTTCTATTTCCAGGCTACTCTGAAGCAAAAGTTTCTTATGATCAGGCGGGGAGTGTCTCGAGGGGTACTACTGATATTGTTACTAATTTTTGTAAAAGAGCCTAGCGATTTTATTCTTTTTCTAATTCTTACAATTGGTATTTATATACTTGATCACTTGGTCGGACTTTGGGTGGTAGCAAGAGAGGTTTCTTTGGTGAGGCCCCCAAAAAAAGTGCTTTTTTCCACCATATTGTCAATCCGAGAGATGTTACCATTAAACGCCACACATAATACTTTACCACATATAGTTTTGCTCATATCTCCCGTCTTCTTTGATTTTGATTTGGTCGCAATAGTATCAATTCTTGTTAGAATAACCAACATGGCTACAACGGTAGTTACTTCAAGTGTTAATGTGATTTTCCCGTTCCTCTTGTCTAAACAAGGTGATAGTTTGCTTCGTCTGCGTTTGGGTTACCTAACAAGTATCGTGGCTGTTGGGCTTGGGGGAGCGTGTTTTTTGTTGAATGAGACTATTGCAGTTCTTTTCCTCAATCGTGAATTAAGTGACGAGCAGGTTCTGGGCTTTGGGTTGCTGTGCCTATATATTCTTATCCATTCAGTATATAACTATATCTCTTTTAACTTTTTTGTGGCCGCGTTGCGAACTATCCGCGTTACCCAGTGTAACATCTTGATATTATTCGTCTTCTTTGTGTCCGTAAATCTAGTGCCAATAAATATTGTTTCCTTTTTGGGATTGATGTCCGCTTCTGCCGGAATGGGGCTTTTAGCCTTGGTGTTTTTCACTAGAGATCTTCAGGAGCGATTGTAGTGATTTTATATGTCTCTGATACACTTGGATCAAAAAGGAATGGTGGAGTGTCCTTGTCGGGGGTTGATTTTGCCCAAATGCTCCGTCTTCATTATGAAGACGTTACCGTTCTTGCTTCTGATAAATTTCCTAGATCTGCCGCTTCTGCTTCCAGCTACGGTGGCATGTCAATTAAGGCAATCAATGCTAGCTGGCGACTATCAAAAAGATATCAACTCCGTCCGACTCTCAGAAGTGTTGCGCGCTTTTTGCTGGTAAAAATGAAAAACATTGGGGCAAAGAGACGATTGCCCTTGGCAGATTTCTATAGTGATGAAACGCCAAACTTTTTGTTTGTGAATTCTTGGTCATCTTTGTACCCATCTCCTGAAATCGTCGATGATGATCGATTTAAAAAAATATGTGTTGTTAGAGGGAATCCGGAGTCTTTTGTATGGCAAAGTGTCTCAGAGGATAAAGAGGCTCAAGTAAAAAATGCTGCCGAGTATCTTCATCAGTTTGATGCTTTGATCTTTGTTTCCAGCGTTGGCCTAGAAAGATGGCGCTCTTATCTCAAAGAAGGCGTGCATTGTTATTATCTACCCAATTCGATAGATGAGGATGTCGTCGGAAAGCTCTTGGTCAAGAATAGCCAAGACCTTAGGGCTTCGCTTGGTTTTGCCCCTGGAGAAGCTCATTTTGTAGCTGTGGGATCGGTTCAGACACGCAAAGGCCAGGATATGCTAGTCGATGCTGCGCTTAAATTGCGGGCCCTCGGTTACACACAATTTAAAATCCATATTGTTGGCGTGGTTTCTGAGTTGTGGGGGGGGCGAGAAATTTTGAATCGCATTAAGGCATCAAGTGTAGCTCAGCATTTTTGTTTCTACGGACACCGAAATGATGCGTTGGCATTTATGCGGGCAGCAGACATTTGCCTTTTCCCTAGCCGAGCTGAGGCATTCCCTAGAACCGTGGCAGAGTATATGGCTCTAGAAAAGCCAATTGTCTCCACAGACGTGTCTGGCGTCCCGGAGATGATTCAAGATGGAGAAAATGGACTTCTATGCGCTGCTGATAATGGGGAATCTATGGGTGAAAAGGTTGCATTGCTTCTGGAAGATACCGCGAGGGCAAGAAAATTCGCTAAGCGAGCAAGAGAAGCTTATGCAGAGAATTTTTCCAAGGATGCTCAAGCCTACCGGGCAATAAAACTATTTCGCCAATTGGATGCCGATCTTAAAACGTGAAAAGTATGATGGTTTTCGATTGGAGCACTCGTAACAAAAAAAGCGCAGAAGGGCAAAGGAGGCCCTTTGGCCATTTACTGAATATATCGATATATTGCTGCGTGGTTGTAGGCATTCTTCTTTATCAATCGTCAAACGTCAGTGTCACAGTAGCTGCATCATATTCCTGTATATCGGCATTAGTTTGTACAACGATTGCTTTCGCCAACAAAGATGGCGGCCGATCGTGGCTGTTCTGGTTCACGTTTATTTATTTCGTCTTCTTTCAGTTGGGCACGGTTATTGCTGCAGTGTTGCTAGTCTATGATGACACGCTTCTGAATTATGCAACAAATTTTTCAAACTATCTCTCCACAGATTCAATTGCAAAATCTTATATCGCGTCGGGTCTGTGTATTGCGCTGATCTGGACTCTTAGTGCGTTGTTTTATCGGAAAAGAGTTGGGGCGGTAACAAATCTTGGGTTCGACCTTAACCTCTATAAGGTTGCCTATTTTTTACTGGTTTTCACTTTTCCCCCGGTGCTAGTGGATCTTGTGGATCAATTTAGGCTTGTTTCTTCATATGGTTACTCCTTTTTTTACACGTCCTCCTTTCAAGACCGTGAGTCAATCGTGCCTGCGATGGGTATTATTAGGACACTAAACACTCTCGGTTTTTATATGTTTTTTGCCGCAATGCCTGACCGGCGAAGGTTTTCCTGGGGGGCCGGCTTTTTTCTTTTGGTTGCTGTGTTGGATTCTATGAAAGGGGCGAGGTCTGCATTGATTGTACCTCTCTGCTTTATTACATGGCACGCAATAACCTATTATGGACTGAAAGTTAGAATTGGGCGCGGCGCTGTACTCTTGTCATTAGCGCTGGGTTTCTTGATTTTTATGTCAATTGCCCGATCTGACTCTGGGTCTGACACCTTCATGCTGACACGATTCTTTACGATTGGTTTGAGTAAGGCACAATATACTTTGGCGGTAGTTTTAGAGAACTATAATCACATTGAAGTTAAAAGCATTTTTGCACTAGAGCCAGTCATATTCCCCATCAAGTATATGCTTTACGGGGGAGATCTTGTGGGTCAATCAGAGTCAACAGCCATACTCCGGCAAGACTTGAATCATACTTTTTCTAGTCAACTTAACTTTGGAGCATATCTTTCGGGAGCAGGCATTGGGTCAAACTTTGTTGCTGAAGCATTGCAGTTTGGACCAGTTTATATGCCAGTGTTTTTGACAATCTGGTGGGTGTCAATAAGGTTCTTTTTCAAGTATAGCAAAAATTATAGGACCATCTTTTTTATCCAGCCTATAGTTTTTATACACCTGATATCATCACCGCGCGCGTCAATTTTCCCGAGTACTTGGCCAATAATTAAATTGTTGTCTCTCTTCCTGGTCGTGAAGGTGATCATCTGGTTTCTATCGAAATTGCCTAAGCATAATAGGCTTTTTGGCTAGCGGCCTCTCGGCCTTCTGGGGTTGTATTTTAAGGAAGATGCTTTGCTTGAAAGAGTAAAAAAAATTTTACGCTTTATTTCCCTTTATGGGATCGGGCGTACCTTATTCAAGGTTGCTGGACATATGCGGTGGAATATGCCCCTTGTTTGGAAGCGAGGAACGTCGGATGTCGTGATCATTGGCTGTGGCCAATATGGCTTTGCAACAATTGGCTATTACTTGACGAGGGCTTTCGGGCGTAGGGTGTCTCATTGTTATGACATTGATAAAGCCAAGTCGACATCACTGGCCCGCATGCTTGGGGTGCCAAATGTGGTGACATCGCCGAATGAAGCGTTTCTCGACCGAAAAGTCAAATATGTATATATTGCTTCAAATCACGCTTCTCATACGGATTATGCAATAACAGCTCTTTCTCACGGAAAGATGGTATATGTCGAAAAGCCGGTGGCTGTTTCATTTCAACAACTCGTGGCAATAAATGAAGCCGCATCAAGTAAACAAGACAAAATATTTGTCGGATACAACAGGCCTTGGTCAAAAGCCATCCAATGTTTAAAGGCTAGGATGCACCCATATTCAGGGGCAATTTCTCTCAATTGTTTTGTCTCGGGACACAAGATTGACAAGGACCACTGGTACAGAAATCCGGAAGAAGGTACCCGAATATGCGGCAATGCCGGGCACTGGATAGATCTTTTTGTTCATATGGTTTCGTGGCGTGGTGAATTCCCTAATTGCGTGGAGCTGAATTTGGTTTCCGCTTCGGCTGCTGAGCCGGATGATAATTTTATCCTGTCTATTACCACCGATATAGGTGACATTTTCTCACTCATGCTGACAGCTCGGACAGAGCCCTTTGAGGGGATTAACGAGACAGTAAACATCCAATGGGGCGATGTGATTGCAAAAATTGATGACTTTCGCCAAATGCAAGTCTGGCACGGCGCTCAAAAATCAAAGCATCGCTACTGGCCGAAGGATGTGGGGCACAGGTTGAGCATATTGCAGCCATTTAATTCGGAACATTGTCGTAATTGGTCTGAAGTGCTCATCTCAACAATCTTGGTGCTGCATACGACAGAGCTGGTGTGTAGTGGCAAGTCATCAATGTCTGTCGATTTAGCGCACGAAGTAGCGAAGATAAATTCTGGGATAAAATAGATATGAAACAAGTTCTGCAATCTCTCAAGGATGGGTCAACATTGCTGGCAGATGTGCCGGTTCCTAAGATAAGAAAGAACCACTTATTGATCCGCACTACAACCACGGCTATTTCTTCGGGCACAGAACGGATGTTGGTTAAATTTGGCAAGTCTGGGTGGATATCAAAAGCGCGTCAACAACCAGAAAAAGTAAAACAGGTTCTGGAAAAGGCGAGAACCGACGGCCTTGTGGCAACGTTAGACGCTGTCAGAAGCAAACTGGATCAGCCGTTGGAGCTCGGGTATTGTAATGTTGGTTATGTAGAATGCGTAGGCGATGGTGTCACAGGCTTTGGTCTTGGAGATCGTGTAGTTTCTAACGGCAGCCATGCAGAGTATGTTTTGGTACCCAAAAACCTGTGTGCCAAGATTCCGGAATCTATATCATCGGATGCTGCGAGTTTCACCATTTTGGGCGCTATTGGACTGCAAGGCATTCGACTGCTTGAGCCAAAGCTCGGAGAATGTGTAGTGGTCTTTGGCCTCGGTGTTATTGGCTTGTTGACCGTCCAAATGCTCATCGCTCAGGGATGTCGCGTCGTTGCTGTAGATTTTGACAGTGACCGCTTGATGTTGGCGGAGCAGTTTGGCGCAAAAGCAGTTGTTGCGACGTCGGAGAAAAACATTCTGGATGCAGTCCAATCAGCTTCCAGAGGCTATGGAGCAGATGGCGCTATTATCACTGCTTCAACAGAGAGCGATCAACCTATCCGAATGGCGGCTCACGTCTCTCGAAAGCGAGGCCGAATAGTTTTGGTAGGGGTTGCGGGACTACACCTTAACCGAGCTGACTTTTATGAAAAAGAGCTATCGTTCCAAGTGAGTTGTTCTTATGGGCCTGGACGCTATGATGCCAGTTATGAGGAAAATGGGAACGATTATCCCATTGGATACGTGAGGTGGACTGAACAACGGAACTTTGAAGCGGTTCTTGATATGATGGCCGCAGGAGCCATAGATGTTTCTCAACTGATTTCGCATCGATATAAAATTGATGATGTTGCGTCGGCGATGGATTTGCTTAACTCGACGCATAAGTCGCTGGGAATCTTACTCGATTTTCCTGACGGTGGTGAGGAGCGGGCAACTGCAAAGGTCAAGCTGCGTTGCGAAGATCAGGGGTTTGACGGCCGCAGGCGAGCAAGTGGTAATGCGGTGGTCGCTTTTTTGGGAGCTGGAAATTACGCCGGCAGAGTGCTTATGCCGGCCTTTAGCAAAGCAGGAGCCGTTCTTAACACAGTCGTAAGCGCAGGCGGAGTCAGTGCTGTGCATTTCGGGAAAAAATTTGGCTTCCAAGAGGCGGCGACTGATGCTGATACCGCTATCAAGGATCCCAAGGTTGACACAGTGGTGATTGGTACGCGCCATGACTTACATGCAAGGCAGGTTTTATTGGCGCTTCAAGCAGGAAAACACGTTTTTTGCGAAAAGCCGTTGTGCTTAACGCTTGATGAGCTGAAGCTGCTAGAATCAGAGATTCGCTCAAGGCCCCAGCAGCTTGTTATGGTGGGCTTTAACCGGCGTTTTTCGCCGCAGGTTGCAAAAATCAAACAGTTGCTCGATTCGATCGAGGGGCCCAAAAGTTTTATTATCACTGTTAATGCGGGTGAAATCCCCGGAGACCACTGGGTGCAAAGTAGATCCATCGGGGGGCGCAGAATAATTGGAGAGGGGTGTCATTTTATCGACCTTTTAAGGCACTTGGCAGGAGCGCCAATCAGGGAATGGCATGCGGTCGCTTTAGGTGGATGTGCAGCCAGAGAAACAGAAGATGACAAAGTTATTATCACTCTAAAATTTAAGGATGGTTCTATAGGGGTAATAAACTACTTCGCAAACGGGCATAAAGCATTAGAGAAAGAACGCTTGGAAGTGTTTGCGGGTGGGCGAGTCTTTATGCTCAAGAACTTTATCCAGCTAAAAGCATATGGCTGCAAGGGTTTTGGTGGCAGCCGGCTTTGGAAGCAAAACAAAGGTAATAGCGAGTGTGTCAGTCACTTTGTTCAGGCCATTCGTGAAAAGGGCGAGGCTCCGATAGCAGTGGAGGAGATACTTGAGGTAAGCAGGGTCTCTATAGAAATCGCGGATAGCCTAGTTTGAGATTGGTGAACCTCCTTCATGTTTAATATCTCCAGTGCCCGATCAATTGTCGACAAGGCATTTCTGTACTTGCGAACAATCCGACACCTAAAGATGTCTCAGATTATTATGAGGCTGTATTATACCCTCTATCAGGCTAAGCCTAAATTGGTGGGCGCCTATGAACTTAGGCAAAGGCATGCCTCTTGGCAGCCATCTATATGTCGCCCAGCCAGCTTGCTCTCGCCCGATAAATTTCTCTTATTGAATGAAGAGGGTAGTATAGCCGAACATGGTTGGGATGGCCCTGAACATTCAAAGCTGTGGCGTTATAATCAGCACTACTTTGATGATTTAAATGCTGTTGGCGCAGAAAATAGGCGTTCTTGGCATGATGGGCTAATCAATGATTGGATCTTGAATAACGAACCAGGTGTGGGTTCTGGCTGGGAGCCGTATCCAACGTCTTTGCGAATTGTAAACTGGGTTAAAGCCTCCCTTAATGGATTGGAATTGTCAGCAGAGGCCCATGCCAGCCTCTTCATGCAGTCATGCTGGCTTTATCGAAGGGTAGAGTGGCACTTATTGGCTAACCATGTACTTGTAAATGCGAAAGCACTCGTTTTTGCAGGCTGCTATTTTCAAGGGGCTGAGGCAGATAGGATCTTGGTAAAGGGACTGAAAATTCTAAGAAAAGAGTTACCTCGGCAGATCTTGTCAGATGGAGGGCATTTTGAACTGAGTCCAATGTACCACGCACTGGCATTGGAAGACGTGCTGGATCTGATCAACCTTATGCGTGCATATCCGACTTGCCATTCTAAGCGAGCTTTAAGCTCTATGGAGGAGATTGTGTTGCGGATGATTAGTTGGTTGGAGTCTATGAGCCATCCCGACGGAGGAATAGCATTTTTTAACGATGCGGCGTTTGGTGTAGCGCCCACTACTGAAGAGTTAGTCAATTATGCTCGAGAGTTGGGCTTTTCGCAGGCTGAAGATAGTAGCCCTATGATCCATAATGCTGCTTCTGGTTATGTTAGGTTGGCTAACGCTTCAGCTGTTTTAATCGCAGACATAGCGCAAGTTGGCCCAGCATATCAGCCAGGACACGCCCATGCTGATACGTTGTCATTCGAGCTATCGGTATTCAGTGAGAGACTAGTCGTTAACTCAGGTACCTCAGAGTATGGTGCTGGGAAAGAAAGGATTCGACAAAGGGGCACAAAGGCGCACTCCACCGTTTCAATGCTAGATAAGGATTCATCTGAAGTTTGGAGCGGGTTTCGTGTTGCGCGAAGAGCGCGTGCACAACTAATTGGAAAAAGTCAGTCGATCGAAACTCTCTCAATCTCGGCCTCGCACGATGGGTATTCTCGCCTGAGAAAAGGTTTATTACATACTCGAACGTGGTCATTGGCTACGAGTAAGGTGATAATATCTGATGAGGTGGGTATCGAAGATGGTGCCATGGCAGCATATCATATACACCCTCACATAGAGATTAAGCAGTTAACCCCTTCTTCCGGTTTATTTGTACTTGCTAACGGGACTGCCCTTGAGTGGTTCAGTAGTTGTGAGGCAGAGCTTGTCCAAGGTACTTGGCATCCTGAGTTTAACGCAAGCGTACCCAATAAGTGCCTAGTTTTACCACTGCTCAATGGCCAGTGTTGGCTGGAAATTCGGTGGTGAATTACAAAATGCATATTCTATTTCTAACAGATAATTTTCCTCCAGAGGTCAATGCTCCCGCGAGTCGTACCTTTGAGCATGCGAAAGAATGGGTTCGTCTTGGTTGCTCTGTTACAGTTATCACTTGTGCGCCTAATTTTCCGAAAGGCGAAGTATACAGCGGATACAAAAATAAACTATGGCAGGAGGAGAAGCTTGAAGGAATTCGGGTCATTCGCGTGTGGACTTACATGGCACGCAACGAGGGCTTCTTAAAGCGGACCCTCGACTATATCAGCTTTATGATCTCTGGATTTTGCGCTTCCCTTTTTGTGCGAAAAGTAGATGTCGTTGTGGGTACTTCTCCACAGTTCTTTACTGCCTGTTCAGCCTGGCTCTCTGCGCTGTTGAAACGGCGCCCATTTGTATTTGAACTCCGGGATATTTGGCCAGAGTCAATTCGAGCTGTAGGGGCAGTGAAAAACGCAAGAGTCATAGATCTTCTAGAGAAGGTTGAACTCTTTTTGTACAGGCGAGCTAGTGCGGTGATCGCGGTTACAAAATCGTTCAAGGAAAACTTGGTAGCTAGGGGAATTCCGGCTGAAAAGATTCACATCGTGACAAATGGCGTAGATACTAGCCGGTTTGTTTCGAGAGAAAAAGATGCTTTGCTTGTAAAACGATTGGGTCTAGAGGGGAAGTTTGTAGCAGGATATATAGGGACACATGGAATGGCCCATGCTCTAGAAACGTTATTAGATGCTGCTCAAATATTTGAAGATTATGGAGTGTCTGAGGTTGTATTTCTGTTCTTAGGAGATGGGGCAAAAAAAGAGGATTTAATAGAGTTAGGTAGTAAACTAAAAAACGTAATATTTCTAGACAGTGTTCCTAAAGAAGAAGTAGTTAGTTATTGGTCATTATTAGATGTTTCCATCACGCACTTGAGACGTAGCGAGCTCTTTAGGGCAGTAATTCCTTCTAAGATATTTGAGTGCATGGCTATGGGCATCCCTATAGTGCATGGGGTAGAGGGAGAATCTGCCGTTATCGTTGAAGAGAATGAGGTAGGTGTAACTTTTGAACCGGAGAATGCTAGCGCTTTATATATGGCGCTAATGAAAATCAAAGATGACCCAAAATATAGAGAGACTCTTTCTCTTAACGGGAAGAATTGTGCAAAGCATTTTGACCGAAGCAATTTATCAATCAAGATGCTCAGTGTACTAAAAAGGTTATGAAAAACACCCTATTAGTATGTGGTGAACACAGCTCCGTTAATCAGATCGTTTCCCAAAGCCGTGTCATTTATTTGGTCATGCTGCATCCCTTCTTCGACTAGGAAATAGCGCAAACGATCAAATGAACCATGCCGAAGCTTGGCACTGTCGTCGCGGCAGATTAGCCTGGGCCTGGTAGAAAATTTGACCTGAGCTCCACAGTTCTCCCAATTATTCGTAGAGTCCATTTTTGCAGTTTTGACCGGCTATTTGGTTACTTGCGCCCCTTATGGGGGTATGCACCCAAGGTTTTGTATTATTATTTTTGCAGCCTCCGACTGCTTCAAGATGCTGATGATCTGGCTGTCCGAATAACGTGATGTCTTCATGTAAAATCTCCTGCGTTCTGGTTACGAGAAAACTCTACTTTTGAAGCCCTCTATTATTGGGGTATTACCTCTGTTCTTCCGTGAAACGGCTTTTTCTCATCAGTCTGTCTCCTTGCGTTTAAATGAAGGAATTTAAAGGGCGCAGGTCAAAGTTTAAAGGTCACTGCTTGGGCTTAAGGTAGGTAGACATTGCGCTGTTTGGTTCGGTTAAGAATGCCATCCAATCAAAAAGTTTATGCGCGTGGGCATATTGCCATAATTGGCCTCTGTTCCAGTGATAGGATAGTACGAGTTGCTCTTTTAGAAGAGCAATTTCCTCTTGGGACAAACTATCAAACAGCAAGATCCCGACATGAACCCTTTGGAAGAGTATGAATGGTTCAAACTTCGCCGTTTCTATTGATTTTCGCCAAGCTTCAACGGCACCGTCTTGGTGCCCATTGCCTAGAACAACTCTTGCTGAAGCAAGTTTCAGCCAAAGATAAGAGTTCAGTGGGGAGAGTGTTAGGCCATTGTTTGCTGCAGTTTCGGCTAAGCGGGCATATCTTCTGCGATTTTCAAGCTCGTTGGCTAATCCAGAGAGTGCTAAATAGGCTGTTCCTAGATCGGAATATGCTTTAGGTGTTGAATAGAATTGTATGGCCCTTAAGCGGGATTTCACCAACAAATCTAAATCGTCGGCGGTGACACTTTTCCCGCGAGACAATTGATCAGAGACATTGGTGCCAGCCACCAGCATTAGCTCGTGTAGGACTCGAGATAAGCCTGCCAACAACATGAGGGTGCTGATTGTGACAAGCAATAGCTTGGTATACCTATAGCCCCCGATTGAGTTGAATATTGACATTGTTCTCTCATTTCCGAGCTTATTCGAAACACTATCCCTGGTGCGGGTGGCCCCAACAATCGTATTACACAGTTTGAGGTAGTGCAGTGAAAAAACGATTGTACCAGTATGTGATTGGTATAAAAGTCTATTCATTCGAGATAAAAAACATTCCCCATAAAATTTGAGGCTAGATTCAGGTGAAGATATTACAGGTTTTTGGTACACGGCCTGAAGCGATAAAAATGGCTCCGCTTGTGCGAACTCTTGAAGCCGAGCACGATATAGATAACCGAGTCTGCATTACAGGCCAGCACCGGGGCATGCTTGATCAAGTGTTAGACTTTTTTCAGATCGGCGTAGACCATGACCTGAATGTAATGCAAACAGCTCAAAGCTTGTCAGAAGTTACAGCGCGGGTGCTCACGGGGGTCACTAAGGTGCTCAGCAATGAAAAGCCTGATCTCGTTTTGGTGCATGGCGATACAAATACAACATTGTCAGCAACGTTAGCAGCATATTATCAGCAAATTCCGGTAGGGCACGTTGAGGCAGGCCTTAGAACTCACAATCTCTATTCGCCTTGGCCAGAAGAGGCCAATAGACTTGTTGCGGACGGACTAAGCGCACTTTGCTTTGCCCCTACTATTGGTGCAAAAAAAAACTTGTTGAAGGAGAACATCTCTGAGGACAGAGTTTTTGTTACTGGCAATACAGTTGTGGATTCATTGTTTATGGCGAGAGACCAGATTCAGGGTAGTCAGAGCCTTAAGGATGAATTCCAAAGGAGATTTGGGTTCCTTGATGCCTCGAAAAAATTAATTTTGGTAACCGGCCATCGCCGAGAGAGTTTTGGTTTGGGCTTTCAAAACATTTGCGAGGCTATCAAGCAAATCGCAGAACGTTCCGATGTCGAGATATTATACCCGGTTCACCTGAATCCCAATGTGAAGGGACCTGTTCATGAAAAGCTTTCAGGTCTTGGAAATGTGCATCTGATAACGCCTCAAGGCTATCCCAGCTTCATCTATCTGATGAACCGTTCTCACCTCATCCTTACAGACTCCGGGGGCGTGCAAGAAGAGGCGCCCTCACTTGGCAAGCCCGTTCTGGTGATGCGCGAGACGACCGAACGACCGGAAGCCGTTGAGGCCGGGACGGTCAGGCTAGTGGGAACCGTCGCCGACAAGATTGTTGGAGAGGTTGAGAGGCTGCTTGACGATCCATCCCATTATGGGGCAATGGCAGAAGCACACAACCCCTATGGCGACGGCACTGCCGCACAGCAAATTCTGGAGGCAATCAGGCGTGTATACCTATAAGTCAATCTGCATCGTAGGGCTTGGCTATATCGGCCTGCCGACAGCGGCGGTTTTCGCAAAGGCCGGACTCCAGGTGACTGGTGTCGATGTGAACCCGAAAGCCGTGGACAGTATCAACAAGGGCAAGGCCCATATTGTTGAGGTTGATCTCGACGGGTTGCTGCAAGGGGTGGTCTCGGCCGGACAGCTAAAGGCCCAGACAGTTCCCGAGAAAGCGGATGCCTTCATCATTGCTGTACCGACTCCCTTTACCGACATGCTTACGCCTGATCTCAGTTATATCGAAGCAGCGACGCGCTCGATCGCCCCCTATATTGAGGCAGGTAACCTGATTGTTCTTGAATCGACGGTGCCACCCGGGGCAACCGACCAGATGGTTGCCTGGCTCGAAGAAGAGCGGCCGGATCTCAAGGGCGGGTGCGGCGCCAAATACTTTGCGGCCCACTGTCCTGAGCGGGTTCTGCCGGGCCGTGTGCTGATCGAGCTTGTGCAAAATGATCGGATCATCGGCGGCATTACTAACGAATGTGCCTTGCGAGCCGAGGCGCTCTATGATGTTTTTGTCAAAGGGGAATGCTTTCTGACGAACGCACGGACGGCTGAGATGGCGAAACTGTCCGAAAATGCTTTTCGTGACGTCAACATTGCCTTCGCGAACGAACTGTCGCTGATCTCCGACAGGCTGGACATTGACGTATGGGAACTGATCCGCCTTGCGAACAGGCACCCTCGGGTGAATATTCTGCAGCCGGGACCGGGCGTTGGTGGCCACTGTATCGCGGTGGACCCTTGGTTCATTGTCGACAGCGCACCAGAAGAGGCTCGCCTGATCCGGGCAGCGCGGGAAGTGAATGACAGCAAACCGGAGCATGTGATCGCGAAGGTGAAAAAGGCGGCCTCGAAGTTCAAGGCCCCAACCGTGGCCTGCTTCGGCCTCGCTTTCAAAGCGGATATCGATGACCTGCGTACCAGCCCGGCGCTGATGATCACTGAACGGCTTGCGAGCGAACTAGATTGCCGCATTCTGGCGGTTGAACCCAACATCGAGGAGCTTCCAACCAAGCTTGCTGGGCTCAAGGTGGTGCACGCGGAGTTGATGGAGGCGATCGAGGAGGCAGATATCCTTGTGCTGCTGGTGGATCACAAGCCTTTCAAGCGTATTTCCAGTGGAAAACTGTTCGAGAAGATTGTCATCGATACGCGTGGCATTTGGATGTCTGCCGATAATTGACGTCGACAAAAGATGGTCAGAAAACTCTCATTTCATCCAAAAAGCGATGTCTTGTTCTAGATATTTTCTTTCGAGCCATTTAGAATGCGCCTGAATACTTTAGGGGCAAAATTAAATGTATGAACTTATTCTCGGGCTCGGGCTACTGGCAGTCGTTTTGGTTGGCTTCAAAGCCAAATTGGTCGGTGTTGCCCTGGGCCTGTTGGATGATCCGGCAGCAGAAGCGCATAAAGCCCATACCCACGCCGTGCCGCAAGTGGGCTCCGTTCTGCTGTTTGCAGGTTTGGTTGCTCTTACAGTTGCTTCATATGTGAGCGGAAGAAACACCGAATTTATTCCCATTGTTTTCTGTGCCTCCTTTATTGGCGTCATTGGAATATTGGATGACAGATTGAAGCTCAGTTGGGGTATCCGCTTGATAACCCTTTGGCTCCCTGTGCTTCTTCTCATCGTAATTATGCCAGAACTGCTCGTCGACAAGCTTCACTGGTCCTGGGGACAGGTGACCGACCTGGGCTTTGTTGGTGGTGTGGCATTTACGGCCCTTTGTCTTGTTGGGTTGGTGATTGCACTGAATATGATGGACGGGTTTAACGGGGGCATCCTGTCACAAGGTTTGGTCTGGTCAACTCTATTTGCCGTTATGGCTCCATCCACCCAGTCTGGTGGCTTCCTGTATCTTACCGTAGTATTGTTGATTATTCTTTGCTTCAATATGCCCAGCAAATTGTTCATGGGGGATGGCGGGGCTTATGCCTTGGCTTTGCTGATGGGGGCCAGCGCTATTATGATGTATGGTTCCGAGACAACATCGCCGGTTTATGCCGATACCATCGTTGTCTGGCTTGCCTTACCTGTTTTTGACTGTCTTCGTGTGATCTCAAGGCGTAAAATGCGTGGGCTCAGCCCGTTCTTGCCCCAGCGAGACCATCTGCATCATTTGTTGATGGCATCTATCCATAAGCATGCGGGGCTGGTGTTCAGCTTTTTCTACACGTTCGTCGCCGGACTTGCTGCTTTATGGGTGCCAGAGTTCAGCTGGTTGATTGTTTTGGGTCAACTGGCCGTGCTCGGGATTACGGTATTCTGGGCATCACGAGCACGTCCGTCAGAGCCAGAGGATACAAAGGTATCGATGGCAGCGGAATAGCCCAGGTGAGAGAGTCCTATGGCTGGGTAGCTAGATATTTCGCCGCTTCGCTTTCGGGTTCGCTGAGGCCCCCCTATTCCTGCAATTTGCTGCGCCACAGATAACTGCGCAGTCGTCCCCGGTGCCAATGATAGGCCATTCTTAATTGGTCTCGCAGCGTCGCGACGTCCTCTTCGGTCAATTCTGCATATAGGATAATACCAAGGTGAATGCGCTGTAGCAAAAGAAAGGAATCAAACCTGGCCGTTGCAATTGAGGTTCGCCAAGCTTCCAGAGCGTCATGATATTTTCCGGGCCCAGCATTACGTTTGCAGAGGCTAAACGAATCCAGACAAAACTGTTCAGCGGAGCCAAGTCGAGGCTTTTCCTGGAAGCAGCAATGGCCATTTGGGCATACTTGTCTTGTTGCACATCATCTGTTGCCCGGCTTGCGCGGACTAGATTAGGAATAGTCTAGGTTCGTGTATACCGCAGGGAGCTTCACGAATTCGAGTGCATCAAGTCGAGACTGTTCGAGAAGGGTCAATTCTTGGCCTGAGACTTGGTCTCCAGCATTTATGCGCTCCAAGACAGGGGTCCCAGATACCAACGCAAGTTCGTGCGTGAACCGGGGTACCCCAACGACAAGAAACGTCAGGCTGGATACCAGTATAATGCCAGGAATCAGATACCGGCCTAATTTTTCTTTAATGCCAGGCAAACGTGTCTCCGGAAGTCAATGATACAGCCCTTCAAGCGTGTCCCGGTAAACATCGCTTACGATATGGCGTCTCAGCTTCAGTGTTGGTGTCATCTGTTCATTCTCGATTGTAAAGGCTTCGCTGGCAATCGCAAACTTGCGTACCTTCTCAAGATTCGACAGCCGGTGGTTCACGCGGGTAACGGCAGTATCTACTGCTTTCCGCAGGTCCTTGTCGTGCTTGAGCGCCTCAAGGTCGCCTTCCTTGCCGTTCTCCTTCGCCCAGTCCCTGAGCCACTCGGCGTCCGGTACGATCAGGCCCACCAGGTGCGGCTTGCGGTCGCCATACACCATCGCCTGGGCGATCTCGTCCTCGAGGGCGAGCATGCCTTCGATGCGCTGTGGGGAAACATTGTCGCCCCCCGCATTGACGATAATATCCTTCTTGCGGTCGGTGATTTCCAGGTGCCCGTCTTCATCGAACTGGCCGACGTCACCGGTGTGTAACCAGCCGTCTACAACGGTTTTGGCCGTTGCCTTGTCGTCATGCCAATAGCCCTTCATCACCAACTCGCCGCGCACCAGGATTTCACCATCTTCGGCGATTTTGACCTCGGTGTTGGCCAACAGTGTGCCCACCGTGTGAATTTTTGGTGCTGAAGGAGGATTGACAGAAATGATCGGCCCGCTTTCTGTCTGGCCGTAACCCTGCAACAGCGGCAGCCCGAGGCTCATGAAAAAGGCGCCCACGTCAGGCGCGAGCGGCGCGCCGCCTGAAACCAGCGCCTTCAGTCGCCCGCCAAACTGCTTCTTCACCTTCCGACGCACCGTCAGGTCGAGGAATTTATTCTCAAGCTTTTCCCTGAAACTGAGCGGTTCTTCACCCTTGAAGGCCTTGGTCCCGAGCTCGATCGCCCGGTTGAAAAGTGCTGCCTTCCGGCCACCGCCCTTGAGGATGGCGCGGCTGATGCGCGTGCGCAGCATCTCGAAAAGCCGCGGCACCACCACCATTACGGTGGGGCTGGCTTCCGCCATGTTGGCTGCCAGCTTGTCGAGGTTTTCGGCGTACCAGATTTCGGCACCGATGGTGAGCGGCCAGCATTGGCCGGCCGTGTGCTCGTAAGCGTGGCTGAGCGGCAGGAACGACAGGAAGGCGTTATTCTTGAGGCCCAGTTCATGAAAGACAATCGCAGCCGCCTCACTATTGTGCAGGATAGACCCGTGGTGGATCATCACGCCCTTGGGCGCGCCGCCGGTGCCGCTGGTATAGATCAGGCAGGCAATATCGTGGCGCGACACGCTCTGTGCCAGGCCGCGGTATTTGGCGACGTCCGGCGTCTGTCGGTCCACAAGCGCGGCCCAGTGATGCACATTCACATTCACCGCCTGCTCAAGCTTCACCTCCTCGATGGTGATACAGTGCTCCAGCTCGTCCGACTGGTGCGCGGCCTTGAGGAAGGTGCGGGCGAGCGCCTTGGTCGAAACGACAGCCGCCTTGGCGCCTGAGTTTTCCAGAATATGCAGATGGTCGCGCGAGGTAAAAGTAGTATAGGCAGGCACACTGATAGCCCCAAGCGCCATGACGGCGAAGTCGGCTATCAGCCACTCGGGCCGGTTTTCGGACACGATCACCACCCTGTCGCCGGCGCGTACGCCAAGCTCTTCGAGCGCCGCTGCCAGCTGGCTCACTTTCTGGGCGACCTGGCCCCATGTCTGGGTTTGCCACTTGCCGTCCTTCTTGGCGTGCAAAAGCGGCTTTTTCTCAAGCGCGGTCGCTTGATCGAAAAACATTGCTGTCAGGCTTTGCCACTTTTTGATTGGGCATTCTTGTGCCGACATGGTGCGAGTCCCCCTTCTTTGTCCCCCCACAGGTTGCTATTTGTCGCGCAAAAAATTTGATCCCGCAAGTCAGAACGGCTGTTATCTGGTGTCAAAACAGTAGTGACAGCGCTGGCATCGGGGGTGTTAACGAATAATCTACGAAAAAGTCGTCTAATGGGATTGTTCCCCCTTGCCAGCACCGGTTTTGGGTGCCATTAGGGAGGGAACGGGCCGCGGCATCAGGCAGGCGGTTTACCCTACGGCATAGCGAATTGTTGGCCATGAACGGCACACGAAACGACATATCCGATCAAGAACCCAGCGAAGCTGGTGTCCAAGACGACTTTCATCACGACAATGAAGCCGACGGTGAAGAACGACGCCTGCATCTGCGTGCGTTCGACTATTGGCACGAGCTGAAGGGCGAGCGCGAATTCCCGCTTTTCACATCGCTGACGCCGGAAGGGCTTGCGCCGTTCCGCAACAACAGCCTGCTTCTTGAATTCACCGATGGCGGCGCGACCGTGCGCTACATCGGCAACAATGTTGGCCTCTTGCTGGAGGAACCGATTCTCAAGGGCACCAACCTGAATGCCTTCCCGCAGTCGGCATTTGCCAGCGCGCTGCTCGCGCAGTTCGAGACGGACGAAGGCCGTACCCGCGCTGCCGAGTTTGAATTTATCGAAGACCTCCTTGATTGCCGTGGGATCATGCTGCCCTTCAGTCATTCGGGCGATGTGGCGCATTTCGCCATGGTGGTGGTCAACTTCCGGCGCCGCGAAGGCATTGAGCACGGCGAAACCTATGACATGAGCGAAGCTGTGGGTGCGTGCGAGCGCGCGGCCCAGGGCGTTGCTCACCTGGACGGTGGTAGCCGGTCGAGCCTTTATGAAGCTCTGGCTGCAGCCCTGAAGCTCTATGAAGAGGGCCAGGCACACCCGGAAGCCTATGCAGCCCTTCTGCGCGATGCGGGGCTGAAAGCTCAGAAGCGCGCGCCCTATACGCCAGCGCTCAAAATCACGTTCGGCAAAGAGTATGACAAGACCCGGCTGACCGAATATGCCTCCGCGCTGGCGTACGCTGTGCGTCAGGGCGAAACGTCAGAGACAGTCGCCTCGTTCCTTGAAAATGAGCCCGGCGGCATCAAGGGCTGTGTGCGGCGGGAACGTTCGGCCAGGCGCGGCCAGGTGGGCAGCGCCGCTGAGCGCAGGCAAGCCGAGGCGGCTGCGCTGGTGAGTAACGTTCGAGGGGTATCGCTCGATAGCCTTACGTCAGATAAAGAATTCAGTCTCGTGATAGCACGTCCAAAAGAAGGCGGCGGTCTTGAGGCGGTGGGCCTGGCGGATGTCGGGCAAAATACGGTGGACGCCATCATCAGGCGCTTTGCCGACAAAATAAAATAATGACCATGAAACCAGGCCCGGAAGGGTTGTGAAGGGACCAGTATAGTGACCACGGATGAGCAACGCGCACAAGTCATGGCGGAAATTGGCCGGTTGGCCATGGAAGCGATGCCCGGCGAATCCTTTGAAGAGTTCGATAAATTTCTAACAGGCTTTTACGCCCAGGGCCCTGATGACCTGATGAGCGCCGAGCCAGAGACCCTTTTCGCCATCGCCCACAGCATGTGGGAAATGGCTGAGAAACGTCCGGCAGAAGCGCCGCTGATCAAGGTTCTGAATCCGCGCGGCAAGAAGGGCTCCTGGTCCAGCCGCCACACGGTGCTGCAGATCGTCAATGACGATATGCCTTTCCTGGTGGATTCGATCACCGGCTGCCTGGCGGTCACCCTTCACTACCGCATCCATATGATGCACCACCCGATCCTGCAGGTTGCGCGCGATAAAAAAGGTGTGCGGGTCAACTCAGGCGAAGACGCCTCAAACGAATCCTATATGTTCATCGAAATCGATGCCCAGTCTGACAAGGTCGTGCTGCAGGAAATCGAGGACACGCTGCGGGCAACGCTTGCGGATGTGCGCGCCGCCGTCATGGATTGGCGCGCCATGCTGGCCAAAATCGATGAAACGGTTGCCAGCCTGACGGTGAACCCGCCGCCAATTGAGCAGGAAGAGGTTGAAGAAACCATCCGCCTGCTTCGCTGGCTGGGCGCCGACCATTTCACCTTCCTGGGCTTCCGCGAATATCGCTTCGATGGCGACCCGGCGACGTTCGATTTCAACCGGGTTGATGGCTCCGGCCTTGGTATCCTGCGCGATCCTGCGCGCAATGTGCTGCGCGACAAAGAGGGGCTGACGCCCATGTCGCCTGAAATCCGGCACTTCCTGACACATCCGCAGCCGCTCATCATCACCAAGGCAAATGTGAAGTCGACTGTGCACCGCCAGTCCCACATGGACTATATCGGCGTGAAGATTTTTGACGGCGAAGGCAAGGCGATTGGCGAGCGCCGCTTTGTTGGCCTGTTCACATCGCTTTCCTATAGCCAGTTCACAACAGACGTGCCGATTGTGCGCAAGAAGGTGACCAGCATTCTTGAGCGGTCCAAGTTCGCGCAGCGGTCCTATGCGGGCAAGGCGCTGGCGCACATTCTGGAAACCTTCCCCCGGGATGAGCTGTTCCAGGTGGGCGAAGACTGGTTGTTTGAAACTGCAATGGGTATCCTGCAGCTGACGGAACGCCCGCGCCCGCGTGCGTTCGTGCGCCCCGACCGGTTCGAGCGCTTTGTGTCGGCCATGGTGTTCGTGCAGCGTGAAAACTATCATTCCGGCCTTCGGACTGCGGTCGCGGATATCCTGTGCAAGGCCTATAACGGTGAAGTGTCGGTTTATTATGCGAACCTGTCGGAAGAGGCGCTGGCGCGCTGGCACTTCATTATCCGGACCCGTCCGGGTGAGGTGCTGAACCCGTCCGAAGACGAAATCAACAAGGCGATCGCCGAAGCCGCCCAGGGCTGGTCTGATCGCCTGCACGCCGAACTTGTCACCCGTAACGGCGAAGAGGTCGGCAACAAGCTGCATCACGAATACAAGAATCGCTTTACCGTTGCCTATGTGGAAGGTTTTACGCCGGCCCAGGCCGCCTATGACGTGCAGAAACTTGAAGACGTGCGCGGCAAGGACGATGTGCGGGTCGATTTCTACCGCCACCTTGATGACGGCGATAACCACTATCGGCTAAAAATCTACCATGGCAGCCAGCTGATCGCGCTGTCGAACTGCATGCCTGTTCTGGAAAACATGGGCTTCAAGGTGCTGTCCGAGCATTCCTATGAAGTGTCCGGCAGCGTCACCAGCTACATCCACGATTTCGCGCTCGATCGCCCCGAAGGCAGCCCGTTCCAGCTGGCGCGGCTGAAGCCGCTGGTGGAAGACCTGTTCATCAAGGTCTGGTACGGCACGATTGAGGATGACGGCTTTAACGAGCTGGTGCTGACCGCCGGCATGCGCTGGGACGAGATTGTAATCCTGCGGGCATACGGCAAGTATCTGCGCCAGCTGGGCATGGGCTATACACCGGAATATATCGCCGACACCATGGTCGCGAACGCTACAGTTTCGGCACAGCTGGTGGCGCTTTTCAAAGTGCAATTCGACCCGGCTTACGAGGCCGCCGACCGCGATACCATGAGCCAGAATATCGTCACTGATATCCGCAGCATGCTCGAAGAAGTGACGAGCCTGGATGCCGACCGTATCCTGCGCGCTTACGGCAACGTGGTGCGGGCGACGCTTCGGACCAACTTCTACCAGGAAGGCGTGGTGGACCGTCAGGACGAGCGGGCACTGGCCTTCAAGATCCGGTCGCGCGAAGTCAATGAAATGCCGCTGCCCAAGCCTTATGCTGAAATCTGGGTCTATTCGCCGCAGGTGGAAGGCGTGCACCTGCGCGGTGGCCCTGTGGCCCGCGGTGGCCTACGCTGGTCCGACCGACGCGAGGATTTCCGCACGGAAGTGCTGGGCCTTGTGAAAGCGCAGCAGGTGAAGAATGCCGTGATCGTGCCGCAAGGCGCGAAAGGTGGCTTCTTCCCCAAACAGCTGCCGCCAATGAGCGACCGCGAAGCCTTCATGGCTGAGGGCGTAGCATCATACCGGTCATTCATTTCCAGCCTTCTGTCGATTACCGACAACCTGAAGGGTGCCAAGGTGAAGCCGCCAAAAAGTGTTGTCCGCCGCGATGCTGATGACCCCTATCTGGTGGTGGCAGCGGACAAAGGTACCGCGACCTTCTCTGATATCTCCAATGGGATTTCCGAAGGCCAGGGCTTCTGGCTGGGGGACGCGTTCGCATCCGGCGGCTCGAACGGTTATGACCACAAGAAAATGGGCATCACGGCCAAGGGTGCCTGGGAAAGCGTGAAACGCCATTTCCGTGAACTGGGTATCAACACGCAGAAAGATGAGTTTACGGTTATTGGTGTGGGCGATATGGCGGGCGACGTGTTCGGCAACGGCATGCTGCTGTCGAAAACCATCCGCCTGAAGGCAGCCTTCAACCATATGCATATCTTCCTGGACCCGAACCCGGGAGACTCGAAAACCAACTGGAAAGAACGCAAACGCCTGTTTGACCTGCCACGCTCCAGCTGGGCGGATTATGACGCCAAGCTGATCTCCAAGGGCGGCGGGATTTTTGAGCGTTCCTCCAAGTCGATTTCCCTATCGCCAGAGGTCAAGGAATGGCTGGGTGTTGAAGCTGATGCCATGACCCCGACCGACCTGATCAACCGCATCATGAAGGCGGAAGCCGACCTGCTGTGGTTTGGCGGTATCGGAACCTACGTGCGGGCCACCACCGAAAACAATGCTCAGGTGGGTGACCGTGCGAATGACGGGCTCCGTGTCACATCCGATGAGCTGAAGGTCCGGGTAATTGGCGAAGGCGGTAACCTGGGCATGACCCAGAAAGCCCGGATCGAGTTTGGTCACAAGGGCGGTCGCCTGAACACCGACTTTATCGACAACTCCGCCGGGGTGGATTGTTCGGACAAAGAGGTGAACATCAAGATCCTCCTGGCCGACGCGATCGCGCGCGGCAACCTGACCCGCGAGGAGCGCGACGACCTTCTGGTGTCCATGACGGATGAAGTGTCAGATATTGTTCTCTCGGACAACTATCTGCAGACACAGGCGATTTCGCTTGCGGAAGTGAACAGCCGCAAGGCACGGGAATATCACCTGGGCCTGATCCGAACGCTTGAGCGTGACGGCGGCCTGGACCGTGAGATTGAAGTGCTGCCATCTGACGAGGGCTTCTCTGAGCTGGCAGCGAATGACCGAGGCCTGTCGCGGCCCGAGATTTCAACGCTGATGGCGTACGCCAAGATGTCGCTCTTTGACATTCTGGTGAAATCCAAGCTCTTGGATGACCCGGTACTGCAGCCAGAGCTGGAGTGGGGATTCCCTACTGTCTTGCGTGAGCGCTTCGCGACCGAGCTGAAGGAGCACCGCCTGCGCCGCGAGATCATCGCGACCGTTCTGGCGAACGAGGTGGTCAACTGGGCGGGTCTGACCTTTGTTTACGAGGTGAAGGAAGAAACCGGCCTGGGCGTCGAGGATATCGTGGCGGCCTTCGTGATCGTGCGTGAAATCTTCGGCCTGAAGGACCAGTGGGAAGCCATCAACGAGCTGGACTATAAGGTCACGGCTGGTACCCAGTATGACATGCACCAGTCGGTATCAGACAGCCTGAAGACCCAGGTGATGTGGGTGCTGCGGAACATGCCGCGGCCGTTCAATATTTCCGAAATGGTTGAGGCCTTCGCTGACCCGGTCAAGGACCTGTTTGCGATCAATCAGTCGATCCTGTCCGAACCGGCACAGGAAGCCTTTGTCTATCGCCGCGACGCGCTGAAGGCCATGAAGGTGGGCCATGAACTGGCAACTTTTGTTTCCGGCTTTGAAGTGCTCGTGTCCGGCCCTGACATTATCCAGGTGGCCAAGAAAGCCAAGAAGCCTGTGGATTATGTGGCGGCTGTGCACTTTGCGCTCGGTGACGAGCTTGGCTTTGACTGGCTCAGGCAACGGGCTGACCGCATTGCCCATGAAGATCACTGGGACCTCCTGTCGATCCGGTCCGAGCTTGAGGACCTGTCAGACCAGCAGCGTGATCTGGTCAGCACCGTGTGTATGGGTGCGGGCGACATGACAGCCAAGCAGGCCACCAAGGCCTGGGCCAAGGACCAGCAGACGCGGATCATCCGTGCCAAGCGCCTGATGGAAGACCTGAGCTCGTCGGGCGGCCTGACGGTTGCAAAGCTGAGCTTCGCGACCCGTCACCTGCGCTCAATTCTGCGCTAGAGACGGGCTTCAAAAATCCAGGAAAAAAGAGGGGCTGCTGGAGATACCGGCGGCCCCTCAGGCTTAAGCGAAGAAACCAGCAGCCAGTGCCCGGGGGCATTGGAGGAGGAGTTGCCGGCTTGCTGAGGGAAAATACGGTCAGCTTGCGCTCAGGAACGTGCCTTTGTTCCAGTCGTCCAGCGTGGCCATGATCTCGTCCCTGGTGTTCATCACGAACGGGCCATAGCGCGCCACGGGCTCACCGATCGGGGCGCCTGCGATCAGCAGGAAACGGGCGCCGGGTCGGCCCCTTACGGTCACGCTGTCGCCGTCTGTCAGCACCGCGAGGGTGCGGGTTGGGAAAGCCTGCCCTTCAACGGACAGCCCGCCCTGAATGCCGTAAATGAAAGCCGTATGGCCCTCAGGGATCGGCAGCGTTGCTTCCTCAGCCGTCAGCGTGATGTCACCGTAGAAGGGCTGGACCGCGATATCGCGCACGGCACCTTCATGGCCATCAAGCTCGCCCGCGACCAGGTGGGCGGTGTAGCCGTCGCCCATTACGGTCGGGATCTCGTCCTTTGAGACATCCTGATAGCGCGGCGGGATCATTTTCTTCGCGCCGGGCAGGTTCACCCATAGCTGGAAGCCGTGCACGTCCTCGCCCGAGGCCACAGGCATTTCCGAATGCACGATGCCGCGCCCGGCGGTCATCCACTGGGCGTCGCCTGGGCCGATGATGCCCCGGTTCCCGGATGTATCGCCGTGTTCCATGCGGCCGGACAGCATATAGGTGACCGTCTCGAAACCGCGGTGCGGATGCTGGGGAAACCCGGCACCGTCCGCGTCCTGCGGCAGCACCATTTCGTCCAGCAACAGGAAGGGGTCCAGGTTCATCATGCCCCGCCGGCCGATGCTGCGGTGCACCGTCACGCCCTGGCCTTCGGGCATGGCCACGGCCTCAAACAATGTCTTGATCTTGCGTTTCATGGTGTGCCTCCTTCGCCCTGCCTACAGCCAGTCGCGGCCGTGGGGCGCCATCAGGTCAATATCCGGGCCCTTGGGGATGATGCCGGTCGGGTTGATGGTCTTGTGGCTGGCATAATAGTGGGTCTTGATATGGTCCATATGAACGGTCTCGCGCACCCCGGGCATCTGATAAATCTCCCGCACGTAGGCTGACAGTTCCGGGTATTCCCTCAGCGTGCGGATGTTGCATTTGAAATGCCCCACATAGACCGGGTCGAACCGCACCAGTGTGGTGAACAGGCGGATATCGGCTTCCGTGAACTGGTCGCCCGCCAGATAGCGGTTGTCCGCCAGGTGGCCTTCAAGCCAGTCCAGCGTTTCAAACAGCGGCAGCACGGCTTCCTCATAGGCTTCCTGTGTGGTGGCAAAACCGGCCTTGTAAACGCCGTTGTTGACCGTGTCGTAGATGCGGTCATTGATCGGGTCGATCTCGGCGCGCAACGGTTCCGGGTAATAGTCGCCCGCCCTGGCGCCCAGGTCGTCGAATGCAGTCGAGAGCATGCGGATGATATCCGCACTTTCGTTCGAGACGATGGTTTCGCGCTTCTTGTCCCACAGGACCGGCACGGTCACCCGGCCGCTATAGTCCGCGTCCGCGCGGGTATAGACCTGGTGCATGAAGTCAGCGCCAAAAAGCGCGTCGCCGGTGCTGCCGTCGCTTTCATCAAACGTCCAGCCGTTTTCCAGCATGGTCATGCCCACAACGGAAACGCTGATCATGTCTTCAAGGCCCTTTAGCGCGCGAACGATCAGGGTCCGGTGCGCCCAGGGGCAGGCATAGGATACATAGAGGTGATAGCGCCCGGCCTCGGCTTCAAAGCCGCCCTCGCCGGTTGGCCCGGCGCTGCCGTCTGCGGTGACCCAGTTCCTGAACTGGCTTTCGCTGCGCTTGAATTTGCCGCCGGTGGATTTGGTATCATACCACTTGTCGTGCCATTCGCCGTCGATCAGAAGTCCCATCGTCTATCTCCTTTGGTGTTGAGACTAAGATAGGGACGAAGGCGCGTCGCTTGTAGGGGGCTTTGTCCCAAGCCCGCGTTGCATAATTTCGAACGCCCCGGATGTCGAACCCCTTAAGGTCGAATCCTGCGCTTTAACCATGTTCAAACCTTTGGTTGCTAGGCTGAAGTCCCGCGATCAAGCAATAGGGGTTCCATCTGGTGGTCGGTTTCCTCAGAAATCTGATGTTGCTCCTGACATCTCTGGTTCTCTGGAGCCCAAAGGCGCTGACGGCTGACGATGCCTGCCTGCGCATGGGTGTCATCTTGCAGCTGGAAACGCTAGAGCTTGTGACGGGGGCGGCGAAGCGGATATTCGACCGTGCCGACCTGTGCCTTGAACTGGTTGAGATTCCTGTCAGGCGCGCCGAGCAGATGATCCTGCATGGTGATCTGGACGGTGAGATGCTGCGAACCGGGCTGTGGGTCCAGCAGCATGCTGATGACATTGTTGCGTTGCCGACTCCCTTCTTCATCGACCAGATGTATGCCTTGAGCTTGAAAAGCCAGCAGCTGGATATTCAGACATTGGCAGACCTGAAGCCCTACAGAGTGGCTATTCTTGGCGGGCACCGATGGGCGGAACAACGGATTGCCGAGTTGGGCATCGACCCGGTCAAAACCACGTCGGCAGTCCGCTATATGGAGCTGTTGCGTGTGGGCCGGGTGGACGCAGGGCTTCTTGAGAAAAGCCTCCTGAACCTGATTCCCGACCGGACGGATATCGCGTTGCACCCGTTGGAGCCATTACCTTATTATACCGTCCTGAGGCGCGAGCATAAAAGCCTGGTGCCCCGTCTGGATGCAGCCCTTCGCTGGGTGCAGGAAAACCCGTTGCCGAAGAATTAGTCCACCTGGCATCCTTCATCACCGGCGAACCAGTCAGCCATGAAGTCGATAAACAGCCGCACCTTCAGGGGCAACAGGCGGCGCTCAGGATAAAGGGCATAAAGGTAGGACTTTGGCCGCGGGATGTCGGGGAACAGCAGCTTCACCTGACCGTCCCTGATGGCATCCTCCAGGAAAAAGTCCGGCAGGGTGGCGATCGCAACGCCTTCAACCGCGGCAGCCAGTTGCACCTGTCCTGAATTTGACGTCACCTGGCCCGTTACCCGGACCGCGCGGGCGTCTGCGCCTTCACCAAACCGCCACTGTTTGGCGGCTTCCACGTTCGAATAAAAGACACAGTTATGGTCTTTGAGGTCCTCGGGCTTTTTCGGCGTGCCATGCGCCTTCAGATAGGCCGGGCTGGCCACCACATGATGGCGGATATCGCATATCTTGCGGGCAATCAGGCTGGTGTCGTTAAGCTCCGGCGCGATCCTGAGCCCCAGGTCAAACCCGCCGCCGATGATATCCACCCGCTCGTCCGTGAGGTTCAGCTCCAGCTTTAGCCCCTTGTGTTGGTGCGCGAACTGCATCAGGGGTTTTGCGAGCTTGATATCGGCAAAACTGCGTGGTGCTGTGAGCCGGAGCGTACCCACCAGGTTTTCGCTCGTGTGCTTGACCGCCTGGGCGGCGTCTTCCACGTCATCGAGGATACGGATGCCGCGCTCATAAAACAAAGCACCTTCGTCCGTGGGTGTGACACCTTTGGTGTTGCGTGCCAAAAGCTTGACCCCAAGCCCATCCTCAAGCGACTGGATGCGCCGGCTGGCCACAGATTTGGTGATATGCAGCGCCTTGGCGGCGGCTGTCAGGTTGCCGGCCTCAACAGCGCGGCAGAAGGTGCGGATGGCGGAAAAGTCCATGGTGCTCTCGTCTTGATTGAGGGAACATGTTTGGCCGGATCGTGCCGTAATGTTGCGAATTTCACAACAAAAAACCGGCCCCGAAAGGCCGGTTGTCTGTGATGCCTTGACGTCTCTTATCGCCAGCGGCGAGCAATATAGAAGCAGGCCAGCCCGCCAAAGAGAAACATGGTGCCAAGCCCATAATGCCAACTAATGGCCGACGGGTGGCTGTGTTCGCGGGTGTTGTAGAAAGTGTATTTGCGAAAGCCTCCATCTACCTTCTGGATGAAGGTGTCACCGCGGAAAGTATCAATCTCCTGGAAGTCATAGTCGATCCTGTCTGTGAGTGTCTTATTCTCGCTGTCTGGTCCTCCGACGGCCAGAAACTCATAGATCATCGGCGACTCACCATCTTTGATCACACCTTCTGACCGGTACATATAGCTGGTGGCAAGGTTGCTGGGAACGGACACGGCAAGCCCGAGCATGCCCGCACCCACCATGATCATGACAAGGCCGGCGATCAGCCAGCCGCGCATCAGCCGGGCTTCGCCCTTCTGACGCGCGAGCAAGGTGGCCCGCACTTCCCTGATTTCCCTCAGCTTATCGAGTTCCGCCGAAAACACTGACCGGCACAGCTCTTCCACCTTGATGCCGTATGCTGTCATCAGCCGGGTGAAGATATCTTCCGATGGATAGCTTTTGCCTGTCTCCAGTTTCGACAGGTAAGACTGTTCAATTTCGGCCCTCGCTGCGGCCTCGGGCTGGGTCAAGCCAAGCTCTTCCCGTTTCTGTCGTAAATAATCGCCAAACTTCATGTTGGTCTCCTTTTCGGCGGTCTCTTTTGCACCGTTCCCTGCGAAAAGGCGCTTGGCCGTACGCCCGGTACGCCCTGCGCCCCATTTCTTGGTCCCGGCACAAGATAGTTCCGCCGAGTGGTGCCAGTGCATTCAATGCCACCCTGTAGTTTGTTGAAAACACGACACATTCTTTGGAAGTCATGATGGGAATACTAGTTGAATATGCGGGAATATTGCCAGCTTTCACATGAATAGCTGGGTCATGAACCGGAATTTTCAGGTTCGGGCGTTTTCTGACCCTCTTCCTTCAGCCAGCCGACGAACATCTTGAGGGTGGGCTTTGGCGTTGGGCTGGTGGGCCATGCAACAAAATAGGAAACTTTGCGCCTGAGGAAGCCGAAGGGCGCGACAAGGGTGCCATCCCTGATGTCCTGTGCCACATAGCTGTAGGGTGCGATGGCGGCACCAAGCCCAGCTTTGGCGGCTTCGATGGTAAGAAACATGTGATCCAGCTCTGCCGTGGCGGGATTTGCTGCTTCCCTGACATCAGCCTCTTCATACCATTCGTGCCAGATATCAGGCTCTCGCCGGAGCGTCAGGTGGCGGATGCCGGCAAAGGGAGGGGCCTCGCCCTTCGAAAGGGTGGACGCCAGGGCCGGTGTCAGAACCGGGCCGCTGTGATTGGCCATGAAGCCCGTCTGGATCATCTGATCTTCATTCGGCAGAGGATAAACGCTGATAAAAGCATCGATGTCCGCCCGGTTGCTGTGGGTTGTCAGCTCGGTATGAACCACAACTTCCACTGACCGGTGACGGGCTTCGAAAAGCGGTAGCCGACCAAGGAGCCAGCACAGGTGAAAAGAGGGAGAGCAGGAAATCACGAGCCTGTCGTTGTCGCGTCCGGCGACAAGATCGTGCGTGGCTTTTCCAATCATATCGAAGGCGAGGCCGATTTCCCTGGCGTAGGCCTCCCCTTCGCTGGTGAGGGCCAGGCGTCCGGCCTTGCGGGCAAACAGCAAGCGGTCGAGCGTGCTTTCAAGCTGGCTCAATTGTCGGCTGACGGCACCTGGTGTGACGCCCAGGGCCGCAGCGGCGGCAGAGACCGTGCCTGTCCGGCAGATAGCGTCAAAGGCGCGGAGCCCATTGAGGTTTGGCAGGTTATCCCGTGCGTCGGGGGTGTTTTCAGGCATGGTGTGCTATTCCATCCAGCAGCCATGACAAGGCCACAAGCTTTGAGTTTTTCTCAATGATATTTGAAAAGTTACCAGTTTTTTTGCGGCGTGGGAACGTTTAGCTTTTCCAAAATAAGGCGGATAAAGGGCCCGTCACGACACAAAGGATGGAAACTATGACCTTAAAAGCGATTATCGGTGACTACCGTGCTTTCTTTGCGCGTCAGATGGCAGACTTGGGAAAGGCTGGTTTTGTACTGGACCCTATGCCGGTCAGTCATCTTGCCTTTCGGACCAGAACTTACGCGGAATATCTTGCGGCTCGTGAGGCACTTGAAGCACACGCCATTGCCAATGTGGAAAATGTCTGGAGGGGCAGGCCGATCTCGAAAATCCTTTTGGAGGAACCCCTGGAGCTCGACGACCAGCACGAGGTGCGCCTGATTGAGCTAATTCCTCCGGTACATCTGGCAGACTATCCCATGGGGCTTGAGCATGTCGGACTTGTGGTCGGCGAAACGTTTGACGATTTTTGCCACGAGCATGAAGACAGGTTTGCTGAATTTCAGGACCAGGGACCTTATTGCCAGCCCCATCTGGTAACATTTGAAAGTGGCTGCACGGTTAAATTCTATCGCCATAGCCTGATGGATGTGGTTATCAAGGAAGGTCGTCGCTTTGACGATTTCCATCATGCCCCATGGGACGGGGACTGAACATAAGGGGAGACAAGCCAGTGCCAGCCAACCTTTCACAGCTTTACGATCTGTCTGGCAAAGATGCCTTGGTAACTGGTGGTGCGCGCGGCATTGGCGCTGTGATTGCACAGCGTCTGGCTGATGCTGGTGCGCGGGTCCAAGTGCATTACCGCAGTTCAGCCACGGAGGCCGAGGCGGTTGTGGCTATGATAGAAGCAAGTGGGGGCACGGCGTGCGCAGTAAGGGCGGACCTTACACGCGAAGCGGATGTTGAAGCGCTGTTTGAAGGCCTCAAGGCAGAAGGGGTGGCGCCCGACATTCTGGTCAATAACGCGGGCATCTATCCGAACGCAAGCGTTATGGAAATGCGTCAGGATGATTGGCAGGCCATGTTTGACGCTAATGTCACGTCGACGGTGCTATGCACAAGGGCGGCCGCAAAGGGCATGAAGGACACGGGCCGGGGCGGCGCCATTATCAATATCGCGTCCATTTCCGGTTCGATCCCCGGGCCGGAACACAGCCACTATAACAGTGCCAAGGCCGCAGTTATCATGTTTACCCGGTCGGCAGCGCAGGAGCTGGGGCGATTTGGCATTCGCGTCAACAGCGTCTCGCCGGGCCTTGTTTGGCGGGACACGCTTGAGACCGATTGGCCTCAAGGTCTGGCGGCCTGGTGTGGAAAAGCGCCGCTTGGGCGGGTGGTTATGCCACAAGACGTGGCGCATGCCTGCCTGTTTCTAGCAAGTGACGCAGCCTCAATCATTTCCGGACAGGATCTGCTGCTGGATGGCGGCATGAGCGCCGCGGCAATCTACTGACCAATAAAAAACCGCCCCGAATGAGGGCGGTTTTCTGAATTCTTGAGCAGGAAGCCTGCTTACTTGGGCGAGATAACCATGATCATCTGACGACCTTCCATTTTAGGCCGTGCCTCGATCTTGGCTTCTTCTTCCATCTCGGCGGCGACCTTCTTGAGGACTTCCATCCCCAGCTCCTGGTGCGCCATTTCACGACCACGGAAACGGATGGTTACCTTCACCTTGTCGCCTTTGGCGATAAACTGGTGAATTTTCTTCATCTTGGTTTCATAGTCGTGGACGTCGATGCCCGGACGCATCTTGATCTCTTTGACTTCCTGGGTCTTCTGGTTCTTCCGTGCAGCGTTGGCTTTCTTCTGCTGCTCGTACTTGAACTTGCCGTAGTCGAGAACCTTACATACGGGGGGTTCCGCATTCGGCGAGATTTCCACGAGATCTAGCCCGCTGTCGCGTGCAATATCCATCGCCTGCGCTGTTGAAACAACACCGTGGTTTTCACCCTCTGCTCCGATCAATCGTACTTCGCGTACCCGGATCTGATCGTTCACGCGCGGCCCTTCCTGTTTGGGTGGGGTCGCAAATTGCCCTCTACGTATGGTCAGTTCTCCTATATTTCGTTAGACCGTTCAAAATGTTGGCGAGTAGCCCAGCTACCCGCCAATGGATGTACTATAACTGTTCTTTCAGGTCCTGCAAAGCCTTGAAACGCTTGGGATTTGCTTTCTTATGCCTTGCCTGACGGCATTTCTGCCTCAGTCTTGAGCGCTGCGACCACATCAACCAGCGGTGAAACCGTCTGGTCATTGGAGCCAAGGCGCCGCACGCTGACGGTTTTTTGTTCCGCTTCGCGCCCGCCAACCACAAGGATGGCAGGCACTTTGGCGTGGCTGTGCTCCCGGACCTTATAGTTGATTTTCTCGTTCCTGAGGTCCAGCTTGGCGCGCAAACCGGCGGCCTCAAGTGAGGCAAACACTTCCTTCGCATAGTCGTCGGCGTCAGATGTAATCGGCGTCACAACAGCCTGCGTTGGTGCCAGCCACAGCGGCATGCGGCCGGCATAATGCTCGATCATGATGCCGATGAAACGCTCCAGCGTGCCCAGAATCGCCCGGTGCAGCATCACAGGCCGGTGCTTGTTGCCGTCTTCGCCAACGAAGCTTGCGTCCAGGCGCTCGGGCAGCACGAAATCAAGCTGCAGCGTGCCGCACTGCCAGGTCCGGCCAATGGCGTCACTGAGGTGGAACTCAAGTTTCGGGCCATAGAAAGCGCCTTCGCCCGGTGCGAAATCATACTCAAGCCCGGTTTCCTTGAGCGCATTTTCCAGCGCGGCTTCAGCCTTGTCCCAGGTTTCGTCCTCGCCGGCGCGTGTCTCGGGGCGCGTGGCCAGCAGAACCTTGAATTCAGGGAAGCCAAGATCGCGGTACACGGATGCCAGCAGGTCACAGAAAGCCACGCTTTCGGATGTGATCTGGTCTTCACGGCAGAAAATGTGCGCGTCATCCTGCGTCATCTGGCGCACGCGCATCAGGCCGTGCAGCGCACCGTGCGCTTCGTTCCGGTGGCAGCAGCCAAATTCGGCGAAGCGGATCGGCAGATCGCGGTAGCTCTTGATGCCCTGCTTGAACACCTGCACGTGGGCTGGGCAGTTCATCGGCTTCAGCGCCATCAGCTTGGCGTCGGAAGACACGATCGGCGCGTCTTCTTCTGTCGATGGGATCTCATCCGGCACCACAAACATATTCTCGCGGAACTTGGACCAGTGGCCCGACTGTTCCCAGAACTTGCTGTCCAGCAGCTGCGGCGTTTTGATTTCCTGGTATCCGGCGCCCTGAAGGCGGCTGCGGATATATTTCTCCATCTGCAGCCAGATGGTGTAGCCCTGCGGGTGCCAGAAAACGCTGCCCTGTGCTTCTTCCTGCAGGTGGAACAGGTCCATCTCGCGCCCCAGCTTGCGGTGGTCGCGTTTCTCGGCTTCTTCAAGCCGGTGCAGGTAGGCTTTCAGCTCTTTCTTGTCAGTCCAGCAGGTACCGTAGATGCGCGTCAGCATGGCGTTCTTGCTGTCGCCGCGCCAGTAAGCGCCCGCAACTTTCATCAGCTTGAAGGCGTCGCCCAGCTTGCCGGTGGACGGCAGGTGCGGGCCACGGCACAGGTCAAGCCACTCGCCCTGGCGGTAAACGGTGATCGGTTCACCTTCCGGCAGGTCGGAAATGATCTCGGCCTTATAATGCTCGCCAATCTTCTTGAAGTAAGCGATGGCGTCATCCCGGTCCCACACTTCACGGGTGATGTCTTCATTGCGCTGCACGATTTCATGCATGCGCTTCTCGATCACCGCGAGGTCGTCTTCGGTGAAGGGCTTGTCGCGCGCGAAATCATAGAAGAAGCCGTCCTGGATGTTCGGGCCGATAGTAACCTGTGTACCGGGGAACAGTTCCTGCACGGCTTCGGCCATCACGTGCGCGCAGTCGTGGCGCAGGATGTCGAGCGCGTCTTCCGTGTCGCGCTTGGTCACGATGGAAACGTCAGCGTCTTCCTCGATTTCGCGGGTCAGGTCCCACATCTCGCCATTCACTTTGATGGCAAGCGCAGCCTTCAGGAGACCCGGGCCGATGTCAGCCGCGAGTGTGGTGCCGGTCACCGGGCCATCAAACGTGCGCACGCTGCCGTCTGGCAGGCGCAGGTTGACCGGGTTTTGGACACTCACATTCTCGTTCATCGGTTTGGTTTCCTTGGTGTAAAAAAATAGTCGAACGGCGAGTTAACTACGGTCCGCACGGAAGTCAAGCAAAGCCTAGGTTTTTGTGTGCTTGAGCGCGAAAAAGAGGCCTGCTAGGGTCACCCAAACGTCACAGCGTATCCAGTGGGGGAAAATCCAATGACGCAGCCGTCTTTCCTGAAAACCGATCATGGCACCAAAATAGCCTACCATAAGAGCGCCGGTTATGGCCCCGGCGTTGTGTTCCTGGGCGGCTTCATGAGCGACATGGAAGGCGGCAAGGCGCTGGAGCTCGAGGCCTATTGCCGCCGGGTGGGGCGCGCGTTTGTGCGCTTCGACTATTTCGGCCACGGCCAGTCATCGGGTGCGTTCGCTGACGGTACCATTGGCCTGTGGCTCAAGGACGCGCTGGCGGTTATCGACTGGCTCACCGAAGGGCCGCAAATCCTCGTGGGCAGCTCCATGGGCGGTTGGGTTTCCCTGCTGGCGGCCAAGGCGCGGCCGGGGCGGGTGAAGGGCCTTGTGGGCATCGCCGCCGCGCCTGATTTCACCGTCTGGCACTGGGACGCCATGAGCGCCGAGGACCAGCAGACCATCATAGAGGAAGGCAGGCTTGAGGTTTATTCCGACTATGGGCCGGACCCCTATGTGTTTACCAAGGAGCTGTTCGATGACGGCTGGCAGAACCGCATCAACAACGGCCCGATCCATCTGGATATCCCCGTGCGGCTCATTCAGGGCACGGCTGACGCGGACGTGCCGTGGCAGACGGCCCTCAAGATCGCCGACAATATCACCGGGGAGGACACGGAAGTGATCCTGGTGCCGGGCGGCGACCACCGGCTGTCGCGCGACGTCGACCTGAAGCGGCTTGTGCGTGTAACGGACAGCTTGATTGCCGAGGTGGCGGGCAGGTAACTTGGGAGCACGCGGGTGACCATCAAGATCAATGAGCTGACGGCTTTCCTGACAGTTGCCCGGACCCTTTCGGTTCAGGCGGCAGCACAGGAACTCAGGCTCACGCAGCCCGCCGTTACCAAGCTTGTCCAGCGGCTCGAGCAGCAACTGGGCGCCCAGCTTTTTGATCGTACATCGAAGCCGATCAGCCTGACGGACGCGGGGCTGAAGGCGGTTGCCCGCGCACAAGGCATCGTGCGCGATGTGGCGCGCATGGAGGCGGATTTCCTTAGCCTCTCGCAGCCCCAACAGGTGCGAATTGGCATTACCTATTCTATGATCAGCCTGTTTTCGGGCGTGCTGGTTTCCGAGATCAAGGCGACCTTCCCCAATATTCAGCTACATTTCACCTGCGACTGGACGGAAAATCTGTTGCTGGCACTCGGGGCCGGGCAGCTTGATTTTGTCATCGGGGTCGAACAGTCGGCCAAATCGACAGAGGGCCTCATGGAACACACGATTGTCGCAGAGGAACGGATCGATGTGTTCGCGAGCCAAAGCCTCGCAGATGGCGGTACACAGTCGCTCGCCGAGTTGAATGAACTTGGCTGGGTGTTGACGCCGGGGCGGTGCGACTTCCGTCGCGCGCTGGCCGAGGCGCTAAAACGTGAGGGGCAGGAGCTCAATGTGGTGGCGGAGACATACGACACACATCTGCAGTTGATGTTCCTAGCGCAAGGGCTGGCCTATGGTCTGTACCCGACGCGCATGGTACGCCAGCTGCCGGCGGCGCGCATGCTGAAGGCCATCCCTGATACGGGCTATCACTGTGTGGTGAATATCGCGCTCTATCACGCCCCCGATCTTGGAGAGCTTGCGGACATCAGGGATACGATCCTCGGCTATTTCAGCCTGCAGACCTAAATATTCCATTTGGGAATGTTTGGTTAAATATTATGAATTTGAAGAATTTATAATTGCTGCCTATCTGTTGATCAAACAATAGACAGGACAGCAAGATGCAATCCTCTGATACATCGATGCACAGGCATCCACTCAATCTACTATTTCTCGTGATCCTCGCGGGATCGGTCGTTTCCCTGATCGGCTTCGGCGGGCGCACGATTTTCGGGCTGTTCCTCGAACCCATTACCCAGAGTTACGAGTGGGAACGCACGGTCTTCGCCCTTGCGCTGGCATTGCAGAACCTGTTCTGGGGCCTGTCCCAGCCGTTCGCAGGTGCGCTTGCAGACCGGTTCGGGCCGGTGAAAGTGCTCGCTTATGGGGGTGTACTTTATGCTGTCGGTGTCGCGGCAATGAGCGTGACGACCAGTCCCGTTCTTTTCGGGCTGTCTGCGGGTGTGATTGTTGGGCTTGGCATGGCAGGGTGCAGCTTCACCATCGTGATCGCGGCTGTGAACAAGCTGGTCGCGGAAGAGCACCGCTCGCTCGCCTCCGGCCTCATCACCGCGGCAGGGTCCTTGGGGCAGTTTCTGTTTGCGCCCGCGGGCCAAAGCCTTCTTGCGGCCTATAGCTGGCAATCGGTGTTGCTGCTGCTCGCGCTTGTTATCCTGATTGTGCCTGCGGTGACGATCGCGGGACTTGGCCGGGCGCAGGCCTCCACGCCGTCGTTGGCGAGCGCTGATTTTTCCTTCCGTGACACCGCGAAAAGCGCTTTCTCCTTCTCCGGCTATCGCTATCTCAATCTTGGCTTCTTCGTTTGCGGCTTCCATATCGGCGTGATGATGACGCACTTGCCCGCTGCGCTTGCCGACCGGGGCGCGACGCCTGAGACAGCGGCCTGGGGACTCGCGCTCATCGGCCTCTCCAACATTGTAGGCGCTTCCTTCTTCGGCTGGCTTGGTGGCAAGTTCAGCAAACGCATCCTCCTCAGCCTCATCTATGGCGGGCGGGGCCTGTTGATCCTCGCTTTCATCAGCCTGCCCCTGAGCCCCAACCTGATTTACGGATTCGCCATCGGTATGGGATTCCTGTGGCTGTCGACCGTGCCACTGACGGCGGGGCTGGTGTCCGTGATGTTCGGGCCGGCCACCATGGCGACGCTTTTTGGCATCGTCTTCTTCAGCCACCAGGTGGGCGCGGCCGTGGGCGCGTGGCTAGGCGGTTATTTCTATGCCGCGACGGGGTCCTACGATTTCGTCTGGGTGCTCAGCATTGGCCTCAGTTTCCTTGCCATGGTCTGCCATCTCCCGATCCCAGAGAGGCGCCTTCTGGCCCAGTCAGCCGCTTGACTTCGGCCAGTAACGTGTCCGGAAAGGGCTGCCCTTCGGGGCGGCCCTTTTTGTGTCTCACGCTGGCGTGCCTTGATCGCCCCCGTACGCTGGGCTAAGACGGAAGCGGACCAGGGAAAGGGAGCATCATGGCCGGGAAATACAGCAAGCTGAACCGCCAGCAGATTTTCGACTTTTTCGCGCGCCTCGCGGAAGACAACCCGAACCCCGAGGGCGAGCTTGAATATGTCAACGACTTCACGCTTCTGGTTGCCGTGGTGCTGTCCGCCCAAGCGACAGACGTGGGCGTCAACAAGGCCACGCGCAGCCTGTGGCCGGTGGCGGACACGCCGGAAAAGATGCTGGCGCTCGGCGTTGACGGCCTGAAGGAGCATATCAAGACCATCGGGCTCTATAACTCGAAGGCCGAAAATGTCATCAAGCTGTGCCGTGATCTGATTGACAAACACGGCGGCAAGGTGCCCCAGACGCGGGAAGAACTGGTGGCGCTGGCGGGCGTCGGGCGCAAGACCGCCAATGTGGTGCTGAACATCGCCTTCGGCCAACCGACCTGCGCCGTGGACACCCATATTTTCCGCGTCTCGAACCGCACCGGCCTCGCGCCCGGCAAGAATGTGGACAAGGTTGAAGACGCGCTGATGAAGGTGATCCCCGATCCCTTCAAACTGCACGCCCACCACTGGTTGATCCTTCTTGGCCGCTATATCTGCAAGGCCAGGAAGCCCGAGTGCACCAAATGCAAGCTGACGGACATTTGTCGCTTTAAGGACAAAACGATCTAAGCTTACTCAAATCGTATAGGGGGAAATCATGCGCATTTTGGGATATCTGGTCGTGGGCCTTGTGGGGCTCATCATTTTCATGGTGGCCAACACGGTGGCGACGCTGCCGGCGGGGGAGGCGAAAAGCCTGAAGCCTGCCAGCTATGACGCCGCGGATGCCCGGCGCATGGCGGAAAATCTGGCAGGCGCCGTGCGGTTCCAGACCATTTCCCACAGCCTTGACCGCGCGCCGGACCATAAAGCCTTCAAGGGCTTTCATGATTATCTGGTGACCACTTACCCGAACGCCCACGCGGTGCTGGAGCGAGAAGTCGTCTCAGACTATTCGCTGATGTACCGCTGGCCCGCTACGACCGACACGGGCAAAAAACCCATTGCGCTGGCGGCCCACATCGATGTGGTGCCGGTGCCGGAAACCGGGCTTGCCGATTGGCCACAGCCGCCGTTTGCAGGCGTGATCGACGATAACGGCATCCTGTGGGGCCGCGGCACGCTGGATGACAAGGGCATGCTGATCGCCATCATGGAAGCTTTGGAAAAGCTTGCGCGCGCGGGTTTCACGCCTGACCGCGATATCTATTTCCTGTTCGGCCATGACGAGGAACTGGGCGGCGACAAAGGCGCCGCCGTGATGGCCGGGATACTCAAGGATCGCGGTGTGCAGCTCGCGTGGCTGATGGATGAAGGCTCTGCCATCCCGGACGGCATCATCCCCGGGGTCAAAAGCCCTGTGGCGCTGATCTCATTGGGCGAGAAGGGCTCTGTGACGCTCCGTTTCTCCGCCACCGATGATGGCGGGCATTCTTCCGCGCCCAAGGATTATACCGCCGCGAGCCTCGCCGCCAAGGCCGGTGTTTTGGTTACGGAAAACCAGTATCCGCTGGTGCTGGATGAGCATCTGGAATCTTTCCTGAAGGCGGTGGCGCCAGAGCAACCGTTCCTCAACCGCTTCATGATCGCCAACCTCTGGGCCACCCGCGGTGTGATGGCGGGGGAGCTGGCGAAAAGCCCGACGGTGGCGGCCTTCATGCACACTACCACGGCCTTCACCATGATGAAATCGGGCACCAAAACCAACATCCTGCCGCAGTACGCTGAGGCGGTGGTGAATTACCGCATTCACCCGCGCGACACAGTTGAGGGCGTCGTGGCCCGCGCGACTGAGCTGATCGGCGATGACCGGGTGACGGTTTTAAAGATGGGCGACGGCCGCGAAGCCACCAGCATGTCTGACCCATCGGGCGAAGGCTATCAGGCCATCGTGGCGGCGGTGAAGGCAGAGTTCGGTGATATCCCCATCGCCCCAACGCTGACGGTACAGGGCACTGACGCACGCCACTATGGTGGTGTGGCAGATGGTGTGTACCGCTTCATGCCGCTCGTGGTGGGCAAGGACACGCTCAAGCAGATCCACGGCACCGCCGAGCATATCTCCATCGAGGCGCTCGCCCGGCAGGTGAGCTTCTTCGAGACGTTGATTAGAGGAACGGCGGAATAGAACAGTTGCTGCAAACTAGCTAATGGTGTTTATATTTCCGAGGGAGGTAGTTGCCCCGTTGATTTAGTAGCTTAATTAGCATTTCGAAGGTTTCGAACGCTTATGAGGCTTAACTGTAATTGTTTTAGGACCAGGCTTCTTGCCGGAACGCACTGTCCGAGTAACTTTCTTACAGGCCATGTAAATCACCCCTTTCTTTTGCTGTAGCAATTTGTGGGTTGGCAACTCCTCCTTTCATTCCACAAAAAAAGCATTTTAGGGCAACCACCTACTCTATATGGTAGCTGTTCTTGGTCCATGCACCAATATGCAGTGCTTAAGGCCTTGTTTTCAATCGTTAAAATATCGTTAATGTTCGCTTTATGTTCCGGCGAATCGGGTTCGCTTCTTAGTGCGGCCTTGGGCACTCCATGATCACCAGCCGTTCGCCGGGAACGGTGTTCAGGTCCTCGCCCACTTCCGTAAAGCCCAGCTTGCCGTACACATGCCGGGCGCGGTCGTTCCTCTCGTAGACATCCAGCCACACCACTTCGGCCTTGTGATTGGCGAAGAAATAATCAAGCACTGCCTGCATGAAGGCCTTGCCGATACCGTCGCCCCGGCGGGCGACGATGATGCGCCGCCATTCCACGCGCCCAGGAGCATTATCCATCAGGATGGCATAGCCCAACTGGTGGCCTTCGATATCCAACGCGATGAAATAATGATAGGCAGGGTCTTTGAGGTTCGCATGATGCGTGGCCTCGTCCCAGGAATGCACGAAGGTGTTGGCCGGGTCCATCTCCAGCGAGCGGATGAAAAAAATATCATCTTCTGTGGCTTTGCGAATATGATGAAAACGGTACATGGCCATGTCCCCCATAACCCGAGTTTGAGGATCAAGTATGACAGACTTCACCCTGCACCCGCAACTGGCAAAGGACACAGTGTTTGTGACCAAGCTGACACTCTGCCGGGTGCTGCTGATGACAGACGCCACCTACCCCTGGCTTGTGCTGGTGCCTGAGCTCGGCGATATTCGCGAATTGCATCAGCTCGTGGGCGAAGACCAGCAGGCCCTGATGCAGGAAATCACCTTTGTCGCAGCAAAGCTGGAGGCGCTCATGGGGGCTGACAAGATGAATGTTGCGGCGCTTGGCAACATGGTGCCGCAGCTGCATATCCATGTGATTGCGCGGTTCGAGAGCGACCCGGCCTGGCCCGGCCCCGTATGGGGCGCGGTGCCCGCCAGGGCTTATACAGAGGAAGCGCTGGAAGCCCAGGTAGAAAAACTGCGCGCCTGCCTTACCTGACAGCGGTAAAGACGATCGCTTCGAGCGGTGTGCTGCCACTTTCCCCGAACGCGGTTTGAAGCGCGCGTTCGATCGCATTGACAACAGCGTCCGGGTCACCGCCGCGGTCCAGAATTTCCTCCCGGATCGGGTTACCGAACACCAGCGCTTTGGCGAACGCGCTAATATCCCGGATCGGCGACTGGTGGCGCAGGCGGGCATGCGACACACCGCTGAACCCGGCGTCGCGCACGGTTGCCTCAATCGCCGCCACATCATGATAGCCGAAGGGCACCTGATAGAATGTGGGCGGATCAGTGTCGAAGAACTGGGCGACGGTGTTGTGGGTCAGCTCCGCAAACGGGTTGTTGGCCCAGCTGTCCCAGACATTGAAGATATAGCGTCCGCCGGGCTTCAACACCCGGCGCGCTTCCATGAGCGACTGCAGTTTGTCTGGGAAGAACATGATGCCGAACTGGCAGACAAGCATGTCGAACATACTGTCACCGAAAGGCAGGTCCTGCGCGTTCGCGGGCTGGAAACTGATGCCGTCTTCGCTTTTGAGCTTGTCCTGCGCCACGCCGAGCATGGGCGGATTGAGGTCTGTGGCGGTTATTGCCGCGCCAGCCGACAGGGCACGGCGCAACGCCTGTGTCACAATGCCGGTGCCGGCTGCCAGTTCCAAGACGCTCCCGGGCCCATGGGCTGCCGCGCGGGCGCTGATGTCGTCGGCATAATGGTGAAACAGGACGGGCCCAAGCCCCTGATCGTAGAAGGTGGGCACGCTGCCCACAAAATTGGCGCTGGTTGACATGAAACCTCCCGTCCCAAAACACAGGGATAGCACATTTGAGGACAGCGGGACACAACAGGTGCTCTAGCCTAAATAAACTATAGGAGGTTATGCGCCCCTATAAGGTGTATATTGCCCCATCTTCAATGCTAGACGCTAGGAGGGGACCATGCGCCAGACTGTTTCGACACTCGCGGCCGCAGCGCTGATTTTTGCGACATCAGGATGTGGCAATGACAGCCAGACCAAGGAACAAAAGGAAGAACCAACACTGCCTTCGAAAGAATGCAACGAATTCACGACAGGCACTGTCAGCCTCACCATTGCAGGCAACCCGAACGACAGCTTCCGTATCATCATGAAATGCGGCAATCAGGTCGTGACCCAATGTACCGCGACGGTGCCCGCAGGTGGCAATGCCGCCAGCTGCACCAATCAGGGCCCTGCACCGAACGGTGGCAGGATGACCTGCCCTGTTGGACCAGGCAACGGCAATACGCCTGCTGCCCGTGTGGTCACCAGCGGTTGCGGTTGATCGCTTTCATGAAAAAGGCCGGAGCATACGCCCCGGCCTTTCGTGTCATTGCTTAACGACCACTTCTAGTGGCGGAAGTGGCGCATGCCTGTGAAGACCATGGCAAGGCCGGCTTCATCGGCTGCTTTGATCACTTCATCGTCGCGCATACTGCCGCCTGGCTGGATCACAGCCGTCGCGCCTGCTTCTGCCGCGGCCAAAAGGCCGTCAGCGAACGGGAAGAAGGCGTCTGATGCCACAACGCTACCTTTCGCCAGGCTTTCTGCGTCACCCGCCATTTCAGCGGCTTCGCCCGCGCGGATCGCAGCGATCCGGCTGCTGTCGCGGCGGTTCATCTGGCCGGCGCCAATGCCTACGGTCATGCCGTCACGCACATAAACGATAGCGTTTGATTTCACATGCTTGCCAACCTGGAAGGCGAACAGCATGTCTTTCAGCTCTTCGTCGGATGGTGCGCGTTTGGTCACGACCTTCAGGTCGTCAAGCGTGACGCGGCCTGTATCGCGATTCTGCACGAGGAAGCCGCCAGCCACGGTTTTCACCATCTTGGCTGCCTGGGTTGGGTCCGCAAGGCCGCCGGTGGTCAACAGGCGCAGGTTCTTCTTCGCGCCGATGATGGCTTTGGCCTCATCTGTGACATTGGGCGCGATGATCACTTCAGTAAAGACCTTGATGATCTCTTCTGCCGTCTCTGCGTCCACGGTGCCGTTCAGGGCCACGATACCGCCGAAGGCGGAAACCGGGTCACACTTCAGGGCTTTCTCGTACGCTTCCTTCAGCGTTGCGCCCTTGGCCACACCGCACGGGTTGGCGTGCTTGATGATGGCAACCGTCGGCACAGCCGGGTCGAACTCGCTCACCAGCTCAAACGCTGCGTCGGTGTCGTTGAGGTTGTTGTAGCTGAGTTCCTTGCCTTGGTGCTGCACGGCGGTGGCGATGCCCGGACGGTCTTCGCCGTTTTTGTAGAAGGCCGCTACCTGGTGCGGGTTCTCGCCGTACCGGCATTCCTGAACCTTCGTGCCGGCAAACGTGCTGCGGTCAGCGAAGGTCACGCCGTTCTGCTCGGCGTACCACTGGCTGATGGCGGTGTCGTAGGCTGACGTGCGGGCATAGGCTTTGGCGGCCAGCTTCTTGCGCATCTCGTGCGTGGTGCCGCCTTCAGATTTGATCTGTTCGATGATCTCCGGATAATCGGCCGGGTCTGTCACGATGGTGACGAAGGCGTGGTTCTTGGCTGCCGATCGCACCATGGCGGGCCCGCCGATGTCGATATTCTCGATGCAAGTATCGAAATCTGCGCCGGACGCCACAGTGGCTTCGAACGGGTAAAGGTTCACTGCCACCAGATCGATGCCGCCAATCTCATGCTCTTCCATTGCCTTCACGTGCTCCGCATTGTCGCGCAGTGCCAGGAAGCCGCCGTGGATTTTGGGGTGCAGCGTTTTCACGCGCCCGTCCATCATCTCGGGGAAGCCTGTGTGGTCTGCCACTTCCTTCACCGGAATGCCGGCATCGCGGATGACTTTGGCGGAACCGCCGGTTGACAGGATTTCAACGCCCTGATCCGCAAGCGCCTGTGCGAGATCAACCAGCCCGGCCTTGTCGGAAACCGACAGAAGGGCGCGTTTGATAGTGACTTTGGTCATAGTATAGTAGCCTCATATTCAAGCTTCCGCGCCCGCAACCCAACAGCAGACTGGTCAGAAGCTCATTTCACTCAAAACCCAGCTTAAAGCGGGTTGCTCATTCCCCCCCCGCGCCAGACGCACCACAATCTGGCGCGATGGCACCGGATGATCGGGGCGGCTGAGATAAAGGCTTTCCTCAATCTCGGCTTCCCCACCATCAACGTCGAAAATCCAGGTCTTGCCTGCCCGCGTCTCAAGCGTGATGCGGCCGTCGGAGGCCTTCAGCGCGCTGACATTCGGGTGCAGGTGGAACCGGAGCAGTATCTCCTTGCCCTCAAGCTTCTTGATCTTGGGGCCAAACAATTTGTCGCTGCCCTTCAGGCGCGTGCCGTCGGCTGACAGGTCCAGTGTGCGTTCGTGTTTCACACCGAACCGCTTCAGGTACCCATTGTGCGTGTGGCGGATGCGGGTGCTTTCGTCCGTCTTTTCGCGGATGGTCAGCGTCTCCGAAACGCCTGGGCCCATGCGGCCCCCTTCCAGGAGACGGCTTGAGTTGCGGTCGGCAATGATCAGGGTCGAATGGGCGGCGGTGGTGCGCGCCAGTTCTGCAAGCGCCGGGATGGGCCCGCGCTTTGACGCGTGCCCCACATTCACGATCAGACGCTCAAGGCCCGTCGAGAATTCAAACGCTGCCGTGCCCGCATGCGCTTTGCGGCTATAGGCCGTCGGGGGCGGGGCACCTGCGTCCATGATCAGGACGGACCGGCCCGCCTCCACGCGCTGAAACCCGCTGTGGGCGGCATTCTCGATCGCTTTGCCTTTGGCTTCACTGGCGGCGAGAACCGCATTGGAGCCATGCCCGCCTTCAGCGGACGTACCGCCGAACTGGGCGAAATTGCCGTCGCCGTGGCGCATGGCGCGCACGAAAGGCCCGATCTTGTCGAGCGTGATCTGCACCCAGCCGGGCAGGTCTTCGCCGCGGGTGGTGTAGGCGTCGCGCACAAGCACCAGCAGCTGCATGGTACGGATGGCGTCGGATGTGTTGCGGCTGACCGGGCCGCCATCGGCCAGAATGAAAGTGGAAAGCGTGCGTTCGAGCGCGCGGGCGCCTTTGGCCAGCAGCGTGTCGGATGACGGCAGTAGCAGGCCCGCAAGCGTCAACGCCGCAGCGGTATAGACGCGCGGCAGGCCTTCATCGGTGTCACCCAACACCCGGCTGAGGTGGCGGCTCTGTTTGGCGACAGATGTCAGCACCTTGGACCGGTAAACCATGTCGGATGACGACAGGATCAGCGGCGCGTGGGTGAACCAGTTGATGATGCGGCGTGCCACGGTTTCCGCGGCCCACACATCCTTGAACCAGTCTTCACCGAAAGGCAGCCACCAGCTGAGGATGGTCTCTGCGGCGTCGCGCGCTTTGGTCTGGTCATTGACCTGCGCCAGATCCTGCAGCCAATGGAAGCTGTGGGCGTAGGTCTGAAAGTCGGGGGATGCGTTTTCCAGCCGGATCCAGAAGTCTTCACCCAGTGCGTGCTGTTCGCCTTCAAACAGCATATCGCCGCCAAATATGGCCGATCCCAATGTCGCGTTGCCGGGCGCCGGATCATCCGGGCTCCCGAGAAGCTGCATGGGGTGACGGCCTTTCAGCCGGTGTGCGTAAAGTGGGGAGGCATAGCCCCATTCGCGGATGGTGCGCCCCAGTTTCCTGAGTGTGCGGGCGGCAAGATGGCTGCTTTGATCGCGCCTGAGCGTAGAGCGCGAGGTGGGCGCTGTCGCTGCATATTCGGCAATTTGATCAAAGGCCGCGTTCATCGCCGCCTGCTCCCTTGTTCTATAGGTTTTTCAGCGCCGCGATATTCGGGGCGTACATGTCAGGCCCGCCCTTGAAGGTGGCGCTGCCAGCCACCAGCAGGTCTGCGCCTGCCTCCACGACCCGACGAACTGTTGCCGTGTTCACGCCGCCGTCCACTTCCAGGTCGATATCAAGACCCAGTGCATCAATGCGCTTGCGGATATTCTCGATCTTCTTCAGCTGGCTTTCGATAAAGCTCTGGCCGCCAAAGCCCGGGTTCACGGACATCACCAGGATCAGGTCCAGGTCTTCATAGAGATAGTCAATGACCGTCTCAGGCGTTGCCGGGTTAAGCGAGATGCCTGCCTTCACGCCAAGGCCGCGGATTGCCTGCAGCGTCCGGTGGATATGCTTGCCCGCTTCGGCGTGGGCGGTGATGATATCGGCGCCCGCTGCCGCGAAGGCCTCGAGATAGGGGTCGACAGGGTCGATCATCAGATGCACGTCGAACGGCTTTTTGGTGTGGGGGCGAAGTGCCTTCACCACATCGGGGCCGATCGTGATATTGGGCACGAAATGACCGTCCATCACATCAATATGGATCATGTCGGCGCCTGCGGCGTCGACGGCTCTGACTTCCTCACCCAGTTTGCTGAAATCTGCAGACAGGATCGAGGGGGCTATTCTGACTGGCTTTTGCATGGGGCCTCCATATCAGGTTGCCCCTTGTCCCGCAAGCGCCAGATAGCGTGGTTTGCGGGGTGGGCAGGGCTTATTGCGTCTTTTTCAATCGGGCGGCGAAAAATCCATCCATCCCGCCTTCATTTGCCCGTTTTGAGGGCAGGCACAGAAGGTCGCCTTTGTCGGTTACAAGTTCACTCATGCCGCCAATCTCACCCGCTTCCACGGGCACCCGTTCGGCACCGGATTCGCGCGCGAGAAAGGCCTCGATCTGACCGACCCCTTCGGCGGCTTCAAGGGAGCATACACAGTAAACCATCGTGCCGCCAGCGGGCAGTAGCGAGAAGGCATGATCAAGGATGCGCGCCTGCAGGTTAGCGAGCTTTGCCACATCTTCGGGCGCCTTGGTCCAGGTAACGTCCGGGTTGCGGCGGAGCGTGCCTGTGGCGGAACAGGGAGCGTCCAGAAGGATGGCGTCAACGGGCGTGTCTGGTGTGAAAGTGGCGGCGTCTGCTGCAACGACCGTGGCTTCAAGGCCAGTACGCTCAAGGTTGGCACTCAGGCGCTTCAGGCGGTTCTTGTTGCGGTCAACGGCGGTCACGGTTGCGCCGGCTGCTGCCAGCTGCATGGTCTTGCCGCCTGGTGCGGCGCACAGGTCCAGCACATGCTTGCCCTTGATGTCGCCCAGAAGTGTGACCGGTAGACTGGCAGCGATGTCCTGCACCCACCAGGTGCCGTCCTCATAGCCGGCAAGTTTGGTCACGTCCGTGAGCCCGCGCCTGAGCGTGCCGTTGGGCATGATTCTGGCGTCCAGCCGGTCGGCCCAAAGGCCTGCGTCTTCACTCGGCTTGAGGCTGATATCAAGGGCTGGGCTGGTTTGCAGTGCGCGGGCGATATGCTGCATTTCTTCCTCGCCGTATGTGGCGCTCCAGCTGTCGGCCAGCCAGGTGGGCAGATCGTCCTGCGGGCGGCTGTTCAGTCGCTCCAGCAGTGCGCCCTGTTCCCGCGCCGCGCGCCTCAGCACCGCATTCACCAGCCCGGCGAAGCCCTTTTCCTTGCCCGGCAATTCCTTGATCAGTGTCACGGTCTCATTGACCGCGGCATGATCGGCGGTGCGCATCAGCAGGATTTGGGCGAGGCCGGTCAGGATAGCGGCTTCTGTCCAGGTGGCATTTCGTGGCAGGCCACGCTCCAGCAGGTGGCCCATCAGCGCCTTGAGGCTGCCGAAACGGCGGAGCGTCAGCATCACCAGGTTCATAACGAAGGCGCGGTCACGCACGTCCAGGTCTGCACCCTTGGTGATCTCATCCAGCGCCGCGTCAAAGGGGCGGTTCTTCAGCGTTACAGCCATCAGAATCCGGATGGCGGCTTTGCGGGCCTTGAGGCCTGTATTTTCGCTCTGCATGTTCATGCCGCTTCATAGCCTTGTTCCGGCCCCAAAGGGAAGGGAAAAGCAACGGATGCCAACCAATGATGCGCTTGCGCGCGCGTCCATTGCCGCCTACTAAAGAATGAACAACGGGGAGGATAACATACATGATCGAAAGACTTGCGATCGATGCCCGCTTTAAGGGCCCACCAAACAGCGGCAATGGCGGCTACTCATGCGGTGTGATGGCGCGCCACCTCAAGGGCGCCGTTGAGGCCAGCCTGAAGCTGCCACCCCCCCTTGATACCCCGCTTGAAATTATGCAGACCGATGGCGGCGTGACCATGCAGCATGGTGATACGCTGGTGGGCATTGCCAAGCCTGCAACGCTGGATCTTGAAGTGCCTGCGCTCCCCACACCGCTGGTGCTGGGGGGAGACCCGGTGGACGCGCCCGGCAGGCCAGCGAAATTCAGGCCTTTCGGCACTTGCTTTGTGTGCGGGCATGACCGCACGCACCCGGACGGCCTGTGCATTCATTCGAAGCTTGTGGATGGCCATGACGGCATGGTTGCCAGCCAATGGGCGCTTGACGTGGGCTATGCAGACGAGGCTGGCAATGTGGCCCCTGAATTTATCTGGTCGGCGCTGGATTGCCCTGGCTATTTCGCCTGTGCACCGGGCGAGGCCGCGCTCTTGGGCCGTCTGACCGCTGAAATCCTGGCACCCCTCAGGGCTGAGGGTGAGGCCACCGTGATCGGCTGGGACCTGGGTGGTGCAGGCCGCAAGCGCCGCTGCGGCACCGCGATTTACGCCGCCGACGGCACGCTCGTCGCCAAGGCTGAGGGCCTGTGGATCGTCGTTGACCCAGAGAAGATCAAGGCATGACGGACACCGCCGAAGAGCAGGCTCTGCCAATTGGCCAGCGAATTGGTCGATTGTTCCTGACATTCTTCAAAAAGCCGCTGTTGGGGGCTTTCCTTCTGGGCATGACGTCCGGCTTTCCGTTGACCATCATCCTCGGGATCATGACCACTTGGCTGCGCGAGTATGAAATCGACAAATCGACAATCGGTATCTTCACGTGGGCTACCCTGCCTTATGCGCTGAAGGTGCTATGGGCGCCGCTTCTGGACCGGCTGAAGCTGGGAACATTGTCCAGCCGGTTCGGTAGGAGACGGAGCTGGATTTTGATCGTTTGCGCGGCCATGGCGTTGGCGATCTGGTCTATGTCACAACTGACGCCCGAAAGCCATTTGGTGGCCATCGGAACCCTGTCAGTGACCATCGGTTTTCTTTCGGCAAGCCTTGATATCCTGGTTGATGCATACCGTATTGAAGTGACGGAAGAGAAAGACCTTGCCCACAGCGCAGGCATGTATCAGTGGGGGTATCGTTTTGCCAACCTGATCGCGGGTGCGGGTGTGTTTTTGGTGGCTGATCAGTTGGGTTGGTCTTTCGCTTTGTCACTGTTGCCTATCTTGGTCTTGCCTGGCCTTCTGGCGATCCTGTGGCTTGGCGAACCCAAGGTGTTTGAGGATGATTTTCTGAGGGAAGAGCGCGCGCGCCACAGCCACCTGTCGCCGTATCAGCTGCAGGTCTATGAAGCCGTGATTCTGCCCTTCAAGGAGTTCATTCTGCGACCACACTGGCAGTGGATTTTGCTGTTTATTGTGCTGGTCAAGTTTGGTGACGTGATGGCATCGGTGATGACGGGCCCCTTCCTGGTTGATCTTGGTTTCACACTCACAGAGATGGCGATTGCCAACAAAACGGTGGGCGCAATAGCAGCCGCGGCAGGTGGCGGCGCGGGGATTTTTGTCTGGTGGTGGTTCGATACCTTCAAGGCGCTGCTGATCAGCGTTATTTTCATGATGGTCACGAACCTGGGTTTTGTTGCGCTCAGCGTGATCGGGGCAGATACCACGGCGCTTGCCATCACGGTTGGCCTGGAGAATTTTGCGACAGGTGCAGGCGGCACGGTGATGATCGCCTATTTTGGCAGTCTCTGTAATCTGTCCTTCACCGCAACCCAATATGCCTTGCTGTCCATGCTGTCTGGTCTTGCACGCGGGTTCTTCGGTGGCTTCACGGGTATTGCGGCGGATGCCTTGAGCTGGACACAGTTTTTTCTGGTATCCACTGTCATGGCTGGGCCGGGACTGATTGCGCTTCTCATTCTTTGGAAAAAGGATATAAGGGCGCGCAATCTTGAAAATGTTACCCAGAAAGGCGACATTTGATGTCATGATGTGGTCAGATTGCTGTAATAGAGCTGCAACTTATTGCATCTATTAGGATGGTCTTATGAAAAGATATGCTCGCATTCGCCCTCGTGTCGCCGCGGCCCAAGCCATGGCCGGTGCTCCTTCTTATGTCCGACAAGGCAGCCTTGAGGTGCGTCTGGCGCGGTCCTTCAAGGAAATCAAGGCAGCGCAGAAGCTGCGCTACAAGATTTTCTACGAGGAAATGCATGCCAAGCCCGATTGGCGCATGCGCATGACCAAACGCGACATCGACCCCTATGATACGGTGTGCGACCACTTGCTGGTGATCGACCATGACCGGCCGAAATCGAAGCGGATTGTGGGCACCTACCGACTTCTCAGGCAGGAAGTGGCGGAGCGGAATAATGGTTTCTATTCCGCAGGTGAATTCGACATCAAACCGCTGATGAGCGACAAGTTCAAACAGCAGATGGGCGAAGGCCGACAGCTTCTGGAACTAGGCCGGTCCTGCGTCCATAAGGATTACCGCGCCAACAGCACCATCAACATGCTGTGGAAAGGCATTGCCGAATATCTGAAAGAGCACAAGATTGCTTATATGTTCGGTTGCGCCAGCTTTGAAGGCACGAACCCGGAAGAGTTCAAAGAAGCCTTCTCCTACCTTTATCACAATCATCTTGTGCCAGACGACTTTCACGTAAAGGCGCTGGATGGCCAGCATATCGAGATGAATAACATCGGCGAGAGCGAGCTGGATGTGCGTATGGCGCGCCGCGCACTGCCACCGCTTGTCAAAGGCTACCTGCGCATCGGTTGTTTCATTGGTGACGGCGCTGTGGTTGACGAACAGTTCGGCACCACGGACGTCTTTATCCTGCTGCCGGTGGAACGGATCGCCAAGCGCTATTCCAAACATTACGATGTGGGCGAGATGGCGAACGACAGCACTGAAGCGGAAGCGGTAGAAGCCGTATCCAGCTAACGTTGGTTAGTACTGAAGACCCGGGCGCTCTGTCATAGGCAGGGCGCTTATTTTTTGAATACCAGCGAGAAATTGTTGGCGGGCATGGGGATGACTTCAGGCTTCCCGAAGCCGGCTTCAGCAGCCAATTCCACAACGGATTCCATATCCCGAACACCCCAGGATGGATCGCGGCTCTTGAGTGAGGCGTCAAAGGCTTCGTTGGATTCTGAGGTATGGGCGCCAAAACGTTTGTAGGGGCCATAGAGATAGAAGACGCCGCCGGAGCCGAGGGTTTCGCCCGCACCGGCCACGAGTGTCTCTGTGACTTCCCAGGGGCTGATGTGGATCAGGTTTACCGCCATCACAGCAACCAGGGGGGCGGGCAGATGGTCAATCGGCCATCGGTCTTCGAGGACATCAAGGTGTTTGGCAGGCAAAATATTGTCCTGGCCAACATGTATGCGCCAGGCGTCAATACTGGCGATGTGGCGTGGGTCGATGTCCGTTGGTTGCCAATGGAGGTTAGGGAAATGGCCTGCCATATGGGCCGCATGCTCGCCGGTGCCGCTGGCGACTTCCAGGAGGCTGCCACGTTCCGGCAGGTGCGTCTTCAGAACCGCCAGGATCACATCCCTGTTGCGGGCAGTCGCTGCCGCGCGTAGGCGCGCGTCCGCCGTTTCATCTTCATGCTGCCCAGGATCGAAAAAGCGCGTCATCCGCGCCGCCGCCGGTTCTTGAACTGCATGATCAGATAGACCGGCACGACGATGGTTGCACCCAGCAGTACATACTGTAGGCCGCTACCCACCAGCCAGTCCCAGAGGGTGGCAATCTTGTTTGCCAGCCAGCCGTATACGTCGCCAGGGCTCCATTCCAGCCAGTATAGCAACAGCCCGACAAGGAAGCTCCAGACCGCCAGTTTGATGATGACGCCAGCGTTCAGCTGCATTTGTGTGTCTCCCTGTGTGGTGCCTTCCGGCCCTTCTATTTGTCAGGCCAATTGCCGTTCGGCAAGACTTTCATCAGGCAGGCTTGCGTATCCGCCGTCTTTCCGTCCAGGTTGCGCGCAGCAATATAGTGTGCCTGGAAATATTCATTCTGGTTGGGTTCCCGGAACACAACTTCAAGAACACAGTCATGATTTTCGAACAGCATCACCTGCACGGGACCATCGCGGCGCACCAGCGTTGGATCGCCCAGAAGGGTAACGACCTCGCGCGGGTTCAGGCCCTGCAGGCGTTCCGGTTCCGGTGGCGGTGCCGCAGGAAGGGTTTCTTCTTGCGGTGCGATTTGTTCGGTTTCAACGACAGGCTCTGGCGCCTGGGTCTGCGGTGGTTCAACCGCAGTAGGTCCACAAGCGGCCAGCAAGCTGCCGGCAGCGCCCATAAGCAGAAGTTTGTGAGTAACACTCTTAACGGTCAAAGACACGGCCATCCTCATGCGCCAGAAAGTGGAAGATATGGGTCATCATCGCGGCGCCGATGATAGGCGCCAACAGGTTAAGAAAAGGAACAGCAAAAAGTGCTGCAATCGTGGCACCGCCCATAAAAATCTTGCCGCCATAAAGCCTGCGCATGCGGTTGACCTCACGGGCGGGCATGTGGCGGATGGCCACCATCTCGAAATATTCCCGACCCAGAAGGAAGCCATTGACCGCGACAAACAAGATAAGCGTTCCGATACCGGTGAACAGCAGGATCACATAGGGCACGAAGGCGATGATGTTGACCAAAATCACTAGCAAAGTCAGTTTGAGCGCACCGAAAATGACGTCTGTGAGTGCTACTTTACGCATGGCCTTGCGATTTGGGTAATATTCGTCCTCGACTGCATCGGCGATTTGGTCGGTCAGGAAGCCCATAACCATGGTCACAAGACCGGGGAACAAAACATAAGAGCCGATGATCGACATGGTCCAAAATCCGGACTGGTCCAGCCAGTCGATACCGCTGGTCCAGTCTTCCGGCCAATATGCATAGAGTGCGTAATTCAGTCCGATAAGCGTCAGAATGGCGGCAATTAGGGCAATGAAAAATACACTGCGGAACTTGGGATGAAAAAGCTGCTGCCAACTTCGATTAATGGCTCGGCCGATCATGATATTTTCCCCTCGCATCAATTATTCTGGCACGTGGCGTGCCTCTTGTTATCCTAAAAAGATAGGCACAAGCATCAAGGCTTGCAATGCTGCACATGTTTTCTATGGTGCGCTTCAGGAAAAACCAAGGGGGAATCCCCGACCGTAAGGGATCAGACATGTCGGAAAAATTTCAGGTTCTGTGCATCGGCAATGCCATCGTGGACATCATTGCCCGGGTGGATGACGCTTTCCTTGAAACGCACGAACGGATCAAGGGATCGATGATGCTGGTGGACGCCGACACATCCGCGCGCATCTATGATGACATGCCGCCCGCGGTCGAGCGGTCCGGCGGGTCGGCCGGTAATACGGCGGCGGGTATTGCGTCCCTTGGCGGCAAGGCTGCCTACATCGGCCGAGTGCATGACGACCAGCTTGGCATGGTATTCCGGCACGACATTCGAGCAATCGGCGTTTCCTATGAAACCGCACCGGCGAAGGAAGGTGCGCCAACCGCCACCAGCATGATTTTGGTAACGCCCGACGCCCAACGCACCATGAGCACCTACCTGGGTGCATGCGGTGAGCTGAGCCTGAGCGACATTGATGAAGATGTTGTCGCAAATTCGGCCGTCACCTACATCGAAGGCTACATGTGGGACCGGGACCATCAGAAAGAGGCTGTCCTGCGGGCCATGGATGTGGCGCACGAGCACAGCAACCTGGTGTCGCTTTCGCTTTCTGACAGCTTTTGTGTCGACCGTTTTCGGTCGGAATTTGTCGACCTGGTGGAAAGCAAGGTGGATATTCTCTTTGCCAATGAATCCGAGATTACATCGCTGTACCAGGTGGACAGTTTTGAGGAAGCCATGGAGCGCTTGCGCCCCCATGTGAAACTGGCGGCGCTCACCCGGTCCGAAAAGGGGTCAGTGATCCTGACCGCTGATGACGTGGTGACGGTTCCGGCGCATCCGACGCACGTGGAAGACACCACAGGTGCCGGTGACCTGTATGCTGCTGGTTTCCTGTTTGGCTATACCAGCGGCAAAGACCTGGAAACATGCGCAAAGCTTGGCGGGATGGCTGCCGCTGAAGTTATTTCCCACCTGGGCGCCCGCCCCGAAGCCAACCTGGCGGAACTGGCCGCCAGAGAAGGTCTATAGCCTAGCCCCAAGGGCCGCGACGACTGCCACCACTGTTTGGGATGCCTGAGCCGCCTGGTGTGGCGGAAGGCGGCATCCGGTCAGCCATCGCTTCAAGGCGTGCGATCCGTTCTTCCATGCGCGGGTGCGTGGAAAAGAGGCTGTCAAAGGCCCGGCCATGCAGCGGGTTGACGATAAACATATGGGCCGTGGCGGGGTTATCCTCCGCAGCTTCATTGACGGTGCGACCGGCACCGAGATGAAGTTTTTCGAGCGCACTGGCGAGTGCCAGGGGCTCCCCACTGATTTCGGCCCCTGCTTTGTCGGCGGCAAATTCGCGCGTTCGCGATATGGCCATCTGCACCAGCATGGCGGCCATGGGGGCAAAGATCATCACCAGAATGGTACCGATTAGCCCCAGCGGATTATTCCGGTTGCCGCCAAAGAAAAGGGCAAAGTTCGCCAGCATGGATATGGCGCCAGCAATGGTCGCGGTGATGGTCATCGTCAGCGTGTCGCGGTTCTTTACGTGCGCCAGTTCGTGGGCCATCACGCCTTCGATTTCAGATCGGTTCAGCGTCCTCAGCAAGCCGGTCGTGGCAGCAACCGCAGCATTTTCAGGGTTTCGGCCTGTCGCGAATGCGTTCGGCTGGGGGTTGTCGATGATATAGACCTTCGGCATGGGCAGGTCGGCCCGTCGGGCGAGCGCCGCCACCATGCTGACCAGTTCGGGCGCCGATTGCGCGTCCACCTGACGCGCGCCGTGCATGGACAGGACCATACGGTCCGAATGCCAGTAGGCGAACAGGTTCATGGCAGCTGCGATGGCGAAAGCGATCATCATGCCGCCTGTGCCACCAAGCATATAGCCGATGGCAAGGAAGAGGCCGGTCATGGCGGCCATAAGAAGGGCGGTTCTGGCAAAACTCATCATAGCTCACTCACACATCGTTCTGTCGCATCTATATTGTGCGGCCTTCTATATTTGGGCAGCCTAGACTTTGGTTCAAGATGTGCGCCTTTTACTTAAAAAAGGTGGCAAAATTCGCTAAGACAGGGTCAGGGCGAATGGGAGAAGGGACAATTCATGTCTGATATCAGGCAGGGAAAAACTCCGCCAACGGAAATGACAACCAGGACGATTGTGCTGTTTCTGGTGCTGACGGCCATCCTTGGCGGCGGCGCCGCCATGATGGTGACCGAAATGGGTTTCAAGCGCCACTATGTGGCCATCATGATGTGGACCCCGGGCATTGCTGCACTATTGACCTACAAATTCCTCAAACTGGATATCGGGTCGTTGGGCTGGTCCTGGGGGCGGCCGAAATGGCAGCTGCTGTCTTTCCTGACCCCGATAGCCTACGGCCTTGTGGCATATGGGCTTATCTGGGGCCTGGGCTTTGGTGGTGTGCTGGACCCCAAGTTCGTGGAAGAAGCAGGCTATCATCTGGGTCTTGTCGGCTGGTCACCTGGCGCGACGGTTTTGATGGGCGCCCTGATTTTCGGTGCTGTTGGCATGATCTGGCACATGGCAACCGCACTGGGTGAAGAGATTGGCTGGCGCGGTCTGTTGACGCCGCTTTTGCTCCGGAAAACAAGTTTCCCGATTGCGTCGCTGCTGACGGGCCTGGTGTGGGCCGCATGGCACATGCCGCTGATTTATTTCACAAAATATAACGCCGGCCCGGTGGACCTGCACGTCCAGTTTGCCAACTTCACCCTGATGACGGTGGGTATTTCCTTCATCATGACCTATTACTGGCTGAAGTCGGGGAATCTTTGGACAGCCACAGTTCTGCATGCTGCGCACAATGCTTATATCCTGTCGATCCTGCAGCCGATGACGGTGCAGTATGAGGAAACCTGGCGGTATGCCAATGAATTCGGTTTTATCCTACCTCTTGTAGTGGCAGTGTTTGGCCTCTATTTCTGGTACCGGGCTCACAAGGAAGGGCTCGCTGGTGTTCAGGAAAGAATTGAAGGACAAGAGTGATGAGTGACAAAACGGAATCCAAGGCTGATAAAGACAAGCCCGGCGCCTCAGGCGGTGCTGACCAAGGCAAAGCCAAGGTGCTCCCGAAAGAGCTTGGTGGCCGCAAGGGCCCCGAACCTACCCGTTATGGGGACTGGGAAAAAAACGGCATTATCTCTGATTTCTAGGCCGATATTCGGGCCTGACTTCCCGCCCTATTCTTCAGTTTTGTTTTCGGTTTCGTCCGAATCGTCTGCGATTTCCTCATCAGGGTCGAAGTCTTCTTCTTCCCTGACCTCTTCTTGGGGCGGCTTGGTGATGCCCGCCTGTTCCAGAAGCACTCTGAAGTTCATGAGTTCGGCTTCTGCCGCCTTCCGGTCCAATCCTGCAATCAGACCTTCGGTGAAGCCGGGCTGCTTCATGTAAATGCGTACCTGGTGTTCTGCCCGGTCGCGGCAATCGCCCTGGGTGAAGAAATCTTCAGCCAGCATATTCAGGATTTTCTTTGATTTTTCCTGCAGGCTGATGTCCAGGTTATGCAGCTTTTTCAGAATCTGCGTATTGTCCAGGATGGCCTTGCAGAAGGCATCCAGCTTTTCCGCGATCTTGCGCCGATGCATTTCTGTGAGGTCCGCCTCGTTGATCCGATTCTGCAGCTTGGTCAGGTCGCCCATGCGCTGGATGGGTTGGTGGTTGTCCAGCCCGACAAACACCGATTCATATTCTGGCCGGGTCAGGATCGGCAGCATGAAGTTGGCAACCATCCGCTTGTTGCTATGCCCGATCGTGAATTTCTCGAGGTCGAGCAACGCATTCAATTGGTCAATGGGGCTTTTCATTTCGAAAAGCGTCTCGCCTACCGCCTGGCTGTTCAACAGACGGGCTGACCGTTTTGAAAGGGCTTCTTCGAGGCCTTCAAATTGACCGACATCCTCAACGAGGGATTCGAGAGTCTCGCGAATTTGGTTCAGGCGCTTCAATTGGTCCACAAGGCCCAGGTCACTGATCGGTTTGGCGGCTTCGATCTCCGTTTGAAGGCGACCCAGCAGGACGCGTGCGGTCTGCGGCATCTGCCCCTGGGACAGGAAACCGTTCAGCCGTAAGACTTCGTCGCTGAAACATGGTGAATGTTCATTCTCGCCCATCATGCTCAGTTGACCGGCCTGAAGGTGCGCCAGCCAGATAATGAACTGCGCCCGGTCGTCCGGTTCGCCAAGAAGCTGGAACGGTACCGATTGGTGTTGCATCAGCTCGGCGATGAACTGGTCTAATATTTCGATAACCCATGAGGGGCGATCCGCCGCCAGAAGGACGATTGAGCGGCCGATCTTATCGCTCAGTGTCACTGCAGGCCGAAGGTATTCTGTAATCGAGGAAATCAGCAGGAAGCGCTTGTTTGACTTTTCCTTCAGCTGCTCGATGATTGGCTTCAGTCGCCCCATTTCCAGCGACGGAATCTTTTCGGCATTCCCTTTCATGATCTCAATCGACTGATCGATGATCTTGTAGATTTTGCGCATCCGCTCCTGAATGGAGCCTTGTTCTTCTTCAAAGGAAACGGCAGTCCGTTGAACGGCATTCTGAAGCTTGGTACCGGCATTGTAGAGCTTATAGTAATGCTCAAGGCTGTGCAGAAGCTCTGTTGGCGTGATCATCCAGTCTGCCAGCGTGTTCCCCAAAAGGTCCCAGATTGACCGCCGTCCATCAGGGCTGTAGAGGTCGTCAGGGGTCAGGCAGGGCGAAATGGATCCGCTCTGGTCATACTTCGACTGTTTTCGCTGGGCGCCACGGGAATAGATCTCGATAGACGAGAACTCATTGTTGGCCTTGTCGTAGCTTTCCTTGGAGACTTTTATTCCGGTGTACCGGCGGCTGCCCCAAAGCTCTTCAGCTTTCTCGACGGCCACTTTCCTGTCTTTGATGACTTCCAGAATGGTCCAACTGCTGCCGCGTCGCCCCACAATTTCGTAATGGACGCTTTGGCCTAAGGACATTGTGCCTCCTATCTCACTCCCCGCCTCCAATTGTTGATCGTATCGTTCACCAATTCCTCAAGGCAGTCAACATCTTGCCGCCAGCTTTCGTGAAACTCTGGGTCATTGCTTGCTGGCCTGCGGTGTTCATCAAGGAAATCCAGCTGAACCCGGATTGGGCAACCAACGCCTTCGCCTGCGATCACGCATTCGCGGTTCTGCAGACTCGGTAGCGATGCCAGGAAGCTTTCGCCGCCTTCCGGCATGGCGTCTGCCACATAGGACCGGTCTTTCTCGTTGTTCATGCGCATGGAAATAATGGTGCCGCATTGGCTCAGCACCGATTCCGACAGGTCAGACGGGCGCTGGGACACGAGCCCAAGCGCCACGCCATACTTCCGTCCTTCCTTGGCGATTCGCTCCAGCGACCTACGTGCTGCATGGATGCGTGCATCGCTGGCCGCGTGCGGCACATAGCGGTGAGCTTCCTCGCATACCAGCAGGATGGGGGTGGCGTCCGCATGCCGCCGGCTCCACATGGCGAAGTCGAACACCAGACGGCTAAGGAGCGAGACCACAACGTCGACGATGTCGGAGGGCACGCCAGATAGGTCCAGCGTGGTCACCGGCCTGCCGTCCACAGGGAAGCGCAGCAGCTGAGACACAAGGCTGGTCAGATTGTCCTGCATCAACATGCCCGAGAACATGAAGGCGAAACGTTGGTCGGCCCGCAGCTCTTCAACCTTGTTCCTGAGCCGCAGGAACGGCCGAACCTCTTCTGCCTTTTCGAAGCTGCCAAGCTCGTCGTCGATGCTCTTCAGCAGGTCCGTGAGCTTATAGGGGATAGGGGTGTCCACGGTCAGCTTTGTCAGCTGATAACTCGGGCCAGAAACCTTGCGGGCGGCCAGCAGGCAGCGTTTGAGGATATCAATTTCCGCCTGCCTGTTGTGGGCATCCCGGCCGATAAAGACTTCCACATGTTCTTCGAAATTCATCAGCCAGTAGGGCAGCTTCAGATTGTCGGTGGAGAAATGAACGCCGTTGCCGGAAAAGGCCCGGGCATATTCATTGTGCGGGTCCAGGATCACGATATGGGCGTTGGGGCATCGTTCCACCAGCCGGTGGATCATCAGTGAAACGGTACTGGATTTGCCCGTCCCGGTGCTGCCCAGAACCGCGAAGTGTTTCGACAGCAGTTTTTCCACCAGAAGGCTGGCGGGGATGGTGCCACTTGGGTGTACCGTGCCGACACGGATCGCCCCGTCATTTCTGGGTGCGTAGATTTTCTCGAGGTCGCTGTCGGACGCCGCATAGGCCGGATTGCCCGGCAAGGGGAACGTCCGCACACCGCGGGAAAAATGCTTTTCGCAATATTGGCCCAACAGGTCGACGGTGAGATTAAGCGCACCTGACTGGCCGGCTGTTACCTTGCGGATCACGCCAAACAGCTGGTCATCGCCCACCGGAAGTTTGAGTGTTGCACCAATGCGAAGAAAATCGGAAAGAGCCCCGTCACGCGCCAGCGTAGGCTCAACCGCAAGTGTGAAACCCGCAGCGTCAACTGCCGCCACATGACCCAATAGCCGGGCCTGACGACCTGTATCCTGCGCGCCGGAGCCTGTTCCGGTGGGCAGGTGAGATGTGAGAGGCATGAAGACCTCCTATGTTGCCTGATCGACTCAATTCATTTGAGTTTTATCCAGCTTGCGCCTAGATGCTTAACAAGATTTTAAACGTTGATTTTGCCTAAAATACGGCGGAATTTCTGAGCTGGAGCATGTATGGCTTTCCTGCGAGACAATCTGAAGCTTCTGGGGTTCGGCTTTACGGTCGCGATTTTCTCCAGCTTCGGTCAAACCTATTTCATTGGGGTATACCGGGAACCAATCTCGACTGCATACGAGCTGTCGAACAGTGATTTCGGCCTGTATTACATGATTGTCACCATCGGCAGCGCCATTGGGCTGAACCGGTTCGGCCATTTGATCGACAGCGTGCCGCTTGCGCGTTATGCCGCTGGTCTGGTTCTGTTGCTTGCAGTTGCCTGTCTATCCATGGGATTGGCCGGGCCAGTGTTTCTGTTGTTTGCCGCAATGATGTTTGTCCGCTTGATGGGCCAGGGCATGATGACCCATGCGGCCATGACCACCATGTCGCGCTATTTTGACCAAAACAGGGGCCGGGCGGTGGCCATTGCTGGGCTCGGGATGCCGGTCGGGCAGGCCATTTTTCCCGCGTTAGCCGTGTTCCTGATGACGCGGGTGAGCTGGCAATCCAGCTGGCTCGTCTTTGCTGGCGTCTGCCTTCTTGTGGCATTGCCTCTCGTGACCTACCTGCTGCGGCATCACGAAAGGCGCCATGCCGACTGGGTGGCGGCTTCTGCGGCGAACGGGCAGTCAGATGGCGCAGTAGGTGGCAAGGTCTGGCGGCGCAGGGATGTTGTCCGGGACTACCGCTTCTATCTGGCATTGCCTGCCGTAATCGTTACACCTTTCTGGATCACAGCCGTCTTCTTTTTTGCCGAAGATATCGCCAGTTCCAAGGGCTGGACGATGCAGGCCTTCACCGGGCTTTACTGGCTGTATGCCCTGGGGGCTGGGGTCACCCCGCTCCTGGGGGGTGCGCTTGTGGATCACTTCGGCGGCCGCCGTTTGCTGCCCTGGTATCCACCCATCATGGCCATCGGGCTGTTGGTCGGTCTTGTCAGCACAGGCGGAATCGGGATCGGTATCTTCCTGGCGCTGATGGGCCTGGTGCTGGGGGCGGCCGGGCCGGTCAATAACGCCATGTGGGCGGAGATATATGGCACGCGTTACCTCGGGGAGATCAAGGCGCTTGCAACGTCATTGCTGGTGCTTTCCACGGCCCTGGCGCCCTATCTGCTGGGTCTTCTATTGGACGCAGGTGTGGCATTTGACACGCTGCTGATTGCAGGCATGGTGCACAGCCTTGTGGGCAGCCTTCTGGTTATGCCTGTGGCGCGCAGCCGGTAATTTGGGGTGATTTAAAGCCTCTTCTGCTCGCGCAGATAGGTGATACTCTCCTTCACGGACTGCGCCAGAGGTACCTCACGGTAGCCCAGTTCCCGGACTGCTTTTTCACATGAAGCCGCCACGGTCTCGCACGCGAAATATGCCTCTTCGGGCGTGATCATGGGCCGTTTGCCCGTTATCGCCGACCCGACAGAGAGCATACGGGACACAGCTTTGAGCACGAAAGCAGGGGTCGGTTTGCCGGGCGCCGGTTTCGCCAACTCGGCCGCGGCTAGCGACAGGAATTCCCGCATCGTGGCATAGGGGCCGCCAAGGATATAATTTTCACCGGTCTGGCCTTTTTCATAGGCTGCCACGACAGCTTCTGCGACCGCTCGACCATTGGCAAAATTGCCCGCTCCTGGTGGTACGCCAGGTAGCGTGCCTTCGTTCAGCATCTGGATCATACGCGACCAGTTATGGTCATCATAGCGGCCAACAATATGGGTTGGGTTCAGGATCACGGCATTAATACCGCGGCTGACCGCGTCCAAAACACGCCTCTCAGCGATGGCTTTGGTGCGAGCATAGGAAACCCAGCTATATAGGGCGCGGTATTCGCTGGTTTCGGTCACCGTATCCTTATGGATGCCATATACGGAGGTCGAGGACACATGGACGAAGCGGTCTGCCTTCAATTCCTGGCAAAGTTGCAGCATGGATTCTGTGCCACCAATATTGATGGCAGCTTGCTGGTCGGCTTCCTTCTTCCAGGTGCTGGTATCTGCGGCGACATGGAAAATACAGTTGATCCCGTCAGGCAGCTGGTTCTTGCAGCCGGTCACATGCAACAGATCTCCCTGAACGAAGGTAACGCCGTCACCGATCAGTTTGCGGGCGCGATCTTCGTTGCGAACCAGGGCATATATTGTCCAGCCGGCCTCGCGCAGCACGTCTATGATGTGCCGCCCCAGGAATCCTGTGGCCCCGGTAATGAATGCTGTCGGCATATTGATGCCCCTTTTCGTGGTCTTGAAGACTTGTTTTTTTTTCGCGGTAGCGCTAAGTCACTGCCCAAATACCCCAGATATTGAAGGACTATGGCCTTGATGCAGACGTTTGGCAAATACACTCTCCGACTGGCAGCGCAAATCCTACTCTTCAGCGCACTAGTGGCCCCAGCCGCTATGGCAGACGGGTCGAAAGGATACGACAAGCTGTTGGAAACGGCTGTAGCCAGCGATGATCAGGCCACGTTTGATACCATCCTTGAGGCCGCCCTGGCAACCTGGCCGGATGACAGGGGGGCCATCCTGGCGATGGCGAAAGGCCTGAAGCCCGAGTGGATGGAGCCAGCGCAAATCCAGGAAGTGGAAGAAGCAGAAGCGCGCAAGGTTGCGGCTGAAGAGGCCTCTAAAGCCCGCGGTATCATTTACTATCTCGATCCGTCTCTATGGAATGGTCAGGCCGAGTTGGGAGCGACATCCTCCACAGGTGACTCTGACGAACAGTCGATCTCCATGGGTCTCAGCTTCCGACGCGACTTCGGCGAGCGTTGGTCGCATGACCTGGATCTGAACTTTGATCTGGGCCGCAACAGTGGCGAAACCACCCGCCAGAGGTTCGTGACCAAATATGAAGCCATCTGGCGCCCCTGGAACGGCACATACGCAGTCAACTATACCGAACTCGAGATGGATAAGTTCTCGGGCTATGACTACCGGGTTATCGAGAATATCGGTATTGGTTACCAGCTTATCGACACCGACCGTCAGAAGCTCCGATTCCAGGGTGGCCCAGGTATTCGGATCAGCCGGGTCGAGGCAACGTTCGATGAGTTTGGCACGATGCTGTCGCCGGCCGTGACCGAAAGCGAATTCCTGGGCCGCATTTCAAGCACCTATGAGCTGAAGCTGACGGAATCGGTTACCTTCAAGGACAGGGCGTCCTTGTTGATCGGCGTCGACATGACGACGGTGGAAAACTGGATGGAATTGACGGCCCGCATCAATGCCCACCTGGCGGCGCGCTTCTCCTTCGAGGTTCAGTATGAATCGGCGCCTCCGATTGGTACGGCAGCCTGGGATACCATCACGCGCGCGGCGCTTGTTTACGATTTCTAAGAATCTGCCTCAGTCACCCATCAGATGACAGACTACCCGGCGCGTGTGTCCCATGCGCCGGTGTTCCAGCACATAAATGCCCTGCCATGTCCCCAGCACAGGCCTGCCGTCCATCACCGGGATATTCAACGATACGTCCGTGACCGCTGCCTTGACGTGCGCGGGCATGTCGTCCGGTCCTTCACACGTGTGCCGATATAGCCGCCTGTCTTCTGGCGCCAGCCTTCCAAGGGCATCCGTCAGATCGGCCTGGACGTCTGGATCGGCGTTTTCCTGAATGGTCAGCGAGGCGCTTGTATGCTGGATAAAAAGCGTCAACAGCCCGGTATCAATACCGCTTTCGGCCACAAAGCCAGAGACCTGCCGGGTGATCTCGAAGCAGCCCTGGCCTGTGGTGGCAACCCTTAGCGTTGTCTGTTCCTGACGCATCGGACTTAAGAGATCTTGATGGTGCGGATGGTTTCCTGCTGCTCTGGGCGCGTCAGGTCAATATGCAACAGTCCATGTTCCATCATGGCGTCGCTCACTTCCATGCCGTCCGCCAGCACGAACTTCCGGACAAACTGCCGGGCGGCGATGCCGCGATGCAGATAGGCTTTTTCTCCGCTGTCATCGGCCTGTTTACCGCGAATGATCAGCTGGTTTGCCTCAAGGGTGATCGATAGGTCGTCTTTTGAAAATCCCGCAACCGCCAGCGTGATGCGAATGGCATGGTCGCCAATATGCTCGATGTTGTAGGGGGGGTATCCTTCGCCCGAATTCTTGGAGACGCTATCCAATAGCTCTTCCAGTTGGTCAAAGCCCAGAAGGAATGGACTGTTGAAAATAGACATGCGGGACATGGGCCTCTCCTTGATCAAGCGAATGGCAACGGTTAGTCGCCTGTTCCCATGTCGCATGCTGTGCCCTTCTGTGAAGCAGCACCGGTTCGACTGTGGTCCGGGCGAAAAGCAAAAAAGGACGCCGGGGTGCGGCATCCTTTCTGATTTTGGGTATTGAGGCCATCCCGTTCAAGGGAAAAAGCGCATTTTCCAGATGATCTACTGGCCCAGGCTTGCTGTCTGAGTTGTCGTGGACGCCGGTTTTTTGGTCGCGCTGGTTTCATCGGGCAAGCTGCCTTCTGTTTTCTCAGGTGGGCGAATCCAGCAGGATGTACCGCGTGCGCGCAGCTCCTTGCACAGGTCCTTCGCTTGCTTCAGGGTCTTGAGCGGACCGGCATTGAGGCGGTAATAGAAGCCTTTCGGGTCCGTATCCCGGTCACCAAAATCCACCTCAGAACGGCGGGGCGGGATATCCTGCAAAAGATCGCCGCTCTGGCGGTACAGGATCGTCCAGCCGCGCATCAGATTGTCAATTGTGCGGTAGGCACCGATTTGCAGCGCCCAGCCTTCAGGCTCCACCAGGGGCGGAATTTCGGTCAGCTCATAATCTGCCTGCGCAACTTCAACTTCAGGTTCTGGCTCTGGCTCTGGCTCTGGCTCGGGTTCCGGCTCCGGTGCCTTGGCCATCATCACCGGCTGTTCCATCAACCGTTTGGCGGCATCCTGACGGTCGGTCGAATCGGCAATCTGCAGGTTTGCCGCCTCGTCGCGGGTCCACGCCGGGTCGATCGTGCCGGTTACCAGAGCCTGCATACGCTCGCTTGGTGCCAGGCTCGAAAGCGACCGGTAGAAAGTGAAGGTGTCCCCAATGGTTTCCGGGTCAAGATCCAGACGCGCGATCTGGAATGCGTCCGATTCGCGGCCATCAAGCAGATAGGCCATCGCCAGATTCTGCCGTCCCTGAGGGCCAAGTGTGCCGGATTTCACCAGCGGCTCCAGAATTGTCACAGCGACTTCCGGGTGACCAGTGGTGGCATAAAGGAGTGCGCGGTTCGACAGCCCGGTCGGGTCCATGACGACCGCCAGCGTGTTCATTGCATCGCCGGTGCGGCCCATAGCCGCTTCTGAAATAGCCTGGCCGGAAAGGATTTTGCTGTCGCTGGGTGAATAGGCCCGAGCCTGTTCAAATGCGCTCAGGGCATCCTCAAATTGGCCGAGCGCCAGGTTGGTTTTGCCTAGGGTATACCAGCTGTTGCCGTCCATCTGGCCGCGCGCGCCCAGGGTCGTGAGAATGCGGACCGCTTCCTCATGTGCGCCGCGGGCAGAGAGGCTGTTTGCCAGCGCCGCAAGCACCGCCGGGTCGCCGGTTTTGGCACCGAGATGGCGGTAAAGAGGAATGGCAGCTTCATGCTGGCCGTTGGCTGCCAGATCATCAGCGATGGCCTTGAGGCCACCTGCCGATTGCGCTCTGGCTGCGGAAAAATCGGATGCAACGGGAGGCATGTCGGATGCGCTTTGATAGCTGCAGCCCAACAATGCGATGGTGCTGGCGCACATAAGAAGTGGCCTGATCATTTTGTAACTATTCATATGACGCTCACTTGTAAGCGTGGATTTGCCTGATAATTTCAGGACATACCGTATGGTAAAGACATGAAAGAAGGTTTAATCATCCGAAATGCTTTTAAGCGTTTTTTCTCTTAATTTTATCGAAAATCCCGTTAGATTCAGGTCATGACAATGTTGCGGACATGGTTGGTTGCCTGCCTGGTGCTCGGATTTCTCTCCGGGTATGGCCTCAAGGTCCATGCTTTGCAGGACGCCGCGTCGGCTGCTGGCCAGACGGATGATGACCAGTTGGGCGATGGCATCAGGAACGCGCTGGAACTGATCCGTCAGGATCAGGTAGGCGCCGCAATCGATATGCTGCGCCGTTTGGGCGAACTTGGAAATGCCGAGGCCTTTTTTCACCTGGCGGAAATTCACCGGATTGGCGTAGGGCGGGAGCCCGCACCCAGAATTGCGCTGATGTATTACCGCCTGGGGGCACAGATGGGCAGCAAGCAGGCCGCGCTGAACCTGGCGAACATCCTGTTTTTCGAAGGTGATCGGGACCAGGCGTCGGTTCAGGAAGCGATGGCCATCTGGCAGCAATATGCGCTGCTGGGCGACGTGGAAGCGATGTATCTTTTGGGCATGGTTTACTGGAATGGGGAGGGCGGCCTGGTGCCGGACCCGATCCGGGGGTATGGCCTTGTGTGGCGCGCGGCCAGCACAGATTATGACCCCGCGACGGAAACCGAACCCGCCATGCGCCAGCAGCTCCAGGATGAGGCCGTCAAGGCTGCCCAGGACTATGCCGAAAATCTAGAAACAAAAGGATTTGATCGTACGCCGCTTGACCTTCACCTGGTGACCGATGCGGAAATTGATCTGCCGGAAGACAGCCCTGCGTCGCGCAAACCTGAAAACTGGGACGCCGTTTGGCGGCTTGAGGTCGGGTTTGCCATGGGTGAAGAAGAAACCCGGGAGCTTGAAAAAGAGATTCTGGCAAAAAAAGCGGACACTGTTGGCGACCTGTATCATGAAATCATTGAGGCGCCGAACCGGCCTGGCCTTTTCCGCCTGCTGTTTGGCCCAATCGGCGGCATGCAGGATGCGGTCAAGCGCTGCGTATCGCTCAAGAGATCCGGCTATGATTGTTTCGCCAAACCGCCGAGTTGAGAGAGGCCGTCGCATCCAAATAGTGCACGGGGGAACAGCTGTTTCAGCTGCTCCCCCGCTTGCTCCTCCCAAAGAGCCAGGACTTGGGAGGTGCATCCCCTAATCCTGGTTGTCAGGCAGAACTTATTTCTTTGAACCGCAGATGCAGTTGCTGCCGCGCGTCTCTGATTTCAGCAGCTCCCGGACGGCTTCTTCCATCAGGGATTGCTGCGACGTGCCTTTGCGGGCCGCCAGCAGACGAAGCTGCATGTCCATGTCCTCGTCCAGCCGCAGGGTTTTGTGTTTGCGGGTATCAACCGCAGCCGCTTTCGCTGCTGGTTTGGAAGGTCGTACCACCTCGTCCGTTTGCACCAGTGTATGCCGTGCCTCAGCAGGGGCAAACAAAGGACGAGGCGGTGTCTGCTCAGATGCCTTTTGAGACGCTGAGCAAATTTGTTCGTTGGCGGCTTCTTGTGCCGCTTTGGGGTGTGCATCAGCCTTATCAGACTGTGGTACTGGTTGCCCAGAATGCCCAAGAACATCGGTCTTTTTCTTGACCGGGGCTTGCCAGCGTTTTTCCGCCGGAAGATCAGGGGCGAAAATATCCCGCGCCGATGCGGAAGGCTGTGCGTGGCCTTTTCTGGCAAGCAAGGATGCGGTCAGAGATGCCATCGTCATGGTGAGATCCTTTCGTGTCCCGGCGACTTAACTGATGTGTTGTACGTTGCCAAAGCTTGGACGATTGCCGAAAGGCGACCGGCCGGCGGCAACGGTTTTGAAGGTTGCCTTAAGCGGCAGGCGCGCAATGCGGTCAGCCACGTACGTCCACAATTCGGTGATTTCCTGGTGTGATTTGCCACCCGTCGCGGCTTCCATCACTGTGCGGCCGTCGATCATGCTTGCGGCAAAATCCTGCCGGTTATGGACGACCGTTGGCGCCACTGTGCCGTGCTGGGAAAGGGCGATTGCGGCCTCGCCGGTAAGGCGGGCCCGGGCCGTGGCGCCATTGACCACAAACATCAGCGGCTTGCCGGCCCGTTCCACCAGATCAACGGTGGCGCCTGCTGCCCGCAGGTCGTGGGGGCTAGGCCGGGTTGGAATGATCACCAGATCAGCACGGCTCACCACAGCCTGAATGGACCGTGTAATGGCGGGCGGCGTGTCGATAATCGCGAGGCGGAAGCCTTGTTCGCGAAGTTGGTTCAAATCCTGCTCCAGGGAGCCGATGGCCGTGTGGGCGAATGCGGGAGCTGTTGCTTCCCGTTCGTTCCACCATTCAGAAAGACTGCCTTGGGGGTCTGTATCGATAAGGGCGACAGGGCCGGCGCCAGCGCGTTCTGCTTCTACTGCGAGGTGGCCTGAAAGCGTTGTTTTGCCTGAACCGCCTTTTTGCGAGGTAACGGCGATAATACGCATTATATGTCTCCATTGTGCCTGACGGGGTTTTCCCCATTTGAGACTCAGCCTAGCGCGAGCCGCGTAAAAATGGCCTTAAGGATTGCGACAAGTTCGATTATAAATGATTGATAATACTGATAAAATTTTACCTATAGCGATGTGCTGGACGCTAAGTGCCTTGGGAAAAATGAAATTTTCGTTGCTGTCTTGATCGTGGTTGCGATTGTTTCTAAGACAAACTGATGTCGCTGAAGGGGCGGAAAAGGGAAATTCGGTGAAATATCTGATCGTACATGACGCCGCTCCGGGCCAGTTTGTTCATATTTACAAACATCTTCTGAAGGCTGGCGATCACGACATCCTTGTCGCCAGCCGCAAGGGGTCGACACTTCGCCTGCCAGTCAAGCAAGTGGTGTATGACCTGCCGGAAAACCTCGCCGGCCCGGATGTGGGGTTTGCCGATAAGGCTATTGGACTGGGCCTGAACCTCTACCGGGAGCTCAAGCCCATGGCGATCAGCGGTTGGGTGCCGGATGTGATCCTGTCCCATGCCTCACGCGGCGCGTCATATTTTCTGAAAGACTTGTTCCCGGACGCGCGCATGGTTAGCCTGTTCGAATGGTACTATGGCATGCCCTCTCCCGCAGAGGTAAAAACGGGGGCGGCCCTGCGCCAGAAATGCCGCAGTGCGGCAGCCACCAACATGCCCATTTTGCGAGACTTTGAACTGATGGACGCAGGCTATGTGCCAACAGAGTTCCAGCGGGCGCAGTTCCCAAGGGGCTGGCAAAGCCGTCTGGAGGTTCTGCATGACGGGGTGGATACGGACCTGTACCGGCCCGCGAGCAGCCTGACGCTTGAGGTTTCAGGAAAACGCTTCCGCAAGGGTGATGAGATCATGACCTACGCCGGGCGCGGTATGGAGCATACGCGGGGGTTCATGCAGTTCATGGCCGCCGCCGCGAAGGTGCAGGGCATTCGGCCTAACCTGCATGTGCTGATCGCAGGCGCCGACCGAATCTGCTATGATGGCAAGAAAGGTCCTGGGCTGAAAGCCCGTGCGGAGGAGGAAATACCGTTCGACAAGGACCGTACCCATTTTGTTGGCCTGCTGCCGGAGGCCAAGTTTGTTAGCTTCCTTCAGATTTCCAGCCTGCATGTCTATTTGACCCGCCCGTTTGTCCTTTCGTGGTCGATGCTGAATGCCATGAGTGTGGGGGCGCCGGTTCTGGGCTCTGATACGGCACCCGTGCGCGAAGTGATCCGAGACGGAGAAAACGGCCGCCTGATAGATATGAACAATGCTGACGCGCTCGCAGACGCCATGGACCGCATGCTCGGGGACAGGGCAGGCTCCGCGGCACTCGGCAAGACCGGGCGGGCCACAATCCTTGAGAAATACGACCTGAAGAAATGCCTGCAGCGCCAGCTTGAGCTGATGCACGGACAATAGGCAACGTCAGACCTTTTCTTCCTTTGGCAAATCTGTGCTAAGAATGCTGTTATAAAAATAAAGCAGCAAAACAACGACAGATAACGAGGAAAATCATGAAAATTCTATTGTTTGCGGTCCTGATGGCAGGAGTGTCTTTTGGTGCGCATGCGCAGGTGTCTCGTGACAGCGAGCTGTTCACCACGCTGAAGGCGCTTGACGATGCCCTGTTTGAGCGGTCTTTCAACCAGTGTGAAAGCGCGGTTCTGGAAAACATCGTCTCCGACGATTTCGAATTTTATCACGACAGTGGCGGGTTCGAGAATTCGAAGGCCTCTTTTATTGAAACAGTTGAGAAAAACATCTGCAGCAATCCGGCCCAGAAACCGATCCGCAAATTGGTGGAAGGCAGCCTTGAGGTTTTCCCTTTGTATGGAAACGGGGTTCTTTATGGTGCCATCCAGCGCGGTGAGCATGAGTTTTATATCAGGGAAGCCGACAAGCCGCTGAGGCATACCTCAAGTGCCCGCTTCACCCATGTGTGGATCAAAGAAGGGGATAGCTGGATGCTGAAAAGAGTGCTGAGCTACGATCACTATTCCCCGGATCAGGGTGATCATTGATCCGACAAGCTTAAAAGACAAAACCCCCGCCCGGTAAGGCGAGGGTTTTCGAGGGTTGGCCGAACGGGCCAAGAGGCGCATCGCCGAAGGCGCCGCCAGACCTGATCCCGGAAAAGACAAAACCCCCGCCCGGTAAGGCGAGGGTTTTCATGGTGGAGCCGAACGGGATCGAACCGTCGACCTCTACACTGCCAGTGTAGCGCTCTCCCAGCTGAGCTACGGCCCCTTATCTGGGTGCCCCGAGGTTGTTACCCCCAAGGAACGGCGCGGACTATAGAATCGGCCCAAGGTCCGCGCAAGCAAAAAAACAGCTCATTAAAATTAGGCTTTTGAGGCCCCCGTTTTGGCGGCCTCCTGCCTAGCTGTTTTAGGTGTCGTCGTCCGTCAGCGACGTATCGACAATGGAGCTCACTTCGTCGTCGTCATCGTCGTCGAGGCTCACATCCGCCAGATCTTCGTCATCGACGTCGAGATCATCTTCGTCGTCGTTGGCTTCTGGCTCTTTTTCTTTCACTTCTGCAACAGGCAGTGGCTGCTTGGTCTTCAGAATTGGCTCAGGAGCCCACTCGTTGCCACAGTCGATACACACCACTGGATCATCTTTTTTCAGGTCGTAAAAGCGTGTGCCGCATTTTGGGCAAGTCCGCTTCGTGCCCCATTCGGGTTTTACCACGTTTCTCTCCTTCGCGTTCATTAGCCGCGTCAGCATTTCTGTATAGGGCCTTGCGTTTTGGACGCAATTCGGCCAAGAATTCGGCGCATCCCTTGCCACGATCAGTGGCGCCTGTCAAAGCTTTTACTCGTCGAACCCTGTCTATAGTTGGAAATGCTCCGTGCCAAGTCTTAATTCCGCGCCCCGTCAACCACTCACCGGTACCGTTAAGGTGCCGGGCGACAAGTCGATTTCCCATCGGTCCCTGATGCTGTCTGCGCTGGCGGTCGGTGAAAGCCACATTACTGGCCTCCTCGAAGGCGAAGATGTGCTGGCAACGGCCGAGGCCATGCGCGCAATGGGCGCAACGGTTGAACGACTCGGTGACGGCGAATGGCGGGTATCCGGCGTTGGCGTTGGCGGGTTGATGACCCCCGACAATGTGATCGACATGGGCAATTCGGGCACCTCAACACGGCTGATCATGGGCTTGATCGCGAGTCACGACATCACCGTGACCATGACAGGCGACGCGTCTTTGCGGGGCCGCCCTATGGGCCGCGTGACTGTGCCGCTGTCGGAAGTCGGCGCCCAGTTCGCAGCCCGCGAGGGCAAATACCTGCCGCTGACGATCACCGGCACGCGCGACCCGATGCCGATCGACTATACGCCGCCCATGGCCAGCGCCCAGGTCAAATCGGCTGTGATGCTGGCAGGGCTCAACACGCCCGGCACCACCACCGTTCGCGAAAAGGTGGCGACGCGGGACCATACGGAACGCATGCTGAGCGCCATGGGTGCCGAGATTGACGTGACGGAGGAAGACGGCCTTCGTGTCGTGCGCCTCAAGGGTCAGCCAGAATTGAAGCCGATCACGCTTGAAGTACCGGGGGATATTTCCTCCAGCGCATTCCTGCTGGTAGCAGCCTCGATTATCCCAGGGTCTGACGTGACGATTGAGAATGTGGGCATGAACCCGCTCAGGACCGGCATTGTCCACGCGCTGAAGGCCATGGGCGGTGACATTGAAATATTGAATGCCCGCACGCTGGGCGGTGAACCAGTGGTGGACCTGCGGGTGCGCGCAGCGGCGCTCAAGGGCGTGACCGACCTGCCGGTGGACCCGTCCACCATGATTGACGAATTTCCGGTGCTGTTCTGTGCAGCGGCTGTGGCGGAAGGCACCAGCCGGTTTACCGGGCTTGAAGAACTCAGGGTCAAGGAATCGGACCGTTTGGCAGTAATGGCAGCGGGGCTCAAGGCTAACGGCGTTGACCTGACAGAGTTTGAAGATGGTCTCGAGATCAAGGGGGCTGGCGGCAATGTGCCAGGGGGTGGCGCGGTCGAGACGCATCTCGACCACCGTATCGCCATGGCTTTCTCTGTGCTCGGGCAGCGGTCGGACACCGCCGTCACCATCGACGACGCCAGCCCGATCCAGACCAGCTTTCCAAGCTTCATCGACCTGATGACTGGCCTGGGTGCGGGACTGACCCTGAAAGCCTAGTTACGCCTCTTCTGCAGGGAACTGGGCGAAGGTAACGATATGGCCGCCGGGTTCGCGGAAGCCGATTTCGGTGCTGCCATAGAATGTTTCACGCCAGTCCATCGCCACGTCGTAGCCGCTGAGGGCCTGGGCGACCGCTTTGACATCCGGGACGGTGATGAAAATCAAGACCGGGCTGCCGGTTGAAGCGTCTTCAATTTCAGGGCAATCGTCTTTAATGCTGGTGCGGGTCTGGAACATGATCTGTTGGGTACCATTCACCAGAATGGCAAACCCCATATGATCGTCCTCAGGTACCTGCACGGTTACTTCAAAGCCGACCTTGCTGAAAAATTCGGCCGAGGGCTCAATTCTGTCGACGGCCAAATTGGGGGTAAGTTGAGTGATCATTCCTCTATCCTCGTGTGCGCCACTCGGGCAATTGTTCTCTATTTGTTCTCATTTACCATCAAGTGCTGAAAGAGTCGAATCCTTTTGGTTGTATTATTTCAAGCTGGCGCAACGTGGCCGAAATTCCTATAAACCGGCGAACATATGAAGGGTGATTCGCGGTGATTATTGCAATTGATGGCCCGGCAGCAGCCGGAAAAGGTACGTTGGCCCGGCGCCTTGCCGAAAAGTTCAACTTTGCCTATCTGGACACCGGTGCGCTTTACCGGGCGGTTGGGCTGACACTGCTGAAGCAGGGCATTGACCCCACAGATACAAAAGCGGCAGAGGCGGCTTCCACCGACCTTGATCTTGGCTTGTTAGATGATTCTGACCTGCGCGCCGAGGCGACAGGCGGGGCGGCCTCGAAAGTGGCTGCAATGCCGGCGGTTCGCGCCAACCTATTGGATTTTCAAAAGAATTTTGCGAAGAGGCCTCCGGAAGGAAAAACTGGCGCTGTACTGGATGGCCGGGATATCGGCACAGTGGTGTGCCCCGATGCGGACCTGAAGCTTTTTGTAACTGCCAGCCCTGAGGTGCGCGCGGAGCGTCGCAGGCTCGAGATGGAAGGCCGTGGCCAACAGGCCGACTTTGATGCTATACTCGCCGACGTCCGCGCAAGGGACGAGCGGGACATGGGCCGAAAAGATGCCCCATTGAAGCCCGCTGAAGATGCCCTCTTGCTTGATACGTCTAATTTGGATATAGACGCCGTGTTTTTACGGGCGGTCGCCTTGGTTCAAGAGCGACTAAAGCCCCAATAGCCGAAGACGCTTCCACGCGGTCCCGATGGTCAGGCCCCAGGGTTTGCCCGAGAGGGATCATTTTGTTGTTGGTGTTAGAGGCTTCCGAGGCTGATGAAAAAGGCGGGATGGTCCCACCTTTCCAAGACCCCTCAGGAAGAAGACCGCCGGAACCAACCGGCAGGCAAAGAAATATATATGTTGAAAGGAAGACATACATGTCTGAAGCGGCAAAAATGCCGAGCGTTTCTGATTTTGAAGCGCTTCTGAATGAAACTCTGCCAACTGAAGACGAAGGCTTTGAAGGCCGCGTCGTAAAAGGCACCGTCGTTTCCGTTGAAAACGACTTCGCAATTGTGGACATCGGGCTCAAAGCTGAGGGCCGTGTACCACTCAAAGAATTTGCTCCGGCTGGTAAAGCTGCTGAGATCAGCGTTGGTGACACCGTAGAAGTCTACGTTGACCGCGTTGAGAACGCTCTTGGTGAAGCGATCCTGTCTCGCGACAAAGCCCGCCGTGAAGAAGCTTGGACTGAGCTTGAAAAAGCGTTTGAAGGCGATGCCCGTGTTGACGGCGTTATCTTCGGCCGCGTTAAAGGCGGCTTCACTGTTGACCTCAACGGTGCTGTTGCATTCCTGCCAGGTTCCCAGGTTGATATCCGTCCGATCCGTGACGTTACGCCTCTGATGAACATCGAGCAGCCGTTCCAGATCCTGAAAATGGACCGTCGTCGTGGCAACATCGTTGTCTCCCGCCGTGCCGTTCTCGAAGAGGATCGTGCAGAACAGCGTGCTGAGCTCATGGGCAAACTCGAAGAAGGTGATGCCGTTGACGGTGTTGTTAAGAACATCACCGATTATGGTGCATTCGTTGACTTGGGCGGCATCGACGGCCTCCTGCACGTTACCGACATCTCCTGGCGTCGTGTGAACCATCCTTCTGAAGTTCTCTCCATCGGTGAGACCGTGAAGGTACAGGTTGTTCGCATCAACCCGGAAACGCAGCGCATCAGCCTTGGCATGAAGCAGCTTGCTGCTGATCCATGGGAAGGCATCGAAGCCAAATACCCAGTACAAGCCAAATTCACTGGTACCGTGACCAACATCACCGACTATGGTGCGTTCGTTGAGCTCGAGTCCGGCGTTGAAGGCCTCGTGCACGTGTCCGAGATGAGCTGGGTTAAGAAAAACGTACACCCAGGCAAGATCGTTTCCACCAGCCAGGAAGTCGAAGTTATGGTTCTGGAAGTTGATCCAGCCAAGCGTCGTATCTCCCTCGGCCTCAAGCAGTGTGGCGAGAACCCATGGGAAGCGTTCGAAGGCAAGTACCCACAAGGTACTGAAATCGAAGGCGAAGTTAAGAACATCACCGAATTCGGTCTGTTCATTGGCCTCGACGGCGATGTTGACGGCATGGTTCACCTCTCCGACCTCGATTGGGAGCGTTCCGGTGAGGAAGCCATCCAGGACTACAAGAAAGGCGACACTGTTAAAGCCGTTGTTCTGGACGTTGACACCCGCAAAGAGCGCATCAGCCTCGGCATCAAGCAACTTGGCGGTGACCCATTTGCAAACGTTTCTTCCAAGAAGAAAGGTGAGCAGGTTACCTGTGTTGTTAAAGCCGTTAACGACAACGGTATCGAAGTTGAAGTTGGCGACACTGGCGTAACTGCCTTCATCCGTCGTTCCGACCTCGCTCGCGACCGCGGTGACCAGCGCCCAGAGCGTTTCGCTGAAGGCGACAAGGTTGACGCAATGGTAACTGGTGTGGACAAAGGTTCCCGCAAGATGAACCTGTCCATCAAGGCCCTCGAAGTTGCAGAAGAAAAAGCTGCTGTTGAGCAGTATGGTTCTGCAGACTCCGGTGCAAGCCTTGGTGACATCCTTGGTGCCGCGCTTGAGAAAGCCAAAGAAGACAAATAATCGGAATTCCCCTCGGGGACCTGATTTGAAGGCCGCTCCATCTGGGGCGGCCTTTTCTTTTTGGCTGCCTGATTTCTACTGGCTGGCCATGCGCGAAATGGGGGTGTGGGAATCGTCAAAACCAGGTGAAAGATAAGTATCGAATCGATTCTTTTTGTTAAAAGCTCTTTTAATTGAAAGGCTTATCTTGACGGCAGCGCCATCAGATGGCACTTTTAAAAAAAGCACATTACGTACCCGGGTTTTGAGTGCACAAGATTTTGGCCCCCAGGGGAGGACGCAGATGATCAAATCTGAGTTGATTGCAAAAATAGCCGAAGCCAACCCGCATCTCTATTACCGGGATGTTGAGCGCATTGTTTCCAAGATTTTCGACGAAATAACATCAGCCCTTTCGCGCGGTGACCGTGTGGAACTCAGGGGTTTTGGTGCCTTTTCCGTGAAGGAACGGCCTGCACGCGTTGGCCGCAATCCACGTACCGGCGAAAAAGTGGAAGTCGCTGAAAAGCGGGTCCCCTATTTCAAGACCGGGAAAGATCTTCGCGAGCGCCTGAACAGCTGAACCAGGCGCTCTGTACCCACCTGAACCAGTATGAAAGACTGACATGGCACAGTCGCTCGCCAGCTTGATTCGCCGCATTTTCTGGATTCTGCTGGCGCTTTTCCTGATCTATTTCTCGGTCAACAACCGGACTCCTGTCGATCTCCGCTTTGCGCCTTTTGATGTTACCTTTGCGGTGCCAGCATTCCTTCTGGTTTTTGTTGGAATCTTTATTGGTCTTCTGTTGGCGGCGGGTGTGACCGGCTGGTTGAGGCTTAAGGGATTCGCGCGCCGCAGGCAGGCGGAGCGCCGCGCGGCCTATCTTGAAGACCAGGTCTCGGCCCTCGCCGAAGACGCGCACGAAGCGAAGGCCCGCCGGGCACACGACGCCGCGACACTTTCAGACGGCAACAGCGAAAAGCCCTGATTAACCGGTCTCCGCCGGGCATTGGGCTTGGGCCATGCTGTCCGCAAGGATTTTCCGAAAAGCTTTTTCACTTACAAGTCTTGAATAAGGCTCTGCATTCGCAAGTTTGACCCAAACCGACATGGTGGGAAAACTGATTGCGCCGCTGCAAGCAGGTACTTCCGCGTCTGTAGATGAATCGGACTTGATGTCAAAACCAATGCCAAGGCTGTTGTTCCCAGGGGCTTTGGAGAGTGCATAGGCTTTTAGTTGCAATTCACGTGCTTGGGCAACTCGGTCACGGGGAACGCGAAGAACGATTGTTCGGTCAAGGGACATGGCGGGTGGTAGCGCTGCCAACTCGGGGCCCGATCGGAGAATCTCCATTGGAATATTGCCTTCGAAGGAAAGCATGTCGTCGGTGCTGCCGGACAATGACACGCTAACTTTGTCAACGGTTACGCCGACAGGGAGTTCGATAGCCATGCGTGTTGTGTCTGGGTTTACTTCAAGAAAATCGACATTTCGATATTTCCATAGGGTTCCCAAGTCCATGTGTGAACAGGCGGCGGTGAGAAGGGCCAATAGAATTAGCGTTGGCGCAGTCTTGTAGATTCTACTCATTGCAGATAGTTCCCCCATTTTGCTGCAAATTATTCAGGCATGCTGTTTATTTTGCGATTGAGTCTTTCTCAAGGCCTTGCCAAAGGGCGGTAAAGGCGGGTAACTCTGCTGCACGCCCGCAGTAAGGAAAGGATGCCCCATGAAGCCAAGTGATCGCATTTTCTGTGCGCTGGATACTGTTGAAACCGCATCCGCTGTCGCGCTGGCAAAAAAGCTTCAGGGCACTGTGGGGGGCGTTAAACTGGGGCTTGAATTTTACTGTGCGAATGGCGCAGACGGGTTCAAGGCTGTCGCGGAAACAGGCATGCCGATTTTCCTCGATCTCAAATTTCACGACATCCCCAATACGGTGGCGGGTGCCATTCGCGCTGTTGCGCCGCTGGGGCCCAAGATCCTCACGATCCACACCCAGGGCGGGCCCGAGATGATGCGCCGCGCAGCAGAGACTGCCGCGGAAGAAGCTTCAAAGCATGGGAACGACAAACCCTGGGTAGCCGGAGTGACGATCCTGACAAGCATGGATGACGATGACCTTCAGGCTATCGGTGTGAATGATGCCGTTGCTGACCAGGTCGCGCGGCTTGCGGGGCTTGCGCACAAAAGCGGCCTCGACGGCATGGTGTGCAGCCCGCGGGAAATTACGCTGGCGCGTCAGGCGACGGCTCCGGACTTCAAGCTGGTGGTACCCGGCATTCGCCCGGTTGGCAGCGCGGCCGGCGACCAGAAGCGCGTGATGACACCGGCGGACGCGGTCACTGCGGGCGCTGATGTGCTGGTAATCGGCAGACCGATCACACAGGCGGATGACCCGGCAGCTGCGGCACGCGCGATTGCCGGAAGCATCAACAGCTAGCAGGACAGAATCCATGGCACGCGCGAAAATCTGTTATCTGCATATCGGGGCCGAAAAAACGGGCTCCACCAGCATTCAGGCTTTCTTGCGGGCAAATCGCCATCGGCTGACGGGCCACGGCTATCTGTTCCCTCGCACCCCGGGTGAAGACAACCAGCCTGCGCTGGCGGCCTATGCGATGAAGGACAGCAGCCGCAGAAATCTGATGGCCCAGGTGGGTGTCCGGTCGGACGCAGCGCTCGAACGCTTCCAGAAAGAGTTCAGCGCCGACCTGCTGGCTGAAGTCGCAAAAACGGCACCCGAGCGGATTGTCCTGACGAACGAGCATTGCCACAGCCGCATTGAAACGGTGGAAGAACTGGAGCGCCTGGCGGTCCTTCTGCATTCGGTAGCAGATGAAGTCCGGGTGATCTTTTATATCAGGCGCCAGGATAAAGCTGCGACCAGCCTCTATTCAACGGCCCTGAAGGTCGGTCAGTGGCGCAAGAAGCCAAACCTGGCGATCAAGGGCGAGCTGCCTATCTCGTTTGACTATTGGCGCACCTGTGAGCTGTACGCGAGTGTCTTTGGCAAGCAGGCCATGCGAGTTCGCCTGTTTGACCGCGACCAACTGGTGGGTGGTGATTTGATCGCCGATTTCTGTGATGCGCTGGAAATGCCTGCTGGCCAAGACTGGATTGTGCCGGACAGCAAAAACCAATCCCTTGGTCGGCTGGGGCAGCGCTTTCTCGCGGCCTTCAACCAGAAACGGCAGGACCGTTTTGGCGAGCAGTCCGAACACTACCGCATGGCCCTGGTTCGGATGTTGGACAAACATTTTTCTGGGAAAGGAATCAAGCCTTCGCAGGCAGCGGCGAAAGCATTTCTCAGCCATTTCGAGGCTGGGAATGAAAAAGTCAGGGCAACCTATTTCCCGGATATGCCATTCCCGCTTTTTGGTGATGATTTTTCCATGTATCCGGAAAAGGAAGACACCTGGATGCCCGGTGTTTTTATGGCTTTCGATGCGGGCGCCCGCCTGTTTGTCGAACAGCAAAAGGAAATTGACCGCCTCAAGGCCGAGGTCGCAGCACTCAAGGCAGATGACGAAAGCTAGCGCAATTCCTTCCTGATCACCAGCTTGAGGCCGGACCAGACCTCATCAACCGCGCACACTTTCACATCAACAAGGCCAAGCGGCAGGGCCACTTCCCGTACGACATCCTCGGTCATGTCCGTTGCCACCTTTGAAGCCTTCTTCGGCCAGCTGATCCAGATCATGCCGTCACGTTTGATGGCGTCCATGAAAGCGCCCAACTCAGATTCGAAAAGAGCGCGATCTTTATAAAACGCATGGATAAAATCACAGTTTACGGGTGCTTCAGTGATGCCTGTCGGCAAGGGGCCGATCAGCTTGCCGAAATAGTCCGGGGCGTGTTCAAACCGAACGGTGAAGCCGTCCTTGATACCAAGTTTCTTGATCAGTGGAGTACCTGAATAGCCTGTCATGGCCTGTCCTATTGAACCCGTTCCACCGAAAGACTTTGACGTGTCAGGAAGACAATCAGGGACTTCTCACCCACCACATGGGCTGTACCGACCGCTACGAAAAACCGACCCGGTTTGTTCATCAGATGCGATAGCTGGATCGCCCAGTTCTGATTGCGGTCATATAGTAGGTGGTCGCCGAGGCCATTCATGTCCATCAGTTCACCATTCAGAAGCTTGTCGAGGGTGGTTTCATCGCCATCGAGCCAGGCGCTCTGCAGTTCGGTCATATAGGCCTTTATGTTGGATGACTGCCGGAGTGCATCCACCAGCATGGCTTTGTCCTGCGCTGGTGACAGCGACGCGAAAAGCTCGACCTGCTGGGCCGCGGTCTCAATGCCGAGAATCGGTTTCCTGAGGCGCAGCGCTTCGCCGATCAGCGCCTGATCAACACCGCTTGCAGGGTCATATCCCATTTTGGTCAGGCTTACGACGGTCAGCGACATGCCTGCAAACCATGGCCGGACATTGAGGAATGCGTCCTCCTGAAGGTCCAGCTGGCGCGCGAGTCGCTGGACATCATTATAAATGCCGTTGCCGACTATCTGGCGCATGCTCATGCCCAGCGGCAGCTTACCAGCTTCCATGAACAGGGGGCCTGCACGTTCAAGTTCACGGTCATCAAGCTCGACAACCAGGGCGTCGGCGCCGCCGAAAGCATTGGTAATGCTGGCGTTGGCCCATGTGGTTCCCTTTTCGAGCATATGCAGTGTGCCGAAGATGTGAATCTCGGTATCGTCGTCCGCCATGCGCCACAGGGCCGGGGCTGCGCTTGCCGGGAGGACGGCGCAGAAAAGCAGGGTGACCAGAATTACCAAGTATCGCATCGTGTGCCTCGCTATCGTTGACGACAGCCATCATTTCATGGCCCTTATCGGATCGCAAGGCTACCGCGGAGTGTGAGTCCGAAAAGCCAAGGAATCTGCTTGCAAATGCTCGGGTCTAGCGCTATACAGCGCGCTTCATCGAACCGTCCGGCCAGTAAAGGGCTGCCGTGGCTGTTCAGTTATGTCGGAACTTTAAGTTTAAGTAAGGACAAAAAATGCCCAAGATGAAGACAAAATCGAGCGTCAAAAAACGCTTCAGCTTAACCGCTTCTGGTAAAGTTCGTGCAAACCAGGCTGGTAAACAGCATGGTATGATCAAGCGCACCAACAAGCAAATCCGTAACCTCCGTGGCACCACTGTCCTTTGTGACGCTGACGCTACGATTGTTAAGAAGTTCATGCCCTACGGCTAAGCCGTATCGGGTCCTTCAGGTTTAGGAGAAATATACCATGGCACGTGTTAAGCGCGGTGTAACATCGCACGCTCGTCACAAGAAGGTCCTCGAGGAAGCCAAAGGCTACCGGGGCCGTCGCAAGAATACCATCAAAGTTGCTCGTCAGGCAGTTGAGAAAGCCGGCCAGTACGCTTACCGCGACCGCAAAGCCAAGAAGCGCAACTTCCGCGCTCTCTGGATCCAGCGGATCAACGCAGGCGCACGGTCTCTCGGTCTGCCATACGGTCAGTTTATGCACGGCCTCAAGCTGGCTGGTGTGGAGCTGGACCGCAAAGTGCTGAGCGATCTTGCCATTCACGAACCATCCGCTTTTGAGGCGCTTGTGGATCAGGCTAAGGCCGCCCTCGCCAACTAAGGCTGGTTTGCGAACAGCAAACACCAAGACTTTAAAGAGGGCCTGGCCGTTGGCGGGGTCCTCTTTTTATTTGCTTGCGCCCGGATTATGGGCCAATTGAAACAGTCCATTGTTTTAGTGACTTAATTGCTCGAATAAGCGGAAGAAAAATGCAGGAACAGATTTCAGCGCTCAAGGAACAGATCGCGGCCCAGATTTCAGCGGCCAGTGACCTGAACGCGCTTGAGGAAGTCCGGGTCTCCACACTCGGCAAGAAAGGCAGCGTGTCCCAGCTCATGAAGGGCCTCGGCGGCATGAGCCCCGAGGAACGCAAGGAAATGGGCCCGGCGCTCAACGGCCTCAAGAACAAGGTGGCGGACGAGATTGCTGCACGCAAGGAAACGCTTGAGGAAGCAGCGCTTGACGCCCGCCTGCGCGACGAACGCGTGGACGTGACCTTGCCGGTACAGGAACATGCTTCTGGCAGCGTACACCCGATCAGTCAGGTGATGGACGAAATCGCTGAAATTTTCGCGAGCCTTGGCTTTGATGTGGCTGAAGGCCCGGACGTGGAATCTGACTTCCATAACTTTACCGCGCTGAATATTCCGGAAGAGCATCCTGCCCGCCAGGACCATGATACATTCTATCTGCGGCCTGACGCAAACGGCGACCGCAAGGTTCTCAGGACGCACACCAGTCCGGTGCAGATTCGCACCATGCTGTCGAAAGAGCCTCCGATCCGTATTATCGCACCTGGCCGTACCTACCGCTCAGACTCTGATGCGACGCACACGCCTATGTTCCATCAGGTGGAAGGTCTGGTGATCGATAAGGATACGCACCTCGGTCACCTCAAGGGTACGCTGGAAGCTTTCCTGAAGGCTTTCTTTGAAGTGGACGCTGTAACCCTGCGCCTGCGCCCGAGCTATTTCCCGTTCACCGAGCCGTCCATGGAAGTGGACGTGCAGTGCAGCTTCGAAGGCGGCACCGTGAAAATTGGTGACGGCAACGACTGGCTCGAGATTCTCGGCTCCGGCATGGTCAATGTGAATGTCCTGAAGGCTTGTAACCTGGACCCGAACGAGTATCAGGGCTTTGCCTTCGGCTGCGGTATCGACCGCCTGGCCATGCTGAAGTATGGCATGAATGACCTGCGCGCCTTCTTTGACGCCGACCTCAGGTGGCTCCGTCACTATGGGTTCCGCGCCCTTGATCTTCCCACGCTCGCAGGAGGGCTCAGCCGATGAAATTTTCCCTTAGCTGGCTCAAGGACCATCTGGACACGGATGCGAGCCTCGATGAAATCGTTGCAAAACTGAATGCCATCGGCCTTGAGGTCGATACGGTTGAAAACCCGGCTGAAAAGCTTGGCGCCTTCACAGTTGCCGAAGTGCTGTCCGCTGAAAAACACCCGGACGCTGACAAACTGAAGGTCTGCAAGGTGTCGAACGGCACCGAAGAAATGCAGATCGTTTGCGGCGCGCCCAATGCGCGCACCGGCATTAAGGTAGTACTGGGCCGCCCTGGCGATTATGTCCCGGGCCTTGATGTCACGCTGAAGAAAGCCAAGATCCGCGGTGTGGAAAGCATCGGCATGATGTGTTCTGCCAAAGAACTTGAGCTGGGCGACGATCATGACGGAATCATTGAACTGCCAGAGGATGCCCCGGTCGGCACGTCCTATGTCGAGTATGCCCAGCTGGACGATCCGGTGATCGATATTGAGATCACGCCCAACCGGCAGGACTGTCTGGGCGTTTACGGCATCGCGCGCGACCTCGCGGCTGCGGGCCTCGGGACATTGAAGCCGCTTGCAGTTGAGAAAGTTGCCGGCTCGTTCGAAAGCGACGTGAAAGTGTCGATTGATCTGCCGGAAGAGGCCAAAAGCGCCTGTACCCAGTTCCTGGGCCGCCGCTTCAAGGGTGTCAAGAACGGCCCAAGCCCACAGTGGCTGCAGGACCGTCTGAAAGCCATCGGCCTGCGTCCGATCTCGAAGCTCGTGGATGTCACCAACTACATCACGCATGACCTGGGTCGTCCGCTGCATGTCTATGACGCGAACAAGCTTAACGGCGACCTGCAGGCGCGCCTTGCCAATGCGGGTGAGACATTTACCGCACTCGACGATAAGGAATATACCGCCAAGGGCGGCGAGACGGTGATTGCCGACGCGTCGGGCCCACAAGGCTTTGGTGGCATCATCGGTGGCCTGGATACCGGGTGTGCGGACGACACCACTGATGTGGTATTGGAGGCCGCTCTCTTTGATCCCAAGCGTACGGCCTTCACGGGTCGCGACCATGGCCTGATCACAGATGCACGCTACCGGTTTGAGCGCGGCGTGGACGAGCTGTTCATTCGCGACGGCATGGAAATCGCCACCAGGATGATTCTGGACCTGTGTGGCGGTGAAGTCAGCCATGTCTTCGAAGCGGGACAAGATACTGTCTGGAACAAGACCGTTCCGTTCCGCAGCGAGCGCGTGCAAACCTTGGGCGGGCTGGACCTGCCCGCGAGCGAAAGCGTTGCGATTCTGGAAAAGCTTGGCTTCAAGGTTGAAGGCAATGATCCCTATACGGTGCATGTGCCTTCCTGGCGCGTGGATGTGGAAGGCGAGCCGGATATCGTTGAAGAGGTGCTGCGTATTCATGGCCTGGATAATATTCCAAGTGTCGCGCTTCCAGCGACTGACCATAAGGCAGGTACGACGCTGAGCCCACGTCAGAAACGGGCACGGGCGGTCAAGCGCCGCCTGGCAGGCGTTGGCATGCATGAAGCTGTGACCTGGTCCTTCATGACGCGCGCCCATGCGGCGCTGTTTGGTGGCGGTGACGAGACGCTGGTGGTCGACAATCCGATCTCCAGCGAACTTGACTGCATGCGTCCAAGCATTCTGCCGAACCTGATGCAGGCGGCCCAGCGCAACCGCGACCGCGGTGCAGACGTTGTTGCGCTGTTTGAAGTGGGTCCCGTGTATGAAAACGACACGGAAAAAGGCCAGCTTCTTGTAGCAGCCGGCCTGCGTGCGGGCCGGAATGCCGGGCGTCATTGGGCTGCAGCCAATCGGGCAGTTGATGTGTTCGATGCCAAACGCGATGCCCTTGCTGCCCTTGAGGCTGTCGGCGCGCCTGCGAACCTACAGGTGTTTGATGAGGCGCCGGGTTACTATCACCCGGGTCGGTCCGGCACATTGCGTCTTGGGCCAAAGAACATCCTCGCAAGCTTCGGTGAACTGCACCCCAAGGTGCTCAAGGCGCTGGATGTGGATGGGCCGGTTGTTGGCTTTGAGGTCTATCTCGACCGTGTTCCGACACCGAAAAACTCGGGTGCTGCCAAGGGAGCCTTGACGGTTTCCAAGCTGCAGTCTGTTGAGCGTGACTTTGCCTTCCTGATGGACCGGGATGCCAAGGTGTCTGACCTGGTGCGGGCCGTTCAGGGTGCGGACAAGGCTTTCATCGCTGATGTTGGGATTTTCGACGTCTATGAAGGCAAGGGTGTGCCGGAAGGACAGAAGTCTATTGCGGTCAGCGTTCTGCTCGAACCCAAGGAAGAAACCTTCACCGAAAAGGATATCGAAGCGATCTCCAGCAAGGTTTGTGCGGCGGCCGAAAAGGCCGTTGGCGCGGTTCTGCGCGGCTAATCACGCAAAAATCTTTATGAAAACAGTCGATCGGGGCTTGCAAAAATGCCCCGTTCGGTTTTCATATTGGTATCTGGGAGCAAAAGGCTGTCGGCTTTCGCCGATCCTTTGGCATTGCGTGGGTGTAAAATTTGGCGACGAAGCAGAAAAAACCTGATGCGAAAGTACCACTGAAGCTACGCCTTAAGGCTTGGTGGGAAGGTTATGACACGGACGATATCAAGAAGCGCCTCAGTGAGCGTACAGGCAAGCCGGAAATGGATTTTTCCGATGAGCCCAAGGCTGAGCGCCCAAAAGAACTGAGCGCAGAAAATCTCGATCCGTGGGATGCCGCTACCGTCGATATCGCCCAGTATATCTGGGGCAAGGGCTTCTGTGGCCCTGGAGGCCCGGATTATATCGTCTCTCTTTCCAAGCTTCTGGCGCTCAGTCCTGAAATGTCCATGTTGCAGATTGGTGCGGGGCTTGGCGGCCCCAGCCGTGTCCTCGTGGATCGGTTTGGGGTGTGGATCACCGGTTTCGAAGAATCGGAGATGTTGGTCGACAAGGGCCGCAAGCTGGCCAAGATGGCCGGGCTGGAGAAAAAGGCCCAGTTGGAACAATATGTTCCGGAGGGATTTGAGGGCTTTGACCGGAAGTACGACCGTGCGCTTGCCAAAGAAGCCCTGTTTACCATCGAAGACAAGTCCAACATGATTGCCAAGATCGAGGAAAAGCTGAAGCCGGGTGGGCTTTTCCTAATGACAGAATATGTCATTGGTTCTGATGCGGTGCTGGGCAAGGACAAATATAAGGAATGGGTTGTTGGCGAACGCCGCCACCCATACCCCGTGCTCGCGGACGAGCTTGTTGATCTATTGAAGAAGCACCATCTGCAGGTACGCGTTTCTGAAGACATCAGCATGCAATATGTCGATATGATCAACCAGGCGTGGGCAGGTGCTGATGAAGTGGCCGCCAAGCTGGCGAAGCGCGAAGACGGCACCATGATGATCCAGACGCTGATGCGTGAAGCCGAGTTCTGGACGCGCCGCAAGAAGTTGCTGGAGACGGGTGACCTCAAGCTGTGGCGGATCGTGGCCAACAAAAAGTCGGGTGGTCCTTCGATGATGTCTGATTGGTAGTCAGGCCGTCGGTTTCAAGATTTTCTGACGATGACTTTGCCTTGCGGTCCAGATACCACCGAGGACGGCGGCTGCGCCTATCATATGGATCGGACCCAGTGCCTCGCCAAAGAGCCACCAGGCCCAAAGGGCAGAAATCACAGGCTGTATCAGCAGACACAGGGCGCCAAGCGCCGCCGGCACATGCGCCAGCCCGTAGACAATCAGGCTTTGCCCAAGCACATGCGCGATAAGCGCCAGGCCGATCAAGGGCGTCCATCCTGCGGGTGATAGTGGCAGGACAGGCCCGTCTACCCAAAACAGTGGCAAGGCCAGTATTAGGCCGGAAACTACGGCCGTGCCAGCCATCAGAAGCGGGGCATCAAGCACGCGCCGCGCCCGGGCTGCGCCGACGATATAGCCGCCATAGAGTACAGCTGTCAGCAACCCCAATAGGTCACCTGGGATGAAGGCCGGGTTCAATTCCGCGTTCCGCCCCATAAGGAGGGCTGCGCCCGCCAGCGCCAACACCATGCCGCCCAGGAAGCGCCTGTTAAATCGCTCCCCGAACAATGCAAAGCTATATAGGGCCGCGAAAATTGTCGCCATATTGGCAAGCAATGTGGAATTCGCCACGGTGGTTTTGCTGACAGACCAGTGCCAGGTGAACAGTTCCGCCGCAAACAAAAGCCCGACCAGTAGAATCCAGCGGGCCTCTTCGCCCGAAGGCATCAGTGATGGTCTGCCTTTTTTTCGCGCGCTTAACCAATAGATGAAGATCAGGACGGGTGCCGCCATGGATAGGCGCCAGAAAGCTGACGCTGCTGGCGTGACATCGGCAAGCCGCATGAAGATGGCGGCAGAGCTGATGCCGATAGCGCCGCATGCACAAGCGATAATACCCCGCGATGTCTGGTCCTGAGACTGGATCATGGCGCAAAAGATAGCGCGCTTTCCGTTTATTGATAGCTGGAAAAGAAAAAAGCGTGCGTTTTATGACATCGTTGCCATTCCAAGGGTTGCAACCACCACAAGGAGGTTGCATGATCGCCGGTGCATTTTTGGAGGGAGTATGCAATGAGCGAGCATTATGTTTTTCCGGTACCGGCGTCAGCGCTTGAGAACACGCACTGCACCAAGGAGCAGTATGACGCGCTGTATGAGCAGTCTGTCACAGACCCTGAGGGCTTCTGGAAAGATCAGGCCCGCCGAATCGACTGGATGAAACCTTTCACCAAGGTGAAGAACACCAGCTTTACCGGCGATATCTCGATCAAATGGTTCGAAGACGGCACGCTCAACGCTTCCGCCAACTGTATCGACCGGCACCTGCCTGAGCGTGCAAACGATACGGCCATCATCTGGGAAGGCGATGACCCGGCAGACAGCAAGCATATCACCTATGGTGAGCTGTATGAGCATGTCTGCCGCTTCGCCAACGTGCTCAAGGGCCGTGGCGCCAAGAAGGGCGACCGCGTCACCATTTATATGCCGATGATCCCCGAGGCCGTGTATGCCATGCTGGCGTGCGCGCGCATCGGTGCCGTGCATTCCGTGGTGTTTGGTGGTTTCTCGCCTGACGCGCTGGCAGGCCGCATCCTGGATTGCAAGTCAACACTGGTGATCACAGCGGACGAAGGCCTGCGCGGGTCCAAAAAAGTACCGCTCAAGGCCAATGTGGATGCGGCGCTCGAGCGGTGCCCTGATGTCTCATCTGTAGTCGTGGTCAAACGCACGGGCGGAGACGTCAAGTGGGCTGAGGGCCGCGACGTCTGGTATCATGATGCAGCGGCTGACGTATCAGCCGATTGCCCACCTGAGGAAATGAGCGCCGAAGACCCGCTGTTCATCCTATATACCTCCGGCTCCACCGGTACGCCAAAAGGCGTGCTGCATACCACCGGCGGCTATATGGTCTGGACCTCCATGACGCACGAATATGTGTTCGACTATAAGAGAGGCGAGATCTACTGGTGCACGGCCGATGTTGGCTGGGTCACCGGCCACAGCTACATTGTTTACGGTCCGCTTGCGAACGGTGCGACCACCCTTGTGTTCGAAGGCATCCCCACCTACCCGGACGCTGGCCGTTTTTGGCAGGTGTGCGAGAAGCACAAGGTAAACATATTCTACACTGCCCCGACCGCGATCCGCGCCCTTGAGCGCCTGGGTGATGATTTCGTGACCCAGCATGACAGGTCTTCGATCCGCCTGCTGGGCACGGTGGGTGAGCCGATCAACCCGGAAGCCTGGCTCTGGTACCATAAGGTGGTGGGCGAAGAGCGCTGCCCTATCGTCGATACCTGGTGGCAGACGGAGACCGGCGGCGTGATGATTGCGCCGCTTCCGGGCGCGATAGACCTGAAGCCAGGGTCCGCCACGAAGCCGATGTTCGGTGTCAAACCGGCGCTGGTGGATCAGGACGGTAAATTCCTGGAAGGCGCCACATCGGGCAATCTGGTGATCACCGACAGCTGGCCAGGCCAGATGCGCACGGTGTACGGCGATCATGAGCGCTTCAAGCTGACCTATTTCTCAACCTACAAGGGCCTCTATTTTACCGGTGACGGATGCCGTCGGGACGAAGATGGTTACTATTGGATCACGGGCCGGGTGGATGATGTGATCAACGTGTCTGGTCACCGCATGGGTACGGCAGAGGTCGAATCGGCGCTGGTTGAGCACGATCTCGTTGCGGAGGCCGCTGTTGTGGGCTTCCCGCATGATATCAAGGGCCAGGGCATCTATGCTTATGTCACGCTGTTTGAAGGTATCCAACCGTCTGAGGAACTGCGCAAGGATCTGGTGAAGCTTGTACGTCAGGAAATCGGCCCAATCGCTACGCCGGACTTCATCCAGTTCGCGCCAAGCCTGCCCAAGACACGGTCCGGCAAAATCATGCGCCGTATTCTGAGGAAGATCGCCGAAAACGAATTTGGCAACCTGGGTGACACCTCAACGCTTGCCGACCCGGGCGTGGTGGATGACCTGATTGAAAACCGCCAGAACAAATAGCTGGAGCTGAATTCAATCCGGTCTTGGATTAGGGGGCTTTGGCCCCCTTTTTTTGTCGGATGTCGAAATTGTGACTGATGGGTTGCTTTAAACTTCTGCAGTTGCCCCTATCTTCTTTGACAACAGGGAGGAGGCGCACGCCATGATCACATTCTACACAGCAGCAACACCCAATGGGTACAAGGTCTCCATAGCGCTTGAGGAGTTGGGCTTGCCTTATGAAATGAAGGCACTTGATCTATCGTCAGGGGCGCAGAAGGAAGACTGGTTTACCAACATCAACCCCAACGGCCGGATCCCGGCGATTGTCGATCATGACGCAGGCGATTTTGCTGTGTTCGAATCGGGTGCGATCCTGATGTATCTGGCTGAAAAGACCGGCAAGTTGATGCCGGAGGACGCCAAAGGGCGCTCGCTCGTCACTCAGTGGCTGATGTTCCAGATGGGTGGCCTTGGGCCGATGCAGGGGCAGGCGAATGTGTTCTTCCGCTATTTTCCCGAAAAACTTCCCGCCGTTATTGAACGGTACCAGAATGAAACGCTTCGCCTTTACGGCATCCTTGATCGTCGGTTGGGCGAAAGTGCCTATTTGGCGGGTGACGACTATTCCATCGCCGACATCGCCTGTTTCCCCTGGGTTCTCGCGCACAGCTGGGCCGGCCTGTCCCTGGACGGGCTCGATCACTTGAAGGCCTGGACTGAACAGTTGAAGGAACGTCCTGCAGTGCAGAAAGGCCTGACCATGCCACCGCGGCCAGACCTGAAGCAGGACGACAACAGCAAGAAGTTTGTCGCGGCTGCCCAGAAGATGCTGCAGCGCTGAGGCGTCAGGTAGCAGTCGGATCAGTCCTGAAGCTTGTCTGCGAAGGCAGCAATGGCTTTCATTGCGGCTTCCCAATTGCCTTGCTGTGAATGGCCGGATGCTTTCCGTGGCGTCAGGTCATGGTTACCGTCAGGTGCCCAGTGGACAGTGAAGTTTTTGGGCACGGCCAATCCCGCAAGAAGGTCGGTGCCACCGAAAGGGTCGCGTTCGCCTTGTACGATTAGGGTGGGGACAGATATGTCGGGGAAATGCTCTGTTCGGATGCGATCCGGTTTCCCAGGCGCATGGAATGGGTAGCCCAGGCACACAAGTCCATCGATTTTGAGGCTTTTGTTCCCTGCTGCCAGCATGCTGGCGATCCGGCCGCCCATGGACTTCCCGCCAATGATCAGCGGCTTGTTCGTTTCTGGAATGCTGCGGACCACGTTCTCATAGGCTTCAAGTAGCTTGGGTGCGCGGTCAGGGGGGCGCTTCCTGCCATCTTCCTTACGCTTCTCCATGTAGGGGAAGTTGAACCGGATGACCTGAAAGCCCGCTGCCGCCACACCTTTCGCGAAAGTTTCCATAAATGGATGGTCTGCTCCAGCTCCCGCGCCGTGCGCGAGCACAATGATCCCCTTTTCCACTTTGCCATCAATTAACAGTGTCATGCATCACCCTCTAGCTTGCAGACCTTGTCTAGCAGGACTGTGGCGTGGTTCAATGGTTGCCTGGGGTAAAGGCGTGAATTTGCAGAAAATGTCGGAGAGTCCGGAGAAAGTGTTCCGGGTCGATCGGCTTGGAGACATAGCCGTCCATCCCTTCGCTCAGGTAGATCTCTCGCTCGCCTTTAATGGCATTTGCCGTCAGGGCGATGATGGGAAGATGGTCAAAGGCAGGGCCGAGCTTTCGTATCTGTCGTTGTGCTTCCAGACCATCCATTTCCGGCATGTGGATGTCCATGAGAATAAGGTCACAGCCGGGTTGCTGATTGTCGTATGCCTCTTTTTGCATCGCTTCAAAGAGCGCCTGCCCATCGCTGAAGGACGAAACCTCGACGCCATGTGGTGTCAGCATTTTTTCCACCAGCGTTCTGATGATGGCATTGTCATCGGCCAGATAAATGCGCGCACCCTCAATGGAGTCGCCCGCCGAACCAGCATCCTGGCTGACTTTGTTCCCAGACGCCACATCGTCATCTGGTTTGTCGGCTACATAGGGGCTGTATAGTTTTACGCTAAAGGTGGATCCAGCGCCGAATTCGCTTTCGAAGGAAAAGGAGCCGCCAAGCAGGCGCACAAGCTCGTCACAGATGGCTAGGCCCAAGCCTGTTCCCGAACTGTTGTTCACAGCCAGTGAATGAACTTGCTCAAACCGTTTGGTTAGCCTGGCAAGGTCCTCTCCCTCGATCCCTACGCCGGTATCGATTACATCGATTCTATAGCAACACAAACCTGGGCGGTCGGACTTCAGGTAAGTGAGGGTGACAGAGACTTTCCCTGCGCGGGTAAACTTAATGGCATTTCCCACAAGGTTGACCAGGATTTGCCGCAATAATTTATCGTCCTGTTTCACAAGGCTGGGTCCCATGCCCTCTTGTGAAAACTCCAGCGCCAGTCCTTTTTCCGTTGCGAGCGGCCGCATGGCAGAGACCACCGACCTCAACAGCGCGTCCAGGCAGATAGGGCCCGGATTGGCGACGGTAACGCCGGACTCGAGTCGGGCGAGATCGAGAATATCATTGATCAATTGCAGGAGGTTCTTGGCTGAATCCATGGACAGCTCAGCATGTTCGCGGATGACGTTGCCTGGCTTTTCTTCCAGAATCAGCCCGAGGAAACCAATGATACCTGTCAGCGGCGTCCTCATTTCATGGCTCATATTTGCGAGAAAAGTGGATTTGGCTTTGTTGGCAGAGTCTGATTTTTGGGTAGCGGTTTTCAATTGGGCCTGGACACGCTCGAGGCGGCGTTGCTGGACTTTGGCGTGATAGGCCCAGGCGAAGGCGAAAAGCAGGAATGGCAAAAGTGCCAGGGCAGTTTTCCAGATCAGGGAATAGTCTGGCATGCCAGTGGCGCTAACCAATGTCCATTTGCGCTGAATTTCGTTCCTTTCTGCCAAAGGAATTGTGGCAAGCACCTTATTGATGATGGAGATCAGTTCCGGCCAATCGTTACGGGCGGCAAAATGAAGCGAATATTGGGTGAAGGATGCCGGGGCCGCGATGTTGACATCAATTAGGCCCAGTTGGCGCGACGTAAACACAGCAGACATGCCATTGCCTACAATGGCATCAACGGATTCCTGGCTCAGCGCCAGCAGTGCTTCGTCATAGCTGTCAAACAGGACCACTTCAACGCCCGGCGCGTTGACTGCAAGGAAATCAGGGTCGGTACTTTCCCGTAATGCCCCAACCCTCTGGCCTGTCAGGTCCTGAATGCCATTAATCGGTGGCGCATCTTCATGCATCAGGATGACACGCCGATAGTTTTGGAAGGGCTCCGAGAAAACCAGAAAGCTCTCTCGCTCTTCGGATTTGCCAACGGCAGCCAGTAGGTCCACCTGTTTGGCGCGCGCCTGCAACATTGTTTCGGGCCACGGTTGATTCACGGGCATCAAGATCTTCAGCCCCGTTTGCGCCTCAATTATCTTCAGATAGTCAGATGCGATGCCACCATATAGTCCGCGGTTGTCAAAAAACTCGAAGGGTGGATAGTCTGGGTCTGCGCCCAGGCGGATAACAGGATGCTCGGAAATCCAATGACGCTCTGCGTCGGTCAGGTCCAAATTTTGATCAGGAGCAGTTTGGGCCGCAGCGGCATTGGACCAGATCAGGCAAGTAAAACAAAAAAGAAGGTGCAAGGAAGCAATGACAATAGGCCAATGACGCATTGAACCTGATATATGGCACTCAGGATACAGGCGTCTGTTAAACTGGGCTGATGTCATCGGTTCTAAGCTTTTTATTCGGTCCCCATACCGGCTATAGTATTCGAACTCTCGCGAACTTTAATTAAGATTTTGTAACTTTCGCGGGATTCTGGGGATTTGGCAGGATGGGGACGACTGCCGTTTGGGAGGGCGCTTGATGGCCAAATTATTTCTTCTGCGGCATGCCAAATCGGATTGGGGTATGGGGTTGCCTGACCATGACCGCCCCTTGAATGCACGCGGACAAGCTGCTGCGGCACAGATGGGGCAGTGGCTTGCCAAGGACGATACATGTCCCAAATTGGTCATCTGCTCGACGGCGCAGCGAACACGGGAAACTCTGGCAATCCTCACCGAAGCCGGAGGCCTTTCGTTTGATGTGCTCTATGAGCCAGCTCTTTATGGTGCGGGCACTGAAACCATTCGTCAGATTATTGTGACGGATGCTGGACAGTATGAATCGGTGCTTCTGATTGGTCACAATCCTGGCTTTCATGATATGGCCTTCAGGTCCGCGAAGGGGGGCGATTCGGAATTGATTCGCCGTCTTGGGGCTAAGTACCCCACCTGTACGCTCAGTATTCTTGAGTTCGATGCACCGTGTCTCGAACAGGCCGACCTTGAAAGTGGGCGGCTGCTGAATTTTGTTCGGCCGAAAGACCTAACCTAGCCCAAACGAAGGCTTAGTTGTGCAACTTCTGCAGGTTGTGTTACTTTATAACTAATCGGTTAATGGAATGCTGTCTTTGGGCACTCTCAGCCATATGTGCTCTCGGCTTGGCCGGAAATATGGTATGATTGCAGAAGCTGATCTGTTGATCGTTAGGGGGTACCAACGAAAGGAGATCGTTATGCGAACTACTTTTCGCTATCTGCTGGCAACCGTGGCGGCGCTTGCAATTTCAGGTATGGCCAACGCCTACACCTACAACATCGTCCTCAAGGCATCAGACCTTCTGAAGAAGGGCCGTGAGATGATTCAGGTAGGTAATACGGAGCAGGCACGCGAGATTTTCACAGCTGCCTTGGACCGGGACCTTACGGATTGGCAGCGGGCGCGTGCTCACAACGGCATGTGCGTGGCGCTCATTATGGAAGAAGCCTGGACCGACGCGCTGGATCACTGCAATACAGCTATCCGCATCGTCCCCAACAATTGGCGCTTTTATAATAATCGCGGGAACATCTATCTTGAAACCGGCGAAATTGACATGGCCCTTGAGGAATACAGGCGAGGCCTGGCGATGGCGCCAGAGTCATACGTGATCAAACGAAACATTGAGCTGGCGGACCTGCGGTCCAAAGACTCTAGTGCCGAGCATCCACAAACCATGCGCCCAACCTAAGCGACGACTATACATGCCTGTCGCGGTCAGGATGGAAAATTGATAAGCTAAAGTTTGATCTGGTGGGGCATCAGGCCACTTCCCACCAGACGATCGGGGTGCTAAGAGGGGCACTGACGATTTTTGGGGAGTGATTGCGTGTGCCGATGAAATTGCGCTATTTGCTACTGCTGCTTTTACCGATGCTGGCAGCATGCGACCCCATTGCACAGGCACCGTCTTCCCCTCCCGCTGTGGTTGGCACCCGTGCCGTCATCCAGCGTCACCGACAGGAAATCTACGCGGAGATTACTGCAGTCACGGGAAAGCTGGTGACTACCGAAATGTATATCCACGGTGAACCCGTCGCAGAATTTAGCGCTTATCGAGGCCTCTATCCGGTCAGTGGTCGCGAACCCCAATATCAATATGAGGCGGACTTTGACGAAGCGATCCTGGAACAACTTTTCCCACTAGCCGTCGGCAAGGAAGTCAGTTTTTCAGGCAACATCAAACGGCTTGACCGCGGTACATCCTATAATTTCTGGTCTCATGTGTCGGTGATCGGCGAGAAAACCCTCAGCCTGTCTTCGGGCGACAGGAAGGTTTTTGTCGTTGATATTGTGACCGAGACCAGCAGCAGCAGCCGCACCAAACGCAAGACCCAGACAGTCTATTTTGATCCAGAGCTCTCGATGGTGCTGAAGTCAGTACAGCATGAAGACGGCTATAAGGATTATTGGTTCGTGATCTCGGTGGAGCGTCCGGGTGAAGGCACCAACCGCACGGCCCCGCCACAGCCGCGCTCGGGCACGGTTATCATCTGATCAATATATCGCGCTAAAGCGAATAGATACCGCCATCCCTTACCTCAAAGGCAACAGGGCGCAGGTGGTCACCCTTGCAAGGGCCCCGTACGCACAGCCCGGATTGCGGATCGAACAGGGCCCCGTGCGTGCGACAGATCAGCCGTTTGCCGCTGATATCCAGAAAACGGTCATTGAACAGATTGAGCGGTGTCCCCGCGTGCGGGCAGCGGTTCTCGTAGACATAAATCTCGCCGCCATGACGTTGCACCAGAAGCTGCAGCAGGTGGGGCCCATCGGTGAATATGATATCTTTGCCGCCGTGGTCAGGCAGATCCGCAAGCCTGACCAGAAGTGAACCGGCGGGTGGTCCGGCAGCCGTGTCTTCAAGGTGTAAGGGGGGTGTGGGGGTCATGTGGTCAGGCCGGTAAGGCCCTTCAGGATTTGCCAGGCGCCCTTGTCTATCGGCATGACCGAAAGGCGCGCCTGCCGCACCAGCGCCAGATGGCTGAGCGCCGGCAGGGCTTTGATATCGGCCAGCGTTACCGGTGTTTTGACGGCTTCCTTGGCTTTCAAATTGACCAGACAGAATTTGCCTTTTTCGTCATCCGGGTCTGGGTAGGGTCCTTTGACCACTTCACAAAGCCCAACGATCTCGCGCGCCTTGCCGGAATGGTAGAACAAAACTTCATCGCCCACCGTCATTTTGCGCATGTTGTTTTGGGCCTGATGATTGCGAACGCCGGTCCAGGGTTCGCTTTCCACACCGCACTGGTCCTGCCAGGACCAGTCTTCGGGTTCCGATTTCACCAGCCAGTAAGCCAAGGGTTGCTCCTATGACGGAATCCACTCGCCGACCACGCCCTTCCAGGGCTTGATCTCGACCGCCTCAAAAAGTCCTGCGGTGGCATAAGGGTCATTTTCTGCGAAAAGCCGCACGGCACCTTCGCTGGCGGCATCGATTACGATCATGCTGCCCACAGGCTTGGGGTCGTCGCCGGGGGACAGGATGGGCCCGGCCACCTTGATGCGGTTGCCTGCGCCCTTGATATAGTCCAGGTGGGCCGACCGGGTGGCCATGCGCAGGTCAACACTGTCGGGTTTGTCGTGGGCAAGGATCATGAACAGCATGGCTGTCTCCTATCAGCTTTCGGATGTGAAAGGGCGAGCAAGGAGGGCCTCGGTGACCGTGCGGACGTCCTGGCCTTCCTTCAGAATCTGGTAAACGGCGGCGGTAATGGGCATCTCGAGACCCTTGTCCGCAGCGATTTTGTGAACGATTTCAACGGTATGGGCGCCTTCGGCCACAGATCGCCGTTCGGCCATGATGTCGGCAAAGGTGCGGCCCTCGCCGATGGCCTTCCCGAGCGACATGTTGCGCGACTGGGTTGACGAGCAGGTGAGGATCAGGTCCCCAAGGCCCGACAGGCCCATCAGCGTTTCGCGCTCAGCGCCGTAAAGCGCACCAAAGCGCATGATTTCAGCCAGGCCCCGGGTGATCACAGCGGCACGGGCATTTTCGCCGATGCCAAGCCCGGCGACGATACCGGTGGCGATGGCGAGCACATTCTTGATGGCGCCGCCAATCTGGGCGCCGACCACATCGTGGTTATAATAGGTCCGGAACGTTGGTTGCCCCAAAGCCTTAACCAGTTGGTTCCCAACAGTTTTGTCGGCGGCGGCCAGCGTGAGAGCACAGGGCATGTCGCGGGCGACCTCGATGGCGAAGGTAGGGCCCGAGAGCACAGCAACCGGATTGTCGGGGCATTCTTCGGCGACCGCGTCCGAGAGGAGCTTGCCGGTTGCGACCTCGATCCCCTTGGAGCAGATCACCAGCGGTACATGGCCCCCGATATACTGGCTGAGGTCGCGCACCATGGCGCGTAGGTGCTGGGCGGGTGCGACCAGCAGGATCGCATCTCTGTCGCCCAGGTCCGCCAGATCTCCTGTGGCCTTGAGCGCCGGGTCCAGCTTTGCGTCCGGCAGGTAAAGCGTGTTCTCGTGGCTGTCGTTGACAGAAGCCACAACTTCCGCTTCCCGGGCCCACAAGAGGGTATCGCGCCCGGCGCGGGTTGCTGCCGCTGCCAGTGCTGTCCCCCAGGCGCCGCCGCCAAGTACACCGATTTTCTGCACCTGTCTCTCCCCAAAACTCGAAGCGTATACTGATGAAAAAGGCTTGCGCCCAGATTGCCCGGCAATCGAGCGAGAGGCAAGAAGCTTATGCTTTTGCGCCCTTTTTTCCTTTGCCAACCATAGGCTTGGCCGCGTCATCGAGCGGCCAGCGCGGGCGCGGCGCTTCATCCGCGTCATTGATGGCGGGGTCTTCCCGGAAACGCTCGAGCCCTGCCCAGGCGATCATGGCGCCATTGTCGGTACAGAGCGCCAGCGGCGGGGCTGAAAAGCGCAGGCCTTCCTTGTCCGCCAGCGCTTCGATCTGGCCGCGCAGGTAGGCGTTAGCGGCCACACCGCCCGCGACAACCAGCGGAAAGTTGCCGTTTCCTGCGGTTTCGCGGAACAACTGGATGGCATTCTTCAACCGGTCGATCAAACAGTCGCCCAGGGCTTGCTGGAAGGCGGCGCAAATGTCATTGCGGTCGCGGATGGTCAGGATGCCCTCGCCTTCGGCGCATTCCTCGGCCAGTCGCCGCACGGCTGTTTTGAGGCCGGAGAAGGAAAAATTGCAGCCCGGCTTGCCCACCATGGGCTTTGGCAGGCGGAAGCGCTTGGGGTCTCCTTCGCGCGCTGCAGCCTCAACCGCTGGCCCCCCGGGGTACCCGAGGCCCAGTAATTTCGCTGTCTTATCAAAGGCTTCGCCTGCCGCATCATCAATGGTCGTCCCGAGCCGAGTGAACTGCCCCACGCCGGTGACAGACAGGATCTGGCAGTGCCCGCCTGAGACCAGGAGGAGCAGGTACGGGAAGCTGATATCGTCCACCAGCCGCACCGTCAGCGCGTGGCCTGCCAGATGGTTGACGGCGATGAAAGGCTTGCCGGTGGCGGCGGAAATGGCCTTGGCGGTCATCACCCCGACCATCAGGCCGCCGACCAGGCCGGGGCCGGTGGTGGCCGCGACAGCGTCCATGTCATCAAAGCCGAGGCCTGCATCTTTCATCAGCGATTCCAACAGCTTATCCAGGTGCGATATATGCTGGCGCGCGGCAATTTCCGGCACCACACCGCCGAATTCGGCGTGATCGTCAATCTGGCTTAGCACCCGGTGGGCAAGCACGCGCTTGTCGGCGCTGACGATCGCGGCGGCCGTTTCGTCACAGCTGGTCTCGATCCCCAGAACATAGGGGCGCTGCGGGTTTTCCGCGCTGGTTGCCTGGTCGTTCGCCATGATCGTCCTGTCTTACCCCTTTTGGGCACACATTCGCCGCCCCGTGTGCCCTTGGGGCACAAAAGGGCACACCCATAGGGCCCAAAAGTGCCCTCATGCCGGGACAAATTGTCTCGCCGGCCATTTCGTCAGGGCATCTTGCCCCATTTGGGCTTTAGCCCGGTAGCATAAAGTTCTATAAGCCAGAAGATGAGCACGCGGCTGATCCTGACCTGGCCGCGCCCGCAATAGCACCAGAAGAGGCATCCGTGCAAGAAGCGACCAGTAGCAAAAAGATTTTGAAGATCGGCACCCGTGGCAGCCCGCTGGCGCTGGCCCAGGCCGAGGACGTGAAAGCCCGCCTTGTGGCGGCGCACGACCACCTGACCGCTGACAATGTGGAGATCGTGGTGATCAAGACCACCGGCGACCGCATTCTGGACCGGCATCTGATGAACGCGGGCGGCAAGGGCCTGTTCACCAAGGAGATCGAGGACGCGCTGCTGGCGCGCGAGATCGACTGCGCGGTGCACAGTTCAAAAGACATGCCGACCCACCTGCCCGACGGGCTGGCGCTGACGGTGTTCCTCCGCCGAGAGGACCCGCGCGACGTGTTCATGAGCGCGAGCGTGGACCGGTTCGCGGACTTGGCCGAGGGCGCGACCCTCGGCACCGCGTCGCTCCGGCGTCGGGCGCAGGCGCTGAGGCTCCGGCCGGACCTGAAGGTTGTCACCTTCCGCGGCAATGTGCAGACACGGCTCAAGAAGTTGGCAGCGGGCGAGGCCGAGGGCACCTTCCTGGCGCGCGCGGGCCTCAACCGCCTGGGCATGAGCGACAAGGCCACCGAGACCCTGCCGGTGGAGGATTTCCTGCCGGCGCCAGCGCAGGGCGCGGTAACGGTGGAGGTGCGCACCTCAGACGGCGCCATGATGGAGCTTCTCAAGCCCCTGCATTGCCGGGAGACGGCGGTGGCGGTGACGGCGGAGCGCGCCTTCCTGAGCGCGCTTGACGGCAGCTGCCGCACGCCCATCGCGGCCCACGCGGCGCTTGAGGGCGACCGGCTGAAGCTCAGGGCCCAGCTGCTGTCGCTTGACGGCACGCAGGTGTTTGAAAAGACGGGCGAATGCGCCGCGGAGATTGACCGCGCCGCCGACCTCGGTAAAGATATCGGGGCACGGATAAGGGAAGACGCCGGCGAGGCCTTTTTTAGTGAACTCGCCCGCGCCATCGAAGCGGAGATAGAATGACCACAGTCCTCGTCACGCGCCCCATGGAAGAAGCCACCCCCACAGCCGAGAAGCTGGAGGCGCTGGGGCACCGGGTGATCATCGCGCCGATGATCCAGATCGATCCTGTTTCCTTTGAAATCCCCAGCGAAGACCGCAGCCTGATTGTCACCAGCAAAAATGGCGCCCGCCTTGGCCTTGCCAACATCGGCAACAAGGACCGGCCGATTTTCGCGGTGGGTGAGGAAACGGCGAATGAGGCGCGCAGGCTTGGCTTCACCAATGTGACAGCCGGGCCGGGCACAGCGCGCCAGCTGGTGCCGATCCTTCTTGAATGCGGCCTGGCGGACAAGCGCAAATACACCCATCTGGCAGGCAATGTGATCAGCTATAATATCGCTGACGTGCTTCGGGGCGAAGGCATTGACGCCGATACCTGCGTTACCTACCAGTCGCGCCCCTTGCGGGCCTTTTCTGCTGGGGTGCAGGAAGCTCTGGAGGAAGGCGAAATCGACATGGCCCTCTTTTATTCGCCGCGTACTGCCACCACATTTGAGGAAGCAGCGGCAGAATATGGCCGGTCCGACTGGCTCTCGAAGATGGATGCCGTGGCGCTTTCCACCCGCGTGGCGCAAAATCTGATCGGGCCGTGGCGGTCTGTCCGCTATGCCATCATACCGACCGAGAAGGCACTTTTCAGCCTGCTCGAAGAATAAGATGACGAAGGGGGCCCCGAAAGGGGCATGCTTGTGAGCGAAAAAGACACAGACAAGGCGCCTGACGCCGCTTCTGAAAGGCCTGATGATCCCGATATCATCGAGGCAACCATCATCCATGAAACGCTAGAGCCGGACCCGGCTTCTTCATCAAAATCGTCTGACACGACTTCACCGAAGAAGGCGGGCATGGGCGCGGGTACCAAGCTTGCCTGGGGTCTTGTGGTGGTGATGGGCGCGTTTGGCGCGGGTGTCTATCTTGCCCCCCAATTCGCACCGGGGCTGGAACGCCTGGGCATCAGCCTGGCGCCGCCCCCTGCACAGAATTCTGCTGGCACGACTTTTGACAGCCAACCGCTTGAGACAGCCATGGACGACCTGAAGGCAGCCTTTGCGCGCCAGCAGGAAATCCTGGCGCAGCAAGCCGAAGACCTGAAGGCCGCGGAGGCCGCGCGCGCGGCTCTGCAGGCAGACCTGAACCAGTTGGCGGCCACCGGCACGGGCGGGACAACAGCACCTGCTGTCGACGCGCAAAAGCTCGCTGCCCTCCAATCAGAGATCACGCGCCTGACCGATGACGTGGCACGGCTTTCGACCCTGTCTGGCGCGGCCGACCCCAATGTAACCGAACTGAAGGGCGCGCTGGCGCTGGCCCGCAGTGAGGCCGCCAGCCTGAAGGCGCGGCTGAAGGCGGTGGAAGACACGCTTTTGAGCGTGCAGGCCGGGGCGCTTGAAGCCTCCCCGCGCGGCCGCATTGTGCTGGCGTTGGGGCGCCTCAAGGACCGGGCGCTGGTGGGTCAGCCTTTTGGTTCTGGCCTTGGCGCGCTGAGGCCTGATTTCGCCGCCCTGCCCGCGCTGGACCAACAGATGATCGGGGCCGACCTCGGCTATCTGGAAAGCCACGGCACAGGCGTCGCCAGCTATGACGCGCTGGTGGCAGACTTTGACGATGTCGCAGCCGCGGCGGTGAATGCCGCCGACAAGGCCGACGGCAACTTCCTGGCGGGGCTGTTCTCCAGCCGCCGCACGGACGCCGGGGCCACGGGGCTCGATGCCGAGCTGGTGAAAGCCGAGCGGCTGTTGCTGGCGCGCGATGTGGCGGGTGCCGTTAAGGTACTGGCGGCGCTTGAAGGCCCGGCGCTTGAGGCCACGGCCGTGTGGCGCGACCGGGCAGAAGCCTACGCCGGGGTGCGCCGCGCGTTCGACCGGCTGATTGAACGGGTGTCATCCTCCACCGTCGCCATGGGCGGGAGCGGCCAATGATCCGCCTGTTCCTGTGGGTGAGTGCGATCCTTTTGGTGGCCTTTGCGGCCGCCCGCCTGGCCGATAACCCGGGTGCCGTGACCATCGATTTCGCCGGGCTGCGGGTTTACACCAGCTTTGCCTCCATGGTGCTGGCGGCGGCTGTTGTGGCGGCCACCACGGCCTCAATCGTGTGGCTGGTGGGCTGGATACGCCGCGATATGCCGGTCCTGGGCAAGAACGCCGAAATCAAACGCCAGGGCCGCGGGCTCAAGATGCTGAACCAGTCGCTGGTGGCGCTTTCGGCCGGGGATCACAAGCTGGCCAGGAAGCTGGTGGAGCAGGCCGAAGTGCTGTTGCCGCCCCAGCCGATGGTGCATCTGATCGCCGCCGAAGCCGCCACGCGCGCCGGGGACCATAAGGCCGCGCAGGCGCGCTATCACGCGCTGGAGAAAACCGAAGACGGGCGTTTCCTGGGCCTGAGGGGCCTGGTGCAGGAAGCCCGGCGTCTGGGGCGCGAGAATGAAGCGCTCCGGCTGGCGCGCACGGCCTTTCATGAGAACCGCAAAAGCCCCTGGGTGCTCAAAACCTTGTTCGCGCTGGAAGTCGCGGCGGGCAACTGGGCGGAGGCCGAAGAGGCGCTGGCCAAGGTTTCACGTGAAAAACTGCTGGAATCAGAGACAGTTACCCGCCACAAGGCGGCGCTCACGTTTGCCCAGGCGACCGAACAGAACCTCAAGGGCGACCGGGACGCTGCCCGCAAGACCTTCAAGAAAACCCTGCAACTGCGCCCTGATTTCGCGCCGGCGGCTGCGGCCCTTGCGAAGCTTGAATTCGCTTCCGGCAACAAGAAGCGGGCCGAGAAAATCGTGAAGGATGTCTGGTCCCGCGCGCCGCACCCGACGCTCGCAAAGGTCTATAAGGAACTGGACGCCTCCGAAAGCGGCGCCGACTGGCTGAAGCGTGTGCGCACGCTGACGGACGCCAACCCTGAAGACGCCCAGTCGATGCTGCTGCTGGCGGACGCGCTGATGGACGCGCGCGAGTATGACGCCGCCAAACCGGTGCTCGAGAAACTCACTCGTGACGCGCCTACCCGCGCGGCGTGGCAATACCGCCTCGCGCTCGCGCACGCGCTCGGGGAAAACCCGGACCCGATCGAGGCCGCGCTGGCGCACGCCGAAGACGGTGCGCGCTGGGTGTGTACAGACTGCGGCCACACGCCAAAGGGCTGGGCGCCGCTCTGTGGTGGCTGCGGGGCGTTCGACAGCTTCCGCTGGCACGCGGGTGAAGCGGTCGCCCACGCGCGCAAGGACCCGGGCGAAGCCCCCATCGCCATGCTGGTCGGGACCTCGGGCACGCCGCTGGATGCGGTGGTGGACGACGAAGACGCCGAACGCCTGGGCGCCTAGGGCGGGCGCAAAAACGCTTGATCACCATGGCCCGCATCCGGTATATACGCCGCCAGACGGGGCACCCCGCCCTTTATCTTGCTGATCGCAAGGGCCGCTTTAGCTCAGTTGGTAGAGCACATCATTCGTAATGATGGGGTCACGTGTTCGAGTCACGTAAGCGGCACCATTTCCCGAGATTGCTTTTCCGCGCGCCTGCGCTATCCTGCGCGCATGATTGAGATCACGCCGCATATCATCATCCAGGACGATGACATTCAACTGACCGCCAAGCGCGCGTCGGGGCCGGGCGGCCAGCATGTCAACAAGGTGTCGACCGCGGTGGAACTCAGGTTCAACGCCCGCGCGTGCGACGCCATCAGCAATGAGATGTTCATTCGCCTTCGGAAAATCGCCGGCAAGCGCATGACGGCGGCGGGCGAGATTGTGCTGGTGGCGGAAAGCCACCGCAGCCAGATCGACAACAAGCGCGACGCCACCAGGCGCCTCACCGACATGCTGAAGGCGGCGACCAAACGGCCCAAGTTCCGGGTGCCGACAAAGCCGTCGAAGGCGGCGAAGGAACGTCGGATTACGGCCAAGAAAACCACCGGCGACCGCAAGAAGATGCGCGGCAAGCTGAAGCTGGTGGATTAGGGCTGGTGGCGTGTGTGGTCTGTGGGGTTGGGCTGTTGATAAGGAGAACGTAACGCGGTGCAGGAGTTTTTTGTTGGATACAGTTATGGGGCTGGTGGATTTTGGTTTTTCATCACAGCACCTTCCAAGGAAGACATTATAAAGGAATATCCCGGCGTGAAGGTTTGGGACAATCCACCTGAATTTGCCCAAGACATATCGGACCATATACGAGCCACCAGTAGTTACGAACTGGGCGCAATCCCCGATTTGGTGCATGACGTTTTGGAAGAGGCGATCCGTACGGCCGTGCATTTGAAGCCGTTTCACGATTAACCTGAGTTACACACCTTGCCGTCATTCCTTGCCCAGCCGAAGGCAGGTTACGGCGCGGGCTCCATGAACAAAAAAGCCTCCGCCTGTGGGCGAAGACTTTATCGGTCTCTGGACCCCGGATCGTATCCTCGGCTTGCGCCTCGGGTCCGGGGTGACGATGGAAAAGGTCCCTTAAACGTGGAAGCTTTCGCCGCAGCCGCAGCGGCCCTTCTCGTTCGGGTTGGTGAATTTGAAGCCGGTTGAGAACATGCTGTCCTCCCAGTCCATTTCGGTGCCCAGAAGGAATAGCAGCGATTTCCGGTCAACGAACACCTTCACGCCCTTGTCTTCGACAAGTTCAAAATCGTCCGATTGTTCCTCGACATAGTCGACCGTATAGCCAAGCCCCGAGCAACCGTGTGTGCTGGTGCCAAGCTTGATGCCCACAGCCTTGTCATTCCTGGCGAGGATGCCCCGAATGTGCTCTGCGGCGCGGTCTGTAATGTTGATTACTGCCATTTATACGTCTCCTTGACCTTAACGTGGTGCTAAAGAAGCCCCAGTTCAAGCCGTGCTTCGTCTGACATGTTGGACATATCCCAAGCCGGTTCCCACACCAGCGACACTTCCGTGCCGTTCACGCCCGCGACGCCGTTCACCTTCAGCTCCACTTCGCCGGGCATGGATTCCGCGACCGGGCAGTGGGGAGTGGTGAGCGTCATGGTGATCTTGACGTTCCAATCATCGTCGATATCGACACCGTAAATCAGGCCCATCTCATAGATGTTGACCGGGATCTCGGGGTCGTAAATTTCACGGAGCGCCTCAACGATGCGGGCTTCAAGTTCGTCTTTCGACGCTGGCGGCGTGCCGCCATTCTTGGGCGCAGCGTCTTCGCTGGCGGCTTCCTCTTTCTTGTCCTGCTCCAGGAACTTGTTGAGGAAATAGCCGCCTTCCTGCGGGCTCACGGTCGGGCGCTCAACGTCCGCCTTCGGCTGGTTTTCCGCCGGTACCTCAGGGGTGCCCGAGAGGTCCATGATATCGCGTTTGTTGTCTGTATCCATCATCCAAAGATGTCCGTTACTTTTTTGAGGCCCGCCACCAGGCGGTCCACGTCAGATGTGTCGTTATAAATACCGAAGCTGGCGCGCACGGTGCCCGGAACGCCGAAGCGGTCCATGATCGGCTGGGCGCAGTGGTGCCCGGCACGCACGGCGATGCCCTGGCGGTCCAGGATGGTGCCGATGTCATGCGGGTGCGCATGCTCCATGGTGAAGCTGATCAGCGCGCCTTTCTCAGGCGTCGTGCCGATGATGCGCAGGCTGTTGAAAGCGCCGAGCGCCTTGGTGGCATACTCAAGGAGCGCCTTCTCGTGCGCCACGATGTTTTCCTGTCCCAGCGCGGTGATGTAATCCAGCGCATGCTTCATTGAGATACCGCCCGCAATGTTGGGCGTGCCCGCCTCGAACTTGTGCGGCAGGTCGTTATAGGTGGTTTTCTCGAACGTGACGGTGGAGATCATGTCCCCGCCGCCCTGCCAGGGTGGCATGCGGTCCAAGAGGTCTTCCTTGCCGTAGATCACGCCGATACCGGTGGGGCCGTAAGCCTTGTGGGCAGAGAAGGCGTAAAAGTCCGCGTCCAGGTCCTGCACGTCAATCTTCAGGTGCGGCGCGGCCTGACAGCCGTCAATCAGCGTCACGGCACCCACGTCATGCGCCATGCGGATGATGTCCTTGACCGGGTTCATGGTGCCGATTGAGTTGGAGATATGCACCACCGCAACCATCTTGGTGCGCTCACTGAGGAGCCCCTTGTAGGCGTCCATATCGAGCGAGCCGTCGTCCAGCACCGGAATCACGCGGATTTTCGCACCGCGCTCTTCGGCCACCATCTGCCACGGCACGATGTTGGAGTGGTGCTCCATTTCCGACAGGATGATCTCGTCACCTTCCTTAAGGAACGTCCGGCCCCAGGCTTGTGCCACAAGGTTGATGCCTTCGGTCGCACCGCGCACGAACAGGCATTCCTTGGATTTTGCCGCGTTAATGAAGGCCTTTACCGTTTCGCGCGTGGCCTCATAGGCCTCCGTCGCATCCTGGCTGAACTTGTAAACGCCGCGGTGGATGTTGGCATAATAATGCTCATAAAGCGCCGTCTCCGCATCGATCACAACGCGCGGCTTCTGGGCCGATGCGGCGGTATCCAGGAAGGTCAGCGGCTTGTCGTAGACGGTTTCCGAAAGGATTGGGAAATCCTTGCGAATCGCCTCCACATCCAGGCCTTTTATGATCGGTGCAGCGTCGTTCATTACTCTACTCGCGACTTGTTTTCCGGGATGGGCTTCGCTTTGCGCTCTGCCATCCAGTCACCCACGCGGACCATCAGGGCGTCGCGCAGGGGTTCAATTTCAATGCGCTCCAGCGCGGCGGCTGCAAAAGCTTCCACCAGCATCTGGCGCGCGGTCACCGGGTCAATGCCGCGGCTGGTCAGGTAAAAGATCGCTTTCGCGTCCAGGTCACCCACGGTGGCACCGTGGCTGCATTTGACATCGTCTGCGAAAATTTCAAGCTCGGGCTTCGCGTTCGCTTCCGCCGTGCGGTCGAACACCAGCGCCTTGAAGCTTTGGTCTGCCTCAACCTTCTGGGCGTCCTTGTCGACGGTCACTTTTCCTTGAAACGACGTTTTGCCGCGGCTGTCGGCCACCGTGCGGAAAATCTGGTCGCTGGTGGTGTGCGGCATGGTGTGGCTGATGTGTGTCAGCGTATCGTGGCTTTGGCCCGTGCCCGCCAGCGCCACGCCGTCGATGGTGGCATTGCTTTCGTCCGACAGCAGGCGCACATAGGCTTCAAACCGGCCAACCTTCGCCCCGAGCGACAGGTTACAGGCATGATACTGGCCGCCCGCGCCCACATTCACATAGGCTTTGGTGGTGTGGATGGCGTTTGCGCCTTCTTCCTGCAGTCGTGTGTGATGGAGCACCGCGCTTTCGGTCACGCGGGCCTGCAACATGCTGTTGGTCCAGTAGGCACTGTCATCGCCAATGAAACGCTCAACAATATGGACGCTGGCGCCTTCGCCAAGCTCAACGATATGGCGGCTGTGGGCCGCGCAGTCGTCTGCGCCCGTCATGATATGGATAATCTCCACCGGGTCGTCGATCTCAACTCCTGCGGGGACCGCAATCACCATGCCGTCTTTCGCCAGTGCCGTGTTGAGCATGCCGACGCCGTCGCGGCCACGCACCAGTTCCGCCGCGCGGTCCGGATTGGCCATGAAATGGTTCGCGAGCGAGCGCACGCTTGCTGCCTGCCACAGGTCACCCATGTCGGACCGGCTTTCGCTGAAGCGGCCGTTGACGAACACAAAGCGCGCTGCACAGTCGGTGAAGGCCTCGGGAACATCCGGGGTTTCGCCTGCATGGTTCGCTGGTGCGTAGGTTTTGGTGCGCAGGGTTTTGAGGTCGCTGTAGCGCCAGTCCTCGGCCTTCGCGTGCGGGAAGCCCTGGGCGGCGAAATCCTTGATCGCCTTGGCGCGCAGGTCGTCCATGCCCGCAACCGACCCTTCAAGGGCTTCAGCCTGCTTCTCGTAGCTCTGTATTACTGCGTCGTCCATAAGTTGGTCCTTGCCAGAAAGAGGGGCCAGATAGAGGGTTTCGCGCGCTTACGCGACATCCGCATAGCCTTTTTCTTCAAGTTCAAGCGCCAGTTCCTTGCCGCCAGATTTCACGATCTTGCCGTCGATCATCACATGCACCTTGTCCGGCTGCACATAGCTGAGAAGCCGCTGATAGTGGGTGATCAGCAAGACCGCCGTGTCTTCGCGGCGCTGTACATTGATGCCCTCGGCAACGGTCTTGAGCGCGTCGATATCGAGGCCACTGTCGGTCTCATCGAGCACGGCCAGCTTGGGGTTCAATACCGCCATCTGGACCATCTCGTTGCGCTTTTTCTCGCCGCCCGAGAAGCCCACATTGACGAAACGCTTCAGCATGTCCGGGTCCATGTTCAGAAGGGTTGCCTTTTCGCGCACCAGCTTCATGAACTCAGCCGCCGACATGTCGTCTTCGCCGTTCAGCTTGCGCACGCTATTGAGCGCCGTGCGCAGGAAATTCAGGTTCGACACGCCGGGGATTTCAACCGGATACTGGAAGCCGAGGAACAGGCCCGCAGCCACACGCTCATGCGGTTCCATTTCCATCATGTCCTGGCCCATGAACTCGATGGTGCCTTTGGTGACTTCATAATCGTCGCGGCCCGCGATGGTGTTGGCCAACGTGGATTTGCCGGCGCCGTTGAGGCCCATGATGGCGTGGGTTTCGCCCGCGTTAATCTCAAGGTCCAGGCCTTTGAGGATTTCCTTGCCGGCGACATTCACATGGAGGTCTTTGATCTTCAGCATAATTCTCTCAATCACTCTCTAGCCAACGCTGCCTTCAAGGGAGATGCCAAGAAGCTTCTGGGCTTCCACGGCAAATTCCATGGGCAGATGTTGCATTACTTCCTTACAGAAACCGTTCACGATCATGGCGACCGCTTCTTCTTCCCCAAGCCCGCGGGCCCGGCAGTAGAAAAGCTGGTCTTCCGAAATCTTCGATGTCGTCGCCTCGTGTTCAATCGTGGCGGACGGGTTCTTCACTTCGATATAAGGCACCGTGTGTGCGCCGCATTCACTGGATACCAGGAGCGAGTCGCACTGGGTGTAGTTCCTCACACCCTCGGCGCCGGACATGACCTTCACCAGGCCACGATAGGTGTTCTGGCTCTTGCCCGCACTGATACCCTTCGAGATGATCGTCGAGCGGGTGTTCTTGCCCTGGTGGATCATCTTGGTGCCGGTATCGGCCTGCTGGTAATTGTTGGTCACGGCCACGGAATAGAACTCGCCCACGCTACCGTCGCCGGCCAGCACGCAGCTTGGATATTTCCAGGTGACGGCAGAGCCGGTCTCAACCTGGGTCCAGCTGACTTTCGAGTTCTTGCCCTTACAGAGCGCCCGTTTGGTCACGAAATTATAGATGCCGCCCTTGCCTTCCTTGTCGCCCGGATACCAGTTCTGGACGGTGGAATATTTGATTTCGGCGTCGTCCATGGCGATCAGTTCCACCACAGCGGCGTGCAGCTGGTTCTCGTCGCGCATGGGCGCCGTACAGCCCTCAAGGTAGGAGACATACGAGCCTTCATCGGCCACGATCAGTGTGCGTTCGAACTGGCCGGTGTTTTCCGCATTGATCCGGAAATAGGTCGACAGTTCCATCGGGCAGCGCACGCCCTTCGGGATATAGACGAACGTGCCGTCGGTGAAGACAGCGCAATTGAGCGCGGCGAAATAGTTGTCGCGCACGGGAACAACGCTCGCCATATATTTCTTCACCATGTCCGGATATTCGCGAATGGCCTCCGAAATTGACATAAAGACAACGCCGGCCTTCTTCAGTTCCTCGCGGAAGGTGGTGGCAACAGACACACTGTCGAACACGGCGTCGACGGCAACCTTCGCGGCGCCCTCAACACCCGCCAGCACTTCCTGCTCGCGGATCGGGATGCCGAGTTTCGCGTAGGTGGCCAGCAGCTCTGGGTCTACTTCATCCAGGCTCTTGGGGCCGTCTTTCTTCTTGGGTGCTGCAAAATAATAGCTTTCCTGATAATCGATCGGTGGGTAGTTCACCTTGGCCCAGTCGGGCTCATCCATCTTCAGCCAGGCTGCATAGGCCTTCAGGCGCCACTCCAGCATCCACTCCGGCTCTTCCTTCTTGGCGGAAATGAAACGGATGACGTCTTCGGACAGGCCTTTTGGGGCCATATCCATATCGATATCGGTGACAAACCCGTATTTATATTCGCCCGTAACATCCTGGACTTGTTTTTGGGCTTCAGCGGTTCCGGCCATGGTGGCGGCTCCTTACGTTATCCATACTCAGTTTACTGGCGGCCTCAGGCCGTGGCGGTCTTCTTGCTCTCTTTGGCTTTCTGCTCGAAGCGGGCGGCCAGGTCGAAACTGTCCTCGGGCCCTGCAAGCGCAGACAGCTTTACGTCAAGAAGTGCGCCGCGGACGGCACTGTTTATCAGCTGCCAGCGGGGGCGCATTTGACATATGTCATCGAAGCAGCAATCGCTGGTGCCGGTCTCGGCGCAGTGCGTCAGCGAGATCGGGCCGTCGATGGCCTCGATAATGTCAGCGACCGAAATATCGTCCGCCGGGCGCGACAGGGAAAAGCCGCCCTTCAGGCCCCTGTGGGAGGTCAAAAGACCGCCTCTGCCGAGGGCATTCAGGATTTTGGCGACGGTGGGTGCCGGGATGCTGGTGGCGCTCGAGAGGTCCTGCGCGCTCAACCGGCCGTCAGCATGCGACATTTCGCACATTAACACCACGGCATAGTCTGCTAAGTTGGTTAGCCGGATCACGGCCCTATCCTTATTTTAAATCCCCGGTGTGGGGCGCCAGTTCAAATCATATCAGTAAATTCTTACCAATTTACTCTGATTTCACACATATGGGCGTGTCAGGCGGAGGAGTCAACCGATTTGCAGCGCCTTATTACGCATTTCTGACAAAATTACACCTATTTATTACGCACGCCGGGTAAAACTGTGGTTAAGACCGCCAAATTTCGCTAAACCCCGAGAGAGGGAAGCTTCATTCTGACGGACGTTTTATGGAACTTGAAGACCTGACATTGATGTTTGAAAAGGCCCACTTTATCCGGGCGTTCGAGGGCGCGCTTGCTGCGGCTTCTGATGCTGGTGAGGTGCCGGGCCTGGTGCATCTGTCGAACGGGGCAGAGATTCTGGAACTGGCGGTGGCCTCGGCGCTTGACCTGCCGAAGGACCAGGTGACCGGCTCGCATAGGAGCCACGGCATTGCGCTTTCCCTCGGCGTCGACCCGCTGGCGCTGGCCTGTGAAATCCTGGGCCGCGAGGGCGGCTTGTCTGAGGGCCTTGGCGGCACCCAGCATTTGATCGCGCCGGAAAGCGGCCTTTTGGGCTCAAACGGGATTGTTGGCGGGCAGGTGCCACTGGCGCTGGGCGCCGCGCTTTCGGCAAAGACGCTCAAGACCGGCGGTATTGCTGTCAGCTATTTCGGTGACGGGGCAGCCAACCAGGGCGCTGTGCTCGAATCGCTCAATCTCGCGGTGGTCCTGAAGCTGCCGGTTCTGTTTGTGTGCGAAAACAACGGCTTTGGCCAGTCGACCGCATCTGCCTACGCGGCGGGCGGCACCAGTCTCCTTGGTCGCGCGCGGGCTTTTGGCCTGGCCGCCGATCATGTGGACGGCACCGACCCCCTTGAGGCCACCAAGACCGCGCACCGGCTTGCCGCCTGGGTGCGGGACACCGGCTCGCCTGCGTTTCTCGAGGCCAGCGTGCCGCGTCTTTCCGGCCACTATCACGGCGACACGGAGCGTTACCGCACCACGGACGGCAGATCGACCGATCCGCTGGATCGGCTGGAGGGGATGATTCTGTCCCGCGATGTGCCTGAGGGTCTTGTTGACGGCATGAAATCCCGTGCCCACGCCGATGCCCTGGCCATTGTTGATGAGGCCACCGCTGCACCGGACGCGAGCGACACAGCCCTTGAGGCCTTCATGGCGGAGGCACAGGCATGACCCAGATGACCCTTTCCCAGGCGCTGAACCGCGCGCACCATGATGTGATGGCCGCTGACGACCATATCATTGTTATCGGCGAAGACATCCATGGCGGCAGCGGGGTGACCGGCGGGCAGGAGTTGGGCGGCGTGTTCGGTGTGACGCGCGGTTTGGCGTCCAGGTTTGGCGCCGGCCGGGTGATCGACACGCCGATTTCAGAGACCGCCTTCGTCGGCATGGCCACGGGCGCGGCGATGACCGGGCTGAAGCCGATAGTGGAGGTGATGTTCTGTGATTTCATGGGCGTCTGTTTTGACCAGATCATGAACCAGGCGGCCAAGGCGCGCTTCCTGTCGAACGGCCGGTTTGACCTGCCGCTTGTCATCCGCACCACCATGGGCGCGGGGGATGGTTCGGGCGCCATGCACAGCCAGTCCACTTTCGGCATGCTCAGCACCGTCCCGGGCCTCATGGTGGCGTGCCCCAGCTCGCCCGCGGATGCGGCGGGGCTTTTGAAGTCTGCGGTAGCGGCCAAGGGGCCGACGATATTGATGGAGCACAAGGGCCTTTATGGTCATGCGGATACGGTGGAAGATGATCTTCCTGCTGTGCCTATCGGCAAGGGACGCGTGGTACGGGAAGGCACGGACCTGACGATCATCGCGGTTTCCGCCTTCGTCCATAAGGCCGAGGCGGCGGCTGAGGCGCTCAAGAAGGACGGTATTGAGGCCGAAGTGATCGACCCGCGCACCATCAAGCCGCTTGATGAAGCGCTGATCCTTGAAAGCGTGAAAAAGACCGGGCGGCTGCTGGTGGCCAGCGAGGACGCGGCCTTCGCCGGCTTTGCCGACGCGGTGATCAGCTTTGTTACCCGTGCGGGCTTTGCGGACCTGAAGGCCGCGCCCGTGGCGGTCACCCCGCCGGACATGCCCGTGCCTTATGGCCGCAGGGCGGAGGCCAAATGGCTGCCGACGGCGGAGACGATCATCAAAGCGGCAAAGAAAATGATGGAGGCATAATCATGCGCGGAGACGCACCCCAGGAAGGCGTGAAAATCTGGGACATTGCCCTGCGGCTGTTCCACTGGGCGCTCGTGGTGGCTTTTGCCTTTTCGGCCTGGTCAGCCTTTCAGGACAAGTTCGGCATTTATGCGAACATGCACACCTACGCGGGTGTTTGCGTGCTGATTCTGGTGTGCTGGCGCATCCTGTGGGGTCTTGCCGGGTCTGAAAGCGCGCGCTATACAAGCTTTGTCCGGGGGCCGAAGGCCATCATCGGGTACCTCAAGCATGGCGACGCGGCCAAATGCCCGGGCCACAACCCGCTGGGGGCCTGGAGCGTGGTCTTGATGCTTCTTCTTCTTCTGGCGCAGGCAGTGATGGGGCTTTTTGCCACCGATGATATGTTCTTCTCCGGCCCGCTGTCGGACCAGGCGGGCGACTGGGCCGGGCGGCTGACGCGCTGGCACAAACAGACAGGCCTCGTGCTCCTCGGCCTTGCCGGGCTGCATATCCTGGTGGTGCTTTATTATACGCTGATCAAGAAGGCCGGGCTGGTCCGCGCCATGATCACCGGCACCAAACCTGCGGCCAAACGGGCGCCGAAACTGGCCTCACCGTGGCGCGCGCTCGCCATCCTTGTGCCGCTGGCTGGCACGCTCTGGCACCTGATCCTGGGTTAGGTCCGGCTTGTATTGGAAGCCATAAAAAAGGGCGCCCCAGTTGGCGCCCTTCCTGTTTTCGGTCCTGAACGTGCGTCAGTCCAGGTCGGCTTTATATTTGTCGTGGCAGCTTTTGCAGTTGGACCCAAGTTCCTTCATCGCCGGGCCGATCTGGGCCATATCGCCGCTGTTGGCGGCGGCAAGGAACGCCTGGGCATCTGTTTCCATCTTGTCGAGACGCTCGGCGAAATCGTCCCAGTTTTCCCAGATGTTGTCCTTGGCTTCGGTGAAGCCGTGCATGCCGCGGGTGTCTTTTTCAAAGCTGGCTTTGGTTTTCGAGGCTGCATCAGCCATGTCGGCCGCGATGGCCGGGAAGTCCGCCGGGCTGCCTTCTTCGCCCTTCATGATCTTGCTGATCTTGCCGAAGCCTTTGCCAAACACTTCCATCACGTCGTGGCGCACCTGCGATTCGTGAAAGCGGTCATCACCGTGGCTGAAGGCCGGCAGGGCCGTGCCCAGCATAAGGGCTGCGGTTGCAAGGCCTGTCAGGACTGTCTTGTTCATTCTGTGCTCCCAAGTATAGCGGGGCGCCCCCGGCGCCCTTCTGGTTCGTTTGTTCAAACTGTAACGCGGCGCGCGCGAAGGGCAAGCCCGGTTTGACGTCGAATTCGCAGCAGACGCCTGCCCTCGCGACAATGTGATCACAGGTGCTGAGGTGGGCATAAAGAAAAACTCGCGGGAGGAAGACCTCCTGCGAGTCGCATTATCTGATTCGGCCTGAAGCCCGGATTGGCGCCCGCGTATCCTACAGAATGGTGCGCGGCGGCTGAGGGCGCTTGTCGCGGCGTGGCGGCTGGGCCTGGTAGGCTTCCGCGCAGTGGCCAGCGCAGTAAGGCATGCCCGCTTCGGCTTGCTTGCCGCAGAAATGGAAGTCTGCGTCGCCCGGGTGACCGATTGGCCATTTGCACATGCGGTCTGTCAGGTCCAGCAGCGTAACTAGTTGTTTATCCGCCTTTTTTGCGACTTTCTTGGGTGCGGCCTTCTTCTTGTCCTTGTCGGCTTTCACCGGGGATGGACGTGATTTGAGGCCAAGGCGGTGGGCCTTGCCGATCACGGCGTTGCGGGTCACACCCTCGCCCAGTTCCTTCGCGATCTGGCTGGCGCTGAGGCCATCGTCCCAAAGTTTCTTGAGCTGATCAATGCGATCGTCCGTCCATGCCATGGTCTTTTCCCTGTATTTCTTTTTATGGGCGTCGGTGACTCCCGAGTCACCCGATTCCCTAAAGCTTATATCGCCCAACGACCCCTCTTGCCAAGGGGACAAACGACACCATATGGTGAGGCCCTCATTTTTTTATGGAGTCAGCCCATGGAATCCACCACAGCCAGTATCGCCCCCAAGGACGCTCAGGACAGCTATCCGGAACTGGGGAGCCGCACCATTGGTGCCGTCAACTGGGTGGGGCTGTGGACGCTCTATGCGCGCGAATCGCGCCGCTTCATGAAAGTGTGGGCGCAGACGCTGGCGGCACCTGCCGTCACCACCATCCTTTTCATGATCATTTTCACGCTGGCCTTGGGCGGTCGGGGCCGCATGGTGGCGGATATGCCCTATGCCCAGTTCCTGGCGCCGGGCCTGATTGTGATGGCCATCCTGCAGAATGCGTTCGCCAACACGTCCTCATCGATCCTGATTGCCAAGGTGCAGGGCAATATTGTCGACACATTGATGCCGCCCTTGTCTGCCCTTGAGCTGACGCTCGGGTTCGTCGGTGGCGGGGTGACGCGCGGGCTGCTGGTGGGCCTTTCCGTGGGCACTGCCTTCTGGGCCATGCCGGGTGTCACCATGACCATCGAGCACCTCTGGGCCGTGGCCTATTTCGCGCTGGCGGCCAGTGTGATGCTGTCGCTTGTTGGCGTGCTGACCGGCGTGTGGGCGGAAAAGTTCGACCATTCAGCCGCCATCACCAATTTTGTGATCGCGCCCCTCAGCCTTCTCTCGGGCACCTTCTATTCCATCGAACGGCTGTCGACCGGCTGGCAGGTGTTCAGCCAGTTGAACCCCTTCTTCTATATGATCGACGGCGTGCGCTACGGCTTTATCGGCCGGGGCGACAGTGACCTGATGACCGGCATCATCTACACGCTCGTGCTCAACATCATCCTGACGCTGTGGGTTTACCGGGTGTTCAAGACCGGCTACCGCCTGAAGGCCTGAGTAGGATTTTTTTATGATTAAAACCATCTAGGATTTTTTTATGATTAAAACCATCAACGAGACTGAAGCGAAGCATTTGAAGGACAAATATTCGTTTCACTCGAAGAACATCATGATGTCCCAGTGGATCGATTTCGAACCCGGTGTTTTGTTTGGCGATCAATGTATGATCAATACTGTGCAGATCGGGAAATACAGCTCTGCCAGCCCGGGGACTGAGCTGATCAATGTTGAGATGGGGCGCTATACGTCCGTTGGGCATGCAGTGAAGATCGGCATGTCCCAACATCCGCTCGATTGGCTGACCACAAACGCTTTCACCTACCGGTACAAGAAGTTTGGCGGCAAATTCAACGATGCCGGTCGCACCTATGCCAGCTTCCCTGACAAGACGGTGATTGGCAATGACGCCTGGATCGGCGCAAAGGCTGTGATTACTGGCGGAATCACCATCGGCAACGGCGCTGTCGTGGCGGCGGGATCGGTGGTGACGAAGGATGTGCCCGACTATGCCATTGTGGGCGGCAATCCGGCCCGTATCATTCGCTATCGGTTTGATGAGAAGCTTTGTCAGCGCCTGTCGGAGAGCGCCTGGTGGGACTATGATCTTTACGATGAAACCGACACCAAAAGCATCCCGTTCGAGAACCCGGAGGAAGCCCTGGACCTGATCGCCAGCCGTGCCGAATCCGGCGAGATCGCCAAAGTAGACGGGACGCTCTACCGCTTGCAGGTAAAGCAGAACGATCAGGAAAAATTGGTGCTGGTCTGTCGCGAGAAGAAGCCGGAAGCAGGCGGCCGCCAGGACTGACAGGCCAAGGCGCCGGATGACGCCATGATCCGTGGGCGGTAAGGGGCTGCCCCGGCACCCGCATCCGTGGCTGCGGCCTGATCCCCCAACGATTATTCCCAGAATACAAACTGACTTCGTCTTTTATGCAAGTGGGGCCGCCTGGCCCTCTGCGAAACTTATCGGGAAGGGTTTCCTGCAACGTTTTCCCATGCAGGAAAGTCTTTCCAAACGGGGGACCGGTTCAGCCGGTTCCCCCTTTTTTTGTTCGAGCGTCAAATCAAGGCCGCCAATTCAATCCGTCACCCTGAACTTGTTTCAGGGTCCATCCTGGGAATGGTGATGCGGGCAGATAAAGTTTGTGGATGCTGTTTGCGAAGCAGGCGGCACGCCAAACGAGGTCAGCATGACGGCGATACATATTTGATTCATGGTGGCTGTATGGACCAGGTGGGTGATTGAAGGGGGCTTTCCTTTACCAACCATTCTGCCTGTAAACTATTGTTATATGGTCAAAATCCCCGGTTTTCGGGGCTTTTTTTCCTTTATTGCCCGACCGTTCGAATTTCTTAACTATTTTATTCCTAAAACAATTCCGCCCTTCGTCATGGAGGGTGTCGGCGGGCAGATGGGTGCTTGCTGATTGGTTAAAAATAACATCGGCGCAAAGTGCCGAACCAGGGAGGTATTCATATGATATCCAAGAAAACATTGTTGCTGAGCTCATCGGTCGCTGCGCTTATGGGCGCGACAGCGGGCACGGCAATCGCCCAAGACAGCGATTTCACTTTTGAAGAAATCGTTGTGACGGCAACCAAGCGTGCGTCCTCTATTCAGGATGTGCCTTTCTCGATCAACGCCATGAGCGAAACCGACATCAAGCGTGCGGGCGCCAACAATCTGGAAGACCTGGCGCGCAATGTCGCTGGCCTGCAGATCCAGAACCTGGGCCCCGGCCAAAGCCAGGTTGCCATCCGCGGCGTGTCCGCCGGCCAGATCGTGCGCGACCAGCCGGGCGTGAAAGAACAAGTCGGCGTTTACCTGGACGAATCCGTGATCTCGCTTTCCCTGTTCACGCCAGACCTGGACCTTTATGACCTGAACCGCGTTGAAACGCTGCGTGGCCCACAGGGTACGCTGTTCGGTTCCGGTTCCATCGGCGGTACCATCCGTTACATCACCAACCAGCCAAGCTTCGACGGCATCGCAGGCAGCTTTGAAGCAGACCTCAACACCGTCAAGGATGGTGGCACCGGCGGCAGCCTGAAGGGCATGATCAACGTGCCGCTCAGCGACACCATCGCTGTGCGCGCTGTGGCCTACCACACGGAATATGGCGGCTTTATCGACGCCATCCGTGAAGGCGGCTCGATCGACAAGAACGTTAACAGCGGCAACCGTACTGGCGGCCGTTTCGCGCTGACGTTCAAGCCATCCGATAGCGTCACCTTCACGCCGCGCATTGTGTATCAGGAAATCGACATGAACGGTTTCAACCGGCAGGAAGTGTTCAACCTCTATGCCAATCCGTTCACTGACGCGTCCGTGGCCGGTGGCCGCGCGCCGGTAACCTTTGACGAGCGCCAGCAGTTCCTGCTGCTCGACGAAGCGTTCGAAGACCAGACCATGATCGCCGATGCCACGCTTGAGATCAGCCTCGACGGTGTCGATATCACGTCTGTGACCAGCTACACCGACCGTGACATTCTGGTTTCCCGCGATGCGTCCGCACTCACGGGCAGTGTGTCTGTTGACCTTGGCTATCCGGATGAAGCTGTGATGCTGCCATCGAACCTGCGCGACACCACCAAGGTGGAAAGCTTCACGCAGGAACTGCGCCTGTCGTCAAACGGTGACGGACCGCTGCAGTGGGTTGTGGGTGCCTTCTATTCCGACACCGACCGTTTCTACAAACAGTTCCTGCCGACGCCAGGCTATGACGCCTACACCGACGCGGTTCTGGGCGATGGCACGGCTGCGGCGACTTCGATGGGTGTTGGCCCGGTCGATTCGCCTTTCTATTCGGAGCTGCCCTACTCGATCGAGCAGATCTCCCTCTTTGGTGAGCTGACCTATGACATCACCGACCGCCTGCAGGTAACAGCCGGGGGCCGTTACTATGACTATAGCGAAGAGCGCTATGTGACCCAGGTTGGCCTGTTCGGTAACGGCGTCGTTGACCAGCTTGACGAGACCTCCGCGAACGGTTTCACGCCGCGCGTTCTGGCGCGCTATGACGTCTCAGACGACGTGACGGTGAACGCGCAAATCTCCAAGGGCTTCCGCCTGGGCGGTGTGAACGATCCGCTCAATACCGCGCTCTGTAACGCGTCTGACCTCGAAATCTTTGGTGGTTTCCAGGACTATGGCGACGAGACACTGTGGAACTATGAAGCGGGCATCAAGGTGAACAAGCGCAAGGTGTCCTTCAACGCCGCCGCTTTCTACACCGACATCTCGAACCTGCAGGTCACGCTGGATGCGGGCTCCTGTTCGTCGCGGATTTCCTTCAACGTGCCGAAAGCCCACACCATGGGCCTCGAGGCAGAGTTCAAGGCGCGCCCGACCGACAATTTTGAGGTGACGTTCGCAGGCAGCCTGATCGAATCCGAGTTTGATTCGACCGTGATCGACAGCACAGACGCGGTACTTGGCGGCGTGCGCGACGGCAACCGCCTGCCTTCAGTGCCGAAGTTCCAGTTTGGCTCCACGGCAACTTACTTCTTCCCGGCAGACTTTATCGCTGACGGTGCTGAAGCTTACTTCTCCGCCACCTTCCAGCATCGCGGCAGCATCTTCACGCAGCCGTCCGACCAGGAAGCCGGCGCGGGCACCTTCACGTCCGGCCTGCCGTTTGGCGGTGCGTCGGGCACCGACACCACGGTTCTGGACCTGGAGCTTGATAGCTTCCAGACCATGAACCTGTCGTTCGGTGTTGAAATGGAGAAGTGGGACGTTGTGGCCTACATCAACAATGTGTTTGACGAGAATGCGAACCTGTCGTTCGACCGCGAGCGCGGCGGCCGGGCCCGCCTTGGTTTCCGGACCAACGAGCCACGCACCATCGGTGTGAAATTCCGCACCCGCTTCTAAGACACTCAGAGACTCCGGGAAGGGTTTCCTGCAACGTTTTCCCATGCAGGAAACCCTTCCCGACCAGGGGAGCCGGCCAGTCCGGTTCCCCTTTTTTTATTGTATTGGTGTGGGGTAGGGGGTGTATTCAAAGAAATGTCCGATACCAAAAAAGGGGCTGTTGGCTACTGCGGATATGAGGAATGGGCAGCAAGGGGTTGGATGTTGCAGCAATCACAGAATGAAAAACTGGAATACGGGAAGCGAAAAGCCGGCGTGAAGCGCGCCGGGTTTGAGGCCAAAGAGCGGGAAATTTTCGTCGATGAAGATAAGCCGTCAACCACTGCACCGTGGCTTGAGTCATCAAAGCTGCTGCTCACCCTGTTGGGTAAGGCCATCAACCCGCTGAACTGGAAAAAAATATATCAGGCAATCTATTGGACCTGGCTCAAGACGACCAATCAGTATGAAAAATTGCTGGGGGTTTGGGATGCGAAATCGCCTGAAGAACCTTCCGTAAAAATATTCGTGTCGCTGCAGAAGGTAGATTGTTTGATCCAGCTTGGAAGGCATCCTGAAGCGATGAATTCCTTGAAAGGATTGGCCGCAGAAATCGATGCCTGTGAGAGCGACGATGCATGGAAGGAAGAGAAGCACCGAAAGGTGAAGTTCTACTGGAAAACAATTCAAGGCCTTGCCGCTCTGCCACATAAGGAAGCGGGTTGATGAGGCGCTTCACTGAATCAATTCCTACAAACACTTTTTGTAATTGGTGATTGAAAGAATTTTCAGTCAGCAACTTATCTCCCCTAATTCAACAGAACTTCCCGTATAGCCCAGTTTTTTTCGTGTTTCCTGCGGTGCGCTGCCATTGACTTGGCCGTGCCATGGGGGCATCCTTCGTGCCAATCAGGCCGGGGCGCGGGGGCACTCCGGCTAATAGCATTTAAATGATCGAGAAAAAGTCCTTCGGCGTTGCCTCAGTGTCCTTTTCCTCGGGGAATTAATGAAAAACTGGTCCTCGAAGCGGTTCATTGGCCCAGTTTTAAACGATTGCTCAGGCAATCCGGCAGTGCGGATTGCCAGGAAGAAATTTGACGGCAAGGCGAAGAGCCGCCTCAAGCCTTGTCGTCGCCGTATGGTAGCTGAAGGAAAGTACACTGAGCGCAAGCGAGGGACTTTTCTTCAATTGAACAGAGCCTCACAAGAGGCCGGATGGAGAGAAGACGTGATTAGCCCATTGATGCCTACATACGCCCGTATCCCTGTCGCTTTCGAGCGCGGCGAGGGCATGTATCTCTATGATACCGACGGCAAGAAATATCTGGATTTTTATTCCGGTATCGGCGTGATGTGCCTGGGACACAGCCACCCGACGCTGGTGAAAGCCATCCAGGACCAGGCGGCCAAGCTGTGGCACACGGCCAACACCTATGAAATCCCGCTGGGGACCAAGCTGGCGCAGCGCCTGTGCGACGCCTCGTTTGCCGACACCATGTTCTTCACCAACTCGGGCGCGGAAGCCATCGAATGCGCCATCAAGATGGTGCGCAAGTATCATTATGACAAAGGCAATGCGGGCAAATACCGCCTGGTGACCATGTCGAACGCTTTCCACGGCCGCACGCTGGCGGGCATCGCCGCCGCGGGCCAGGAAAAACTGACGAAGGGCTTCGAGCCCCTGCCGGACGGCTTTGACGTGGTGCCGTTTGGCGACATTGAAGCGGTGAAGGCGGCCATTGGCCCCGAGACCGGCGGCATCATGGTTGAGCCCGTGCAGGGCGAAGGCGGCATCCGCCCGCTCAGTAAAGACCAGATGCAGGCGCTCAGGGACCTGTGTGACGAAAACGGCCTCCTTTTGGTGCTGGATGAAATCCAGTGCGGCATGGGCCGGACCGGCAAGCTGTTTGCCCACGAATGGTCTGAGGTGAAGCCGGATATCGTCACGGCGGCCAAGGGCATCGGCGGCGGTTTCCCGCTGGGCGCATGCCTCGCGACCGAAGAAGCGGCCTCCGGCATGACCGTTGGCACCCACGGCAGCACCTATGGCGGCAACCCGCTGGCGATGGCTGTCGGCAACGCGGTGCTGGACGAAATGCTGGCGCCCGGCTTCCTTGAGCGCGTGCGCGACATGGGCGACAAGCTGCAGGCCCGCCTGGGCGCACTGCAGCAGCGCCACGGTGATTTTATTTCTGAAGTGCGCGGCATGGGCCTGATGGCCGGTATCCGCCTGCCGGAAGTCCCAACCCGTAATGCGGTGGTGGACATGATCGGCCGCGGCATGCTGCCGGCTGTGGCGGGCGACATGGTCATGCGCATGCTGCCGCCGCTGATCATTGAAGACGAACATCTGGACGAGGCCATGGACAATCTGGACGCGGCCATGAACGACTGGCGGAAAAACGGCATTCCCGGCAAATAGCCGCCAGCAAACTTGTGTGAAGAGGAAAAGGTGAGATGACGAAGACACCCAACAGCCATTTTATTGACCTGAAGGATATCCCTGCAGAAACCCTGCGGCACATCCTGGACACGGCCAAGGAATGGAAAGAGGCGCGACGTCATCTCCCCAAAGGTGCTGTGGACGAAGGCGCGCCGCTCGCCGGCCACGCGCTCGCCATGATTTTTGAGAAATCCTCCACCCGCACGCGCATCAGTTTCGAGATGGCGATGCACCAGCTGGGCGGCAAGGCCGTCGTGTTGCAGGGCGGCAGTATGCAGCTGGGGCGCGGCGAAACCATCGGCGACACCGCCCGGGTGGTAAGCCGCTATGTGGACGCCATCATGATCCGCGCCAACACGCACGAAGCTGTGCAAGAACTGGCAGAAGAGGGCGATGTGCCGGTGATCAACGCGCTCACAGACCGCTCGCACCCATGCCAGATCATGGCCGATATCATGACCATCGAGGAACACCTGGGCCCGATCAAGGGCAAGAAGCTGGCGTGGGTCGGCGACGGCAACAATGTGGCCACGTCGCTCATTGAAGCGGCGGTGAAGTTCGACTTCACGCTGATGCTGGGCTGCCCGGAAAACTTTGCGCCCTATGACGACGTGCTCGAATGGGCTGAACAGCAGGGCGGCGATGTGCATGTGGTCACCGACGCCGAGGCCGCCGTGTGGGACGCCGACGCCGTGTTTACAGACACCTGGGTGTCGATGGGCGATGACCGTACCGGCAGCCGCGTGCGCGCGCTGGAGCCCTTCCAGGTCAACCGGGCGCTGATGGAAAAGGCGGCCGACGAGGCCGTGTTTTTGCACTGCCTGCCCGCGCACCGCGGCGAAGAGGTCACCAACAATGTGATGGATGGCCCCCAGAGCGTGGTGTGGGACGAGGCGGAAAACCGCCTGCACGCCCAGAAGGCAATCCTTGCTTGGTGCCTCGGAAAGATATAAAAGCGCCCCGAACGGGCCCCTTGGGGCCCAAAGGCCTTTTAGTTGAGTATGGAAAGCGTTCCCATGAACGACACCCCGATTGTTGTCAAAGACCCGGCAGGCAGCCGGGACAATGAAATCCGCCCCTTTGCCATTGAAGGCATGGATGTGCGCGGCCGCGCCGTGCGGCTGGGCACGGTGGTGGACCAGATCCTGAAGGCACACGACTATCCCGAGCCTGTGGCGAAGATTTTGGGCGAGATGCTCACGCTCACCGCCATGCTGGGGTCCATGCTCAAATTCAACGGTATCGTGACGATCCAGACCAAATCCGGCGGTCCGGTGCCGATGATGGTGGCGGACTATGAGCTTCGGGATGACGGCGTCGGTCGCCTGCGCGGCTATGCGGACATCAACGCCGAGGTCATGGCCCAGTACGGCAAGAACCCCAGCTTCCACGGCCTGATCGGCTCCAAGAACGGCTATCTGGCGCTCACCATCGACCAGGGCGACGACATGGAGCGCTATCAGGGCATCGTTGAGCTGAAGGGCGAGACGCTTTCGGAAGTGGCGCGCAATTATTTTGAAAACAGCGAACAGACGCCCACGGAAATCCGCCTCAGGTGCGACCATGACCCGGTGACCAACCATTGGCGCGCCGGCGGCATCATGGTGCAGCATCTGGCACGCGGCGAGTCGGGACGCGAGCGTATCCTTGAGCGCAACACAGAGGAAGAGTGGAACCGCGCCAGCGTGCTGATGCACAGCGTCAAGACCGAAGAGCTTCTCGACCCGCAGCTGACGCTTGACCAGCTGCTGTACCGCCTGTTCAACGAGGACGGCGTGCGCGTGTTCGACAGCGTGGCGCTGGTTCACGCCTGCCGCTGCAGCCGCGACCGCTTGCTTACCGTGATCAGCCAGTTCTCGGACGACGATGTGGATCACATGACGGTGGACGGCAAGATCAGCGTCAATTGCCAGTTCTGCAACTCCACCTACGATTTCACGCCCGATGAGGCGCGCGCGGCGGCCGAGGAAGCCAAGGCCTGAGGCAGGCAATGACTTCAGAAATCTCGAAACAGGCGTGCCGCCATGGCGCGCCTTTTTTGTTTCTCCATCTTTTTGCCCTCATTGGGTGGCACAAGGGGTCGGTGTGGACGTTAATTTCAGGGAGGTCTTTGTGCGTGCACTGCTGATGTTTCTGGTTCTTCTTTTTGCTGTTTCGGGCGCCCATGCGGACGGCACGCCGGACGACGATAGCGTGCGCATCCGGCCGCTGACAAACGGTGTGTGGCTGCATGTCTCAAGCCACACGTTCGAGGACGGTTCGCGCTATACCTCCAACGGGCTGATCGTGCGCGAACGCGGGCACCTGGTGCTGGTTGACAGCGCCTGGGGCGACGCGGCCACAGCCACCCTTCTGGATGAAATCGAAGCCGCCATCGGCCTCAAGGTCACCATGGCAGTGGCCACCCACTCCCACGCGGACCGTGCGGCAGGCGCTGCAGTGATGCGCGAACGCGGCATCCGTTTCTATGCCTCTCCGAAAACCCGCCAGTTGATGATCGCCCGCGGTGAGATCCCGCCGGAATATGAATTGGATATCGCGGCAGAGGCCGGCGCGACAACCACCCTCGGGCCGCTGGAGATCATGTATCCCGGCGCGGCCCACACCACCGATAATCTCATGGTATGGCTGAAGCAGCAGAAGCTTTTGTTCGGCGGCTGCGCGGTACGTGAAGCTTCAGCCCGGGGCATCGGCTATTATAAGGAAGGTGATCCGGCGGGTTGGGGTAATGCCATGGCGCTTGCAAAGGACCGTTACGGAAACGTAATAATTGTTGTTCCCGGCCACGGCGCGGTAGGTGACGCCAGCCTGCTGGACCATACAGCGGCCCTGGTATCGGACCATCTGGCAGACCAATAAGGCGCGCCTAGTCCCGCCAGAAGTGCGGGTCAAACAGCATGATCAGGGTGAAAATCTCCAGCCGCCCCAGAATCATGGCGAATGAGAGTAGCCATTTGGCGGCGTCGGGCAGGCTTTTAAAATTGCCCGAGGGGCCAATGATCTCGCCGAAGCCGGGGCCCACATTGGTGATGGCCGTGGTGGCCGCCGACAATGCTGTGGCAAAATCGATATCCATCATCGCCAGCATGAGGGTGACGATGGCGATCGAGGCAAAGAAGGCCGCGAGGAACGCCAACACCGACAGGGGCAGGTCTGTGGGCATGCGCGCGCCGTGATAGTTCAGGATCACCACCCGGTTGGGGCTGTTGAGCCTGAGGAGCTGTTCCCGAAGCGTGATCCACAGCACCTGGAAGCGGTATATCTTGATCGCGCCGGAGGTGGAGCCCGCGCAGCCGCCCGCGAATGTCAGCAGGAAAAAGCCCGCCACAGCGCCCGTGCCCCACAGCGTATAGTCCTCAGACGCAAACCCTGTGGTGGTGACGATGGAGACAATATTGAAAGCCGCCGCGGTCAAGGCTTCGAAGAAGTCCCAGCCCCTGTCCGCCATCAGCATGATGGTGGCGCCCAAAATCCCCACAGCCAGGAACTTCAGGAAGGCGTTGATCTGCGGATCGCTGGCGAAGGCGTGCTTGCGGCCCCGGGCGAATTTGATGAAGGCGATAAAGGGAATGCTGCCGGCAATCATGAACAGGATGCCAACCCACTGGCTGGCCATGCCGAAGTGGCCGAAGGAATCGTCATGTGTGCTGAAGCCGCCGGTCGCGACCGTTGCCAAGGCATGGTTGACCGCGTCAAAGAAGCTCATGCCGGTCAGCAGGTATCCCAGTGTGCAGGCTACTGTCAGGGCCACATAGACACCGGTGATCCATTTCACCAGTTCGGTGGATTTGGGGATGATTTTTTCAGACTTGTCGCTGCTTTCGGTGCGGAACAGCTGCATCCCGCCGATGCGCAGGAACGGCAGCATGATGATGGCCATCACCACAATGCCAATGCCGCCGATCCAGTTCAGGAGCGACCGCCACAGCAGAATGCCGGGCAGCACGGTGTCCAGGTTGGAGATGACGGTGGAGCCGGTTGTCGTGATGCCCGATACGGTCTCGAACACCGCGTCGGTATAGCTGAGGTCGGCGTCATGCGGCAGGCCCATGCCAATGAGCGGCAGCGCCGCAAACACCGGCAGCACCAGCCAGGTGGCGGCGGTCAGCAGGAAGGCCTGCTTGATGTCCAGGCTGAAGGGCGCGTTGTCGCGCGTGGCCAGCACCAGCGCCAGGCCCATGAAGCCGGTGAAGGCAGCAGAAAAAAGAAATTCGTAAGGGGTGGAGCCCGCCATCTTGGCTTCCACCACGGCAGGGACCATCATGAAGACGGCCAGCGCCACCAGAAGGAGCCCAATAACCTGGACGATTGGGCGAGCGTCGATGCGGAAAGTCATGGTCTTGGTTGCCCTTGGCGGCTCAGGCGGGGCACAGGTCCCTTACAAGCCGTTCCGCAGGCTTCTTCCTTTGCTTGTCTGGCTGATCTTATTCATCAGGCCGTATCCTGCCGGACGCTAGAAACACCGGGCCCCCAAGTCAAGCTTCTCGCGCGCGCCTAAAACTCATACGTCAGTTCAACACCGTAGCTTCGCGGCACGGTCTGCGCTTCCACGATGGTGCCGAAAAAGTCCCTGAGGCTGGCGGCGGTGCCGCCGTCGCCAAAGCCGTTCTGCAGCCAAAAGGCAGCCGTCCAGCCGTCAGCCGGGCTGCCGACTCCCAGTTTGGCATTGAGCTGCGACCGGCTTGATATCTGCCCGAATGGCACGCTGCCACCACCCAGCAAGGGTTGCTCGGTGATATTGTCGGGCGTGACGAAATAGCTGTCGGCGAAGGAAGCGTTCAGATTGATAAAGCCCATGAGGCTGTCGCTGATCGGGCGCTCGTACGCCAGGGCGATGCTGGCCTCCACATCAGGGGCCTCAAGCTTGTTGCCGGACACGTCCGTCGCCCCCACGCCGCCATCGACGAACTGGCGGTATTTTGCGTCCAGCAGCGCCAGCGATGTGGTGAGAGAAAGGCCGTCGGTGGGCCGGGCGGTCAGCTCAAGTTCCAGGCCCTTGGTGCGCACCTTGGCAGCGTTTGAGATCACGATGATTGTGCTGCCGCCGCCCTGGTCCAGGAACTGGTTCACCTGGAAGTTCGTATAGTCCACCCAGAAGGCAGTGGCGCTGAACCAGGCCATGCCGTCCCACAGGCTGCCCTTGATGCCGGCTTCATAGCTGCGGGCGCTCTCTTTTTCGAACTCCAGCTGGTCCGGGAAAATGGCGGCGCTGACATAGTCCAGGTTATAGCCGCCGCTCTTGAAGCCCTCACCATACCGCAGGAACGCGGTGATGGCGTCGGTTGGCGCGTAGCTGAGGCTGAACGTGGGGGAGACGTCTGTGTCATGGCGGCTGTCCTTGAGCGTGCCGGTGGCCAGCTGGAATGCCGGCGCGCCGGTTGTGTCGACGCTCCAGTCCACGCTTTTCCCGTCACGCGACCACCTGAGCCCGGCTGACAGGGTAAGCGCGTCGCTGAGGCGGTAATCAAAGCTGGCATAAAGCCCCCAGGCTTCCGTGTCCACACGGCCGACACTGGTCATGTCCGCGCCTTCAGCAGCCCCCAGAATGAAGGCCGCAGCGCCGCCAATGGCGTGCCGGTCGGTCTCGCCTTTCTGGTCCAGATAGGTGACCCCGAGCACATAGCCCAACCGGTTGCCGTCGTCCGGCGACGTCAGCCTGAGTTCCTGGGAAAAGTGGCCATAGTCTTCGGCGTAATCCACATAGAGGATATCGATACTCGTATAGTCGGTATCATAGTGATGCGCGGCGTCGGTGGCCCTCAGTCCCGTCAGGGACTTGAGCTCCATGCCGCCTTCAAAGGTCCAGGCCATGCTGAGGCCGGCGCCCTTGGTGATCACTTTCTGGGTTGGCGCGACGTTGAAATCCACTTCGAACGGGGCAGGTGCCACTGTGTCGGGGAAGATGCCGAAGGTGTCCGAATTGGGGTCGCCTACCAGCATGGCTTCGTCGATTTCATTACGGTCCAGGCTCAGGTGTGCCTCAAACCGGTCGCTGGGGCGATAGAGCATCTGGGCGCGCAGGCTGTTGCGGTTACGGTTGTCGATTTTCGAACCGTCAAAGAGGTTGGTGGTCAGGCCGTCGCGCTTATGGAGGCTGCCGGAGAGGCTGGCGAACAGTGTGTCCGACAGCGGTATATTGAGGCTGCCCTCAAGGGTGCGGGTGTCGAACCGGCCATAGCGTGCCAGCGCTCTGCCTGACACCTCTGGCCCAGGTTTGGCGCTGATCAGGGTCACGGCGCCCGCGATGGCGTTGCGGCCAAAAAACGTGCCTTGCGGCCCGCGCATCACTTCCACCTGCGCCACGTCCAGCAGTGACTGGTTCAAGCCGTAAGACGGCCCCAGATAGATGCCGTCCAGATAGAGGCCCACGCGTTCGTCAAAGCCGATGTTGCGGCTGTAGGTGCCCACGCCGCGCAGCGACACAGTGTTATTGTAGGCAAACTGGGCGGCGGTCCTGAGGTTGGGCACAGCCAGTTCCAGGTCTTCCAGGGATGTTAGGGTCCAGTCTTCAATGGTGGCTGCACCCACCACACTGATGGATACGGGCGTGTCTGTCAGTGTCTGTTCCCGCTTGCGCGCATGTACCATGATCTCTTCAACCGGGCCTTCCACTTCCATACCTGTGGCCGGGGCCGACAGGGCAGGAACCAGAGCTGAGCCAAGCAGCATTGGCAGATAGGTGCGGCGGATACGTGGCACGGCAATGACCCCTAGCGTGAGAACTACCCCTCATTTAGGGCGGTTCACTATAGGAAAAAGCCCCTAAGGCCGCAAACTTTATACATATTATCCGGGAATGGGAGGAAATGTCTGGTTGAGTGGGCTGTGGCTGTTGTCGCTATGCAGTGCCCGCGCTAACGCCGCTGTTTTCGGCCGCGATCTGCCTTAGGCCGCTCAACACGGTGCCGATCAGGGCGCTGTCATGGTCTTCCGGGAAGGCGGCATAGACCGGATAGGTGAAGGTAGGGGCGTCAGGTACACGCATCAGGCTGCCAGCCGCGATATAGGGGGCCGCAATGCGCATGGGAAAATAGCCTGCTGCCGCATTGTTCAGGAGGAACGAGATCCCCAGTGATCCCACATTCAAATTCAGGTGCGGTGTGACGGCATCGGGAAAATTGAGCGCATGGTCGGCTTCAAACTCGGGCCCCCAATCTACATAGACATATTCGGCCTCGCCCAACCCGCCCGGGTCATCGGGCCTATTGCTGCTGACCAGCACCAGCTGTTCTTCGAAAATCTGGCGGATTTCCGTGCCCGGGCGCGCTTCGGGCCGGTAGAGCACCACAAGGTCAAGCGTGTCGTCCACCAGTTGCTGCATAAGCTGGCTGGAGGAAGCGATCATCTGGGCGCGGATGGCAACCTCAGAAGCGTTCTGGCGCATCCAGGGCAGCCAGTGCAGCAGGAAACCGTCCCACAGGCTGGGCTGGCCGCCGATGGTCAGCAGCTTCTGTTGGCCTTCCGGGAGCGCGAGCGACAGTTTCGCCTGGTCCCACTGGCGCTGGATGGCGCGGGCATGACGGGCGAAGGCAAGGCCCGCGCGCGTGGGCACGGCGCCCGTTTTGTTGCGGGTGAACAGTTCCTGCCCCAGCATTTGCTCCAGCGCCTTGATGCGGCTGCTGACAGTCGACTGGGCCACATTCACCCGGTCAGCGGCGCCCAGGAAGGTGCCGGTTTCCAGAACCGCCAGGAAGGTTCGCGCCTGGGTGATGTCCATGGGTTTCTCCATGTATCGAATTATTCGATATCAACTATCTGATTTATCCGCTTTTCAAATGAAAAGAGCAAGCGCAGAACGACAAATATGAGTGTCCTTTCCGGGGAATAGCCCCATCGGGAGAACGGAAATGAGTCGGTCTGGATTTTTTGATGACGAACTGGGGCTGGACGACGATCCCAGCTACAGCGATCAGTATGACGACGAATGGCCCATCGATGAAGCAACGCTCAAAGCTGCGCTGCAGCGGGGACGCACGATGAGCCAGATTGCCCAGAAATATGATGTCAGTGTGGGCGAAGTTGCCGACCTGATTGACATGTACGACCTGGACCATTGAAGCCATGACACCCCGCGGCGATATCGGCCTTGCGCCCCCTCTTGCTGCCAGAGAAACGGTTGTTACCCTGCCGGACTTCCTGAGCGCGGAGGAATGCGCGCGCCTGACCGCTTTCGGGGAATCCGAAGGCATGGCGCCGGGTCGCCTGACCGGTGGGGTCATGGTTTCCGGCATCCGGTCCGCCAGCACCCTGTGGCTCGATGATGACACACTCCTCTGGTTCACCGACCGTATGATCGAAGGCCTGGCGCTCCTCAACCGGCGCTGGTTCGATTTCGCCCTGATGGGCTTCGATGAAGGCTTCCAGCTGCTGCGCTATGACGGGGCGGCAGAAAGCGGCGATTTCTATGACTGGCATATCGATATCGGCCGCAAGGGCCTGAACGCCAGTCGCAAGCTCAGCCTTGTGCTGCAGCTTTCAGACCCCGCTGACTATGAAGGCGGCACGCTTGAGGTGAATGCGGACGGCACACCGGCGGCGCAACCGCTTGCGCGCGGGTCCCTGACGGCCTTCCCGAGCTATGTGCTGCACCGGGTCGCACCTGTAACCAGTGGGCGGCGCTATTCCCTTGCCGCCTGGGCGCACGGCCCGGCCTTCCGCTGAGGTTCTTTCAGCCGTCAGGTTGCTTGTTTTTCAGGATCAATTGTAGCAAGAGGGGCGTCAGCGCGGTGGTCAGCACGCTGACCAGCACCAGCGCCGACAACAGCGGCCCGCCTGCCGGGTTTTCCCCGGTTCCGTTAAAGACCCCAGCGTCAACGGCAATGCCCACCACCACAAGCCCAACCACCCCGCGCGCGGCCATGCCTGTGCCGATGGTCAGCGCATCCCGGACACCAAAGCCCAGTGCCAGCGCCGGCAGCCCGGCACCGGCAATTTTGCTGAGAAGCGCGAAGGCCAGCAGACCGGCGAGAATCCACGGCATGTCGGCCGCCGCGCCGATATCCACATAAAGGCCCATGGACAGGAAAAACAGCGGCCCCAGCACGCCCTGCACCATTGTGGTCACCAGGGCCATGATCTCGGTATAGCTGCGGGCGCCAACACGGTATTTTTCAAAATACAGACCGGCCATAAAGGCCCCGACAACCCAGTGCAGGGACATGGCCTCCGCCAGCCAGCCATAGCCGAGTGCGGCAGTCACCAGCGCGCTGAACTCAATGGCCGACGCCTTCAGGAGCTTCAGGCCTTTCTGCACCCGGGGATAGACATGCACCCCAAGTAGCACCGTGACCGCGAAAAAGGCTGCAACCTTCAGCGCCATCACCCCAAGGTCCGCCAGACCCGGCAGGCCGCCGGTTTCGACAATGGCCAGCAGAAGCGCGATCAGCACCAGACCGATGATGTCATCGAACAGGGCGGCTGTGACGATCATCTCGCCGGCTGCCCCCCGGAGCATGTTGAAGTCTGTCAGCACCTTCACCACCACCGGCAGCGCCGTGATCGACAGCACCACGCCTGTCACAAGGGCCTGGCTGTCATGTTCCGGCCCGGCCGGCAGGAAAGTCCAGGCCAGCCAGGCGCCGCCCACCAGCGGTAGCAGGACGCCCCCTAGCGCAATCCAGAGGGCCTTGCCGGACGCCTGGGCAATCTCGCGCGGTTCCAGTTCGATCCCGGCCAGCAGGACGAGGAAAAAGACCGCGATATCGGCAGCCGCAGCGAGGGAATCATCCTTGATGATGGTCGGCAGGACAGGGAAGGTGTCTCCGAACTGGCTGGCTGCCAGCGCCACCAGCACACCTGCGGCCATTTCGCCCACGGACACCGGCAGGCGTGCGCGGTCGGCAAGGTGTCCGCCCAAGCGGGCCAACAGCAGAAACAGAAAAAGCGCGAGCATCATGTTCATGATGTCATCATGGCGGCAATTGCCCTTGAAGACCAGCCATCAAGAATGGGCGCCATAGGGAAAAGCCAGCGACATAAAGCCGCTGGCTGATGGATTGGTGGGCTAGAGCGTGAGGGTCATGCTGGCCAGGTCCCCGGTATCAAGGCCTATGAGGAACACACTCTGGCCGTTCCCCAGGTCGATCAGCAAGCCAGCCTGGCCGTTCTGCGTGGTATCACTGGCGGCCGCCTGTACGTCGGCCAGGGCGTCAAAGCCTGCGCCGCTATATTGCAGGTCCAGGCTGTCGTTCGCCAGCTCGAAGTCGCTGATGGTGTCGTTGCCCGAAGCGGCGCCGAAGATGAAGACATCCTCGCCCGATCCGCCCGACAGCACATCGTCGCCCGCGCCAGCCCACAGCGTATCATCGCCGGTGCCGCCCATGACAGTATCGCTGCCTTCGCCGTTATAGAGCATGTCGTCGCCCGTTCCGCCATCGACCGTGTCGTCGCCGAACCGGCCCCACAGGAGGTCGTCGTTGTCGCCGCCGTCCAGCTTGTCATTGCCGGCGCCGCCACCCAGGCTGTCGAACCCGCCACTGCCCATGACCGTGTCGTCGCCCAGGTCGCCAAGGCCGGCATAGACCAGGTCATTGCCCAGACCGCCATCGACGGTATCATTGCCGCCGCCGCCTTTGAGGAAGTCGTCATCATTACCGCCGCCGATGTCGTCGTTGCCGTCGCCGCCGTCGATGGTGTCCTTGCCGCCGCCGGTTCTGATGCGGTTGTTGCCGCTGCCCGACTGCACATAGTCGTCGTTGTCGGTGCCGTCGATGGTATCATCGTTACTGCCACCGTTGATGATTTCATTGACGTCGATCACGGTGATGGTGAAATCGTCGCTGTCGCTTGCGCCGTCATCATCGGTTGCCGTCAGTGTGACGGTGACAGTCGGCTCGGTTTCGAAATCAAGGATCTGGCCGGCTTTCAGCTTCAGCTGATTGTTGCTGTCGATGGTAAAGCGATTGTCGCTGACCGTATAGGTCAGGCTGCTGTCATCCACATCGCTGGCGCTGACAGTGCCCACAACTGCACCCGGCACAACTTCCTGCACGCTGCTGTTGCTCAGGCTGACGTTGGTGGGCGCATCGTTGCGCGCCGAGATGGAGATATTCATCGTAGCTGTGCTGGTGGCAAAGCCGGTGCCGTCATTGACGCTGTAGGTGAAGCTGGTTGACCCCGACTGATTTGACGGTGGGGTGAAGGTCAGGTTGCCGATATCGCCGACAGCAATCACGTCGCCTGCGGTCACATTCACGCCCGAGAGCTTCAGTGTGCCAGTGCTTGGCAGCGTGTCGATACGGACGCTCTGCAGCGTGTCGCCGGTATCCACGTCGCTGAAGTTGAAGTTGCTGGATGCGAAGGTCTTGTTGCTGTCCTCAGCGGTGGAAATCGATCCGCCGCTGCTGGTTGGCAGGTCATTCACGCCGGTGACATCCACATTGACTGTGGCGATCGCCACATCGCCCGACCCGTCGCCATCATTGGCAGTGACGGTGATGGTAGCAGCGTCATCCGTGTCCGCGTTGGCGGCGCTGGTATACTGAATGTTTGATGCGGTATCGAGATAGGTATCGATATCGTCTGCGTCGCCCGCCAGTGTGATGGTGGTGCTGTTGGCCAGGGTTGCCGTGACGCCCACGCCTGCACCATCGGCCGGTGTGCTGAAGGTGCCATCGCTGAGGGTCAATGTCACGGTGATGCTGGCACTGTCCACGTCGCCGAAGTCGGCGGCCGACAGGTCCACATCGCTTGCTGTGTCTTCCGTGACTGTCACATCCGTTGGCAGGCTTGCGCCTGTCGGATCATCGTTCACGGCCGTGATGTCGATATTGACCGTGCCCATCGCCACATCGCCAGAGCCGTCGCCATCGTTTGCTGTCACGGTGATGGTGGCGGCATTGTCGCCGTTGGTGTCTGCGCTGCCGGTATATTGAATGTTCGACGCGGTATCGAGATAGGTATCGATGTCGTCCGGTGCGCCCACCAACGTGATCACCGTGCTGCTGACCAGCGTTTCGGTGACACCCGAGCCCACGCCTGCGCCGTCTGCCGGCGAGCTGAAAGTGCCGTCATCAAGGGTCAGGGTGACGGTGATCGTGGCGCTGTCCACATCGCCGAAGTTGGCGGCTGACAGGTCAACATTACTGGCCGTGTCTTCTGTGACCGTCACATCCGTTGGCAGGCTGGCGACTGTTGGGTCGTCGTTCACGGCGGTGATGTCAATATTGACGGTGCCGACAGCTACGTCGCCCGACCCGTCACCGTCATTGACAGTAACGGTGATGGTGGCCGCGTCACCACCGTTGGTGTTCGAAGACCCGGTATACTGGATGTTCGACGCGGTATCGAGATAGGTATCGATATCGTCCGCGTCGCCTTCGAGCGTGATTTCCGTGCTGCTGACCAGCGTTTCGTTGACGCCGACACCTGCGCCGTCGGCTGGGGTCGAGAAGGTGCCGTCATCGATGGTCAGTGTCACGGTAACGCTGGCGCTGTCCGGGTCCGTGAAATCGGCTGCCGAAAGGTCAACATCGCTTGCTGTGTCTTCCGTGACAGTGACATCTGTTGGCAGGCTGGCGCCTGATGCGGCGTCATTGACCGGATCAACATTGATCGTGATGTCTGCCGAGCTGGAAGCCGGGTTGGTATCCGAATCGGTGATTGTCACGCGAACGACACGGTCGCCGTCTGTCGGATTGTCGCCACCTTCATTGTCATACTGGATCGCCTGCAACAGTTCCTGCACACGGGCCGGTGTGGCATCAGTGTTGAAGTTGATAACCAGGTCATTGCCCGCACTGATATTGTTACCCAGCGTACCCACAACCGTGCCGCTGACGGACACGTTCGAGCCCGCGGTGGTGCCTGCAAGGGATACCGTGCCGGAAGTGTCGAGCGTCAGCAGGTCTTCCGCGGCCTGACCGCCCGACTGGAAGGTGACTGTCATGTTGCCGCCGTCGAAATTGCTCGAATCCGCATCTGTCAGCGTTGCATTGCTGCTGACATCAATCAGCGTTGCGCTGTCACCTTCTGTGAAGGTCAGGCTGTCGCCATCCAGATTGCCAATCGCTGGCGGGTTGCCCGTGACGCCGACAGTGAAGGTGGCGGCTGTATCTTCGTCACCACTGTTTGCGGTGCCGTCGCCGTCATTGAGTACCAGGGTGAAGGAACGGTCACCCAGGCCTGTCGCTGCCGAAAGTTCCAGATTCTGAATCAGGGTCTGGACGTTGGCGTTCGTGGCATTGGCTGAACTGAAGTTGATCGTCAGGGTATTGCCGCCCTGACCGTCATCGGTGGCGTCCACCGTGCCGACGGATAAGCTGCCGACCTGGATGGTTTCACCCGCCGAAATGGTGGCGTCGCCGCCGGATGTCACATTCGTGCCGTCGACCGACCAGTCACCATTTGTGGTGCCGGATAGTTGGCTGAGCGTGATAAATCCGCCGTTATAATCAGACGAATCCGCATTGGTGACGGTCACATCATTGAGGTCGGTGACATCCTGCGCGCCGTCGCCGGCCACAATCTCGCTGGCGGCATCACCGTTGAGGTTCGAGACCACAGGCGCGTCGTTGACCGCTGTGATGGAGACGGTTGAGCTGACGGCCAGTGCCGCCACATTGTCGTTATCGCCGGTGTTGGAGCCGCTGTCGGTGATGCTGGTCAGCGTGACCACACGGCTTGACCCGGTAGTCGGATCGTCACCGGTATGCCCATAGGTCAGGCCGTCAACCAGTGTCTGGGCCTCGACCTCGGTCAAGGTGCCGCCCGACAGGGTGATGGTGGCTGTGCCGCTGGAGAAGGCCACGCTGTAGCTCAGGCCGTTGGTCGCAGTGGTATTGCTGGAGGCCTGCGTGATATCGATCACGGACCCGTCGATCTCCATGAACTCCTCACCGGTATCGGAGACGTCGGTGACGGTTATGGTCATGCCCGTGATGGTCTGGCCGCTCTCAACCGTGTCTATCGTGACGCCGGAGAACAGATCCTGGTTCGAGCCGCCTTCGGTGAAGGTTGGATCTGCACCGGTGGCGGTCAGCGTGGGTTCGTCGTTCACTCCCGTGATCGACACGGTTGTCGAACCACTGTCGCTGTCCGTGCCGTCACTGAAAGTCCAGTCCATCTGGGCGCTGGAGGCCGGGTCGTCGCTGGTGTTCTGATAGGTGATGCGCTGCAGCACTTCGTCCACCAGCGCACCGGTGGCCGCTGTGCTGCCGGATGTGAAGTTGATGGTCAGCGTGCCGCTACTGTCGGTGAAGGTGGCGAAGGTTTGGCCGCCGGACTGCAGGTTGCCGCCCGACACGGTGAAGCTGGCGCCCGACGTGTCGAAGTCGAAATCGTCATTGCTGTCAGCGCCACCGTTTCTTGCGATGGTCAGGGACGCACCCGAATAGTCGCTGGCGTTGTCAAGCTCGAAATCTGAAATTGTGACGTCGCTGTCAAAGGTGACAACGCTACCACCTTCGGTGAAGGACGGCGCGCCATCGAGGCCCGAGAAGGTCGGCGCATCATTGACCGCATTTACGGTAATATATGCCTGCTCAATTGCAGTTGAAAAAGCTGTTGAACCACCAGATGTACTAGAACTTACAATATCACCAGCTGTTCCGGTACTTTGGTCCCAAGCTCGGTATCTAATATTCGGTGACGTGCCGTACCAATTCTCACCAGGTACATACCTGATCAGGTCTGTTGGTCCTAGCAAAAGAACATTATCAGCGGCTGTTCCTATACCCGTGATTTCAGACCATGTTGTACCACTGTCCAGAGAATATTGCCAAACGCCGTTCGTGTCGGCTCCAACGTCGGTTGAAATGACAGCGATAGCCTCAACAGCGGAGCCATCCGCGTCAGTAATCGACCCATCCACAACAAGGCTGGCCACTGTGGTGCCGCCGTTGTTGGTGTTGTCGGTGGCGTCATCGTCGCCGTCGGCGCCGGAGCCGTCATCGTCGCCTGCATCCTCGTCAATCGCTGTCAGGGTTGGCGACTCGGTGTTATCCAGCACCGGCGCATCATTGACCGCCGTGATGTCCACATTGACGGTGCCCAGGTCCACGTTGCCGGAGCCGTCGCCGTCATTTGCCCGCACAGTGATGGTGGTTGCGTCATTGCCGCTGGCGTCAGACGCGCCGGTATATTGCACGTTCGAGGCGGTATCCAGGAAGGTGTTGATGTTGGTGAAGGTGCCGGAAAGCGACAGCGTTCCCGTGCCCGACCCACCAACGGTCACGCTGCCACCCGACGTGGCCGTCATGGTGCCGGCGCCGGCGATCAGATAAACCGTGACTGTGCCTGCACTGTCCACATCTGCGAAGGCGCTGGCGGACAGGTCGAGGTCGCTGGCTGTATCTTCTGTGACCGTTACGTCGGTTGCGAGCCCCGAAATGGTCGGATCGTCATTGACGGCTGTGATGTCCACATTGACAGTGCCAAGCGATACATCGCCCGATCCGTCGCCATCATTGGCTGTTACCGTGATGGTGGCAGCGTCGTTGCCGCTCGTGTTCGACGCGCCGGTATACTGAATGTTCGACGCGGTATCGAGATAGGTGTCAATGTCGTCCGGGGCCCCCGCAAGGGTGATGGTGGTGCTGTTGACCAGTGTTGCCGTGACGCCTGCGCCCGCTCCTGCGCCGCTTGCCGGCGTACTGAAAGTACCGGCACTGGCGGTCAGGGTTACGGTGATGCTGCTGCTGTCCACGTCACCGAAATTGGCGGCAGACAGGTCCACGCTTGAGGCTGTGTCCTCAGTGACTGTCACATCGGCAGGCAGGCCCGAGAGGGTTGGGTCGTCATTGACCGCGGTGATATCCACATTGACGGTGCCCAGGTCCACATTGCCCGATCCGTCGCCGTCGTTTGCTCGCACAGTGAGGGTGGTGGCGTCATTACCGCTGGCGTCAGACGCGCCAGTATATTGAACGTTCGACGCGGTATCCAGGAAGGTGTTGATGTTGGTGAAGGTGCCGGAAAGCGACAGCGTTCCCGTGCCCGACCCGCCAACGGTCACGCTGCCGCCTGACGTGGCCGTCATGGTGCCGGCGCCGGCGATCAGATAAACCGTGACTGTGCCTGAGCTGTCTACGTCAGAGAAAGCGCTGGCTGACAGGTCGAGGTTGCTGGCTGTATCTTCTGTGACCGTTACGTCGCTGGCCAGGCCGGAAATTTCCGGATCATCATTAACGGCGGTGATATCAAGATTGACGGTGCCCAGATCCACATTGCCCGATCCGTCGCCGTCGTTCGCGCGCACCGTCAGGGTGGCGGCGTCATTGCCGTTGGCGTTGGACGCGCCGGTATAGGTCACGTTTGAGGCGGTGTCGAGGAAGGTGTTGATGTTGGCAATTGTGCCCGAAAGTGTCAGCGTGCCGCTGCCCGATCCGCTGACCGTAACACTGCCGCCCGACGTCGCGGCAAGGGTGCCGGCGCTGGCAATCAGATAGGTGGTAATGGTGCCCGTGCTGTCCACATCCGCAATAGCGCTCGCCGAGAGGTCGAGGTTCGAAGCGGTGTCTTCCGTGACCGTGACGTCAGCCGCCAGGCCCGAAATCGTCGGGTCGTCATTGACCGCCGTGATGTCGATATTGACGTCATTGTTGGCCGCGCTGTCCGTGCCATCGGTAACCGCGATCGTAAGTGTGGCTGCGTCGTTGCCATTGGCGTTCGATGCGCCGGTATACTGGATGTTTGACGCAGTATCGAGATAGCTATTGATGTCAGCAACGGCGCCCACAAGGGTGATGGTGGTGCTGTTGACCAGCGTTTCCGTGACGCCGGAACCGTCGACCGGAGTCGAGAAGGTGCCGCTGTCGACCTTCAGCGTGACCGTAAGGCTGTCACCGTCCGCATCGGCGAACGTAACGGCAGACAGGTCAACGCTCGATGCCGTATCTTCAGTAACTGTAATATCGGTTGGCGCGCCCGAGACCGTCGGCGTGTTGTTAGTTGGGATCGAGAAAACAATATTGTCGAGAACTGCATCAAAGCCGTTGGCGCCGCCATCACTTACGGTGATGGTGAAGCCTGTAATTCCTGTCCAGTCACCAGGATTGACCACATCGGTTGCGGCATTGTCAAAACTGCCGAAGGAAACATTGATCGTGCTTCCTCCGCCGATTGGCGTGTAGGTAAAAGTACCTGTCGCTGTGACCGAGGCATCTCCAAAGACGAATTGCGTAACATCGATGGCGGTATCGAATGTGACGGTGATCTGGGTGATAGTATCATTGCCACCGGACGCATTATATAGCGTTTGGCCCGTCAGGTTCTGGGTGTTGTAGGCGGCGCTGCCAATGGTGCCGCCACTATATTCTACAGTAACAGTGACGCCATCGACGGTTTCAGTTGCCTGGTTATCAGCCACTGCATCTGCGCCGGACGCTGTTCCCAACGTCAGGTTAGTATCAAAGTCAAACGTGGGTAAGGTGTGGGGATAAGCTTCTGTCGCGGCGGGCGAAAAGGGTGCCTTTACGCCAATGTTCCAGGTGCCACCTGTTGCGGCGTTGCCAACAAGCCGGTTGGTGGCGGCTACTGTTGATTGTGTCAGGTTGGCGATCTGGTCGACAAAGCGTGCACCCAAAGCTCCCGTGGCGACCGAACAGGCCCATAAGGCAATGTCGCCACCAGTCTTGGTGACATGCGCAAGGGCCATGGAAAAGGGGCTGGGTTTTTCGAGAAAATGGCTGTCGATCCGTTGCCCGGCCAGCATAATGGCGCCGGGTTCACCGTGTGACAGGATATGGACTGCATGGGTCGGGGACAGGGCTTCAAGCCTTTCCGCGACATCCGTCAGTTTGCCATCTTCCGCCTGCACCACCTGTGTGCCGGGGACAAGGCCTGCCAGCAGGATATCCGCGTCAGCAACCGTCGAATCGATAATCAAAACCGATGCACGCTGCATGCCTTCAGGGCATGATTTACCGGTTTCTGAACTGTTGCTGGAGAGACGAGTGATGGATGTGGTGGCGCCGTAGAAGCCGTCTACCATGGTATGATCCTATTGCTGAATATCTGACCAACCTGTCTCAGTCCCGCCCTGGCGCGGTTCCGGCAGCTTGCTCGAGTGTACTATGCCCCCAAATACACGTGCAGATTTTGCTAAAACAATCGCGACAATCGAAACTTCAAACAGTTCGCAGCTATTCATACGCACGTAGCAAAATAGTGGAGAATTACTTCACAAGAAACAATAATTTTCGACTTTTTGGCGATTCAATGGTTGTATTTTAGTTGTAAGTGGAGGGCGGTGGATGAGAGGAAGATGAATTTTCCCTCCGTAAAGTAAGGGTTTTAAGGGGTTTTACGATTTTTGTCAGGTCAGCTCATTCAACCACTGTTACGATTGTTCAAGTTTTCGTCAGCACTAATAGGTTGACGAATAACAATCTTAGGGTTTCAATCCCACTTCTTGTTATGCGTGTGTTTTCCGAGTTTTTTGCATCCATTCCAATAATTTTAGGGGAAATCCTATGGAAGGCTATCTTGGAGTCATCGAGGCTCTCGGCTTCAATTTTACACCGCGCAACTACGGCGCGTGTGCAGGCGGACTGCTCGCGATCAGTCAGTATTCAGCGCTGTTCTCGCTTTTGGGGACAGCCTTTGGTGGCGATGGTCGCTCCAGTTTTGGTCTGCCCGAACTGCGTGGCCGTGTCCCCATGGGCTTTGGCACGGGGCCGGGGCTTCCCCCTTACATCATGGGGCAAAAGGTGGGTGTTGAAAGCGTTACGCTGCAAAGCGCCCATCTCCCGGCACACACCCACACCCACTCGTACGCCGGCGGAGGCGGCGGCAGCTTGGCAGCACAGGTAGAAGTGGCTTCCAACAGCGGCGGCAAGAAGCAAGTGCCTGCTGACGGCGACTATATTGCGGGCCCTGGTAACTCCCTTGGTCAAGTGCAGGAAAGCCTATTCCTGTCACCCGCAGATGTAACGGCATCGGTGCCTATTGGCGGTGTCAGCATCTCAGGGGAGGGTGGTTTCGATTCGAGCGCGTTCGCTATCCACAACACCGGCCAGAACTATCCTTTCTCTATCATTCAACCGAGTACGGTGATCAACTTCGCCATCTGCATGCAGGGTATGTTCCCATCACGCAGCTAACCCCAAGGGACGGATTATCCAGCCCTTATAGAAGGAGGTTTAGCTATGCTGGACAAGGTAACATCAAAGAATTTTAAGGATATCATCGGGTCAAAAGTGACCCTGACGATCATGGACGGCCCTGACATTGACCTGACGGTTGAGGAAGTTCATGAGGTCAAGATCAAGAAGGACGATGAACGCCCCGCCGGGTGCCGTAAGAAACCCTTCACGGTGATCCTGAGCGGACCCGAGTCCTATCAGGCGCCTGACGGTTGTTACAACCTTGCGGTTGATAAGGTCGGCGTGCTTGAGGGCCTCTATGTGGACAACAAGGCTGACAACCCTGAAAGCGAGGATTTCAACACAGAGGCTATGAAGAAGGCCGCGGCGGCAGCCAAGAAAAAGGCGCCCGCCAAGGCCAAGAAAAAAGCCGATGATGTGACGGTCGTCGATACCGAGCAGGAAACTCAGCCCAGCCCTGTTGTGCTTTACGAAATCAATTTCGGATAACGGGCAGCAGGAGATTTATCATGTATGAACAATATATGGGCGTCATCAAGGCGCTTGGGTTTCAATTCACACCGGCAGAATGGGGCCGTTGCAATGGTGCCATAATCGATATTTCGCAGTTCACGGCGCTGTTTTCGCTTCTGGGCTGTCGGTTTGGCGGTGATTGCAGGACGACCTTTAACTTGCCTGACCTGAGGGGGCGTATCCCGATGGGGTGGGGGCAAGCTCCCGGGCTGACGCCAAGGGTAATGGGCACAATGCCTGGCTTGTACCAGGAAGTATTGTCGCTTTCAGAAATGCCAGCACACATGCATAGCTTCAGCTACTCGGGGGGCAGTGGCGCCGGTTCGGGTGTCAGTTTCAACATGCATGTGGCAACAAACAGCGGCGGCAAGAATGCAGTGCCAAACACTGGTGACTATGTCGCCGGGCCAGGCAATTCCTTTGGCCAGTTGCAGGGCAATCTGTTTATTGCGCCATCTGATGTTAAGGCAAAAGCAAAAATTGGTGGCGTTACTGTGGCTGGGGATGTGCAGTTCGACAACAGCCGTCTCAGTATTGCGAATACGCCGCAGGCGACCCGGGCTGTGACGATCCAGCAACCAGTGCAGGCTGTCCATTACAGCATTTGCATGTCTGGCATTTATCCGTCGCGCTCCTGAGCGGGCGATAGATATCGGGTGCCGCGTGCGCGCGGCGCCCCACTCGCCAGGGAAGGCGGGAGTGGGTGGAACCAATTCGGGAGACAATCATGACCAATACAGAGACAGCACAGCTTTCTGTCGGGACCGCGAATGCGCAGCTTTTTGCTGGCGGCGAAGACCAGGACTATCAGTTTGTCGCGGGCGATCTGGCAATGCCGGTTCGGTTGATGGAATGCACAGAGAGACCTGATTCAGCCGGGCCAGACAGCAAGCGTACGCCCTTCCTGCTGATATTCCGGGCCGATGTCGATGAAGCGCACCTGATGCAGCAAACCATTGAATTTAACGGCAGCATCGTCGGGCTCAAGGACGGTTCCCTTGATGGCCTGATGATCCACCGGATGATGCGCCCGGCACAATTGCCTGAGGGCGCTTACTATCAGGTGATGTTCAACTGATCCCTGCCGTTACCGAGATTGGAGACACAGCATGATTGAAGGAACTGTCAACCTGCCGCACGGCATCAGCGCGCGCCCAGCAGGCCGCCATGACAAGGATTTCCTGGCGAAAATGTACAGGGACAACCGCGATGACCTGCGGATGGTTGACGCGGACAAGGACTATATCGAAACCGTGATCGAGATGCAGCTTGATGCCCAATCAGGCGGCTATGGGGCGCAGTTCCCCAACGCCATCTATCTGATCCTGGAAAAGAACGGCACCCGTATCGGGCGCCTGACACTGGATGTCCAGCCCGTTGAGCTTCGCCTGGTGGATCTGGATTTCATCAAGAAGGCCTCGGGCAAGGGTTATGGCTCGTCGATCCTTCTGTGGCTGATGAAGGCGGCGGCGACGACCAAGAAGCCACTTCTGGTACCCACCCGGCGCGATGATTTCGCCATGGGAAAATTCCTGATGCAATACGGGTTCGTTGAGGATGCGAGCATGTCGGACGATGTGTTCGCGCGCCTGAGCTGGATGCCGACAGCCGATGAGATGGCGGGTGTCGCGGACATCAAACCGCGTGCGGCTGCGGGCGGTACCGTTTAGGGATGCCCAGGCCTCGGCTAGGCGCCGGGGCCGTCAAACGACATGCTTTTCACCAGCGCGAAGACGGAGGTACCAGCCTTCAGCTGAAGATCATTGCAGGCATCGTGGGTGACCTGGGACCTGAGCTGGCCCCCACCGATATCGATCAGCACATCCACATGCCCAACATCATCAGCGTCGCGGATTTCCAGAATGGTGCCCTCAAGAATGTTGCGGATGCTGATGGCCTCCGGCTTCTTGAGCGCAATCGCGACATCCCGTGCCTTGACCCTCAGTGTCACTTCAGTGCCCGCCGGCGCTTCAATGGCCGGGGTGGTCATGGTTTGACCGTTCACCGCCAGGTGGGTCAGTTGCATGGTGCTGTCATGATCCTGCACCCGGGCCTCCAGGATCACGCCCGCTTCTGCGCGCCCGTCCGGCGGGATGAAATCAAGCTGGCTGAACAGGGTGCCTGCGGGACCTTCCGCCTGCTTCCGGCCGCCCTCGATGATCACCAGATGGTCGGCCAGCCGCGCGACCTCTGCCGAATCGTGGCTGACATAAAGAATCGGGATTCGGGCTTCCCGGTGGAGGGCTTCAAGGCAGCCCAGCAGGTCGTCGCGCCCGCGCCGGTCCAATGCCGACAGGGGCTCGTCCATCAGCAACAGCTCGGGTCCGCGCATCAGCGCCCGGGCCAGGGCCACCCGCTGGCGTTCGCCGCCCGAAAGGGTGTGGGGTGCGCGGTCCAGAAGGCGGCCGATTTTCATTTGGTCGACGATGTCCCCGAACACGGGCGGGGTGGCGCCAGCCCGCAGGGACCGTTTTTCACCAAAACGGATGTTGTCCGCCACATCGAGGTGCGGGAACAGGCTGGCTTCCTGGAACACATAGCCGATCGGGCGTTCGTGCGGGGCCTTGAAAATACCGCGCGCGCTGTCCTGCCATATGGCGTCGCCCACCTGCAGGCTGCCCTCAAGTTTTCCCAGCCCGGCCATGGCGCGCAGGATGGTTGTCTTGCCGCTGCCGGATGCGCCAAAAAGCGCGGTCACACCCGCGCGCGGCATGGTGAATGCCACGTCGATATCAAAGCCACCGGTCTGCCCCCGGAAGGCCGCCTGGATCATGTCAGCGCTCATGGCCGGTCCTCCCTTTTAAACCGCCAACGCTTTTCAAGCGTCATGACGGTAAAGATCACAAGGAAGGAGAAGGCCAAAAGGCCGGCCGCCAGCATATGGGCCGGTGCCCAATTGAGCGTTTCCACATAGTCATAGATGGCCACAGACAGCACCCGCGTTTCGCCCAGGATGTTGCCGCCGATCATCAGCACGACACCAAATTCACCCACGGTGTGACTGAACCCCAGCACCGCGCCCGTGAGGAAGCCCGGGCGCGCCAGTGGCACTGCCACGCTCCAGAATCGGTCCCACGGGCTGGCGCCCAACGTGGCGGCGACCTCCAGCGGGCGGTCACCGATAGCCTCGAACGCGTTCCTGATGGGTTGCACCACGAAGGGCAGGGAATAGATCACCGACCCGATCACCAGTCCTTCAAAGGTGAAGGCCAGGGACCGCGCGCCGTAAAGCGACGCAATCATGCCGCCTGGGCCGTCCGGGCCCAGCGCCATCAACAGGTAAAAGCCCAGCACCGTGGGCGGCAATACCAGCGGCAGGGCCACCACGGCGGCCACGGCTTCCCTGAAGCGGCTCCCGGACCGCGCCAGCCACCAGGCAATGGGCGTGCCGATAACCATCAGGATCAGCGTCGTGACAGACGCAAGTTTCGCCGTTAGCAGGATCGGGGACCAGATATTCAGATCATCCATCCGCGGCTCCCCCCTTGGCTGCGGGCAGGTGATACCCCATGCGGGAGATGATGGCGCGGGCTTCTGGTCCCTGAAGGAACGTGAGAAATGCCCGTGCGGCGTCATTGGTTTCACCGCGTGTCAGCAGCACAGCATCCTGCGCGATGGGCCGATGGAGGGTTGCGGGGACCAGCCAATAATCCGTCGGGGCTTGGTCGAACACCAGCGCCAGTGCCACAAAGCCCAGTTCCGCATTGCCTGTGGCAATGAACTGGTAGGCCTGCGCCACATTGGTGCCGCGCACCAGCCGCTCCTGATACGTCTCCAACAGGCCCATGGCCGCCAGCGTTTCAAGGGCCGCAGCGCCATATGGGGCCGTCGCCGGGTTGGCGATGGCCAGCCGGTCGGGGGCTGTCGTGGCCAATGTTCCTTCCTGAACCGGGCGCTTGTTGCCGCCATACAGCACGAGGGCGCCCATGGCATAGGTGAAGCGGCTGCCGCGGACGGCCAGGCCTTCGACCTCGGCACGTTGGGGTCGCACCTGATCGGCGGCGAGGAAGGCATCAAAGGGTGCCCCCTGGCTGATCTGGGCATAAAGCTGGCCGGTGGCCCCGAAACTGAAACGCACACGGTGGCCGGTTTCCCGTTCGAAAGCGGTGGTGAGGGCGCGGGCCGCATGGGTGAAATTGGTGGCCACAGCCACCCGGGTGTCGCCTGCGAACGCGGGGCCGCTCAGCAGCGCCAGTAGAAGCAGCAGTTTAGCAAAGCGCAGCATCAGCATTCGCCCGATCATTCCCGTGAAACACAACAAAATGTCTAGCGCGCGCCAGCGGTTGTGGCAAGGGCGGGAAAAAGAGGCGGCCCATCCGCTGGAGGGAAGGGCCGCTCTGTTGGCTAAAGGTCGATGTCAGCGAGGGCAATTTCACCCAGCGACACATCCGCAATGAAGATTGTGTTGCCGCCGCCGGTGTCGATCAGTACGCCATGGTCGCGGCCCAGCGTGGTCTCACGGGCCACAAGGGCAATGGAGTCGATCGGCGTGGTGATGCCGGTCAGATCCAGGCTGTCGACAAGCGGGTCGAAGCCGGTGATCACGTCATTACCGTGGTCACCTGCGAACGTGAATGTGTCCGCGCCTGACGTTCCGCGAAGCCGGTCGTCGCTGGCCGCCACATCCAGGACTGTGCCACCGTCACCCAGGATAGTGACCTGTGTCAGTTCAGCCAGGCTGATGTCTTCAAGGAACACGCTGTTGCCGCTGCCCAGGTCCAGAAGCACACCATCGTCGCGGCCGTGAGTGGTCTCATACGCCGCGTCCAGGACATCGGATAGCGTCGCAAAGCTCGTGGCCACGCCAGACAGGTCAAGCGTATCGTCGCGGCTGTCCAGGTCGGTGATCACATCGTTGCCGGAATTGGCGCCCAGAATGAAGCGGTCATCATGGCGGTTGCCGGTGAGGGTGTCATCGCCCGCGCCGCCATTGATGGTGTCGTCACCGCGCCGTCCGTCGATCTGGTCATCACCTTCTGTACCGTTCACTACATCAGCACGGTTGCCAGCGCGGATGCTGTCGCCTTCGACTGGTAAGGTTACGTCGGTTTCGCCGCTGAACAGGATGGTGGCATCCATCAGCTCAGCCAGGGACAGGCCTTCGATGAACAGGGTGCCGCCCCAGTCATCCACCAGCAGGATACCCGCAGTGCCACCCTGTGTTGTTTCTTCCGCCGCCGCCAATAGGTTGGCTGCGGTGATGGTGGTGGCGCTGAGGTCAAGAATATCGGCGTCGACGTCAAAGTCGGTGACTGTGTGATTGCCGGTGTCGATCGAGCGCACCACGAACCTGTCGCTGCCCGAGCCTCCTGTCAGCTGGTTGTTGCCCGCACCGCCGATAAGTGTATCGTCACCCGCGCCCGCGTCCAGCGTGTCGTTGCCGTCCCCACCATCCAGCGTGTCGTCACCGGCCCCTGAGGTCAGCATGTCATTGCCAAGCATACCGATCACATAGTCATCGCTGCTGTCGCCCGTCAGGGTGTCGTTTCCGTCGGTGCCCAACCACAGGGTGCCTTCAATGGCGAAGTTGCCAACGGATACATCCGTTGCGGTCACGCCGACGAGGCGCAGGCTGTTGCCGTTGCCGTCATCAAACACCGCATCAGCGCCGTCCTGTGTCAGCCCTGCCAGGACCTGGGCAAAGTTGAAGCCGGCACCGCGCAGGTCCAGTTGGTCCGTGCTGATGTCAAAGTCCGCCACCACATCATTACCGAAGCCGCTGCCGAACTGGAAGAGGTCTGCGCCTGCACCGCCCGTGAGCGTATCGTCGCCTTCCCCGCCAATGAGAATGTCGTCTCCATTGTCGCCCAGAAGCGTGTCATTGCCTGCGCCGCCATCAAGGGTATCCGCGCCCGCGCCGCCAGACAGAATATTGTTGCCGTTGCCGCCGTTCAGCAGGTCCGCATGGTTGCTGCCGGTCACGCCTTCGAAATTCTGGTAGACGTCCTTGCCGATGACGGCGCCACCAGCGTCCGACAGGCTGATATCTGTCATGTCCACACCGGCTGTGAGGTCGGCGAAGGTGATGATATCGACCCCAAGGCCACCGTCCACCGTATCGCCGCCCATGGGCTCACCGGCGTAGGGGCTGAAGCCGTCCGGTGCCGCATAGGCGAAATCGTCGCTGCTGAAGGCAAAGGTTGCCGAATGGCCGCCCCGACTGCTGCTGTCGTAGCCGCCGGCGGTGGGAACATAGGGTTCGGTGATGCCGGTCATGGCGGCATGGCTGGTATCGCCTGCGGCGATTTCCGCGGCCGTGGCACCATTCTGCCATTCACCGTTGACGGAAATCCAGATGGCACCTGCGTCGGCATCAAATGCCACACCAATCACGTCGCCTTCTTTCACGCGGTCAAAGCCGTTCTCATCGCGGCGTATGCGTCGACCGTCGCCAACATAGGTCTGGCCATTGCCGCGCAGCGTCAGGGAGCCTTCAATTTCGGCCAGCTCCTGACTCCAGTTGCTATCTGCGGGCGCCGCAATGGCCACAAAGAGACCGCTACCGGCCCGCGCGATATCTGTAAGCGTGATTTCCCAATAGTGCTGGCCGGATGCCATCTCATCGGTCGCGGCAATGCCTTCACGGCTGCGGCCACCACTATAGATATAGCTAAGGTCATCTGTGACGCTTACCTGCGGTGCATCCGACGCATCCTCCAGGCCCACGCCCGATGAAGCCTCTTCGTCGCCGTAGGCGCCCACCGTGTCATCGCCGCAGCCGGCGCTGATCAGGTCAGCGCCCGCGCCGCCTTCGATCCAGTCGTTGCCCGCGCCGCCATCGATGGTGTCGATGCCGCCGCCACTGAGAATCCTATCGTCGCCCGCCAGGCCAACAATACTGTCGCGGCCCAGGCTGCCGGTCAGGCTGTCGTTGCCGGCTGTGCCCATGACCGTGTCGCCAAAGCTGAAATCGCTTTCGCTGACGGATGCCGCACTCACGCCTGCAAGCGTGATGCTGTTGCCATTCGCGTCGGAGACCACAGCGTTGCCGCCTGCGTCTGTGATTGTCAGGCCGCTAAACGACAGGGTGGAGACCGAGAAATCGAGAATGTCAGTACCGATACTGAAGTCCTCGATCACGTCCTGGCCCCAACCGTCGCCGAAGACGAAACTGTCGGCGCCCGAACCGCCCGCAAGCGTGTCGTCGCCCGCGCCGCCCATCAGAGCGTCATCACCTGCGTCGCCGGTGAGCTGCTCGTCACCGTCGCCGCCGATCAGCGTATCGTCGCC
>NZ_DGNR01000011.1:792126-872294 GCF_002389025.1 Kordiimonas sp. UBA4487
TGCCCATTTCGGCCACGCCGGTGCCCAGGTTTACCACGTCGTTGCTGTCGGTCAGGTTGATATGGTCGAAGCCGTCGCCGCCATTCAGTGTGTCATCACCGTTGGAGCCCAGCAGCGTATCATCGCCAGCCCCCCCAAAGAGGCTGTCGTCGCTGTCGAGGCCGATCATATAGTCGGCCTCAGTGGTGCCGGTCACGGTATCGGCGCCGTTTGTGCCCAGGATGATCGACCCGCCAAAGAGGAAGTCGTCCACGCTGATGGCGCCTGCTGCGATACCTGCGAACGTCAGCACATTGCCGTTGCCGTCATCGAAGGTGGCGATGCCACCGGATTCGCCGATTCCGTCGACGATATCCCAATAGTCATAGCCCGAGCCGCGCAGGTCGATACGGTCTGTGCCCTGCGTGAAGTCGGTGATCACTGCCGTGCCGAAGCCCGCTGTCAGGCGGAAGAAGTCTGCGCCTGCACCGCCCGTGAGCGTATCGTCACCTGCACCACCCGTAAGCGTGTCGTCGCCGCAGCCGCCGGAAAGGTTGTTGTTGCCGTCGCCACCATTCAGCAAGTCATCATGGCAGCTGCCGGTCACGCCTTCGAAGTTCCGGTAGAGGTCGCCGCCAATCAGGGCACCGCCCGTATCAGACAAGGTGACGCCTGTCATGTCGATGCCTGCACTGAGGCCTGCGAAGTCGATCACATCAATGCCGTCACCGCCATCGACTGTGTCGTTGCCGCCTTCCGGGGCACCAGCGTTGCCATAGGGATCGAAGCCCTCAGGCGCAGCAAAGCTGAAGTCGTCTTCGTTGACGTTGAAGGTGGCTGTGTGGCCTGCACGGCTGTAGGAAGAATAGCCGCCTGCCGTAGGCACATAGGGCACATCAATGCCGGTCATGACCGCGTGGCTGGTGTCGCCTGCCGCGATTTCCGCGGCCGTGGCACCATTCTGCCATTCACCGTTGACGGAAATCCAGATGGCACCTGCGTCGGCATCGAATGCCACACCGATCACGTCGCCTTCGCGGATGCGGTCAAGGCCGTTCTGGCCGCTCCTGGAGCGACTGCCATCGCCTACATAGGTCCGGCCGATGCCACGCAGCATCAGCGAGCCGTCGATGGTGGCGAGATCCTGGGTCCAGTCACTGTCCGCAGGGGCGGCAATGGCCACATACAGGTGGCCGCCCTCACGCGCCACATCGGTGAGAGTGACTTCCCAATAATATTGGCCACTGTCGATATCTTCGTCGAGGGCTACACCTTCCCGGTTGCGCCCGCCTTCATAGGTGTAGATCAGGCCTCCGTCGGCCACGGTCACCTGTGACGCGTGGGTTGCGTCTTCCAGGGCTTTGTCCGATCCGCTTGCGCCTGCGAACGCCTGTACAGTGTCGTCGCCGCAGCCACCCATGATGATATCTGCGCCCGCGCCGCCATCCAGGACATCGTTGCCCGCACCACCCAGCAGCAGGTCAAGACCTTCGCCGCCCATGAGCGTATCGTCACCCGCCAGGCCATCCAGCGTCTCATCACGGAACAGGCCTTCGATCAGGTCGTCGCCCGCTGTGCCTTCAAGAGATGTTTCACCAAAATAGAAGTCAGCCGCCGTAAGGTCACCCGCAGTCACACCCGCAAGCGTGATTTCGCCATGGTCCGGCACCTCGACAATCGCGTCGCTGCCGTTCTGTGTGATCACCAGCGAAGAGAAGGTCACTGGCATGCGCGACAGGTCGATGACGTCGTCGCCAGAGGTGAAATCGGTCACCAGATCGCGGACAAAGTCGGCCTCGAAGACGAAAGTATCTGCGCCCGCGCCGCCCGCAAGCGTGTCGTCGCCACAGCCGCCGATCAGGCGGTCATCGCCGCCTTCACCCATGAGGTGGTTGGCGCTGTCGTCACCGATGATCGTGTCGTTGCCGTTCCCGGCTGCAATCGCTTCAAAGCCCGTGATCAGGTCGCTGCCCGTGCCGCCACTTGTGGTGCCGGTGCCAAGGTCAATCACATCGGCGCAGTTTGATCCGCTGAGCGTATCGAAACCGTCGCCGCCAGACAATGTATCGTCGCCTTCGCCGCCACTGATGATATCGTCACCGTCGCCGCCGCCAATGATGTCATCGCCATTGCTTCCGGTGATGGTGTCATTCCCTGCGGAGCCTTCATAGGCTTCTATATTCTGGTGGTTTGAGCTGACAACAATGGACTGGCCTTCGCTCAGGTGCGCATAGCTGATGACGTCATACCCGTCGCCGCCGTCGATCACATCACCTGCATCCACGCCCAGGATCACATCGTCGCCGTCGCCGCCAGTGATCGTGTCGTCGCCGTTGCCGCCCGAGAGCGTATCATTGCCGTCTTCGCCCAGGATCACATTGTCGCCGTCGCCACCATTCAGTTGGTCTGCGTAGGCGGAACCGCGGATATTTTCGAAGTTTCGGTATATATCCCCTGCGATGGTGCTATCGCCTTCGGCCTCCAGGCGGCTGTCACCCATGATGATGCCTTCAGGTGCGTTCGACAGGTCGATCCAGTCGATGCCATCGCCGCCGTCGAGCGTGTCGCCCGCGTCGCCTACTACATTGGCGCCACCGCCATAGCCGCTGTAGCCTTCAGGTGCGCTGAAGCTGAAGCTGTCTTCATCGAACGCGAAGGTGGCTGTGTGGCCTGCGCGGCTGTAGGAAGAATAGCCGCCTGCCGTAGGCACATAGGGCACATCAATGCCGGTCATGACCGCGTGGCTGGTGTCGCCTGCTGCGATTTCTGCGGCCGTGGCACCATTCTGCCATTCACCGTTGACGGAAATCCAGATGGCACCTGCGTCGGCATCGAATGCCACACCAATCACGTCGCCTTCGCGGATGCGGTCAAGGCCGTTCTGGCCGCTCCTGGAGCGACTGCCATCGCCTACATAGGTCCGGCCGATGCCACGCAGCATCAGCGAGCCGTCGATGGTGGCGAGATCCTGGGTCCAGTCGCTGTCCGCAGGGGCGGCAATGGCCACATACAGGTGGCCGCCCTCACGCGCCACATCGGTGAGGGTAACCTCCCAATAGTGCTGACCGCTGTCCTGCCCTTCGGTAAGGGCCAGGCCTTCCCGGTTGCGCCCGCCTTCATAGGTGTAGGTCAGGCCGTCAGCGGACACAGTGACCTGTGGGGCGTCGATGCTGTCGTCCAGCACGATATCCGCGCTGGCGCGTCCGCCTTCTGCCATGGCTTCAAGCCGCATGGTCATGGCGCCTGCATCAGGTTCGATAAAGATGGCCTGCACAGTGTCGTCGCCGCAGCCGCCCATCACCAGGTCGGCTCCCGCGCCGCCGATCATCATATCAGCGCCCGCGCCGCCTTCGATTGTATCGTCGCCTGTGCCGCCGTTGATCGTGTCGTCGCCGGTGCCGCCAACCATCGAATCTGCGCCCGCGCCGCCGTCCATCATATCGTCGCCGCAGCCACCCCACATTTCATTGTCCTGGCTGTCGCCGCCGAGAGAGTCGTTGCCGCTCGAGCCATTGATGATGCGTGTGAACAGGAAGTCGTCCAGGCTAATATCGTCTGGCACGATGCCCCGGATCAGCAGGCTGTTGCCATTGCCGTCTTCCAGGAGGGTGCCGTTGCCGACCTTGGTGAAGGTTACGTCGCTTGAGGTGCTGAGTGTCGACGACATATCGATGACATCAACACCGGATGTGAAGTCTTCGATGGTGTCATTGCCCCAGCTGGTGCCACGGAACACGAACCTGTCACTGCCGGAGCTGCCAGTCAGCAGATCATTGCCGCCGGCACCTTCGATGATGTCATCGCCGCCGCTGCCGACGATTGTGTCGTCGCGCGAGGAGCCCGTCAGGGTGTCGTCGGAGCCTGATCCGACAATTTTTTCGATGCCGCGCAAGGTGACGGTGCCGGTTGCTGTGGCTACGGTTCCAGTCTCCAGGTCGAGGGAAATGGCCTGTGATTGATCTGTGAATCTGGCAAGGTCGTCGCCTTGCCCGCCGTCGAGCGTGTCCGCTCCGCCGCCTGTGACCAGGGTATCGTCGCCGTTACCGCCCAGGATCAGGTCGCTGCCTGAGCCGCCGGTGATCACATCGCTACCTGCGTCACCGGAAAGGGTGGAGTTGTCCGAACCGGACGTGATTGTATCGTCACCGTTACCGCCGCTTGCGACGTCCGCCCCGCTGCCGGTGTTGATCCGGTCATTGCCGGCCCCACCATCAATGGTGTCATCGCCGGTGCCGCCGTCAATCTGGTCGTCACCTGATCCGCCATCGATCCTGTCGTGCTGGTGGCCGCCATCAAGCAGGTCGGCGCCTGCCCCACCGATCAATGAATCGTTGCCGCCCTGGCCGTAAAGCGTGTCGTCGCTGACCGTGCCGACGATTTCCTCGTCCCTGGAGTTGCCGATCCTGCGCACCCCGGTGGTGCCGCGGGAAATGGCTTGTTCGACCATGCTGATGGAGGTGTTGTTGAAAAGCAGCGTGCCAGCTTGATCGCCGCCATAGCTCAGCAACACATTGTTACCGGTCAGGTTCAGGGAATAATCAAGAATGTCAGATGTTCTGATCACATCGGCTGTCGTCAGGCCGTCGACAGTATCGTTACCCGATGACAGCACAAGGGTGTCGCGGCCGCCCCAACCAAGATTGATGAGGTCGTCCCCTTCACCGCTGTCGATGAGATCGTTGCCATCCAAGGCGTAAATGGTGTCATCTCCGGCGCCTGCGGAGATGACGTCATCCCCGCTACCAGCGGAGATAAAGTGCGCGCCATCCGACAGCAGGATGGTGTCATCCCCGGCGTTGGCATATATCCGGCCGGTGAAGGAGCCATCGCGGCTGTCGAACATGTCGTCACCAGCCGCGAGCGTCACGTCGCCGGTGATCGAGCCTGTGTTGTTGACCACGAATGTGCCGCCCAGCAGGCGCAGGTCGCCTTCGATGGTGCCGCTGTTGGTGATGGTGGGGTCGTAATACTGTGGTGTTGTATCGAACTGGACCGCGATGTCGGCTGAGATCGTACCGGTGTTTGTCAGGCTGTGACCTTCGACCAGGCGCGTAAAGCGGACGCCTATGGATTCATTGCCGTTCGGCCCTGTGTTCGTTGTGATTGTTCCATCATTATAGATGTGAACCGGCGTGTTGTGGGTGGCAAGAATGCCCGTTGCATTCACGCTGCCCTCAGTCAGGATGGTGCCGCTGTTGAAGAAGTTGCCGCCGCTCTGGAAGTTGACACCCGTGGCGTCGCCGCCGCCTGCCCAGGCATGCACCAAACCGCTGTTGATGGCGTTCCCTGACGATGACGTCGTTTCATAGCCGACCGCAGACCCTTCGGCCGACACGGCATAAATCTCGCCATTGTTGACGACAGTTGCGCTGTCATAAATATCGATGGCACGCAGGTATCCAGTCTGCGCCAGGGCAACAATCCTGCCTCCGTTGATGACCGTGTCGCCCGGGGTTGCATAGATGCCGGTGGTGCTTCCTTCGGTCCAGATGGTCCCAAGGTTAGAGAAATTACCGTCGACCTGGATCGGGCGATAGGTGCCCTTGAAGTAAAGTGCTTCTTCGGTTGGGATGACGGTGTTGCCCGAATAGATCTGGGCGCCTGTCTGAGCATCCACATCCGGGCGGGTGATATGGTCCGGGAAGAAGGTGAAGGGGACGCCAAGGTCAAGAATCTCATAGGCATAGACTCCGGAGCCCTGATCTTCATCAGTGGCCGGGATTGTGCCGTCGAAGCTGAAGTCCGCTTCCGTGAGGTCGGTTGCCGCGACATCGCGCAGCGTGATGCTGTTTCCAGAACCGTCTGAAATCACGGCATCATCGCCGGACTGGGTGATCACCAGATCGCTGAAGGCAAGACCAGTGCCGGACATTTCAATAATGTTGCTGCCACGGCTGAAATCGCGGATCACATCATTGCCCCAGCCAGAGGCAAAGTGGAACACGTCGTCTCCGGTGCCGCCAATGAGGGTGTCGTCGCCGCCCGCCCCTGTGAGCGCGTCCCGCTTGTCGCCGCCACGCAGGATATTGTCGCCGCCGTCGCCCACCAGCGTGTCATTGTTGGACGAGCCGATCACATTCTCAATATTGATCAGGCGGTCGCCCGTTGCGTCACCGCTGGATTGTCTGCCGCTCGAACTCAGGTCGATCGATACGCCCTTGTGGCTGCCTTCATAGGACGCTGTGTCGATTCCGCTGCCGCCGTCTATTCTGTCGTGGCCCAGCCCACCGACAATCGTGTCGTCGCCGTCTTGGCCGGCAACGGTGTCATCACCGCGCGCAGCATAGATTTTGGTGCTGCCGTCACCGTCAGTGAGGGTTTCATCGGCATCGGTCCCTACCATGATGCCACCCTTGAGGAAGGCGGTTTCATCAATGGTCTCGGCAGTGACGTTCAACAGCGTCAGGCTGTTGCCGCTACCATCGCTGATCACGGTATTATCGCCATCCTGGGTGATGATCAGGTCATCAAACTGTACGCCGCCTTCAGACAGGCCGATCAGGTCGTGGCCCAGGGTGAAGTCTTCAACGGTGTCGTTGCCCCAGTCTGGCGTCAGGACGAAAATATCGTCGCCTGCGCCGCCGCTCATGAGGTCTTCGCCATGGCCGCCGCCGAGGGTGTCGTCGCCTTCGCCGCCCTCGATCGTATCGTCGCTTTCGGAGCCGCGCACCAGGTCGTCGCCTTCGCCGGCCGTGATGACGCCATGAATCTGACCGCCTGTGCTGTCGATCGTGTCAGATCCATCGCCCAGGTTCAGGTCACCAGTAATTGTGCCTGTGTTGGTAATATCCATCCAGGTGTTACTGGCGTGAATGGCGCCGTCCAGCGTACCACTGTTGTTAACGGTGAACCCGTTGTCGGTGTACCGGTAACCGCTGGCATTCACGGCGATTTCAGCTGTCACCGTTCCTGTGTTTGTGAAGCTATGGTCACCGGAGCCTCTAAGGTCCACGCCGACAGAGTTGATGGTTTCAGTATTATCGATGGCGGTGATCTGGCCGCTGTTGGTTATCGATGTATCGCTAGACGATTCGGCTCGAATGCCGACACCAGAGGCTGCACCCTGCGCCAGAACGGTGCCAATATTGTTGAAGCTGCCACCCCAAACCTGAACCCCCATGGCGTGTAGGCCTGCCCAGGCTTCAATATGACCGCTGTTGACCGATGCGTCGGATGGGTCGTTGATATAGATTGTGGCAGCTTTGGCATTGTAAGTTTCAGCAATTGCATAAATTTCACCTTGGTTATCCAAGGCGGTGCCACTAACTGACAAGAAACCATAGGCCTCTTCTTGATTTTGCGCGATGGCGAGGATCAGGCCTTGGTTCACAAAGGTTTCTGCATGTGCCACGACAGCGTCGGCAGAATAGTAGCCTGTAAGGGCGCGAACAATGGCGGCCCCGTCGAACGTGAGGGTTTCTATCTGCGGTGACCCGACGCTGATAAGCCGCGAGCCATTCAGATTGACATAGGTGCCGGTTTCAATGGCGCCATCGGTGATATTTGGCCGGAAGCTCGAGCTGGCGATGTTGCTCCAGAAAGGCAGATAGCCGATTTCCGGCAGGTCCGCCCACGGGTCTGTGATGCCGAGCACGTCTGCAATCACCCCGGTCGGGCTGTCGTCTGTGGGGGTGGCTGTGCCGTCGAAGCTGAAGACGGCTTCCACCACATCCGTGGCCGTCACGTCTTCGAGTGTCAGCGTATTGCCGCCGCCTGAGATAAGCGTGTTGTCGCCGTCCTGCGCGATGACAAGGTCTGCGAACGTGAGGCCTGTGTCGGTGAAATCGAGGATGTCGGCTGTGGGGTCGAAATCTTCGATCGTGTCATTGCCCCAGCCGGTGTCGAAGGCGAACACGTCGCCACCCGAGAGGCCGCGCAGGATGTTGTCGCCGCTGTCGCCTTCGAGGCGGTCGCCCGCGAAGGAGCCGACGGCGTTTTCGATGCTGATCAACGTGTCGCCGTTATTGCCTTCGCCCGTCACCGTGCCTTCGGCCAGGTTGATGCTGACGCCAAGATAGGAATCGGCTGCCGATACCCAGTCGCTGCCTTCGCCGCCATCGAGCGTATCCTCGCCGGGGCCACCGACAAGATAGTCGTCACCGCCAAGACCAAGGATCGAATCATCGCCCGCGAACCCGTGGACCAGATTGCCATAGCTATCGGTCTGCCATTGGCCGTCGGCGTCTGAATTGAAGCTGTCCGCATAGTCCGTGCCTACATTGACCGTGTAGATATAGAACTGGTCACGGCCAATGTCCTCGAGCGCCACATTCTGGAGCGTCAGGCTGTTGCCTTCACCGTCGCTAATGATCACATCGTCGCCACTGCTGGTGATTGTCAGGTCATCATACTTGATGCCCAAGCGCGCGATATCGATGCGGTCTACATCGGGGTTGAAATCTGTGACGGTATCATTGCCCCATCCGGCGCGCAGGTCGATCACGTCGCCGCCGCTTCCCAGCGTGATCATGTCGTCGCCATTGCCGCCAATGATGGTGTCGTCGCCGTTGCCGCCGGCAAGGCTGTCGTTGCCGTCGCCGCCAAGCAGGCTGTCGGAGCCGTCACCGCCATCAATGGTATCGTCACCCGCCGACCCAATGATGATATCATGGCCAGCACCGCCATCGATGATGCCGTCAACGCTGCCGCCAGTGTTGTTCAGCCTGTCGTTGCCGCTGCTGAGGTCGACATTGCCGGTGATGGTGCCGGTGTTTGTCAGCGTGTCGTCGCCGACCCCCATATCAACATCTCCGGTGATCGAACCGGTGTTGTTAAAGATGTCAGTACCACTCTGCATCTTCACATCACCGATGATGGTACCGTCGTTGTTAAACGTTTCGTAGGAGCTCCAAGTGGCCCCGAGGTAGGCGATGTCAGCGTCAATCACGCCGCTGTTGATGATTATAGACCGGTAGCTACTATAGTTATGAATACCGATGCTGTCGCTTCCTGCGCTGCTTGTGCGGGCAAATAGTTCGCCGGTATTTTCGAAGGTAACGCCATCGGAGTTCACACTATGAAGATAAACAGCGGTAGCAAGGACGAAGCCATTCGCTGTGATTGTCCCATGGTTTTGGCTAGTGCCATCGCCATAGAGAAGTTCAACGCCGGTCGAAGAGCTCTCACCCGCCCACGATTCGATAGTCCCATGGTTTATCAGCTGGCCAGAGCGAAGTGAGACGCCTGTGGCGTCATAACCGGCTATGGAATATATGTTTCCATGGTTTTCAACTTTACTCCTGTAGTTGCCTTGAACGGCAGTATTCCAGCCATCTTCATCAATCGCTACAATCGTGCCGTTGTTGGTCAGCCTAAGGTATGGATCGATATAAATGGTAGAGTGGTCTCTGTATGGCTCGTCATACTCGACCCAAATAAGGCTGTCGTTGGCGACATGTGAGTTTAAAGTCAGGAAACGCGACTCGTTTGTCCCTGGGTTATAGATTTCACTTTCGATATCGTCAGAGATTAGTCCACCGTCGTGGGTCGACGATCCAGACGGCCGCACCAGAATGTCGGGCAGGCTAGTCCAGGGCGCGAGAATGCCGAGATAGTCGCCAAGGCTGCCGGGGACAACAAAATCGTCTTCCGTGATGTCGGCACTATCATGGCCCACGAGGGTGACCTGGTTGCCAGATCCATCAGATACAATCACGTCATCGCCGCAGCTGGAGATTGTCAGGTCGTCAAAATTGGCGTCACTGAAAATCAGCCGGTCGTGGCCGGTGCCGAAGTCGGTGATAACGTCGTTTCCGGTAATGACGAAGATGTCCCTACCGGTTCCGCCGGTGAGCGTGTCGTCGCCATTGCCGCCATCGAGATAGTCAAGGCCTTCACCACCCAGGATGATGTCGTCGCTTTCAGAGCCGATGATGGTGTCGTCACCACCGCCGGCCGAAATAGCGCCGACGATCTGGCCGCTGGTGCTATCAACGCGGTCGTCGCCGTCACCAAGCAGGATATCCCCTTCGATCGAGCCCGTGTTTTCGATCACGAAGATGCCGCCATTGTCCAGGTCCAGGTCACCGATCAGCGATCCGCTGTTGATGATGGTCGGGTCATAATAGGTGTTGCCCAGGAACTGGATCGAGATATCGGCCTCAATGGTACCGGTATTGGTGACCTTGTGGCCATTCTGGATGGTCGTGAAGGTTACGCCAACAGAGCCATTGTCCACGTCACCGGACACAGCGGTGATGGTGCCATTGTTGACGAAATCGGTAACATAGCGGCCGTCAAAGCGAACGCCGCGCGCGCCCACGGACCCTTGTGCCAGGATGGTGCCATCATTGGTGAAGCCGCGCTGCCATTCCAGTTCCACGCCGGTGGCGTAGCCGCCGTCGGCCCAGGCTTCGATATGGCCGGTATTGGTCAGGATACCGCCGTTGTTGGTGAAATAAACAGTGGTAACATTGCTGTTGCCAGCCGCGACAATGGAGCCGCTATTGTCGATGTTGTAGGCCCGAACGCCATAAAGTGAGGCGTTATGACCGATGATCACGGTTGAGCCACTGTTATTGAACTGGCCAATGTTGTAGATGCCGTTGCTGGAATAATAGCTGTAGCCCAGCTCGAGCCATATCTGGCCCTCGTTGGTCAGGCTGTCGCCGCTATAGCCGCGGATGGCGCGGGAATAGTTCGGGACCTCGATATTGATGTCTTCGTCGGCCCCCACGGTGCGATTGCCCGAGATATAAAGCGAACTGGTATAAGGGTCTGATCCCGGCTGCGCATACCCGGAAGGCATCTCGGCCCATGGGTCGGTGATGCCCAGCGCTTCCTGGATGCTGTCAGCATTGTCGCCGTTGGTGAACGGGATGACGCCATCGAAGCTGAAAATGGCCTCGGTCACGTCGGTGCTCGCCACGCCGACAAGCCGGATGCTGTTGCCCGACCCGTCGGAAATGACTGTGTCGTCGCCATCTGCTGTGATGATCAGGTCGGCGAAGGTCAGGCCTGTGCCGCTGACTTCCAGAAGGTCTCCGTCGACGTTGAAGTCGGTGATGACGTCGTTGCCCCAACCCGCGGCATAAACGAAGACATCGTCACCGTTGCCGCCCGAAAGCGTATCGTCACCGGCGCCGCCTGTCAGGAAATCCCGGGCGCCGCCCTGGCCGCCAGACAGCTGGTTGTCGCCGGAATCGCCCTTGAGAGTGTCAACATAGGTGCTGCCCACGATCGCTTCGAAGCCCGATAGCACGTCATTGTCGCCCGAACCACTTGTCGCCGTACCGGCCGACAGGTCGACAGCCACGGCAGTGTCCGAGTCTGCATAGGTCGCGATATCGTATCCGGCGCCACCGTCCAGTGTATCAGATCCAACGCCGCCGCTGACCGTATCATTACCGTCGCCTGCAAGGATGATATCATCGCCTGCACTGGCGCTGATGGTCCCGCCGATGGTCCCGGTATTGGTGACCGTGTCGTCACCGATGCCCAGAACGATGTCGCCGGTAATGGTGCCGGTATTTGTCAGGTTCACCGTGGCCAGGTACGCACGCACACCAATGTCTGCGGTGATGGTTCCATCATTCGTGATGGTGACCAGGCTGGCTTGGTTCCCTGACGAATAAACGCCGTAACTGGTACCATATTCATAGTGGCGACTTGCAGTAATGATACCCGTGTTGGTGAGGGAGGTTTCACCGGAATAGATTCCAACCCCGAACGACAGACTGCCCCCTTCCGCAAGCAAGGTGCCTGAGTTGGCGAGGGTGTTGTCGCCGTAAAGGCGCATCGCAGAGGCGAGGCCGCCTGTGCCGGTCCAGGCGTGGATGGTGCCACTGTTTGTATGGGAGCCCGTTTCGCCTGCCGCGTTATAATAGACGCCCGTCGCGCTTTCCGTGCGTGACAGCGCCTGGATCGTGCCGCTGTTTGTCAGCCCTGTTGACGCCGCTGTGGCTCGTCCCTGAACAGATACCCCATAAGCGTCGGAATAGTAGGACACGGCCGATATACTGCCGCTGTTTGTAAGGGTATCCCAGCCGTCTCCGGCCACACCGACCGCAGAATTATAGGTATGGAGCTTGCCGTGCGAGACAAAGATATTGCCTTCGTTATTGAGGCTGGTGCCGGTATCGCCGCTGCTGATCACACCGCGTGCATAGGAGCCAAGCTCGACATAAACCTCGTCGTCAGCGCTGATGGTGTGGGTGCCGGACACCACAAGCGGGTCCGTACTGCTGCTGCCTGTGGGGTTGTAGATCAGCGTCGGATAGGCAAGCCAGGCTGAAAAGTCCCACACGGTGGTCAGATAGTCGGCCGTGACAAAGCTTGAAGCACCCAGTTCCGTTGCCTCGACACCTTCAAGCGTGATGGCAAGGGATCCATCACCGGTGATGACGGTATTCTCGCCTTCCTGAACAATTGTCAGTTCCGAATAGCCCAGGGATGTGCCGGCGATGTTGATGCGGTCCTGTCCAACGACAAAGTCCGTGATGCTGTTGGTGCCGAAGGGACTGCTGAGCACGAAAACGTCCGCGCCCATGCCGCCCGTCAGCGTGTTGTCGCCGTCCTGGCCCACGATGGTGTCGTCGCCGTTGCCGCCGGAAATGATATCATCCAGATAGGAGCCAAGCAGATAGTCATTGCCGCTCGTGCCTGTGTGGACATTGGTGAAGATGAAGTCTTCGGCGGTCAAAGCCGAGGCGTCGACGCCTGTCAGCAAAATGCTGTTGCCGCTACCGTCGGAAACCAGGGCGTCATCGCCTTGCGCGGTGATCGTGAGGTCAGCAAAGCTGAGACCCGTGGTGGCCAGGCTGAGCCGTTCGCTGCCAGCATCAAAGCCTTCAATCGTGTCGCTGCCCCAGCCTGAACCGAAATAGAAGCGGGTATCGTCGCCCGCGCTGATGATCAGGTCATTGCCCGCACCGCCCGTGACGTGTGCGCCCTTATTGACCGACACAGTATCGTCGCCGTCGCCCCCTGAAATGACAGCCTTGCCGTTGCCGGCGATGGTGATCAGGTCGTTGCCGCTGCCGCCATCAATGGTATCGCCGGTACCGTATGAGCTGGCGGAACTGGTAATGGTGTCGTCGCCATTGCCACCATATAGCGCGTCCGTGCCGCTTGCGCCGCTAATCAAATCGGCGCCATCGCCACCGTCCAGAACACCGCTATAATAGCTGTTGGACAGGGTATCGTCGCCCGCGCCGCCGAAGACTGTTACATTGTCATTGACGATGATTTTGTCTGCCAGGTCAGTGGCAATCACGGCCTCAATGTGATTGATCCGGAGGTCGTCTATCGACAGTTGGAGGCCTCCAGAAATGGAGACATCCAGTGCTTCATCGAAGTCGGCAAAGCTGACGGTGTCTTGTCCGTCGCCGCCGTCGATATGGCCAGGGGAGCCGGATACATAGAGAAGGTCATCGCCAGCACCGCCCAGCAGTGTATCCTGGCCGTCGCCGCTACGCAGGGTATCGTCGCCAGCCAGCCCTGCCAAAAGATCCGCATTTGCGCCGCCGCCAAGCGAATCGCCGTTCGCCGTACCAAAGACGGTGAAGCCGCCTGCTTCATTGTCCTGGCAACCGCCGCCAACAGGAGCAAACAGGAAGGTGTGCGTGCCGCCGGAGGTCGCATGAGGCGGCAGGTGAACCAGCTCGCCTTCAAAACCCTCCAGGGTGAACTGATAGCTGGACCCTCGGAAATCCAGCGTTACAACCGTATTGCCGTCCACAACTTCAGAGCTCGGCCCTATCTCATAGTAGCTGGTTGAGACCTGAATGCTGTCAGCAGTTGTGAAGTTGCGAATAACTGTGCCGTCCAAATTCTGGACGTCATAAGACGACAGGCCTGTACGCACGACGTCGGCGTCATTGTCGGCGCCGAGGTCAACGGTATCATCCCCCGTCCCAACGGTTATCGTGTCGCTGCCTTCGCCGCCCAGCTGCAGGTCGTTGCCGCTGCCGCCACGCAGCAGGTCATCGCCGGCGCCGCCGTCTAGTGTATCGTCGCCGCCATTGGCCGTGAGTGTGTCGTTGCCGTCGCCACCTGACAGCAGGGTGCGGCCTTGATTCCAGTCATCATCCAGGATGACATCGTCGCCTGCGCCGCCAAGCAGCGTATCGTCGCCACCTTCCGAGCGAATGGTGTCGTTGCCGTCACCGCCTTCGATGCGGTCGTTGATAGTGGCTTGTGACGACGTGGTTTCGTGTGCAAGCAGAAGGTCATCACCGCTGCCACCAAGCAGGGTGTCTTCGCCGTCGCCCCCCACCATGGTGTCATTGCCGTCGCCGCCGGACAGGCTGTCCTGGCCGCCGCTGCCTTCCAGAAGATCATCACCCGCATTGCCAGCCACAATGTCATCGCCATCGCCGCCACGGATAAAATCATCGCCGTTGCCACCGACAGCACTGTCGTTGCCGGCCCCGCCGCTGATGGTGTCATTGCCGCCGTTGCCGCGAAGAATATCGTCGCCGCCTTCACCGGAAAGGCGATCCGCATTGCCGGTGCCATCAAAGATATCGTTATTGGCGCTGCCAAAGAAATCAGCGCCGCCTTCAGTATTGTCGGCCTGGGTTGTGTCTGACGCCACCAGTTTGAAGGTCAGTTCATTGCCTGCCTCGGCCAATACGATTCTGGAGCCGACAGCCCCGTTGATGCGGATGGACCCCTGCAAGGGATCGGCATCGCCGCGCCCGAACGTGAACATGACGATAAGGTCGTCGCCCAGTGCCTGTGTCTGGATGCCGCTATAGTCGGGTTCGTAATTCAGGCCGCTTAGGTCGAATACAATCCTGTCGGCTTCGGTCCAGTTTTCGAACTCCGTGCCGTCCAGGCGGGAGGTCAGTTCGGTGTAACCAAGGCGGATGGTATCGGTTACATCGTCTTCACCCAGATCGACGAATGCATCCGAACTGGCCAGGTAAATCAGGTCTTCACCGGCGCCGCCCTCAATCGTCATCTTGAAAGCGGAGGAAGCGGTCTGCGCCCGGATGGTATCGTTGCCGTCCCCGCCCATCAGCAGCATGGCCCCGGAGCTGATACTGTCGTCGCCGTCCCCGCCCGAAAGGGTGTCCCGGCCGCTGCTGCTGGTGGTCAGCTTGTCATTCCCGGCGCCGCCTTCCAGAAGATTGCCTCCGGAGTAATAATAGTAAGGGCTGCCTTGGTCATCGAGCGTGTCGTTACCGTCACCACCCCTGAGCGTATCATCGTCACTGCCGCCACTGAGCTTGTCGTTGCCCGTGCCGCCCTCGATCACCTGGCTGTCTCGGCCCCCTAGCAGAACATCGTTGCCCGCGCCACCAAGCAGGGTGTCGTCACCTGTGTCATATTGGTCGGAAGTAAGCGTGTCGTCGCCATTGCCGCCATCAAGCAGATCTCTGCCCTGGCCACCGACCAGGACATCAGCGCCCTCGCCGCCTAACAGGGTGTCCTGGGCTGCGCCGCCTTTCAGTGTGTCGTTGCCGTCGCCGCCGACAAGGCGGTCGTTGCTGCCTTCGCCGATCAGATAATCGTCACCCAGCCCGCCCTCAAGGGTATCATTGCCCCAGTAGCCCGACAGGCTGTCATCGCCGTCGCCGCCAACAATACTGTCATGGCCTTCACGACCGCTGATCCGGTCATTACCGGCTGTGCCCGACAGGGTTTCGCCAGAATCGGCACCGATAATATCAAGTCCGCCAAAGGCATTGCTTTCAGAAACCTCACCAGTTTCGGAATAATAGATCACAAACGTGTCGCCAAACGCGGCGCCCACGAATCCGCCTGTCGTCAGGCCGTTTACCGTGAAGGTGACATCATGATAGAAAACCTTGACCGTGACCTGCATGTTGCCGTCAACGACAGAGCTGGTCACACTGTAGTCGTCTTGTCCGTTCAGGGGCACAGACAGATGGTCGTGAGTGGTCCAGTTTTCAAAGACCGTGTTGTTCAGGCGATAGAGGTTGTCCCATGACTGCACGCCAACAATGTCACCGTCGGTATCCTCGCCCAGGTCAATGTTGGATCCACTGGCCGTGACATAGATGGTGTCGGCGCCCGCGCCTGCATTGACCATGGCAGTGGCATCAATCCGGATATAGTCATCGCCCGCGCCGCCCAACAGGGTTGTTTGCGATGCACCGGCCAAAAGGCTGTCGTCGCCGTCACCACCGGAAAGGGTGACATTTTCGGCATAGGCGCGCAGCGTATCGCTGCCTGCATCACCAGAGGCCACCACACCCGAGACATTGACCCTGACCAGATCATCGCCGTCACCGCCGGAAACGGTCGAATTGATGCCGGAAACATAAAGCACGTCGTTATCGGCATCGCCCGATGCCACGACACGGCTGGTGTGAATTTGCAGCGTATCGTCGCCGTTGCCGCCGCGCAGTGTGTCGCCGTTTCCCGATCCGCTATGCAGCCGGTCGCTGCCGTCACCGCCTTGCAGGCTGTCTGTGCCGTCCTCGCCGAGCAGAGTGTCGTTACCGGCACCCCCCCGCAGCGTATCGTTGCCCGCGCTGCCGGACAGCCTGTCGTTGCCACTGTCCCCGTCGATTTCGTCGTTGCCAGCGCCACCGCTTACGGCGTCATCGCCGCTGCGGCCAAGGATGCGGTCGTCGTTGGCCGTGCCGTCCAGCGTGTCGCTGTCGGCGGTGCCAATGATACCGCCGGCGTCAATGTTGAGGTCAGCAGGCGTCAGGTCGTCGGCCGTGACATTCAGAAGCCGGATCGAATTGCCGCTTCCGTCTTCGATCAGCGCATCATCGCCATCCTGGGTGATGGTCAGGTCCAGGAAGGTGAAACCTCGACCCGACATGTCGATCCGGTCGGTGCCCACCTCGAAATCGGTGATGGTATCGTTGCCCCAGCCAGCCACCTGGTAGGAGAAGGTGTCCGCGCCTGCGCCGCCGGTCAGGCGGTCATCACCGGTCTCCGAAGGCACATGCCGGATGTCACCGTCGAGCGTATCGTCACCGTTGCCGCCAACCAGTGTGTCGTTGCCCGCGCGCCCGTATAGTTGGTCATCGCCGTCGCTGCCGTCCAGCGCGTCGTTGTTCTGGTTGCCCCACAGGGTGTCATTGCAGGCGCCCCCCTTGAGGGCTTCGATGTGAGCCATGTCGGAGATGATCAACTGGCCTTCGGCTGTCACAGGGCCGTCGATTTCTGCGTTGACTGCATAGTCGCGACCAAGCTGGTCCCGCAGGACCGTCATCAGGTCAAGAAGATCGGTCCCGTCGCCGCCATCGATGATGTCATTGCCTGTGGTCGCATAGATGGTGTCGTCACCGCCAAGGCCCGTGATGGTATCGGTGCCGGCGGTACCGGCCAGGGTGTCGTTCCCCGACGTGCCTTCGATAATCCCGCTATCCAGGTTAAGCTTGTCTGCTGTGATGTCGGCGGCTGTCGTATTCACCAGTCGAATGGAATTGCCACTACCGTCTGCTATCAGGGCATCGCTGCCATCCTGGGTAATGGTCAGGTCGCTGAAGGCCAGGCCCGTGCCGGACATATCGATCTGGTCAGATGCGTCCGCATAGTCTGCAATGGTGTCGTTACCCCAGCCTGCGCCAAAGACGAACAGGTCTGCCCCATCGCCCCCGGTCAGGACATCGGTGCCGGCGCCACCAGTCAGGGTATCGTTACCACTGCCACCGACAAGCACGTCATCACCGTCGCGCCCAGACAGCTGGTCGTCGCCGCCGCCGCCATCAAGGGCATCATCATTCTGATTGCCTGACAGGGTATCGTTGCAGCCGCCACCCCTCAGTGCTTCGATGGAGGCCATATCGGTAACCAGAATTTCGCCACCTGCAGACGTCACGGCACCGTCTATTTCCGCGTTCACAGCAACATCGTGACCAAGCTGGGCATTCAGCGCAGTCATCAGGTCAAGAACATCGGTTCCGGTGCCGCCATCGATAACGTCACCGCCAGTAGTCGCATAGATGGTATCATCACCATCAAGCCCGCGGATGGTGTCGGCAGAAGCCGTTCCTTGAATTGTATCGGAATTGTTCGTACCTGACAGGTCCGCCATACGTCCCCCATAAACGTTGATGCGCGGTAGCAAAGTGCTGCGAATAAAACAAAATATTCCGACTTTAGACCGTGTTAAGGGGCTTGTGTCAAGCGCTTAGTGTCAATCTACCCATATTGTTTCCGCCATTATATTTTGGTTGCTCCGCCGGGTGTCTGTTTTTGGTCGGGCGGCCTTGAAAAAGCGCAGTTTCCTCCCCGAGATTTTTACAGGGTTTTTTCTGCAACGCTCTCAATACAACCTGTCTGACAACAGTTCTGACGTCAGGACGATGGATTGCGTTGCTGCTATTTTGACGAAGTGATATACACCTAATAGTAGATATCGCATCGCTATAGATGTAAAAGTTCAAGAGTTCCCGAATGTAATGAGGCAAGGATTGGGTGCCTTCCCGGCAGTCTCTCCCGCGGTACAGATGTGTCTGTACCGACAGGGGAGCTGTACTTCAGGTAGGTGGTCAGTCCGGTATCCGGGCCGCCAGGGGGGCGGTCCATAACGCAACCAAGGGCACCCACCATGACTGTTCATCCACCAAACACCGCACCCAACCTGTCTGAACCACTGATCACCGAACCGCCGCAGATGTCGCCGGGTGTGCCGACCGCAGACCTTGGCCCGTTGCAGTATCTGATCGGCACCTGGACCAACCAGAATCTGCCAGGCACCAGCATGGGTGGGCCACAGGCGCCCTATGCCTATAATGTGATGCCCCTGCCGCAGGTGGACCCATCGAGCCCGTCAGGCTTCATCCTCAAGAATTTCACTTACTATGAAGAACTGACGTTTTCAGCCATTCACGGTAGCGCCGCAAATCGCGGGGGTATTGGAACACAGACCGCCTATACGATCTTTTACGAGCAACGCGTCTATTTTGCCGAAGGGCCAAACAAGGATGCGCTGGTGCACGCGGAAAACGGTTCGCTTCTGTTCCTGCGTGACGGTACGCAGCAGCTGGGCCCCTACGGCAATGGGGACCAGCCGGGTATCGGCAACCAGACGGTCAAGGACAGCATGGCGCCAACCCAGGCCTTCAATGTGGTCAAGCAGGTATCGGTACCGCACGGCAACTCGATCCTGGCGCTGGGCAATTATACGGGCAGCAACGCCGGATCAGGCGTCCCGACGATCCCACCCGCCACCGTGCAGCCTGAAGGCTTCAGCGGCCTGCCGCCCCAATATACCACCCAGGACCCGGTGACCAACCCGCAGCCCAACTTCACGGCAAACCCAAACCTGGTGCTTGAGAATGCGTTGGCGGCCAGAAAACCGACCAACTTCCTGGAGCTGGCGTTGAGCACAAGGAACGGCAAGGGCGCTGTGACCAACATTGGGTTCGAACAGCAGCACGCCAACGTGCAGTGCTACGATTTCACCTATTGGCTCGAATCCTTCGACGGGACCGACAATTATACCCAGTTGCAATATAGCCAGTCCATCTGGATGCAGCTGCCGGTGGGGGGGCGCTTCCTGACCTTCCCGCATGTCACGGCGAACACATTGACCAAAGTTCCGGGTTCTTAAAACAGTGCCGGGCGCCTGAGCTGGATCGGGCGCCCGACACAGAGGCATTCCAATAGAGACAAAGGACACACCCATGTACGACACGACCCAAAAAAGCGATCCTCTGCTGCCGCCAACTGAAGCGGAAAAGGCACTGATCAACACCATCAACACCTCGCCCGCCTGGAACCGGGAAAAAGTGCTCAGCGATCTGACCGAACACTTGAAGGTGGCGGTTAAGATCGAACTCGCGACCCTGCCAATCTATCTCTACACCTATTATTCCATCAACCGGACGCCGGAGGGCTTTCCGTCCACCAACGTGACCCGTTTCGCCGATGAGGCCGGCGGCCTGATCATGAGCGTAGCGGTGGAAGAGATGCTGCATATGTCGCTTGCATCCAACATTCTTGATTCGCTCGGGCAGGACCCGGAGCTGTATGGGAATTCACCATGGCCTTACCCGGCCAACCTGCCAGGCCACACCTACCTCGGGCCGGACGGCAAGGCGATGCAAATACCGCTGGCGCCCTTCTCGCTCGAGCAGATGTGGCAGTTTCTTGAGATCGAATATCCGGCCATGCCAGATGCGCCGCCGCAACCGGGCGCTTGGTCGACGATCGGGCAGGTCTATTCCTATGTGCGCTGCCTCATCCTGTCGAAATACATCACGGACGCAGATTTCAATCAGCGCCAGACTGCAAGCCAGATCCAGGACACCAACTATTCGCCCAACAATATTGATACAGCCTATCCTACCGGCAGCTTCGACAAGAAATGCCCGGTGCCGACACCGACGGCGGGGTCTGCTGCAACTGTGGCGGAATTCTCCAGCCGGGATGACAGCCACGCAGGCGGCGTGCAGCTTCTGACCGTCAATTCAAAAGAGAGTGCGCTCCTCGCGATCCAGACGATCGACGCCCAGGGCGAAGGCTATGATTTCACCAAGTTCGACGATCCATCGGACCAGGAGTTTTCGCACTATTATAAATTCCTGACGCTGCAGTCGAACCTTGAGGGCTATGACCCGGCCCACGAAAAAATACCGCATCAGAACCCGACCCCGCCGGCGCCCGCCGCGACAACCATCACGAATTCTGATCTGGCGAGCTTCGTCTATAATGTGCCCACCAACCCGGTGGCGGCCAACTATGAAGACGGCTTCAATGACTGTGCAAATGTGGTGAACGGTCTTTACCAGTATATGCTGATCATGACCGAGACCATCTTCAAGATCCCACCGGCCCAGCAGAAGCTTTATTTCAACCAGTCCCTGCACCGGTCCATGATCTGGATTCTCGACAAGGTCATTCAGGCCATGCGTGTCCAGCAGGCGCCCATCAAGGGCAGCTGCCTGACGGTCGCCTTTGCACCATCGTTCGAGAATGTCGACCTTGGCACCCGCGACAAGGCGTTTGGCAACCTGTGCCACATGGTTACCAAGTTGAACAAAAAAATTGGCACAGAGAAATGGTACACCGATGACATCCAGGGCTATATCAACATGATCCCTAGCCTCTTTGATGTCAGCCCTTACTGGACATCGGGCATCGTGCCGGCGGATGTGCTGGATGCCAATGTGGCGGCGGCAAAAGCGGCCACCACCTTCAAGACCTATCCGGCGTCAGCGCCGAACCCGCCATCGATGGTGTGCGACATCACACCCTATCAGGGCATTCCGAAATTCCCGCAATATCCACCAAAGGATATCGGGGCTGACGAGGTGCGTCACGCCTGTATGGGGCTGAACAGCTGCAAGGGGCAGGGCCGTACCCGGGACAATGCCTGCGCGGGCCAGGGTTACTGCTCGACGGCGCTTGCCTATAATTATACCAAGCCGGGTGAGCCAATCGTCTCCGACCATACTTGCCACGTGAAGAACAACTGTGCGGGCCAGGGCGGTTGCGGCCTCTACGGTACGGCGGAAGAGCAGTATAACGACCCGAGCAACAACGCCTGCGCCACCAAAGGGTCGTGCGCGACGCCGATCAACGCCGAGCGTTTCTCCACCATGGGCAAGAACCAGGGCAAGAGCGTCTGGGTGCGGGCACGGGAGATCTTTGAGACGGAAACCTACCCGGAACTCCGCAAGAAGAAGCCGCACCTGCCCGAAAAGCCCGGCACTGTGCCGCATCCCAACCTGTTCCAGTATGGCCCGACCATTCAGTGGATACAGGACTATAGCGGCCAGGGCATGACCGCCTGTGGGGCATCCGGCATGAGCGGCGCAGGTAGCTGCAGCTGATGGATGGTGCGGTAAAGCAAAGCGTTGCGCAGGCTGACGCTTCGGGCCCAACCTTCGAAAGGTTGGGCCTGGGGGTCGGGCTGCGCAACAGCCATTTCGACCATATCCTGAAGGCCTGGCCCGAGGTGGACTGGTTCGAAGCCATTTCAGAGAATTTCATGGATTCAGGCGGACGACCGCGCTGGGTCCTGGACCAGATCAAGGAACGCTATCCCATCGTGCTGCACGGGGTGTCCATGTCGATCGGCAGCACCGACCCGCTGGATAGGGCGTATCTTGCCAAGCTGAAAGCGCTGGCGGACGATGTGAAGGCCCGGTGGGTCAGCGACCATCTGTGCTGGACCGGGATCATGGGCCTCAACAGCCATGACCTCCTGCCCCTGATGTTGACCGAAGAGGCCCTCACCCATGTGGCGGCGCGGGTGCGCATAGTGCAGGACGTGCTCGAACGCCCGCTGGTGCTCGAAAACCCTTCCAGCTATGTGCAGTTCCAGCAGTCGACCATCAGCGAACCGGATTTCCTGCGCGCCCTGTGCGACCAGACCGGCTGCAAACTCCTTCTGGACGTCAATAATGTCTATGTCACCTGCTTCAATGCGGGGACGAGCACGGACGCTTATATGAAGGCTTTCCCCTTTGAGCATGTCGTTCAGATGCATCTGGCCGGGCACCAGCATTGCGGCACCCACATTGTGGACACCCACGACGGCCCGGTGTGTGACGAAGTCTGGCAGCTGTTCCGCGCCGCCTGGCAGAAAACCGGCGGCGCCAGCCCGCTTCTGGAGTGGGACGGCGACGTGCCGGAATTCGACCGCGTGCACGCCGAGGTGCTGCGCGCCCGCGCCTATATCGACGGCATTGATCCGGTAGAGGCAGTGGCCACCCGCTCGCGCACCAGTGCCGCCACCTCCACGCCGGTGGATTTCATGGTGCCGAACGTGATGGGTGAGAGCAGGATGCAGACCCTATGACCACAGCGACGCTCCCAGACATGCAGCGCTGGATGATGGAGGCGCTGATCGCCCCCGGCAGGGTGGACGGCGCAAGTGTGGCGGGTACCTTCAAGCCCGGCGCCCACATTGACGCTGCCGCCTGCCTGGGTATCTATCAGCGCAGCTATATCCTCAGGCTTCGGCAGTGCCTCATTGAGCAGTTCCCGGCCACCGCACACGCGCTGGGGCAGGACCTGTTCTGTGATTTCGCGGATGAGTATCTGCGCAGCTGCCCGTCAGACAGTTATACGCTCTATGAACTGGGCCGCCGGTTCGCAGGCTGGATTTCAGACAACCGCCCGGACAAGGACCTGCCGGAGGACGAGCGCGAAAGCTGGATCGATTTCATGATCGACCTTGCGACGTATGAGCGTGCGCTGTTTCACCTGTTTGACGCGCCGGGGCATGAAGGCAAACCCTGGCCTGATGGGCAGGAGGCTGACGCGGAGCTGACGCTTTTGCCGTCCCTTGTGCTGGGGCACTACCGTTTCCCGGTGGCCTGGTATTATCATGAAGTGCGCGCAGGCAAATCGCCAGCGCATCCGGGCCAGGCAGCGCAGTATGTCGCCGTCGTGCGCCGGGATTTCCAGACCACCACCTATCCCCTCAGCCCGTTCCACCACCGCTTCCTGATGGCAGTCCAGCAACTCGGCAGCATCGATGCGGCACTCGAAGACCTCGCGGCCTGGAGCCAGCGGCCCCTTGAGGACGTCAGGAACTCCTGGCGCACGGACGTGCGGCAAGGCTGGATTGATGCCGGCTTCTTCATTCGCCGCGGAGACGCGTAACAGGAAAACAGGCAGTAGCTGGCTGCCTGCCGTCTCTCCCTGAATTCAGAAATGATTGGCAACCCGGCCGGTTCCGGGTGGGGGGCTATTTTTTTGGTGGTATGTGATTCCCCGACAGTTGCAAAAATATTTTATTCAGCTATAAAAAAATATACGAGTTAAAAAATTAAATTAAGGGACTAGAGACCATGGCTGGCCTTAGGGAAAAACAAAAGGCGCAGCGCCGCGCCCTGATTGAAAAGGCTGCGGCGGACCTGTTTGTGGAAAAAGGATTCGCTGACACCACGATCGAAGAGATCGCCGAACGGGCGCTGGTGTCCGCCCCCACCGTCTATAACTATTATGGTACCAAGGGCGACTTGCTGCTGGCGCTTGTGGCGCGCGGCGAGGAGGGGATCGAGGAAGCTCAGGACGATTTTTCCAAACAGACCGGCACGCACACACCGTCCGAACTGGTGGCCAAGGTGATTCACTCGAACGTCAACGATACCCTGTCTGCCCTGTCGCGCGAGCTTTGGGGCCACGTGGTGGCCTTTGTGGCGACGGCAAGCGACCCCGCGGTTGCCCCCCGGTATATCGAGACCATCGCCAGCGGCCTGGGCACCGCGATTGAAAGCGTGCTCAGGAAATATCAGGACGACGGCAAGCTGCGGGCTGGTACAGACATGCACGAGCTGGCATTCCTGCTGACCCGCATGGAGCGCATCCACTTCCTGAATTATGTGTATCTGAAGGATATGACGGTCGAGGACCTGCACAACGCCATCGCGGCGGATGTCGCCATGATTGTTGGGCCTTATGAAATCTAGACATCTTTTAGTCGACTAAAAAAATAGTCACTAATAAAAATTTAGTTGACTATAAAAAATTAGCCTGCCATAAATTTGTCAAATGACATCGAAATGGGAGGAATAGCCATGACGGCTATCGGTAAAGTTTCTACATTCGCACTGCTTTCCACCACGGCGCTGTCGGGCGCATTCGCACCTGCCGCGATCGCACAGGATGCCGCAGACGAGGGAATCAGTTTTGAGGAAATCATGGTCACGGCCACGCGCCGGTCTGAATCTGTCCAGGATATCCCCTATAATATTTCCGCAGTGTCCGGCGCTGCCATCGATGCCGCCAAGGTGATCGACGCGTCGGAGCTGCTGCGCAACATTCCGGGTGTGGCGGTAAGCGACAAAGGTGCGCGGAACGCGGGCCAGGTGAACGGCATTCGTATCCGCGGCCTGAGCGTGGATAGCGCCAACCGCTCCGACGTGCCTGTAACCAGCGCGCCAACGGTTGCCACCTACATCAACGATACGCCGGTGTTCGGCAACATGATGATGAGTGACCTCGAGCGCGTCGAAGTGCTGCGCGGCCCGCAGGGCACGCTCTATGGCTCCGGTTCGCTCGGCGGTGCGGTTCGCTATATCACCAACAAGCCGGTGCTGGGCGAATTTGAAGGCTCTGTTGGCGGCACGCTGACGACCACCGCGGGCTCCGGCAGCCTCAGCTGGACGGGTGAAGCCATTGCCAATATCCCGCTCGGTGACACGCTTGCGCTTCGCGTGGTGGGCAGCAAGGTCGATTCCGCCGGTATCATCGATTATGTGAATGTCTATGAACTGGACAGCTCTGGTGCCCCCGTGGTGCCGGGCGATATCACAGACACCGATGCGGTCTTCACCTCGGTCAAGGACGCCGACACAGTAGACATTGATTTCCTGCGTATCAGCGCGCTGTTTGCGCCAAGCGATGCCTTTGATGCAGTGCTCACATACACGCGTCAAAGCGACGAAGTGGGGGCTCGCCGTGGCTCCGCAGAGGGTTTCCTGGACGGTTTTGGTAATGAGTATGGCCGCTATGAAGCCGGGTCTGTGCAACTAGAGCCTTCCCACTCGGATCTCGAACTTGCAAGCCTTGAAATGAACATAGACCTCGGCTTCGCGACCCTTACTTCGTCAACGTCCTACTATGAGCGCGATGGCCGCTCCATCAGCGAAAACACGGGCTTCTATGCCCAGAAAAACTGGCTGTCGGGTTTCTATTATAACTCGCCGCGTCCGCTTGCACGCGCCGACCGGGGCTATTCCGATGAAGCTTTCATCCAGGAAGCGCGTCTGGTGTCCCAGAGTGACGGGCCGTTCAACTGGGTTGCGGGTATCTATTACCACGACCAGGAACAGACGGCTGACCAGATCTCCACGCTGGCGGGCTACAGGGCCTGGGCGTCGACCGTGTTCCCATGGATGTCCAACGGCTTCGGCTATTCCGATATCGACAATGATTTCGATTTCGACAGCGTGACCAAGATCAAGGAAACCGCCTTCTTCGGTGAAGCGACCTATGATGTGAGTGACCGACTGAGCGTCACAGCGGGCATCCGCTATTTCGACAGCAAGGTCACCGCCGACGCCCGCATTGACCTGCCGTTCTGGAACACGCTGTTCGCACCGGCTGTGATCGAGGGTGAGACGTCCGGCAAGAAAGACGCGCTTTTCAAGTTCAACATGTCCTATGACGTGAATGACGATACCATGGTCTATGCCACCGTATCTGAAGGCTATCGCCGTGGCGGCGCAACTGCTGTGCCCACCACCGGCTTCTTCGCCGAAGACGAAAGCTGGCTTTCCTACGGCTCGGACTCCACCCGAAACTATGAGATCGGCATCAAGGGCGCGACCGCGGATGTCCGCTATAGTGTCAGCGGCTTTTATGTGGACTGGTCCAACCCGCAGATCAACACGGCGACAAGCAACTGGGGTTTCTTCACGGTCGCCAACGGCGACAGCGCCCGCTCTATCGGGATTGAAGCCGAAGTCGAAGGCTATATCGGCAACGCGCTGCACTATAACCTCGGCTACGCTTTCGCTGACGCCAAGCTGACCAGCGACTTCCTGTCGCCAACCGGCAGTGTGATTGCCACTGACGGCAACCAGCTCACCGGCGTGCCCAAGCATATGCTGAATATCGCGTTTGATTACACCACCGATATCACCAGCGAGATCCAGATGGTGGCACGGGTGAACGGTTATGTTCAAAGCAGCAGCCAGAACTATATCGACAATGATAACGCCACCCTTGGGGCAGAGCTTGGTGGCTTCTCCATATGGGGTGCGGGCCTGACCTTCACCAAGGGTGACATTGACGTAACGCTGTTCGCCAAGAATATCTTCAACAACCGCGGTATCTCGGCCGTTTACGGCGACGCCTATATGGGCACCGACGCCAGCCAGAACTATCTGGGCAGCGGCGCTAAAAGCGAAATCACGCTGCCGCGCACCGTTGGCCTTGCGGTCAAATATAACTTCTAAAGCGACGCTGAAAGCGTCCGTGGGGAAGGGGCTTCCCTTCCCCCCCTCATTTGCCGCATGCTCAGACATACCAGATGTCCCTGCAGCGGAGAGAGCCTTGTGAATATCATGACCGCCCTACAGCAAATTGATGCCCTGATGAAGGAGCGACGCCTGGCAGAAGCCGGTGACCTCGCAGCCCTTCTGGCGGAAAAGCATCCCACCAACCCGGATGGGTGGCGGCGGCTCGGGCGGGTTCACGAGGCCTCTGGTAACTTCAGCGCCATGCTCACAAGCTTCCAGAAAGTAGTCGAGCTGGCGAAAGAAGACCTTCACGCCCACCTCAAGGTGGCGCAGGCCCTGATCCAGCAAGGCGACCTGAAAGCCGCGACAGATGAACTCGCACGTCTTCGCGCGCTTGCCTGGGGCGACAGCTATCTGTTGATGCATACCGGCCAGCTGTATACGCACCTGTCGGTTTTTGATCTGGCCTATGACTGTTTCAAGCGCTCTGTCGCGCTCGCGCCAAAGGATACGCAGGCCCTCTACAACCTGGCGACTGCCGCCACGGCGGTGGGGGACCTTGATGAAGCCGTCGCACTTTATGATCAGGTTATCGCCCTGAAGCCGAGCGATTATGACGCTTACTATAACCGCGCCACGCTGCGGAAATGGACGGCGGACAATAATCACATCGCAGAGATGGAAGCGCTCTTGCGCTCAGGTGTCCCCGACATGAAGGGCGCCGTGCAGCTTTTCTACGCGCTCGCGAAAGAATATGAAGACCTCGGGGACGCGGGTGCGAGCTTTGCGCACCTCCGGCGCGGCGCCGACCTGCGCGCCTCCATGATGGCCTATCATGTCAGCACCGACACAGGCGCCATGGCCGATATCGAACGGGTTTTCAGTGCCGACTTTTTCAAAGGCGGTGTATCCACCTCAGACGCACCGGGGCCGATCTTCATCGTCGGCCTGCCGCGCACGGGCACGACGCTCGTGGACCGGATATTAAGCTCGCACTCAAGCGTCGACAGCCTTGGCGAAATTCATGATTTTGCCCAATCGCTGATGAGGCTCGCGGGCCCTGCTTCGAATAAGACAGACCTGATTGAAAAATCTGCGGCCCTTGATTTTGAGGCGCTCGGGGAAGCCTATCTCACCAGCACGGCGGCGCGCGGGCAGGCAGGCCCCTATCTGGTGGACAAGACGCCAGCGAATTTCCTGTATCTGGGCCTGATCGCCCGGGCCATGCCGACCGCCCGGATCATCCATCTGCAACGCGGGGCCATGGACAGCTGTTTTGCCATCTATAAAACCCTGTTCCGGCTCGGGTACCCCTATAGCTACCGGCTGGAGGATCTGGCCGACTATTTCATTGCCTACCGGAAGCTGATGGCCCACTGGCATGCTGTGCTGCCCGGCCGCATTCTGGATGTGTCCTATGAAAGCCTGGTCGCGGACCTTGATGGCCAGACGCGCCGGATGCTGGACCACTGTGGCCTGCCATTTGAGGACGCCTGCCTGACGTTCCATGAAAACAAAAGCGCGTCGGCCACGGCCAGTGCCGCGCAAGTGCGGCAGCCCCTTTATGCGTCCTCTGTCGGGCGCTGGAAAGACCATGCTGAAGCGCTGGCGTCCCTGAAGGCACGGCTTGAGGCCGCTGGTATAACCACCGAAGGGGGCGCGAAGTGATAGTGGGTGGCCGCATCTTCCTGTCTGCTGCTGTTCTCCTGCAGGCCGTGGGTCTGTCGGCCTGTGCTGCAGCGTCCGATCTTGATGCGCTGTTTGGCGGCGCGGCCTTCACGGACCCGCTTGATTTTGCAGATTTTGCCAAGCCCACGGGCGCCAGCCCGACAAGCCGGTTGATGGACGGCCACCTTGTGTTGGGCGGAAACCAGGCGGCCAGTGGCTTTGAAGCGCTGGATGATGCCGACGGCATCGCAGACGTGCCAGCCAACCAGGTCAACACCTTGCCGGCCATGGACATCTGGCTGGTGCAATCGGGCGACGCCATCGTGCCCGTGGTGCGCGGTATTGTGAACGCCCTGCACCCTTATTTCGACCTTGTCTTTTCCCCGGGCGCCGTGTGGCAGGACGACAGCGGCGACAACCGCATTTCCCTGCCGTTCGCGCTGATGGAAAAGAACGCCAACTGTATCCACAACGGGGTGCTGACTGTGCGCGTCAGCGGGTCGGGCCGGGCCAGCAAGGCGCTGGTGCAGGTAGCCAGCGAGACCTGCGGCTATTTCAAATTCAACCTGTGGGGCAGCTATGACGCGGAATGGGCCTATGCGGCCCCCCTCGGTGCAGACGGCGTGCGCGCGGCGTATGTCGCAGAGGTGGCGCGCCGCCTGCCGACGGCTCCGATCAAAAACCTCGCGGGCACGGATGCCGACGTCTTCGCTCAATCCGGCACCATCGCTTCTGACAATATGACCGTCTTTGGCGTGGTGCATGACGGTACGCATTATGTCAGCGGCTGCGACACGCGCTTCGGCGCCTACCCCTTCTGTGACACCATGACCCTGCCGTCCTATTCGGTCGCCAAATCACTTGCGGGCGGCATCGGCCTGATGCGGTTCGAGAAGCTCTATCAGGGTCTGAAAGACGCCACTCTGCAGCGTTTTGTGCCCCAGTGCACAGGCAGCCAGTGGCAGGATGTGACACTTGAGCATCTGGCGGACATGACCACCGGCAACTATGTCAGTGCCGAGGCTCACGTGGACGAAGGCTCCGCTGGCTATCTGCCTTTCTTCCTGGCGGAAATTTCAGCTGACAAGACAGATTTTTCCTGCCGCTATTTCCCGCGCAAGAGCCAGCCGGGCGAACAGTGGGTGTATCATACGTCTGATACCTACCTTTTGGGCGTGGCCATGAACGGCTTTCTCAAAAGTCGGCATGGCGGTGGTGCCGACTATTATCGTGATCTGGTGGCCCCGCTGTGGCGCGCGCTTCACCTCGGGCCGCTCAGCCAGGAAATCCGCCGCACGAGCGGCGCGAACCCTGAGCCCTTCAGCGGCTACGGCATGCTGTTTTACCGCGACGATATCGCCCGCATTGCCACGGCCCTTGCCGGACGCGACGCCCGACTTGAAACCATGCTGGACACCGGCCTTCTGGACAGCGCCATGCAGCGCGACCCTTCTGATCGTGGGTCTGAGGCAGGCAGCAGCACGTTGCGCTACAATAATGCTTTCTGGGGTTGGAATGCCAAGGATGCGCTTGGCTGCACGGGCGATACCTGGCTGCCTTTCTTCTCTGGTTATGGCGGGATCACGGTGGTGATGCTGCCGGGTGGCAGGGTCTATTATTATTTCAGTGACGGCTATAATTTTACATTTTCAGAACCGGTGAAAGAATTGGCGAAAGTCAGCCCGGTATGCGGGGTGACAGAATGATCGATACCGGCAATAAAGCACGCTTTCCGGTGGTGGCCCCCAATGGCCACCTGGCCAGTGTGCTGCTGGCCTTCCTGACAACGGCGGGGCTGTTTTATGTGAACATCATGCCCGCGCTGGTAAGCGGCCTTGTGGAGGGCCTCGGCTTTTCCAAGCAGGCCGCCGGCCATGTGGCGTCGGCCAATGTGTACGGCGCGGCACTGGGGGCGTTTGTGGCGGTGTTTGCCATCAAGCATCTCAGCTGGCGCCCGACGGCCATTGCGGCACTTTTGATCCTGATTGCGCTCGATGTCTTTTCCAGCACGATCGCGGACCCGACGCTGCTGACAGTCATGCGCTTCATCCACGGCTCAACAGGCGGCTTCCTTGTGGGCGTTGGTTTTTCCGTGATCGCGCGCACGCACGCGCCGGACCGCAGCTTCGGCATGCTCCTGATCGTGCAGTATGGTCTGGGCGGACTGGGGCTGATGTTCCTGCCCAAGCTGGTGCCGCTTTACGGCACGCAGGTGCTGTTTTTCGCGCTGATTGCCTTCAGCTTTGTCACGCTTCTGATGGTGCCCTTTATGGGGACTTATGCGCCCAAGGAAAAGACGGCGCTTTCAAATGAAAGCGGCGGTGAAGACAAGGTTTACCTGAAGCCCTTGGTGATGGCGCTGTTCGCGGTGTTTTTCTTCCAGGCGGCCAATATGGGCCTTGCGGCCTATGTGATTGAACTGGGCAAAAGCTTCGGGCTCAAGACCGGCTCCATCAGCACCACGCTTGGCCTCGCCAACTGGATTGCCGTGATTGGTGCGGTGCTTGTCTATGGGGTGGGGACCAACTTTGGCCGCCTGCTGCCGCTGATGGGCGGCCTGGTGCTGACTGCCGTCGGCATGATCCTGTTTCGTTTTTCCGGTGAAGTGGGCGTCTTTTTTGCCGCCAACATCATCACGGGCATCACCTGGGCCTTCCTGATCCCATACCTCCTCGGGATGTGTTCAGCCTTTGACGGGCACGGGCGGATGGCTGCGCTGTCGGGCTTTTTCTCCAAAATGGGCCTGGCGTCAGGCCCCTTCATCGCAGCCCAGGTGGTGGGCGATGACAATTATAACCTGATTATCAATCTGGCGGTTTCCGGCATCATCCTGTGTACGCTCGCGGCCTTTATGCCCGCGCGGCTCCTGGACCAGAAGGAAGCAGCCTACAAGGCGCCTGACCAGGGTGTGTTAGAGTAGGGAAGGGAACCAACCGTGAAACCATTTGCTATTGCAGGGTTGCAGCTGGATTTGAAGCCAAACGGCAATTTCGATCTTGTTGTGAAGAAAATCCGCACCACGCTTGTGCGCTATCCGTGGGTCCAGATGGTGGTCCTGAGCGAACTTGCAATCTGCGGCGCAGGCACCGGCACGGCTGAGCCCTTGCCGTCTGCCACCGAAGGCAAGCTGGCGGCACTCGCCAAAGAGCTGGGCATCTGGCTGGTGACAGGGTCGCTGTATGAAAAAGACGGCGATGAGGTCTATAACACCGCGTCGGTGATCAACCCGGCGGGTGAGGTGGTGACACGCTACCGCAAAATGTATCCCTTCTATCCTTATGAAGTCGGGGTGGCCGCAGGCACCGACATCTGCGTGTTCGATGTGCCGGACGTAGGCCGGTTCGGCCTGTCGATCTGCTATGACATGTGGTTTCCGGAAACCAGCCGCGCAATGGTGCTGGAGGGCGCCGAGGTGATCATCCACCCGACGCTCACGAACACGGCAGACCGCGATGTGGAATGCACCATGGTGCGGGCAACCGCCGCCCAGCAGCAATGCTATGTGGTGGACGTGAACGGTGCGGGCGAACAGGCGTACGGCCGGTCCGTGATCGCGGGGCCGGACGGCGAGGTTATCCACGCCGCGAGCGACGATGAGGAAATCATCGTGGTGGAGCTGGATATGGACCGGGTGACCCGCAGCCGCGAGCGCGGCGTTCTGGGCCTTGGCCAGCCGCTCAAGAGCTTCCGCGACGCCGCCCACACCTTCCCGGACCCACAGGCAAGCAAGGCGCTCAAGGCGCTCGGCCCGCTTGAGGTTCCTGCCCGGCACAAGTAGCCTCTATAAGCGGTTGATCCGATATGGCGTCAGGTCCAGTGCGGGCTTTTCGCCGGTCACAGGGTCGCGCATCACCGCACCTGTCACGGCGCCGAGGGGGGCTGGCCTTGCCTGTCCCGGAACGGCAGCCGTGACAATTTTATGAAAATTGCATGCACGGCTTGGCCGGTTGTATCGCTCGTGCTATACGCTAAGTTCACGCGTCAGGCACCCACCGCGTCATCAGGTAATCTAAGCGAGAATCAAACATGCCCATCTCAAATGCAAACGACCTTTTGGCTCAGGCCAATAATGTAACCGGTTACATTGATCCTTCCGTGGCTATCGGCCTTCAGGGAATCACCGATACTTCGACCCAACTTCCTTTCCTGGACCTGACAAAGATGATGCGGCCCTGGTTCGGGGTCTCCGACACCGAAGGGTATGTGGATTATGAGTCCTTCCGGCCCTTGATGACGCTGGATGAAAATGGCTGGCCGACAGAAATGGTGGACGGGTTTCACAGCATCCAGACCATCTTCGATTGGGACCTTGGACCCATTGCCGAAGGGGCGAATGCGGGACGGGCGGGTGTCTATGTGCTGCAGTATGAAGGCGAAGGCGACATCAATATCTTCGGTGTCAACATCAATATATTGAGCGAGACAGACGGTAAAATCGTGTTCGAGAATACCAGTGGCGGCACGTTCGGTTTCGAGATCGCGAACACCGACCCGGCCAATACCGGTGACTATATCAGGGATATTTCCATCGTTCGGGAGGAACATCTGGAGCTCTATCAGGCGGGCGCGGTCTTCAATCCAACCTGGCTCGACCTTGTGGACGATATGCGCGAATTTCGCTTCATGGATTGGATGAACACCAATCATTCCCCGATTTCCGAATGGTCCGATCGGCCACAGGTGGATGACTTCACCTATGCGGCCAACGGCGTCCCCATTGAGGTGATTGTCCAGCTGGCCAACGAAGCGGGGACCGATATCTGGATCAACATCCCCCACCTGGCAACTGACGACTATGTGGAAAACATGGCCCTGTATATCAGGGACAATCTGGACCCGGCCCTGAAGGTGACCGTGGAGTTTTCAAACGAGGCATGGAACACCATCTTTGCCCATTCTGCCGAAATGGACGCCCTGGGCCAGGCCGCGTTTCCGGGTGTCGAGCCCAGCTATCAGGTTCGGCTTGACTGGTACGGCATGCGCGCGTCCCAGGTGATGAAGATCTTTACCGAAGTGTATGGTGACCGGGCCGAAGACAGCCTCGTGCGGGTCGCCGGGTCCATGACGGACAACACCTGGGTGACCGAGCAGGTCCTGACCGCCTCATCCTGGCAGCAGACCGATCCGGAAGGGTACGAGCCGCCACATACCTATTTCGACGCCGTGGCCGTCACCACCTACTTCGGGGGTGCGGTCCCGCTTGATGACACGCATCGGCAAACCATTTTGGATGCCATAGACGACCCCGCAGTGGATGCGTTCGATGTAACGGCAAACCTTCTGCGGGACCCGAATGTGGAAAGCTCGATCCCGCAGGTTCTGGATGCCCTTGCCACCCAGCAGGCTTTCGCGGCCGACTATGGCCTCGCGCTTCTGTCCTATGAAGGCGGGCAGCATATCCACCACTATGCCGGGACCAATGGGTCCAGCCTTATCCTCAGCGATTTTCTGGCTGACTTTGTGCGGTCGGACCAGATGGCCGAGTTGTATCAGGAACTGTTTGACGGCTGGCAGGCAGTGGGTGGCGAAGCCTTCATGCAATTCGTGGATGTCTCGGCGCCGGGCCAGTTCGGCTCCTGGGGCTTGCGGGCCTTTCTGGAGGACACAAACCCGCGCGCAGAATTGATCGACACCCTCAATGCCACCGTATCGCCCTGGTGGGAAAGCCGGGGCGGCACCCATTTCCAGCAAGGGGTCCAGGCTGAGGGAACCAGTAGCGACGACACACTGATCGGCACTTTGCAGGAAGATTATCTGGTTGGCTCAAGCGGGGACGATGTGCTTGTTGGTGGGGCGGGCGATGACGGCCTGCATGGCGGCGACGGCACCGACATTGTGCTGCTGAGCGGTACAGCCGATGACTATGAAATCAGCGTGGAAGGTTATGGCTACCGCGTCGTGGGCCCGGACGGGTCCGACCGCCTTGTCGCTGTTGAAACAATCGAGTTCGCCAACGGCACGCAGATACAGCTTGATCCGCTGCCGGTACCTTCAACGTCAGGCGGTTCAGGCGGCGGTGGTGGTGGTGGTGGTGGCGTGCCGGCCACCGGAAACCACTATGAAATCAGCAACTATATCTTTGGCCACAGCCTGGTGAATTATCAGGAAGTGCCGGAAACGGCCATGCCCTACTGGCTGCATCAGCTGGCAGATACGGCCGGGAATGACTATGCCTTCACCGGTCAGTTCGGCTTCCTGCGCCTTCATGACGACCTGAACCCGGTCTCCCAGTGGGGTTTTGCAGGGGTGCCCAACCCATGGAACTCGGAATCCGGCACCAGCTTCGCCGATGCCGATTTCACTACCGTCACAATCACGCCGGGCAATTTCATCCAGGGGCTGGCGCCTACGGAACCTTTCGAAGGCGAGAACCCCGAGGGCACAACCCCGCTCCAGTCTACGCTCACCATCATTGACTGGGTGCAGGAACAGGAACCCGGCGCGGTTATCTATATCTATGAAAGCTGGCCGGACATGGCAGCCCGACAGCTGTCGTTCCCGCCGACGGAAGCTGAGTTCGCGATATATCACGACTACGCCCAGGGGGAGTTCCACGACTGGTTCGAGACGTATGTCGATGCGATCCGGGAAGCGCGCCCAGATGTGGTCGTGGAGCTGATCCCGGTTGGATCGCTGATCAGCCAGATGCTGACAGACGACAGCTTGGGTCTGGGCGGCATCACGCCAAGTGACCTCTATGTCGATGCCGACCCGCACGGTACGCCCACCATGTATTTCCTGTCTTCGCTGATCAATTATACTGCCCTGTATGGTCAGCCAGCGCCTGATACCTTCCAGGTTCCGGATGACGTTCATCCGCTGGTTCAGCAGAATTATGCGGCTATCGCCGATTTTGTCTGGCAGGCCGTGGGCGACGAACTGGCGCATGTCGAACCGGTGGAGGGGCCGGGCACAGGCGGGGGTACGCCTTTGCCGGGTCCTGATCCTGAAATCCCGGTTTATACTTTCCAGGGCGACGACGGCGATAATCTGTTCATCGGGTATGACGACCATCAGCGCTTCCTTGGCGAAGGCGGCTTCGACACTGTGGACTTCAGCGGGTCTGCCGGTGGTATCGCCATTGATCTGGGCACAGGGACCGGGACTGCAGGCGATGCCATCTGGGACGAATTCCATTCAATCGAAGCAGTGATCGGCACCAATGACAATGACACGATTTCAGGTGGGGATGAGGCCAACGCCCTGTCCGGGCGCGGCGGAACTGACATCCTGTTCGGCGCTGGCGGGGCGGACACCCTTCACGGCGGCGACGGTGAAGATCTCTTGCTGGGCGGTGACGGCGATGACCAGCTGTATGGCGACACAGACACCGCAGCATCCGACACGCTTGTTGGCGGCGACGGCAATGACCATGTGAACGGCAGCGGTGGCAATGACCTGCTGATCGGCGGTGGCGCTGAAGTAGCGTTTACCGTGGCCGGAAACGGCTATGTGGGTAGCGGCGAGCATGACGGTTCAGACTATCTGATTGGCGAAGAGGGCGACGACACGATCATCGGCGGCGGTTGGGTAGACGGCATTGTTGCAGCCAACGGCCAGTTCGACGAAGGCGAAGCCCTCACCTACGGCACCGACAGCGATACCATGAAGGGCGGCGCCGGTGATGATGTGTTTCATGCGGCGTCGGGTGACGACATCATCATGGCCGGGTCGGGTGCCGACAGGGTGTTGGCAAACGCGGGCGACGACAAAATATACGCCGGCAGCGGCAGTGACTGGATTGACGGCGGCTTGGGTGCAGATCTGATCTTTGGCGGCAACGGCAATGACACGATTTTCGCAGGCAACGGCGAGGATGTCATCTGGGGCGGTGCAGGCGACGATCTGCTGTCCGGCGGCGGCGGCGCAGACCTCTTTGTCTTTGGTGCCGGGCACGGCCAGGATGTGATCATGGATTTCGACATAAACCAGGACACCCTGAAGCTTCGGGCCCATGATGGCTATTTCGCGGATTTCGACGCGGTGGTTGCCGCGGCCAGCGACTATCGAGGCAGCCTGTTGATCGACTTAGGAAACGGTAGCGTCCTGATTGAAGGATACAGCGTCGCTGACCTGGCCACCATGGCGATCGAAATTTAGGCTACGGCAGGCTGGCTTTATCCTGCGGCACACTGATTGCCGCAGGATGGTCCGGCTCCGACATTCAGATTCCCATGCCGCCCTTGCGCGGCTTGGGAAGTTCTAGGGCGGCAAGTTAAATGCCGTCAACGCCTTCCCGGACCCGGTCGAAGGGGCTCCGGGCCTTGGTCCCACTTAAGGTCCTCCGGCACCGGTAACCCGCTAAAAGCGATTGAGCCGGTATGGCGTCAGGTCCAGTGCGGGCCTTTCGCCGGTCACCAGGTCACGCATCAGCGCGCCGGTGATGGCACCGTGGGTCAGACCCATATGGTTATGGCCGAAAGCGGCATAGATGCTGTCATGGTTCGGCATCGGGCCCATCACCGGCAGGCTGTCCGGCAGCGTGGGGCGGAAACCCATCCACGGCGTTGTGGCCTTGGCGTCAAGCCCAGGCAGCAGGTCCTGCCCCAGTGGCAGCAGGGCATGGGCGTGGCGGTCCTTGGGCGGCAGCTTGAGCCCGCCCAGTTCCACCCGGCCCGCGAGCCTCAGGCCCCCGTCCATCGGCGTGGCGACAAAGCGGCGTTCGAAAAAGGTGGTGGGCACGCGCGGCTGGGCGCTCGGGCCTTCGAGCATCAGATGGTAGCCGCGCTCGGTCTCAAGCGGCACTTTATGGCCCAGCATGCGCATCAGCTGGTGCGACCAGGCACCCGCCGCGATCACCAGCTTTTCCGTGCGCACCCGGCCGCGGTCTGTGGCCAGCACCGTGCGGGCACGGCACGGCTCAATGCCCAAGACCGCCTGTTTTTCAATATGGCCACCTAGGCGCACGAAATGCCCCGCCAGCTTGCGCACCAGTCGTGCCGGATCTGTCACATGTGCAGAATGCGGGAACCGTAGCGCGCCCCTGAGCGATGAGTTTAGCGCCGGGTCAAAGGCTTTCAGCGCCGGGGCGTCCATCAGCTCCGTTTCCACATCGAAGGCGGCCAGTGCCTGCTGTTCATGTTTGGCGCCGGCCAAGTTTTTCTCGGCCTCATACACCACCAGGGTGCCGTCTTCATGGAGGAGGTCACCCAGGCCGAATCGCTGATGCAGGCTGCGGAACGCCGGCAAGGCGCGGGCGTTCAGGGCGGCAATCGCCGCGGTGGCGCGGGCCACTTGTGCCAGGCGCCCGGCCCACAGGAACCGCATCAGCCATGGCGTCAGCCGTGGCAGGTAAGGCATCCGGATCGACAGCGGCCCGTTGGGCGCCATCAGCATTTTCGGCACCTGCAGAAGCATCGCGGGGCTGGAGAGCGGAAAGATATGCTCGACCGCAATATGGCCGGCGTTCCCGAACGAGCATTCCTCGGCCACGCCCTTGCGGTCCAGGAGCCAGACATCATGGCCCGCCGCCTGCAGTTCAAGCGCCGTACACACGCCGATAATCCCGGCGCCCACCACAGCGATTTCGCAGTCAAGCCGGTGTGAGCGCGCGGGCGCGTGCCCTTTAAAGGGGGCTGGGTTGTTCATGGCAAGCCTTTCCTACAAAACGCGAAGTGACATCAAATCAGGACTTGAAATAACATATTGTATACAATATACACAATTCAAATTTTGAATGTGGCCACAGAAAAATGGCTGTTTGCGGGGCGCTGAAGTTTGAGTGTTCCCTTCTATAGGAGACAAGAAAATGATTGATTGGTCTGGTGTATTTCCGGCGACAACAACCCAGTTCCGGGACGATGAAAGCATCGATATCGAGAGCACCCAGCGTGTGATTGATGGCCTGATCAAGGACGGTGTGCACGGCATCATCGCGCTTGGCACCGTGGGCGAGAATGTATCGCTGTCGGCGGATGAAAAGCGCCAGGTGATCGCGGCAGCCAAGGAAGTGGTCGATGGCCGCGTGCCGCTTTTGACTGGCACGGCGGAATATACCTCCAAGCTTGCGGCGGACTATGCCCGCGACGTGGAGCGCATCGGCGTGGACGGCATGATGCTGCTGCCCGCCATGGTCTATCAGGCGCAGCCGCGTGAGATCGTGGAGCATTACCGTACGGTGGCGGGCGCCACCAATCTGCCGATCATGATCTATAACAACCCGGTCTCCTACAAGATCGACATCAAGATCGAGACCATGCGCGAGCTGGCCGAGATCGACAATCTGGTGGCGGTGAAGGAATCGACCGAGGACACCCGCCGCATCATCGACCTGCAGAATGCCTTCGGTGACCGCTTTGCCATCTTCGGCGGTGTGGACGATATCGCGCTTGAGGCCCTCGCGCTGGGCGCCCAGGGCTGGGTATCGGGCCTGACCAACGCCTTCCCGGCGGAATCGGTGGCGATCTACAAGCTGATGAAAGCGGGCCGCACGGACGAGGCGCTCGAGATCTACCGCTGGTTCATGCCGCTGCTGGACCTGGATACCATCCCGACGCTGGTGCAATGCATCAAGCTGGTGGAACAGATCATGGGACGTGGCAGTGAAATGGTGCGGGCACCGCGCCTGAAACTGACTGGCGAAGAGCGCGCTTATGTGGAAGCCGTAACAAAACGGGCGATCGAGACGCGCCCGACCCTGCCTGCTGACCTTCAGGCTGCGGCGTAACCACCGTGCGGCACACGTTCCTGTGCATCGATGGCCACACGGGCGGCAACCCCGTCCGTGTGGTGCATGGCGCGGTCCCCAACTTGAGGGGCCGGACCATGAGCGAAAAGCGCCAGGATTTCCTGAAGCACCATGACTGGATCAGGAAGGCGCTGATGTTCGAGCCCCGCGGACACGACATGATGTCTGGCGCGATCATATATCCGCCTTGCTCAGACGATGCGGACGCATCGATCCTGTTTGTTGAGACGTCAGGCTGTTTGCCCATGTGCGGACATGGTCTTATCGGAACCGTAACGATTGGCCTGGAGCATGGTTTGATCACCCCACGCGTGGAAGGCCATCTTGAAATTGATGTGCCGGCGGGCCGCGTGAGCGTGACCTTCACCCGCGCGGGCGACAAGGTTACCGGCGTGCGCGTCCGCAACATCGGGTCATACCTTGCGCATGCGGGTGTGGAGATTGAGGTGGAGGGGCTTGGCCCGCTTACCGTCGACGTGTCCTACGGTGGGAATTTCTATGCCATCGTGGACCCACAACCCGGCTATGGCGGGCTGGAGCAGATGCGCCCGGCTGACATCCTGCGCTTCAGCCCAAAGGTGCGCGCGGCGGTCAACCGGGCGGTCACGGTGGTGCATCCGCTGGACGCCACGGTGCAGGGCTGCAGCCACGTGCTGTGGACCGGCGCGCCGACCGAAGACGCGGACGGCAGGAACGCTGTTTTCTATGGCGACAAAGCCATCGACCGGTCGCCCTGCGGTACCGGCACCTCGGCGCGCCTGGCGCAACTGACGGCGCGCGGCAAGCTGCGTGTGGGTGATACCTATGTCCATGAAAGCATTATCCATAGCCGTTTCACCGGCCGGGTTGAAGCGGCCACAGATGTGGGTGGCAATCCGGGCATTATCCCGTCTATAGAAGGCCAGGCCTTCGTGACGGGGCTGAACACAATTTTTGTAGACGACCGCGACCCCTTCCCGGAGGGGTTTCAGCTGGTCTGAGTATTGGGAGGGACACATGACACAGTATGACAATTTCATCGGTGGTGAATGGGTGGCGGGCGCCAAATATGCCCCCAACGTAAACCCATCGAACACCGACGACATCATCGGCGATTATGCCGTGGCGGACCGCAAGCAAGCCCTGGATGCCATTGCCGCCGCCAAGGCCGCTGCCCCCATCTGGGGCTCAAGCGGCATCCAGGCGCGCTTTGATGCGCTTGATTTTATCGCCACCGAACTGCTGGCGCGCAAGGCCGAAATCGGCGAGCTGTTGGCCCGAGAAGAAGGCAAGACGCTCGCGGAGGGCATCGGCGAAGTGGCGCGCGCCGGGCAGATTTTTAAATTCTTCGCAGGCGAAACCCTGCGCCTGACCGGCGATATCCTGCCGTCAACGCGGCCGGGTCTGAGCGTTGAAGTAACGCGGGAGCCTGTAGGCGTCATCGGCATGATCACGCCGTGGAACTTCCCGATCGCCATCCCGGCCTGGAAGATCGCGCCGGCGCTTGCGCATGGCAACACAGTGGTGTTCAAGCCTGCCGGGCTGGTGCCGGGTTCTGCCTGGGCGCTTGCTGAGATCATTTCCCGCGCTGGCCTGCCGGCGGGTACCTTCAACCTGGTGAACGGCTCGGGCCGCGAAGTGGGTGAAACCATCGTGACATCAGACGACGTGCGCGCCATCAGCTTCACCGGCAGCGTGCCAACGGGCTCAGACATCCGCAACCGGGCGGTGGCGCGCGGCGCCAAAGTGCAGATGGAAATGGGCGGCAAGAACCCGATTGTGGTGCTGGATGATGCCGATCTCGATATCGCGGTGGACTGTGCGCTCAACGGCGCCTTCTTCTCCACCGGCCAGCGCTGTACGGCCTCCAGCCGCATCATCGTGACCGAAGGCATCCATGACGCCTTTGTCGAGGCGCTGGCGAACGCGACCCAGGCGCTCGTGGTCGGTGACGCGCGTGACGGGGCGACCCAGATCGGCCCGGTGGTGGACGCCGGCCAGCTTGAAAGCAACCTCAAATATGTCGAGCAGGCTGTGGTCGAAGGCGGCACGCTGGTGTGCGGCGGTAACCGGCTGGCGGACAAGCCTGAAGGCTATTTCATGGCCCCGGCGCTGATCACCGACACCACGCCTGAGATGACCATCAACCGTGAGGAAGTCTTCGGCCCCGTGGCCAGCGTGGTGAAGGTGAAGGACTATAAGGAAGCGCTGAAGGTCGCGAATGATTGCCAGTTTGGCCTCTCAAGCGGCATCTGCACCGGCTCGCTCGAATATGCCACAGACTTCAAACGCAAGTCCGAGGCCGGGATGGTGATGGTGAACCTGCCAACGGCGGGTGTGGATTATCACGTGCCGTTCGGCGGCACCAAGGGCTCCTCCTACGGCAGCCGCGAGCAGGGCTCGTACGCCAAGGAATTCTATACCACGGTCAAGACCGCCTATACGCGGTCGGCCTAACACGATCAGGACCCCAGAGCCGGTGTCGCCAGGTAACTGACGGCACCACTCTGAGCCAACTCAGCTGTCATACCCCATGTGTTTCGAGCATCCGGGGTTGGCAGCTGTTTTTTGTGCCAGCATCGGGTCTCTCGCTAGAACTCGCGGCGGATGGTCAGGCCATATCGGGCAGGAACGCTTGCGTACACGGCATAGGTGCCTGGTTGTCCAGCTGACGGAAAACCGGCAAGAATGACCTTGTCGCTGGTGATGTTCCTGCCCCAAAGCATCAGTTCCCAACCATTGTCGAAATCGGCACCAATGGACACATTGATGGTGCTTACCTTTTTTTCGACGCTATCTGGAACGTTTGTGGCTACCGGGGTTGCGCTTTCATATTGCCAGTCTATGCGGGCGAACAGTTCCGCAGGCCCCAGCGCTTTTTTCAAGGTGATTGCCGACGAGGACGCGAACTCCGGAAAGCCGGGTACAGCCTCGCCGGAAAGGTCGACAATGCCGTCAACGCCTGAAGCACCCATAAATTCCTCAAACCTGGCGTCGAGATAGGTTCCGGCAAAATCAAGCTGCAGCCAGTCGGTAACGGAAATCGCTAGTTCTGCTTCAATGCCCCTGGATTTCTGCTTGCCGGCATTGGCAAGAATAGATGACACACCATCGAACACATTTGTCTGGAAATTTTTGATGTCCTGATCAAACAAGGCCAGGTTGAAGGTGCCAGCCTTGAACTTGGTTTTCATGCCAAACTCGACCAGACGGGTGCGCTCTGGTTCGGTAAAGCGGGTGCCTGCATACTCGCCCAAACTGACGGCGGTTTGGTCTGGCAGAAGGCCTGCTGCATCCAGCGTCTCTATGTCTGCCACTGCCGGTCGGCTGTTTCGCCCCGGATTGGCGGCTGAGGCTTTGAAGCCTGTTGAATATGATCCATAGAGGTTCACCCTGCGGGAAACACGGTACGCCAGTTTGACAGCATAAGTGAGGCCAGTGTCGGTCTTGGTGCCGTCTTCAACCGCGTTTGGAATTGGTACGACAGGCTTCAGGAATTGTAGTGCCTGCAGGCCAAGCAACTGGCCTCCGCCAAGGGTAACAAGGTTCAAGTTGGATAAGGTGTCCGTGTTCCGGGTCGCGATGGTCAGTTGTTTTTTGTCATAGGTGTAGCCAGCGCCAAGTGTGCCGGTGAGTCGGTTAGTCACGTCGAAATCGATATTGGAAAACAGGTGCAGGGAGTCACTTTCAACCTGGCCATTTGTGAAAACGCCCTGGTTTTCACCAAAGAAAAGGGTGTCTGATGGAAGCGCGCCCAATGACTTCAGGTGCTCTTCGGCAGTGATAAGGCCACCCCTGGCAAGGGCATTGCCGAGGGCCCTCATGTCAGCGCCGTATGTAATGCTTCCTTTCCTGATGTCCTCATCGTGGGCGTAGAAGGCCCCTAAAAGCCATGCCGTACTGGCGCCTCCGCCCGATAGGCGAAGTTCCTGCGTGAAGGATTTACGGTCGTTGTTGTTGGCGGCGATGGTTGCATCGAGAGAGGTGTAATCAGCATCACCAACACTGTCGCTATCATGGCTGCGAAAGGCTGTGATGGATGTAAGGACTCCTAGGCCCATGTCCCAGTCAATCTGCGCGCTGATGCCGGCGTTCGATATGCTGTTGGATCGCGGTGTGTTCTCGTTGGTCTCATAGTCAAAAATATCACCTGCAGCTGGTTCGGCGCCAACCATATCGAAGATGGCGCGGGACCGGCCGATGATGGCCGGCGCTGAATAACAGCAGGTCTCGTCAAGTCCGTCGACATCGGCGATAACGCGGACAGTCAGGTCACCAGACGGTACAAACAGCAACTGGCCTCTGGCCGCCCAGCGGTTTCTGTCCCCCAGGTCTTGCCCGTTGAAAGTGTTTTCAACATATCCATCCCGGCTGTTGTAGGAGGCTTCAATGGATGCAGCGACAGTTTCTGAGATGCCCGTTGTCACATATCCGCGCGCGATCATTTGGTCATAGTTGCCGTAGGTTAGCTCAAGCTTGCCATTTGGTTCGAATTCCGGTGCTTTGGTGATGATGGAAATGGCGCCTGCGGACGAGTTTTTACCGAACAGCGTAGACTGCGGTCCGCGCAGAACCTCCACGCGTTCGACTTGCATGAAATCCCCCAGGGACTGGCTGTTTTTGGACCGATACACGCCGTCAATGAAAACACCAACAGAGGGCTCGATGGCCGCATTGTCATTGCCGCCACCAAAGCCACGAATGCTGACCACTGTGTTCCCTGTCCTGCCGCGCTGTGTAACGGTGAGGGACGGGACAACGGATTGCAGATCGGTCAGGTCCCTGATCGCGGCTTGGTCGATGGTATTGCCGGAGATGACACTCACGGCAACAGGCACGTCCTGAAGCTGCCGTTCACGCTTGGTTGCCGTAACGATAATTTCTTCGATGGCGGAATCAGCAGCGCCAGCTCGATCTTGCGCCTGAACCGCGCCGATGCCAAGGGCCAGCATGCCGAGACCGGCGACCGATCTGGTCAGGCCAAGACAAAGATGCCTAGCACCAGATACAGGCTGCCCCACCGAGATTTTTTCCGTCAAATTGCCCACTATCAGCCAGGCATTTTTTCTAGCGGCGCCGCGTCGGAAGAACTTGTTTGGGCTGCCAAATGTTGTTCACGGTATTCGCTGGGGGTCTGATTGGTCCGGTTTTTAAAGGCTCGGTTGAAAGGCCTGAGTGAAAGATACCCGACGTCCATTGCAATGGTCAGGATCGGCACATGCCTCTCGCTTACGTCCGCCAATCGTTTTTTCGCTTCATCAATGCGGTAGTCGTTGAGAAACTGCGAGATGTTTCTGTGCCCCAGGTGCATGTTGATCAGTTTGCGCAGCCTGTGCTCCTGAACGTCTATGGATTTAGCCAGTTCGGCCACAGTCAAACCGGGTTCGCGGTAAAGGCCTTCGTCCATTTTCTGCTTCAAGATTTCCAGATTGTGCCTGTCTGCCGCTTGCAACTCAGGCAGTGTTTCGGTCGACTCACTGCGGGCATTTCTATAGTCCGATTCAAACGGGTTTTTCTCTTCCGGTCGAATGGAATGAAACAGGAAATAGGACGATAACAAGAATACCGCGAAAGACTCTGTCAGCGATATATTGTCACCATACAGGGCGTTGCTGACATACATACGTTCCAGTGTGAGCGCGGCCGTAATCAGCACGTGCCCAACCATAAACCAGATGCGGAACCTGCGGCGCTTTTCAAGAAGATCGCCAGGCATGTCAGACAGAACTTTGTATATCAGGAACAGATAGAGCCCTATCCGCATTGGGTGGGATATCTGCGCGAACAGGTCGTGTGGCACGATGTCCAGCTGAAACGCGAGGGCCCTTAATGCATACACCACCAACACTGCAATGTAGAACGGGCCAAGCCGGAAGGAATCGCTGAGCACATTGATGGTGAAAAGCCAATTGAGGACAACCACCATTCGGGCCATGAATCCCAAGACATAGCCGAACGGGCCAAACAAAGCGATTTCGTCGTAAGCCCCTGTAATCAGCCAACAAATACCTGAGGCCATTGCTGGAATGACGATGTAGGTATGGGCGAGATTTGAATGGTTGCGCGCGGCCAGGAAACAGACCCAAAACAGATTGCAGATAGCCCCATAGCGGAAGACGTTATCAAGAAGTTCCCAATGCATTGAACGTCTCTCCCCAAAAACTCAATCATGTTTCCCCGACCGACTGGGTCAGGAAACCATTTGCCAGCAGGCTTGCCCCCGCAGCGCCAACAGGCTGAGCGAAGAACCCTACAGTACGTTATGTCTTTTGACAGCCCCCACGGTCCCAAGGAGGGTATTCTTAGCCTAAAAGCATCGGTGAAGAAGGGGTTAATGGCGCCATTTTTAAAAAAAGCGCGTCATTTTTGAAAAAACAGGGCCCAAATTCGAAACTGACGAGCTTCAAACGCGGACTTTCGCCTACTCCTGCGTGCGGGCGGCACCTGGCGATATCTCCGAGCTTCCTTCCCACGGACCAAGGGGGTAAGCCGCCCAAATTTTTGCCGGGGGTGTTTGATTTCCGTATTTGCATGGGGGCAACGAATATTCCGCTGGGAAATTCGAAGTGCAAATTCGGTCGGAAAATAATCGGGAAACTTGGCTGTGGCCGGTCGCTGCTATGAACGCACTGTGATCAAGCCCAGGCACAGATCGATTGTTTTGAGATTAGGAGCAAGAGGGGAGCGGGGTCATGGAGTTTAGTGAAAAATCAATCCAGGAATTTGAAAGAAAGATCAGCGAGGCATTCGATATGCCGCGAGCATATTTCACGTTTGTAACGGAATTTCCTCGCAGGGTGATTGCTCTCGGCTTGGTATTCATTCTGGTAGCGGGTGCATTCATTCCTTCGCTCGTGAAAGACACAACGATTGATGCATTCATCGATCCAGACAATGTTGCCATCCAGTATCGGGACAAGGTGAAAGACCTGTTCGGCCTCAAGGACCCGATAATTGTCGCCATTGCCGGGCCTGATGAGAATGCAGCCTATCACCCGTCTACCCTGACGGCGGTCCGAGAGTTAACTGAAGCACTATCCGGTATGGACAATATCGACCCCGAAAAGGTCATGAGCCTCTCAACCGAGATGTCGATCCGGGGTACTTCAACAGACTTGTTTGTCGATCCCTTGATTCCGGATGGGCCGGTAACAGATGAAAGCGCAAGGCTAACGCTTGAACGTGTTTCAGCAATGCCGCTCTACCACGGCAACCTGGTGACAAATGATGGGTCCGCAACCCTGATTGTCGCGGAAGTCATTGACCAACATATCTCTGGGAAAACCTATGAGGCTGTCCTGAAGTATGTGGATGGGCTTGCCCCTGCAAATTACGAACTTCATGTCGCGGGTGGCGGTGCGGTTGACGGCTATCTTTCCGCCTATATCGACAAGGATTCAAGGCAAACCCTTCCCTTCACACTGGCGGTGATTGTCCTGATGCTGTTCCTGGCTTTCCGCACGCCGCGCAGCGTGGGCTTGCCCCTTCTTGTTATCGTCGGCACCGCAATTGGAACCATCGGTACCATGGCTGCAGTGGGCGTTCCCTATTATGCGATCACATCGGCGCTTCCCATCATTCTGGTGGGTATTTCGGTCGCTGACAGCATCCACCTGCTTACCTATTATTATTCCGAGCAGAAAGCCCATCCAGAACAGACTTCCTGTGAGCTGGTCATAGGCGCCTGCACGCAGGTCTGGCGGCCGCTGGTGATGACATCGGTCACGACGATGATCGGCTTTATCGGCATTGCCGCCACAGCCATCATGCCGCCGATGAAGTGGTTTGCAGTTTTTGCATCCCTCGGTGTCTTGATTGCAATTGTTCTTACCCTGACGGTTTTGCCTGCCGCCCTGAGTTTATGCAGGCCGCTCCCCTGCAAAGCGATTGCGGATGATGCAAAAGGCGGCTTTGTTGCGGGCTGTTTGGCCCATGTGAATCACTTTTCCATCAGGCATCCATATCTTGTATGTGCGGCTGCCGCGTTGACCATTGTTTTGGGGCTGTTTGGCGCAAGCAGCCTGGAGGTGGAGCGCGAGACGGTGCACAACTTCCGCGAAGGGGAGCCAATCCGCGAAGCTGACGCCCTTATCAATGCCCGCTTCAACGGCACCACCTACCTTGACGTGATTATCGAGACGCCGGAAGAGGGCGGCCTGTATGAGCCTGAAAACCTTAAAAGGGTGGAAGCCCTGCAGGGTTATCTCGAGAGTTTGCCGCATATCAAAGGGTCTGTTTCAATTGTCGACTATCTGAAGCAGTTGAACAAGTCCCTGAATGCTGGCGATGAGGCATATTACCGGGTGCCGGACAACCGCAATCTTGTGGAGCAGATGTTCCTGGTACATTCCGCGACCGGCGACCCGACCGACTTTGAAGAAGAGGTGGACCCAGCCTTCCAGACGGCCCTTCTGCGCGCCAATTTGAACACAAGCCTGTATTCGGACGTGAGTAAAACAGTGATCGCGGCCGAAGACTATCTGGCGAAGAATTTCGCTGATGACAGCATCAAGGCGACGCTCAGTGGACGGGCAGCGCTTGACCATCACTGGCTGTCGCCCCTCAGGGAAAGCCACTTCATGTCCCTGGGGGTATCCATTGTGCTCATATGGGCTGCTGCCGTGTTGCTGTTCCGGTCCGTCGTTGCGGGCACAATCACGCTTGTACCGGTGGTGGTTGCCATCCTGATGATCTATGCGGTCATGGGGGCGATGGGCATCTGGCTTGAGCCGGCAACATCCATGTTCGCCCCTATCGCGATTGGGGTTGGCGTTGATTTCTCAATCCATACGGTTGAGAAGATCCGGTATTACACTCGCAAGCAGGGACTGGACCTGAAGGATGCCATGGACCGCATCGCGTTCAAGTCAGGCCGGGCGCTGTTTTTTAATTTCGCTTCCATCTTTCTCGCGTTTGGGGTGTTGCTCTTCAGCGAACTGCCAACGCTCAATCGGTTCGGCGGTTTGACCACGGTTGCCCTGGGCTCCGCTTATGTCATGGCGCTGGTTGTCTTGCCCGCGATTGTGGCAGCGCTGAGTGAAGAGCGGGTCTTCAGGCCCGTGACGCGCCGGATGATGGCAACGGCCACGTCGTTGCTGGTTATCGCTGTATCGGCCGTGATGATCATGACCGAAGAGGCTGGGGCGCAGGAAACGCCCGAAGGTAGGGCACTGGCCGAAAGGATCGCAGCGCGACCCGAGCCCGACAATGTCGACCAGACAATAGAAATGGTACTGACAGACCGAAAAGGCCGGACAACAGAACGAACCGCCCGCATGTTGCGCAAGATCGGGGACGACCAGAGGCGGTCGATCATTGCCTTCTCGACCCCGTCCAGCATCAAAGATACCGCCTTCATGACCCATGACTTCAATGAGGCCGCCACAAGTGACAATCAGTGGCTTTATCTGCCTGCCCTTCGGCGGTCACGCCGGATATCCGCTTCTGATCGCGGTGACTATTTCCTGGGTACGGATTTCACCTATGAAGATATCAAGGACAGCACGAAGTTCTCGCTGACGGATTACCAGTTTCAAATGGATGGTGAAGAGAGTGTGGAAGGCAAGCAGTTTCCCGTTCTGCTGCTGACACCGGTTTCCGGTGAGGTGGCAAAGGAACTTGGCTATTCAAAGGTCCGGGTTGTTGTTGATGCCGAAAATGCGTTTCCTATCCGGGCGGATTATTGGGATGTGGCTGGCAACAGGCTGAAGACGATCACGCTGGATGACCGGGTCATGCTCGACGGTTTCTGGACAGTCCAGACCATCACAGCCGAAAACCACAAGACGGGGCATAGCACCCGGTTCAAGATTTCAGATATTGATTATGGTGTCCAACTTCAGCTTTCGGCATTCACCGAGCGCAAGCTTCGCGCAGGGTTTTAATCGTGCGGCGAATTTGGTTGGTTTTGAGTGCCGCGTTTATGGCGGACGGGGCACCGGCAAACGCACAGGGTCTGGATATCAGCGCCGTACTGGAAGCCCGCTATGCTTTCGGCACGCAGTCCGGGCGAAGCCAAAGCGCGGAGCTTGAGTTTCGCCCCAAATGGGACCTGGCGTTTTCAGATGCCTGGGAATTCCGGGGCGAGGTTCGTATCAGGGCCGATGCCTTTGACCGGCTGGAGGTTGGGCGGCCCAGCCAGGAAACGATATCGGCGCTGACAAAAAGGGTGTTGATCGGGCAATCGACCGAGATTGAGCTGCGGGAGGCCTATCTCCAGTATTCAGGTGACCTTTCAACAGTTCGCATCGGCAAGCAACAGATTGTCTGGGGACGGTCTGACGGCATCAAGGTGCTGGATATCGTGAACCCGCAATCCTATCGGGAATTTGTGCTCGATGATTTCGATCAGTCGAGAACACCCCTTTGGAGTTTGCTGCTGGAGCGGACAATCGGGGGGCTGGATTTTCAGGGCTTCTGGATTCCTGACCGCAGTTTCAATGAAGCCCCCCCAAGGGGCTCAGTTTTTGAGATCACTGCCCCCGAATTCGTGCCGACATTCTGGCAGGCACCTCCCTATCCGGTAAGCCTTCAGGAAACAGAGCGTCCCCAAGGCGGCCTGGACGCCAGCGAAGTCGGGTTCAAGGTATCAGGGCTGATCGGCAACTGGGACTTCAGCCTGAATTACCTCCATACCTTCGAGGATACTCCGTTCTTCGATCTTGAAATCGTCCCGCCTGCGCTGGCGATCACGCCACAGTTCAACAGGGTCGATATTCTGGGCGGGTCCGTTGCCAATTCCTGGGGCGATTTTACCGTGCGCGGGGAGGCCACTTATACGATGGACGCAAATATCCCGGTAGGCTTGCTGCCGTCGGATACCCTCACTCCTGCCAGAGCCGATGTGTTTAAATATCTGATAGGCATCGACTATTTTGGCATTCCAGATACCTTTGTCAGCGCCCAGTTTTTTCAGAAAATCAATATGAGCAAAGTGCCGAATGCGTTGTCTCCTGATGTGGAAGAATTGTCGACAGTGACAGTCAGGCATGACCTCCCGGGCGGGGACTGGCAGTTGGATTTCAGGTGGTATGCGAACCATGACAGCAATGACGGGCTTTTCAGAATGCTCGCCAAACGCAGGATCAATGACAGGATGACAGCGTCCGTTGGCGGCGACTTTTTCTATGGCAGGAAGGACGGCATTTTCGGCCAGTTCGGCGAGGCAGACCGGGTGTATTTTTCTGTCGCCTATCACTATTAGCGGGCAATGCGGGAAAGCTATAGGCCGGCCGCCGTCTTGCTGCAAAGCACTGCATTGAACCAAATTGAGATAGGACAGGTGCTGCCACAAAGCCTGTCATGCCTTCCTTTGTTAAGTCGCGCAGTAGGTGGGATGTTTCCCGTGACAATGGGAAGTTTTGGCGTGCATTTGCATGCCAGCAACCAGCCTCAATAAAGAGTGTAAGACAGGATCAATGTCACGACAAAGCCTGTCAGGCCAATGAGGCTTGCCGAGATGGTCCAGCTTTTCAGCGTTGCGGCGGGGCTGAGCGAGAAATAGCGGCTGACCAGCCAGAACCCACTGTCGTTAACGTGCGACGCGGCGGTTGCGCCGGCGGCGATGGCAATCACGGTCAGGGCGGTTTGCTGGGGGCTGAGCGACAGCGTGTCCACAAGGGGGGCTGTCAGGCCCGCGGCTGTGATCATGGCGACCGTGGCTGACCCCTGGGCGACCCGGACAATCAGCGCCAGGACAAACCCGGCGACCAGCGGTGTCAGCCCCATGTGGGCTGCCCCATTTGCAAGGCTTGCCCCGGCCCCTGTATCCACGAGTATCTGCTTGAAAGCGCCGCCAGCGCCGGTCACCAATATGATGGCGCCCGCGGGCTCCAGCGCGCGTTCGCAGACATTTCTGAAGGCAACCCGTTTCTCTGTGTCGGCTGGTCTGAACAGGCCGTAGGCAAGGCCACAGGAAACCAGCAGCGCGGCAAAGGGGTGGCCTGCGAACTGTATGAATTCGACCATGGGGCCCTGGCCGGCTACCAGGGGGGCGAGCGTGGCGGCAAGGATCAACAGCAGCGGCAGAATAATCACCGCCAGGGCCTTGGCGGCATGGGTGCGCGGCCACGGCTGTGCAGCAGGGGCGGCAGCCTTGGATGTCTCAGCAGCCTGACCGGGATGATCGGCCTGAAAGCCGGTGCGCCTGAGAATAGCGGCCCAGCCGGGGCCCGCAACCAGCATGGCGGGAATGCCGGCGGCGGCACCAAAAAGGGCAACCCAACCGATATCAGCCCCCAGAAGGTGTGCAACAGCCATCGGCCCGGGCGTTGGCGGCACAAAGGCATGGGCCGTTGCAAGCCCCGCCAGAAGCGGAATCGCCAGATAAATGGGTGGCGTGCCCGACCGTGCGGCAAGGGCGAAGACAATAGGCGCCAGGATGATCAGCCCAACATCGAAAAACACGGGAATCGCGACGAGGGTGCCCAGGCACCCAAGCAGCCACGGCACACGGCGCGCGGCGACATTCTTCAGCAGCCGGTCAGCCAGCGCTTCAATGCCGCCACTGGCCTCCAGGAGGGCCCCGAAGATGGACCCGAGCCCCACGATTATGGCAATGAAACCCAAGGTGCCGCCCATGCCTGACTGGACGCTTTCGATCACACGCATCGGCGGCATGCCGGCGGCAAGGCCCGCAATAAGCGTGGACAGCAGAAGCGCAAGAAAAGCCGACATGCGGAACTTCAGCACAAGCATCAGCAACAGCGCGACAGACCCGCCTGTGGCCATGAGGGGTATGGCTGTGTCAGTCATGCCAGCCGGTCCCGGTTGCGATTGTCGGGACTGCCAGAAGCCGGTCACCGGAGGTGATGAACAGGGTGCGGCCGTCCTGGCCGAAAGCGCAGTTGGCGGTGGCACTGTCCAGCCGGATCATGCCCAGAAGCTTCCCGCTTGGTGCCAGCACGAATATGCCGCCGGGCCCGGTGGCAAACAGATGCCCGCTGGCCGTGACGGCCATGCCGTCGGGCAGGCCCGGCCAGCCTTTGGCCAGATAAGGTGACGCGTCGAAGAAGGTTTGGCGGTGCGTGAAGCGACCGTCGACTTTCTCGTATCTATAGATAATTGGGCTGGCCGGATCGGAGACGGCTACATAGAGGAAGGCACCGTCAGGCGAGACGGCCAGCCCATTGGGGAGGCTCAGGCGTGCGTCGACCAACGTGGCCGGCGTGCTGGGCGCCACGGCATAAACGCCGTGGTGGGGAAGTTCCTTGAGCGGGGATTTTTCAATACCGGCAAGCCCATAGGGCGGATCGGTGAAATAGAGAGTGCCGTCGGGCCCGACGGCAAGGTCGTTCGGGCTATTGAGGCGGTGGCCTTCAAAACGGTCAATCACTGTCTCGCGCTGGCCGGTTGCAAGGTCCATGCGCTCTACCGCCCGGGCGCCATGGTTGGCGATCAGCAAGCTACCGTCTGGCGCATACAAAAGGCCGTTTGTGCCCGCCTCGCGAAAGCCTTCAGGGTTTTTCTCCGGGTGCCCTGATGGGTCCAGAAAGACCTCAAGGCCCCGAGTTTCCGACCACATATAGGCTTTGTTTTCGGGAACGTCCGAGAAATACAGCCGGTTGCGCTGCCTGTCCCATGCTGGCCCTTCTGCCCAGGTGAAACCGTCTGCCAGGTAGCGGATTTCAGCGCTTTCGGCCAGAACTTCGTCCAGGGCCGGATCAAGCCGGACGATATGATCCTCGGCGTGTGCCAGCGCGCTTGCAAGCAGGGTCGCAAGCGCCAACAGAAAGGGGAAGCGCATGGGGCTATCTCCCGATCATGCTTTGAAACGCCTTGATGCTGCGCGTCAGGGTTTCCATTGGTGCCGGGCTGTTGTCGCGCTCGATAAAGAAGTGCTTTACCCCGGCTTTCCTGAGCGGGGCATAGAGGCCCCCAAAATCGATCGAACCATCGCCGACGTCCACAATGCTGCCGTCTGCGCCATAGTCTTTGACATGCACGCAAGGGAAGCGGCCGGGATGCGCCTGGACAAGGGGGAGTGGCTCAACACCCGCGACCCTGGTCCAGTACAGGTCCAGTTCGAACTTCACCAGATTGCGGTCCGTATTGTTCAGGAAAATATCATAGCCGCGCAGGCCGCCATGATTTTCAAACTCGAATTCATGGTTATGGAACCCAAGCTGGATACCAGCGGATTTGGCAATCTCACCGTTCTTGTTCAACAGTTCGGTGATGGCGTAATAGCGCTGAACTGTCCGGTCCTCAGGTGGCAGCCAGGACAGGAACAGATTCTTGTGTCCGAGCACTGTGGCTGCCTCAACGGCAGCCTCGAAATTTTCCTTGAACACTTGGTGCGAGACATGTGCCGACGGGGCGGTCAGGCCGCTTTCGGCCAGCCAGCCCTTGATGTCGGCATAAGACTGATCAAAGTATCCGGCGAATTCCACTTCCTGGTATCCGAGCGCACCAATCTGCGCCAGTGTTCCGGCCACATCCTGGGCCATCAGATCCCGGACGGTATAAAGCTGCACGCCGATGGGCTGTGCGCTGGCGTTGGCCGCGCCACACGCCGACAAAAGCGTTGGGACTGCGAGAGCTGTGCCCGTAAGGGCGGCGGCACGCAGAAAGGACCGCCGGGTGATCGGACGTTGTGTCATTAGAGGGCTCCTGCTTTCATCTGTTCATCGGCGAACGCGGCAGCGCGTGCCGACAAGGCCATGAATGTCAGGGACGGGTTCTGGCACGCCGATGATGTCATGCTGGCGCCGTCCGTTACAAAAAGGTTGCTCACATTGTGGCACTGGTTGTGACGGTTCAGGTAGCTGTCGTCCGCCGTGTGGCCCATACGGGCGGTGCCCATTTCATGGATCACGATGCCGGGAAAACTTTCTTCGCTATAGGGCTGAACTTTCGTATAGCCCGCAGCGCGCAGCATTTCTGTCGCGGTATTTCGCATGTCTTCTTTCATGCGCAGTTCATTAGCGCCATATTCACAGCTGATTTCCAGGATGGGCATGCCCCACTGATCAGTCTCGGTGGTGCTCAGAGAGACGGAATTCTCATGCTGGGGCAGCATTTCGCCAAAGCCCTGCAGTGTGAAGGTCCAGGGCCCCGGTTTCTGAACGCGTGCCTTGAGGTCTTTGCCAATCCCTTCTGCGCCGATGGCCGCCCGCCAGCTCAGCCTTTGGGCTTCGCCCTGCATGCCGTAGCCACGCAGGAAGGCATCGGTTTTCTCCGTCACGTTCCGGAACCGGGGAACATAAAGCGACGTAGGCCGCCGCCCGGCGTAATAGACATCTTCATAGCCGTCCACAACGGCGTTGGCGCCCGCCCCCTTGATATGGTCCATCAGATAATGGCCAAGGGCACTGCCGGTGTTGCCGATCCCGCGCGGGAACTCTGCGCTTTTGGAATTCAAAAGGATTTGCGTTGTCGCCAGCGTGGAGGCGCAGACAAAAACCACCCGGGCAGAGATAAAGACCCGCTCGCCAGTGGTGATGTCGATCATGCGCACGCCGGACGCCCGCTTTGTTTTGGCGTCATACACCACTTCCTGCACCATGGCATTGGGCACCAGCGTCATGTTGCCGGTCCGGTCTGCCGCAGGCAGGGTGGCAGACAGGCTTGAGAAATACCCGCCCCAGGAACAGCCGGCCTGGCATTCATTTCTTGCCTGGCAAGGGCCGCGCCCCAGCTCCAGCTGTTCGTCGGTTGGTTCGGTCAGGTGAGCGGCGCGTCCGATAATGATTTTCCGGCCCGGATAGGCTTTTTCCACCTTGGCCTTGGCGTCCAGCTCCACCGGGTTCATGTCGAACGGTTTCTGGAATACGCCATCTGGAAGCTGTGGCAGGCCTTCTTTTGACCCACTGATGCCGGCGAACCGCTCAACATAGTCGTACCAGTCCTTCAGGTCGTCATACCGGATCGGCCAGTCACAGCCGTGGCCGTCCTGCTTGTTGGCCTGAAAGTCCATTTCGCTGAAGCGGTAGGAGTGCCGGTGCCACAGGACGGATTTACCGCCCACACGGGCGCTTCTGATCCAGTCAAACCGCTTGCCGTCCTTTTCCTTGAAAGGATAGTCGCTGTCTTTGATGAAATGGCGTTTGGTATATTCGTTGAACGCGTAGCACAGGCTGCTTTTTTCATAATCGCGTTCGATTTCTTCCTTGGAAACACGGCCCCGGTTCGGCATCTCCCACGGTGCCTTGCCTTCGTTTTCATAACCCGCGCCATGCTCAAGCGGGGCGCCGCGGTCCAGTACGGCGGTTTTATAGCCGCGTTCGCACATTTCCTTGGCCACCCAGCCGCCCGACATGCCCGAGCCGACGATAAGAACATCGAAGTCAAAATTGTCTGATGTATTTGTCATGTTGACCACGCTTTCGTCTCACTTGTAACGGGTATGATGGTGTAGCCGCCGGGGACGGGGTCGTAGGCCAGCTCTTCCGCTGCCCCCACTTCCGATGTGTAATAACCAATCAGCACCAGCTCCTTGAGCTGTCGGTAAAAGCGGTATTTTTCCGGCAAGTCATGCAGGCTGCTGTCAATGCCTGCGATCAGGTTGGTTTGGGCAGTGATATCCTGCCGCGGGAAATCGGGGTGGGCCTCCAGAAAGCCGTCCAGGCCGTCAACAAAAGCCTGCGCTTCCTCCTTCAACAACCAGTTTGCCATTGCCGTGCGTATGAACGCCGGGACGCCCGCACCGGATGCGCCGGGGGTGTCCGTTTCCGGAATGATGATATCGGCCATGATGGTGATGGCCTTCATTTGTGGTTCTGAAAGGGTCGCCTTCCTGAATGCGCCGGCACTGCCACTTCCATGCAGTGCCTTGACGGATGCGGGCAACAAAGCGCCCCCCATCAGTGCTGCGACGCCCACCAGAATTTGTCTTCTGTCAAGCATATGGGGCCTTCCCACTTTTCCCTATGCAACCAAAATGAAACCGGTTACATTCCCTGAAAACTACCATATTACGCTTTCTCGAATTTGCAACAGCTAATTCTAAAGTAAAGTAAAACATGCCGAAAAAAAGGGGATGCACGTAATGAGTATGGACAGAGCCATTGTGGTGATGGGGGTCAGCGGGTGCGGCAAGTCAACGGTTGGTCGCCAGTTGGCGGACCGATTGGGGTTTGTGTTCCAGGACGCGGACGATTTTCACCCAGCGGTCAACGTGCAGAAGATGCGGGACGGTATTGCCCTGACGGACGCGGACCGGGAACCCTGGTTGATGGAGCTGGCCACCTTGCTTGAAGCCGAAGTGGCAGCGCGCGGCGGCGTTGTTCTGGCATGCTCGGCCCTGAAGGACAGCTACCGCCGCATGCTTTCGTCGGGCCGGGTCATTCCCCGGTTCGTTTATCTTGAAGGCACGAAAGAGCTGATCGCTGACCGGATGGCCAGACGGGCAGGGCACTTTATGCCCGTCGGACTACTGGATAGCCAGTTTGAAACGCTTGAAGTGCCTGGCGCCGCCATTTGCGTTGACATCGCAAAGCCCGTACCGGCAATTGTGGCCGAGATTGAGGAAAAGCTGTTGGCGCCAGATAGTTAATTCAGACTGTAAATGCTGACTATAGATATTGGCGGAGGAAAGCGCCGCTTTCTGTCAGGGCGCGCTTGCGTTCATCCAGCGAGCTTTCATAATCGCTGTCTTCCACTTCGATACAGAAAGCGCCGTTGAAGCCGCTGGCCTTGAGAGCAGCCACATATTCTTTCCAGTCGATATCGCCGCGACCCGGAATGCGCGGATCGTGATATGACAGCGGCACAGCCATGGTGCCAACATCATCCAGTTTTTCCCGGTCGACCTTCACATCCTTGGCGTGGGCATGGAAGAAGCGCTTGTTGAATTCCTTGAGTGGCTTCAGGTGGTCCATCTGCATCCAGATCAGGTGCGATGGGTCATAGTTCAGGCCGAAATAATCGCTGCCAAGGTCTTTGAACATGCGCCGCCAGATTGCCGGGCTGTAAGCCAGGTTTTTCCCTGCGGGCCATTCGTCGTCTGTGAAATACATGGCGCAGTTTTCAATGGCGATGAAAACGCCGCGTTCCTCGGCAAACTGCATCAGTGGCTTCCACACTTCAAGGAAGCGCGGCCAGTTGTCTTCAACTGACTTTGTCCAGTCGTTGCCGACAAAAGTGGTCACAAGGTCAAGCCCCATAAGGTGAGACGCCTCGATCACCTTCTTCAGGTGATTGAGGCTGGTTTCGGCTTCTTCGGCATCTGGGCTCAGGAGATTCGGGTAATAGCCAAGCGCACTGATGCTGACGCCCTTCTTCTCGCAGTAGCCCAGCGCCTTTTCGGCGTCCGCCTTGGTAAAATTGGTGACGTCCAGGTGTGTGACGCCAGCATATTTCCGGTCTGCCTGCCCGACAGGCCAGCACATGATTTCGACGCACTCGAAGCCATTTTCCGATGCAAAATCGATTACTTCCTCGAAGCTCAGGTCGGCCAAGATGGCACTTTGAAAACCAAATTTCATAAAACTTTCCTACTTTTAACCGACATCAACCCAAGAGCTCTGCTGATGGCTCTTCAGTATCGCTTCGCACAACTGGAGTTCCCTGTGGCCGTCTGAAAAGGTGGGGAAGGGTGGCAGTGCTGCCATGTCCCCGGCTTCGAGATAGTCATAAAAATCGCGGAAACAGTGTTTGAATGTATCCGGATAGCCTTCGGCGTGACCGCCAGGGTAGGACGCATGCCGCGCAGCGGACGGGCTCAAGCCGCCCGGGTCCTTGACAATTGTCTGGTTCGGCCTGTCCCGGTGGCCGACCCACAGCTCGTCCGGCGTTTCGCTGTTCCATGCGACAGCACCCTGGTCACCCGAGATTTCATACCGAATCGTGTTCTTCCGGCCAGATGCCACCTGCGACACGGTAAAGCTGCCCATCAGGCCGTCATCCATCCTGAACAGGATGTTGGCGCAGTCTTCGGTATCAACGGTGACGGTGCTTTGGTCCTTCGGGTTCTGGCGGGTGGGGTGCACGGTGGCGAGATCGGCGAAAACCTTCTGGATCTTGCGCCCGGAAATCATCTGCACCATGTCCATCCAGTGGGTGCCGATATCGGCGACAACCCGCAGGGCACCACCCTTCGCGCTGTCCACGCGCCAGTTGAAATCGGTTTCGAACTGCAGCCAGTCCTGAATATAGCAGCCATTGATATGGAACAGGCGCCCGATCTTGCCTGACGTGACAAGCTCGCGCGCCTCGAAATTCAGCGCATAATACCGGAGGTTATAGCACACAGCCGCCGCGACACCTGAGGTGCGCGCCGCCGTTACCAGGGCTGCCGTTTCATCGGAATTGAGCGCCAGCGGCTTTTCGCACATCACATGCTTGCCTGCCTCCAGCGCTTTTTTCACCATATCGAAATGCAGGTTGTTGGGCACACAGATGTGAACGACGTCAACGCTTTTGTCTGCAATCAGTTCGTCATAGTCCCGGTAGGCCTTCGGAAGCCCCAAGGCCTGCGCCTCGGCTTCAGCCTTCTGCGCAGAGCTGCAGGCAATACCGGCAACCCGCACGCCCAGCCGCCGCAGCGCCTCGAGGTGCGTGGTGCCCATAAATCCTGAACCGACAATGGCGGCTGAAAATCGATACATGATTGCTTCCCTTTGCCCACCTGGGGCATATCCTTTGTTGAACAGTTTTGTAACCGGTTACATTTTAGCTTGTCAAGTCTATCAAAAATTTCTTAACCTTATTTTTGGGAAGGCGATGGCATGTCGGATGTGCCAAGGTGCCGAAGGAGAAAATTGTGTCAGCTTCAGTTTATGCGCGCCTGAGCGCGATGATGTTCGTTCAGTTCTTTATTTGGGGCGCCTGGTTTGTCACCCTTGGGACCTATCTGGCGCGAATCGGGTTTTCCGGATCTGATATCGGGTTCGCCTATCTTACCAACAACATCGGCGCGATGGTGGCGCCCTTTTTTGTCGGCATGATCGCCGACCGCTTTTTCCCTTCGCAGAAAATCCTGGGAGTGTTGCATATTGCGGGTGCGGCAGTGCTTTTCACCGTCTCCGATCTTGAAGCCCAATCGGCCATCATCATCGGCCTGGTGCTTTATAATATTTGCTATATGCCGACCTTGGCACTTGTGAATGCAGTTTCCTTTGGGGCCATGGAAGTGCCCGACACCCAGTTCCCGAAGGTACGGGTTTGGGGCACGCTGGGCTGGATTGCTGCGGGTCTTGCGATCAGCTTTGTCTTGTCCGGATTCGTTGAAGGGGTTGAGGCTACGTCCCTGCCGATGAAGCTGGCTGCTGCTGCCTCCCTGGTGCTGGGGCTGTATAGTTTCACGCTGCCAAACACGCCTCCGCAGAATGCCGGTGCCAAGGTGACCGTGAAGGAACTTCTGGGCTTTGACGCGCTGTCGCTTCTCAAGGACCGGTCATTTGCGGTTTTTGCGCTGTGCTCGCTCCTGGTGTCCATTCCGCTCGCCTTCTATTATGCCTTTACCAACCTGTTTCTGAACGAAGCGGGTATGACGTCGGTTGCGGCAACCATGAGCCTTGGTCAGGCGTCTGAAGTGTTGTTCATGGTTCTCATGCCGCTCTTTTTTGTGCGCCTGGGCGTGAAATGGATGCTGCTTGCCGGCATGCTGGCCTGGGTGGCCCGCTACGCTTTCTTTGCCCTTGGGGATTGGGACACAAGTGCCTGGATGCTCTATGCCGGCATTCTGTTGCACGGCATCTGCTATGACTTCTTCTTTGTCACGGGGCAGATTTACGTGGACCGGAAAGCCGATAAATCCATCAGGGCCAGCGCCCAAGGCTTCATTGCCTTGCTGACTTACGGTGTTGGGCTGGCCATTGGGTCGGTGCTGGCGGGGGCAACCGTTGACTATTTCACGGCCGAGGGTGTCAAGGAATGGTCCGCCATTTGGTGGGTGCCTTGCATTTTCGCAGCATTCGTGGCTTTGTTATTTCAACTGCTGTTTCGGGAGGATAACAAACCAAAGGCAGCAGATGAGCTCCCTGCATAGCGGCGTCTTGCTTGGGTTCTCAGTTAGCAGGCAGCATAGATCCGGGGGCGGGCAATGACAAACATTCGGGAAGTGGCGAAGAAAGCCGGCGTGTCAGTGGCGACCGTGTCACGGGCGATGCAAAAGCCCGACGTTGTATCGGAAAAGACGCGCAAGAAGGTTGAAGAAGCCGCCAGGGACGTTGGCTACAAGCCCAATATGATGGCGCAGGTTTTCCGGTCCAAGAAAACCTATTCCATTCTGGTGCTGGTGCCCGATATGTCGAACCCATTCTTCGCCCGGGTGATCAGCGGCATTCAGAAGGCCGCGCGGGCGCGGGGCTATAATGTGGTGCTGGGCAATACCCTGGGCAATATCAAGACAGAGCAGGAGCTGGCGCAGCTTCTGCTGACCAGCCAGACCGACGGCATTATCCAGCTGAGCGCACGCTATCCGCTTGATGACCGGGAACGGAAATCCGGCCAGGCCCTGCCCATCGTCAACTGCTGTGAATGCGTTGATGATGGCAGTATGCCGACCATCCAGCTGGATAACAAAGAGGCGGCTAAAGCCATCATCAATTATTTGATTGGTCTGGGGCACCGCCGAATCGGTGTTATCGCCGGGCCGCCCCAGAGCCCGCTGACGCGGGACCGGATGGCGGGCTATAGGGAAGCCCTTGAAAGCCAGGGTCTTGTCTATGACGAGAGCCTGGTTGTTGAGGGGGATTATTCCCTGGAGGCGGGGGAAAAGGGTGCCCGGTTGTTGCTGTCAGGCGATCAGTCCCCGACGGCGCTTTTCTGCTTCAACGATGAAATGGCCTTCGGGGCCATGCGGGGCATAAAACATGCCGGGTACGGCGTACCTGCCGATGTGTCCGTGGCCGGATTCGATGACCTGCCGTTCTCCAAATATATGGAGCCCGCGCTGACCAGCGTCCGGCAGCCATCGGAAGAATTCGGGCCTGCCGCCGTCAGCCAGTTGTTCAAGATGATTGATGGGCAGGAGATCACCAGACGGAATCAGTTGATGCCGTTCGAGCTGGCGATCCGCGCCAGCACCGGCCCAGCCCCGAAATCCGAATAGAATTTTGTTACATTTTGGCCCGGTCCGAATTGTCATCTTTGATAAATCTATCAATTAAAACCCAATAAAAACATGTGGTTATAATTTTTGTTCAAAAATATCGAACAGATTGAAACTTTTGCTTTGCATAATGTAACCGGTTACATTATGGTTTGTTTAGTACCAAGGCATGCACCGCCGTGGAAGGGGGTGTGTGTGGGATGGGGCAAATCGCGTGTTTGTTCAGTGTTAGGGGTGACCGGCTAATGGGGCCAGATTTCCAGCGCGATATTTGCCAAGACTCGTGGGAAAAATATGTACCAATTATGTTGGGAAGTTAGGGAGGGAACGATGACCGACCAATTAAATCACAATTCTCGGAAGTGGCCTGCGGCCTCAAAGCGCACGGTGCAAACACTGCTGGGAAGCACTTCTTTTGCTGCAATGCTTTCAATGGGACTGGCGATGCCTGCCAGCGCCCAGGATTCTGCCGATTCCGAGGAAATGGCGTTTGAGGAAATCGTTGTTACCGGCATCCGCAAATCCTTGCAGGAAAGCATGGATATCAAGCGGGACGCGCGCGGTATCGTGGACGGTATCGTTGCTGAGGATATGGGTAAATTCCCTGACTCAAACCTTGCCGAATCACTTCAGCGTATCACAGGCGTTGCCATCAACAGGCAGGCGGGCGAAGGCTCGCAGGTTACTGTTCGCGGCTTCGGTCCTGGCTTCAACCAGATTACCCTGAACGGCCGGTCCATGCCGTCGGCGGACATTCCGATTGTGGGTGGTTCCGGTGCCGGTCTCCTGGGTCAGGCCAGTGACCGTGCGTTCGACCTTTCCAACCTGGCATCTGAAAGCGTTCGTGCGCTTCAGGTCTACAAGTCCGGCCGCGCCGATATCGCGTCTGGCGGTGTAGGTGCCACAATCAACATCGAGACTCGCAAGCCACTGGAAACCGAAGGCTTCACAGGCACAATCATTGCCAAGGCCGCCCATGATTCTGGTGTGGACATCTATAACGATGTAACGCCGGACCTCACAGGCATGATGAGCTGGAGCAACGAAGGCGGCACTTTCGGCATCAGCCTGTTCGGTGGGTATTCCCGCCGGGACAGCGGTTCCGGCACCTTGAGTGTTGCAGGCTGGGATATCTTCACAGCCGACCAGTTCCTGGACCCGTCAAACGGCATGGTCAACAGCAGCACGCAGGTAAACAACCTGCCGTCTGATGGCAGCCAACTTGTGGCAATTGCCCGTGACAGCCGGTTCCGGGTTACCGACATCACCCGCGAGCGGATCAACGGCCAGGCTGTTGTGCAGTTCAACCCGACCGACCGCATCCGCATGACAGCAGATGTCCTTTATGCGGAAACCGAAGCGGCAGAGCAGCGCGCTGACATCAGCAACTGGTTCAGCCGTCCGTTCTCGCAGGTTACATTTGATGACAACCCAACTGTGGCAACTGCCGAATTTATGGCGGAAACCATTGGTGGTGCGAAAGACTACGCCCTGCAGCAGTCCTATCGTGCAACGAAGGACAAGCTCGAATCCTTTGGTGTAAACATCGAATATGATGCGATGGACAACCTGACGCTGAAACTGGATGCGCACAGCTCCAAAGCCAGCGTTACGCCAAATGCCCGCACGGGTTATGCCGAGACCAACGTTGGTATGGCTATGCCCATTGTTACCGCCCAGTCTCTTGATTTCTCAAGCGGCACGCCGGTGATTGGCATCACGCGTGACGATTCGATCAACAGCAACGGTGACGGCGTCTATGATGTGAACGACATCAGTACGCAAATCGCCAACGACCTGCGTTACATCCACCAGATCAACAAGGTGGACCAGGTTGATTTCCGCGCTGAGTGGGATCTGGATGACAGCATCGCACTGACATTCGGTGCCAATTACCGCGAACAATCCAACGAAACGTCTGAAGCGCTGTATCGCCAGACAATGGGTAACTGGGGTGCGTCCAACCCGGGCGACGTGGAAGACCTGGCGCCAGGTGCTCTCGAGCAGTTTGACCTGTCAGGCCGCTACAATGATTTCCCTGTTCAGGACGGTCTCGTAGGTTTCCGCGGCAATGCGCTGGATATCTGGGAAGCGACAAGCCCATTCTATGCGGCGCAGGGCAATGCGATTGGCCTTCTGCAAAGCAACTTCGACATTGTTGAAGAGCAGGTGATCTCCGTTTACGCCCAGTTTGATGGCGAGTTTGAACTGGCAGAGCGCCCTGTTCGTATCAGTGCCGGTCTGCGCTATGAGCAGACAGACGTTACGTCCTTCACGCAGTCTGCGCCGACAACGGACATCGTGTGGGAAGGCGATAACGACTTTGCCCGTGTTGCCGGGTCAGCGACAGCCGGTTTCACGCAGGATGCGTCGTATGACAATTTCCTGCCGAACCTGGATATCGCAGTGGACCTGACGGACAATTTCGTTTCCCGCTTCTCCTACAGCAAAACCCTGTCGCGGTCGTCCTATGACAACCTGAACGCCAGTATTTCCGTCAACCAGCCTCCTGGCCCATCGGCCCTTGGCAACCCGTTGACGGGAAGCGCCGGTACGCCAGGCCTGTTGCCACTGGTATCTGAGAACTTCGACCTGTCGTTCGAATGGTACTATGGCGATGATGACTTCATTTCCGTGGGCGCGTTCCACAAGAATGTGAAGAACTTCGTTGGCCAACGCACGGTGGTTGAGGATCTTGGCATCCGCGACGTGACGTCCGGTGCTGCTGGAACACGGTCAGGTCAGGCGCTGGATGCGCTTGGTGCCATGGGCGTGGACGCAACCAACCAGACCCTGTTTGCCATGACAGCGCTGATTGACCAGCTTGGATCCGTTTCTGCAGCGACTACAGAATTCCAGGCGAACTATTCAAACGGCGTTCTGGATAACGACTTCTATGTCGGCCTGGAAACGGACTTTGACGTTGTTGCAGACGGCAATGATCCAAACTGGGATGTGAATGTAACCCGGCCACTGAACATCGAGGAAGCTTCTATCCGCGGCCTTGAAATTGCGGCTCAGCACTTCTTTGGCGATACGGGCTTCGGTGTGGCTGCCAGCTATACGCTGGTGGACGGTGACATCGGGTTCGATGTCGGCGCTGATCCAAGCGATGACCAGTTTGCTCTGGTCGGTCTTTCGGACACCGCAAACGTCACGCTGATCTATGAGAACTATGGCTTCTCGGCACGGCTGGCCTACAACTGGCGGGACGAGTTCCTCTCCAGCGCTAACCGGGGTGATGCGTTCAACAACCCAACCTTCACCGAAGCATTCTCTACCTTCGACCTGAACGTCAGCTACGATGTGACGGAAGATATTGCGGTGTCATTCGAAGCCATCAATATCACCGGTGAAGACAGCCGAGAATATAACCGTGCCACGAACCAGCTTTGGTTCGCACGAGAGAACGCTCCACGTTACTATCTGGGCGTACGCTACAAGTTCTGAGTTTCCCTGTGTTCAGAGTAAGAACCTCTTCTCCCAAAAGCTAAGTAGCGAATGACGGGGCCGTCCCTTTGGGGCGGCCCTGTTTCATTAAGAAACCGGTTACATTATCGTGTGTAAGATTTGCAAGGGGGCTGGTCAGCGCGCAGATTTGCAATATGATCGGCAGCAGGCCTGAAGCAATGTAAGGAAGTATCTATGTCAAATGTCGTTTTGCTCGATAACGTTGAACATCATGACCTGAAGGTCAAAATGAACCGTGGCGAGGCATACGGCGACCACGTCAATCAGGCCCTTGTTTTTCCGAATGAATTCCGCGACCTGCAGCGTGAATATCCGATCCTGTTCAGGAAGGACGACGAAGGAAACTTCTGTGCCGTTGCCTTGCTGGGGCTGGACCGGGATGAAAATCTTTTCCTGCGCGGGGACCAGTGGGACGGCAACTATATTCCGGCTGTGCTGGCCCGTGGGCCGTTTTCGATTGTGCTGCAGAAAAATCCAGACGAGCCGTCGGCAGACCCTGAAGCCAAGATCCAGATCGACCTGGATAGCCCAGCGGTCAGCAAGGAAGAGGGGCTGCCGATTTTCCTGCCCCAGGGCGGCAATGCCCCCATTCTGGAGCATGCCGTGAATGTGCTTCGGGCCTTGCATGACGGGGTCGCGATATCGAAGGGCTATTTCGCGATGCTGGAGGAGCTGGAGTTGATTGAGCCCATCGCGCTGGAGATCAAAACCAGCGAAACCAAACAATATTCCTTCGCCGGTGTTTATTCCATCAGCCAGGAAAAATTCCAGGCACTGCCCGCAGAGGCGCTGAACCGGCTGCACAAGAACGGTATCCTGGCGTCCTGTTATTGGGTGATGGCATCACTGGACAATATCCGGTCACTCGTGGACCGGAAGAACAGGGCTTGATGTGATGACAGACATGCGTGCCAGGCCCAGGGTTGTTATCGCCGGTGGCGGCACCGCCGGGTGGGTGACGGCCGCCGCGCTCAGCAGCCAGCTGAAGGGCCTGCTGGACATCACGCTGGTGGAATCAGACCAGATAGGCACCGTCGGTGTGGGCGAGGCAACCATCCCCACCCACCGCAGCTTTCATGTTCTGATCGGCGCCAATGAGGTTGACTTCATGCGCGCGACCCGCGCCACCTTCAAGCTGGGTATCCAGTTCGAAAACTGGGGCGCGCAGGGCGACAGCTATATCCACTCGTTCGGGCAAATCGGCAAATCTCCCTGGATGGCGGATTTTCACCATCTGTGGATGCAGGCCAAGGCGGATGGCTTTGGCGGCGATCTTGGCGATTATTGCCTGGAACTGCGCGCAGCCGAAGCGGGGAAGTTTGCCCTGTCTGACAAGCTGAACCTGAATTACGCCTATCACCTGGACGCCAGCCTCTATGCCGCCTTCCTGCGGGCCCACAGCGAAGCCCGCGGTGTGACGCGTGTTGAGGGCAAGTTTGTCGATGTCAGGCAGGACGGTGAATGCGGTTTTATCAAAAGCATTGTCATGGAAAATGGTGATGAGGTCGAAGGCGACTTTTTCATCGACTGTACCGGTTTCCGTGCCGCCCTGATCGAAAAGGTGCTGGGTGTCGGATATGACGACTGGTCACACTGGCTGCCCATGAATCGGGCGGTGGCGGTGCAGACCCAGTCAGCCGGAGACATCCTGCCCTATACCCGGTCCATCGCGCATGAAGCCGGCTGGCAGTGGCGCATTCCGTTGCAGCACCGGGTGGGCAATGGCCATGTCTATTGCAGTGACTATATCAGCGACGACGAGGCCCGCGCGACGCTTGAGCGTAACCTTGACGGCGAGATGCTGTTTGAACCGCGGGTGATAAAGTTCCTGACCGGGCGGCGCAAGAAACTGTGGGAAAAGAACTGTGTGGCCCTTGGGCTTTCAAGCGGTTTCCTGGAACCCCTTGAATCGACCAGCATCCATCTGTTCCAGATTGCGGCCACACGGCTGATCCAGTATTTTCCCTTCAATGGCTGCAACCCGGCGCTGGCGGACCATTTCAACCGCCTGGCATCGGAAGAATTTGAAAGCATCCGCGATTTTATCATCGCGCACTATCATGTGACCCAGCGGGACGACACTGCCTTCTGGCGCGACCGCCAGGCCATGGATATCCCCGATACACTCAAACAGCGTCTTGCGCTCTACCGCGACAATGGCCTCGTCTATAAAGGCGAGGAAGACCTGTTCAGGATTGATTCTTGGATACAGGTGCTGTTGGGGCAGCGGTTTGAAACCAGTGCGTATCACCCGGCCGGGCGTTTGATGACGACGGACAAGCTCCGCTCTTCCCTGGCGAACTATGCGGACGGGGTGCGCCGGACAGTGGCGCAAATGCCGTCACACGCAGATTTCATCGCTCGCTACTGCGCCATGGCAGGCGAATAGCATACGGGGGAACAGGTAGGCGGATGACGGCGCAGGCAAAAAACATCGTGATTGTTGGGGGTGGGTCAGCCGGGTGGATCACGGCAGGGCTGATCGCGGCCCGCACCAGGGCGTCAGTTGCGCGCCCCGTCAACGTCACGGTGATCGAGGCGCCGGATATTCCCATCATTGGCGTAGGGGAAGGGACATGGCCCAGCATGCGCATGACCCTTCGCACCATGGGGATCAACGAGCAGGATTTCATCGCGGCCTGCCACGCGTCCTTCAAGCAGGGGTCCAAGTTCCGCCAGTGGCGCAAAAACACACCGGAAGATTTTTACTATCACCCGTTTGACCTGCCGGAAGGCTTCGAAGATGGCGATATCGCCGCCTATTGGCTCAAAGCGGGTACGCAGTCCTTTTCAAGAACCGTATGCCCGCAGGAGCATCTGTGTGAAAGGCACTTTGCGCCCAAGTCGCTCACCAGCCCCGGGTATGCAGGCTTTACCAACTATGGCTACCATCTGGACGCGGGCACCTTTTCCGTTTTCCTGCGCAGCCACGCAACCAGCCAGCTGGGTGTGACCCACATTGCCGACAAGGTTCTGGGCGTGGTAGCGGCTGAAAACGGTGATATTGCCGCGGTCGAGACCGAGGCCAGCGGCCGGATTGACGGCGACCTGTTCATCGACTGCACAGGGTTCCGGTCATTGCTGCTGGGCGGGCATTACGGCATTGGCCTGACGCCCAAGTCAGACATTCTGTTTGCCGATACGGCGCTCGCGGTCCAGGTACCCTACGGCGAGGCCGACCCCGTTCAGTCCACCACCGTTGCCACCGCGCAGCCCGCGGGCTGGGTGTGGGACGTCAGCCTGTCCAGCCGCCGGGGCGTTGGGCATGTCTACAGCAGCAACCATATGGATGAAGAAGCGGCCACAGAATGCCTGAGAGGTTATCTGGGGCTGGATGACGCGCAGTTTGGTGCCCTGTCGGTGCGCAAGCTGGCCATCGGGTCCGGATACCGGCAGGCTTTCTGGCACCATAACTGTGTGGCCATTGGCCTGTCGGCAGGGTTCCTGGAGCCCCTGGAGGCTTCGGCCCTTATGCTCATCGAAACGTCAGCCAATATGGTGGCGGATGCCTTTGTGGCGGAAAGCGGGGATCTGGCCACATCCAGGGATGCCTTTAACCGCGACCTTCACCAGATTTGGGATGACATCATCCATTTCCTCAAACTTCATTATTGTCTCAGTGAACGCACGGAAGCCTTCTGGCAGGATAACCGGCAGCCGGACAGCATGCCCGCATCACTTGTGGTGGACATGGAAGCTTGGCGGCAGCCGAATCTGGGACAGGCGCCACGCTACGGCGGGGGCACGGTTTTCCCACCGGCCAGTTATCTGTATGTTCTTTACGGCATGGGGTTCCGCCCTGACGGCACAGCCGGCACTCTGACACCAGACGCGCATAGCTTCGGCAAGAAATGCGCAGACAAGGTGGAACGCACGGTGGCCCGATTGCAGGCTCTGCTGCCGCAGAACAGGGCATTGCTGGACACGCTGAACGGCGCCATGGGAACGGGACAAGGGGGATAGGGGGATCATGACTGACATCAAGACCAGAACCAGGGTGCTGGACGGGGTGAACCCCGATGCCATTCCGTTTGAAACCCTGCTTGATGAAGGGCAGCCTGTGATCCTGAAGGGGCTGGCGGCCAAGTGGCCGATTGTCAAACAGGGGGAACAGGGCGCCGATGCCTTCACCGACCAACTGAAATCCTTTGATGCGGGCAGGCAGGTTACCGGCTATGTCGGCACGCCTGACATGAAAGGCCGCTTTTTCTATAACGCCGACATGACCGGCCCCAATTATGATGCCGTGGTCACGGGCCTGGGTGATTTCCTGGACCAGATTCAGGCGGAAGGCGCCCGTGAAGGCGGCAGACACTGCTATATGGGGTCAACTGATGTTGACCTGTTCCTGCCCGGTTTCAGGGACCAAAATGACCTGACGCTCAACCACGCCATGTTCGAAAAAACGCCGATGCTTGTCAGTGTCTGGATCGGGAACCGGACGACTGCTGCCGCCCATTATGACATGTCGAACAATCTGGCCTGCAACCTGATCGGGCGGCGGCGCTTTACGCTGTTCCCGCCCGAACAGATCCATAATCTGTATCCCGGGCCGCTGGAGCCCACGCCTGGCGGGCAGGTGGTGAGCATGGTGGATTTCGACGATCCGGATTATGATCGATACCCCCGGTTCCGCGAGGCGCTTGACAGTGCGCAGGTGGCGGACCTCGGCCCCGGTGACGCGCTGTTCTTCCCGGCGCTTTGGTGGCACCAGGTGGAAGCGCGGGACGGCTTCAACGCCATGATGAATTATTGGTGGAACGACGTGCCTGCGTTCGTCGACAACCCAATGGATACCCTACTGCACGGCCTGTTGAGCCTGCGTGACCGGCCAGCTCATGAAAAGGCCGCGTGGCGGCACGTGTTTGACTATTACGTGTTTGGCCCAGCGGGAACCGCCGCTGAGCATTTGCCAACCCATGTCCGTGGCGAGCTTGGCCCGATGGACGATTTCGCAGCCCGTCGCTTGAGAGCGAAAGTCCTCAGGAAACTGAACCGGTAGCGCAGGGCCCATGCTCCTGATATGTCTCCTTTGGGTCAGAGCCGATATTCAGAAGTTGAATGGACGGTGTCTGCTTTTGTCCCAAGAGCTGCCGAAATGCTCGATGGTGGAATTTCTCAAAATACGTGAGAATCTATCTCATTTTGTGTGAGAATAGATTTTGGAAATGGCGGGTTTCCGCGGTCGAATTTCTCATTTATTCTGAGAGCGGACACCTTTTGTGCATTCTCAGAGAAAGCTGGAAATTTCTCAGAAATAGCTGGAAATGGACCGGGCAGAGTTCACGAGAACTCGTCCGGTCTTTTCTGTATTGCGGACCTTGATAGGTTGCATAACTAAGGCCAACTATTCGCCAGAAGCAGTCATTTCCGGGTTTCATATCCCGTTATGACCTCCTGTGCGGTTTTCTCCCTCCAATTGCACCTATCGCTTGTCATGCCTGCCTCCTTTACCTGCTGTAGGATATTGAGTGATAGGCTTCCCCGCCTATCTGGTTCGGCCAGCAGTCGGTAATTGGCTTTGCGGAAGATTGCTTGTAATAAATACCACGATACGGTACAAGTGTATTGCAAAGTGAAGTGGAAGAGGGTCAGATGTCTACCTGGGAGGGAATCAAATGGACAGATTGATCTGTAACGGAAAGTACACTGTGAAAAACATGACAGCCGCCAGTATGGCGGTATTGCTGGCTGTAGGGGTAGGTGGAAGGACCGCCGCGGCAAGTGATGACGGTAGCGATTTTTCGCTGGAGGAGATCACTGTCACAGCGCAAAAGCGAGAGCAGTCTCTGGGCGATGTACCTGTTGTTGTGAATGTACTGACGCGCGAAACGATTTCTGACTACAACATCGATGACCTGTTTGAGCTGGCCAATTTCGTGCCGGGCGTTGTCTTCTCAAGAGCGCCGGATGACGGGCTTGCGCTGACCATCCGCGGCCTGGGTACGCCGGCCCGGACCCAGTCGTTCGACCAGTCGGTGGCGCTGTTCCTGGACAATATGTTCGTGGGCAAGGGCCGGATGTATTCGGCGGCTTTCTTTGATATCGAACGCGTAGAGATCATCAAGGGTACCCAGAGCACACTGCTCGGCAAGAACACCTCGCTGGGCGCCATGTCGGTGGTCACGCGCAAGCCTGGTTCCGAGTTTTCGGGCGAGGTTCGCGCGGGTTACGAGATGGAATATGGCGGCCTGACACTTGACGCGGGTATCGATGCCCCCGTCAGCGACACGTTCGCCCTTCGGTTTGCAGGGCATTATGTCAACAAGGACGGTTGGGTTGAAAATGCGGCCACAGGCAACCAGGTGCCAGCAGACAAAGACATTGGCCTGCGGGTAACTGGCGTCTATAGCCCGAATGAGAATATGTCCCTGACCCTGTCGTATCAGTATAGCGACAGCGAACGGCAAGGGAACGGCTATCAGTTCGTGGATGAAACAGGTGGGCTTCTGGACCCTGCACTGGGTGACGGCGTTCTGGACGGCACCAAAACCAGCTACACATCGCGCGGCAAGGACGGCGAAAGCTTCCACGACACGGAAATCAATTCCTTCAATGCCACGCTGGACTGGACGCTTGGTGCGCATACGCTCACGAGCGTCAGCTCCTACGCCAGCTATGACATGAACTTCGTGGACGATTTTGATTTCGGCCTCAAGGACGCGACAGACTTCCTGCGCGTTGAGGACTACTGGCAGTTTTCGCAAGAAGTGCGGCTGGCCTCGGAATCCGGTATTCCGTTTGAATACATGGCTGGGCTTTTCTACTTCAAAAGTGACTGGGATTCGCTTGAAACCCAGATCTACGACACGCCTGTCCAGGTGGGGCCAGACCCCTTCCTGACCATCTTCTCCGGCACGTTCGCCAATGCCTTTACCCAGAAGACAGAGACATGGTCGGCGTTCGCCCAAGGAACCTGGAATATCAGTGACCGGCTGCGTTTCATGGGAGGCTTGCGCTACACCGACGAGAAGAAAGACGCCACCTTCGGGCGGGAGCAATCCGATGGGGTGACGCTGTGGAACACGGTGATCAACCCACCGTTTGCCGTTACACCGCTTGAGTTTGACGACAAGTTCCTGAACGGCAATGCCAGCATCCAGTATGATGTCTCCGACACGGCGATGGTCTATGCCTCCTTCGGGGTCGGCACCAAAACAGGCGGGTTTGCGGAATCGGCTGCTGTCTTCGCCGGGGATCCGTCACTGGCCACAATCGACGGCGGTTCGCGCATTGAAACAGAGACCACCACGGCGTATGAGATTGGCACCAAGGCCTCTCTGTTTGGCGGTAAGGCTTCTTTGAATGCGGCGCTGTTCCTGACGGAAATCGATGACTTCCAGGAAACATCCTTCACCGGCGCGTCTTTTGACACGCTCAATGTGCCTGTGCGGTCCATCGGCGGCGAGTTTGACCTGACATGGCAGTTGACGCCGGAGCTTCGCTTCAATACCGCCTGGACCTTCATTGATGCGAAGGTCACGGGCGATGACGAGCGGGAGCTTGCGGAAGCGCCGACAGCAACCGGACACGCAGGGTTTCTGTATGAACGCCCGATCAGTGACAGCCTGCTTCTCAAGACCACCGGCTTTATCCGGCACAGAAGCAGCATGATCCACCAGCGTCTGGCCAACTTCGATTCCGAGCCCCTGACTACCTTTGATGCAAGCATCGGTGTGGGTGCGGATGATGGCAGCTGGGATATCAGCCTTTCGGGAACCAACATCTTCAACGCGGTGTCGGCTGATTTCAGCGGCCCACCGGCTGACCCGACGCTTGACCCGTCGATCACGGTGGATGCGCCAAGTCAGATGCGGACCATATACTTACAGGGAAGCTTCCGCTTCTAAGGCAATGAAAAAGGGCTGCGGAGATTTCCGCGGCCCTTTGTTCTTCCTGTGCCTGGTTTTTTCCTGTGTCTGTCCCTATTCAGCGTGGAGTTCTTTCTGGATTTCCTCGCGCGCTTTCAGAAGCTCTTTGATCAGTTCCTGCTTCTTGCGCTCAAACCGCGGCGTGGGGACGGGAATGGAAATCGCAAAGGGGCGATCCATCGGGTCCGTAAAGGCGGTGCCGACGGCGCAGATGCCCTCCGTATGTTCTTCTTCGTCAAGGGCATAGAATTGCTTGTTGAAGTCGCTGATCTGGGCCGCCAGCGTCTCGACGCCAATGATGGTGTTGACGGTATAGCGCTTCAGCCCTTCATCGAAAATGCGTTGGCGTTCCTGTGGGCTCATGAAGGCCATCAATGCCTTGCCGTTCGCGGTACAGGTGAGGGGGAAGCTTTCCCCAACTGCGGACACTGCCTGCAGCCTGTAGCTACCCGGAATCTGGTCGATAAACACGGCGCTGCCGCCCTTCAGGACCGACAGGTCCACCGTTTCGCCGGTATTTCGGCTGAGGCGCTGCATGATGGGGCGAACGATCTCGTCAATCTCAAGATTTGCCGCGGTGGCAAGCCGGATCAGCGCCGGGCCCAGTTTCACGCGGGCCTTGGCGGTTGCAGCAATAAGGAAATGCTCTTCTGCCAGCGCGCCGACGATCCGTTGTACCGTCGAGCGGGCGAGGTCCACCCTCTGGGCAATCTCCCCCAGGCTCAAGCCTTTTGGCTCATTCTCCAGCGCACGCATGATGGCGGCGGCCCGGGCGATAACCTGGATGCCCTTGCGGCTACTGTCCTGTTTTTCTGCGTCCTTTGCCATTTTCAAGCTCCCTGAAATTACCCACGCTATACCGCAATGCGGTGCAGTAAGTCTACGATGAAATGCGGCACTTGACAGCATCCCGCGACTCATATAAAACCATTATACGATACAAATGTATCACAATATGGTTTTATCTTCAGGGAGAATGTAATAATGACCGGATGGGAAAATGGCGACTGGCGGGATGAAAGCTTGTGCCAGTTCAAGGAATCAAACCTGAAGAACGCGATGGGGCTAGAGTTATACGACCTGAGCCACCCCTGGGGACTGGGACAGCCCTGCTGGCCCTATTTTGAAGACGTGAAGATCGAGCGTTTGCACGGCATGTCCAAGTCTGGCGTTCTGACCCAGAAGATCACGACTGTGATGCACTCGGGCACGCATATCGATGCGCCAGCACACGTTGTGCCGGGGACGCCTTTCATGGATGAAGTGCCGCTGCCTTACTTCTTTGGCTCTGGCGTGGTCGTGTCCATCCCGAAGAAGAAATGGGAAGTGATCACGGCAGAAGACCTTGAAAACGCGCGTCCGAAAATCCGCAAGGGCGATATCGTCATCGTCAATACCGGATGGCACAAATACTACGGCGACAACCAGCATTATTATGGCTACTCGCCGGGCTTCTACAAAGAGGCAGGCGAATGGTTTGTCGAGCGCGGTGTGAAGATGGCCGGCTCTGACACGCAGGCGCTGGATCACCCGCTTGGTACAGCCATCGGCCCCCACGGGCCGGGTGCGCCGGACGGCCTACTGCCGCGCATCAACCAGGAATATGAAGAGCTGACGGGCCGCAAGGTGATCGAGGACTTCCCGGAATGGGAGCCCTGCCACAATGCGCTGCTGTCGAACGGAATCTGCGGGTTTGAAAATGTCGGTGGTGATATCGACCAGGTGACAGGCAAGCGCGTGACCTTCGCGGCCTTCCCATGGCGCTGGAAAAAGGGCGACGGATGTATTGTGCGGCTGGTTGCCATCGTTGATCCAAACGGCACCTTCCGCATCGAAACCGGCAAGGACAACGACTGATGTTCGTCACCCGGCATAAAGACGCGGGGGAATATCATCCGCCTAAGCATTTTGGCATGGTTGCCCGGCGTCTGCAGGGCATGGAAGCAAGCGATATGAAGGACTTCTTCGTTGGCCTTTCCACGCTGGAGCCGGGCGGCGGGGCAGAGGAAGACGCGTCCCCGTTCGAGAAGGTTTATGTCGTGCTGTCGGGTGAGGTCACTGTTGTCCAGGACGGGGAGGAAACCGTTCTCGGCCCGCTCGACAGCTGCGGCATTGCGGCTGGCGAAAGCCGGTCGATCGTCAACAAGACAAAAGACCCTGCTTCCATGGTTGTGATTATTTCAACGAGAGAGCGCTAAGATGACAGACCTGCTTCAGAACCCCCAGGAGCTTTTTGATGTCTCAGACAAGGTTGCGGTGATTACCGGCGCAACCGGCGCGTTTGGGCAGGTTGCCGCAAAGACACTGGCGGGCGCCGGATGTAAGTTGGCCTTGGCCGGCGGCAACCTGTCCATGCTTGAAAAGCTGGCTGCGGAGATCACTCAGATTGTCGGCCCAGGGCAGGTAGTCACGGTGCAGGAACGGCCAAATGATGAGGCTTCCTGTGAGCGTATTGTCGTTGCCGCGGAAACAGCCTTTGGCGGTGTCGACATTCTGGTTGTCGCTTCCGGCGTCAATGACGTTGACCCGATTGAGGATATGAGCGCTGAGCGTTGGCAGGCCGTGATGGACGCCAACGTCAAAGGCTCATGGCTAATGTGCAAGGCGGTATCCCAGCGTTTCATCGCGCAGAAATCAGGCAAGGTTGTGCTGGTTTCGTCCGCGCGCGGCAAACTTGGGCACCCTGCGGGCTATTCGGCTTACTGCCCATCCAAGTCCGCCGTTGACGGGATTGTCCGGTCGCTTGGCTGCGAGTGGGGCAAATACGGAATCACGGTGAACGCCCTTGCACCAACTGTTTTCCGGTCTCCGCTCACGGCGTGGATGTTCGAGGACACGGAAAAAGCGCGCAAGGTGCGCGACGGCATGCTGGCCCGTATTCCGGTTGGCCGCCTGGGTGAACCGGAAGACCTGGCAGGCCCACTTCTTTTCCTCACGTCACCGGCCTCCAATTTCCATACCGGCCACGTCATTTATGCCGATGGCGGCTATACAGCGGGGTAAGGTAGATGTCCGACAGCCACAATATTGCGATTATCGGCGGCGGCCTCATGGGGGCAGGCATTGCGTTGGTGTTTGCCTCTGCCGGTCACAAGGTCAAGGTTTATGACGTGAGCGCCGAGCAGCTCGAAGGCTTGCATGCCTCGGTGCTTCAGAATCTCACCATGATTGATGGCGATGCCAAGTGCATCAAGCTGATTACCCCCGAGCCGGATTTCGCCGCCGCTGTAGCGGACGCAGACTTTGTTTTTGAAGCCGTGGTTGAAAAGCTGGAGGTCAAACGCAGCATTTTTGCCAAACTGGCGACCTATGCACCGAAAAGCGCCATCCTTTGTAGCAATACGTCGGTCATTCCAATCACCAGAATTGCCGAAAACAACCCTGCAGCTGAACGGATCGTTGGCACCCACTGGTGGAACCCGCCATTTTTGGTGCCTCTGGTAGAAGTGATCCGCGCCCAGGATAGCCTTGATGAAGCCGTGGAGGCCACGATTAGCCTGCTTGATAGTGTGGGCAAGGTGGCCGTTAGGGTGGACAAGGATGTACCCGGGTTTGTTGGCAACAGGCTGCAGCACGCGCTGTGGCGGGAAGCGATCAGCCTAGTGGAAAACGGTGTCTGCGACGCGGATACGGTCGATCTGGTGGTCAAGAACAGCTTTGGCCTGCGCATGCCCGTGCTGGGCCCAATTGAAAATGCCGATCTGGTAGGGCTCGACCTGACGATCGATATCCACGACAATATTCTTGCGTCCCTTAACCGGGATGAAAGGGCCTCTCCATTACTCAGGGAGAAGGTAGAAAAAGGCGATCTCGGGTTCAAGACGGGGAAGGGCTTGCGGGATTGGACGCCGGAGAAAATTGCGAACGTGCGCATGGGGCTTTTGAACTATCTGCTGATTGCCACGAAGAAATGCTCGATTCTCCAGAAAATGGGAGGGAAGTGAGTGCAAACCGGAATTTTGATTGCCGTTATTGCCTATGAGCTCTTGATCGTGCTTGGGGTCGGCCTGTGGCTGGCGCGGCAGGATGCATCGCACAAGGCGCGCAAGGGCGAGTTCGCGCTCGCCGCTCGCAGCCTGCCGGTGAGCGTGGTGGCGGTGACGCTGGCGCTCACGGTTCTCGGGACAGCCCATATCCTGGGCGTGTTCGAGATGGCTTGGTATCTGGGCGCAAGCGCGGTGTGGTTCTCAATCGCCCATGTGGTGCTTCTGGTGCTGGTCTGTTTCGCGACTGGGCGCTGGGTGCGCCGGTTGGGCGTTACCACCGTGCCGGAAATCCTTGAGCGTCTGTTTGGGCAGGAAGTGCGGTTGATCGTCTCCTGTGTGATGGCGGGGATCATTTTCGGTATCCTGACGCTTGAGACCCAAGGGTTGGGCATCATCATTTCCGCCATGACCGGTTGGGAGGTGGCTAACGGTGCCGTTGTCGGCGGCGTCATCGGCGTGCTCTATGTGATTATCGCAGGCCTCAAGGAAGTGGGCTGGATCAACCTTATCAACGCGGTTGTCATGTATATCGGCCTTGTGTTGGCCACCATTTTCCTGGCCTACAAGCTGCCGGGTGCAAGCTATGACAGTGTCGCCGATTTCTATGATGGTCAGGACCAGGGCTTTATGCTCAGCATCTTCGGCACGCCCGAGATCATGCTGACCTTCGCGCTGGGGACCACCGTTGCTGTCGTGTTCAGCCAAAGCGTCAATCAGATGCTGATGCAGGCCGCAATGGCGGCCAAATCCGAGAATACCATCAAGAAAGCCTTGTGGGTGGCAGCACCCGTCAATGGTCTGTTTGGCGTGTTTGCCGTTGTGATCGGCCTGACCGCCAAATCCTTGCCCGAATTTCAGGCCCTGGGGCCAAAAGTTGCGGCCACCACAATGTTGGTGACGCTGTTGCCGGGCTGGTTGAGTGCACTTGTTCTGGCGTCTTTTTTAGCCGCGATCCTTTCCACTTTTGCAATGACGTGCCTCAGCCCGGCAACAATTCTTGCCAATGACATCTACAAGCGCCTGTATAAGCCGCAGGCGACCGAAGCAGATGTCACCCGTGTGACCCGCCTGATGATCATCACCCTGGCGGTGATTGCCATGGCGGTGGCGGCTTTCCTGCCGCCCATTCTGGCTGCCATCAACTGGCTGTTTTCCTGGCTGGTGCCGGTGTTCTGGCTCCTTACCTTCGGCCTCTTGTGGCGGCGCCACGCTGGAGTGGCCATCGCGACACTGGTGGCTGCCTGGGGCGTGAACTGCGCATGGTCCTTCACAGACCTGCCGACGCTTGTGGGCCTTGAAGGTACACCGAACGCCTATATGACACTGGCCGCGACCCTCCTTGTCTATGTTGTCGGGCACCTCATGTGGCCGGGCAAGCCGGGCCTGTTCCGCGAGGAAGGCGGTACGGCGGCCAACGATCTGGCAGAGGAGGGCGTCTGACCATGTTCTGGGATATTTTCATCACGAGCACCCTGTTGATTGCCGCTATCATCTTTGTTGGCTGGCTGATCGAGCGCAGCCTTGGCGGAGGACGGTCATGAATGAATTGAATGTAACCCATCTGTGGATGGGGGGCGTTGTCGCAATGATGCTGGTTTTCGGGGCTTTCGCCCTGGTGGGCTACCTGCGGCAGAAGTCAGACGCGCCGGACGATACGGCCAACTGATTTGAACTGAAAACTCAAACGGCTGAGCCGCGGAAACGGGTGTTTCCGCGAACAGGACAGGTTTGTCCGGTGCCCAGCCCGACTTTAAGGGAGACCGACCATGGCTGTTGCCAAAAACAAGGTAATCATCACCTGTGCCGTCACCGGCGCCATGCATACGCCGACCATGTCGGACGCGCTACCGATCACGCCTGAGCAAATCGCATCAGAAGCGGTGGCTGCGGCGGAGGCCGGCGCCTCGATCCTGCATCTGCATGCGCGGAACCCGGAGGACGGCGCGCCCACAGGGGACCCGGATGTGTTCATGGAGTTCCTACCCCAGATCAAAGAGCAGGCAGATGCGGTGATCAACCTGACAACAGGTGGCAGCCCGCTGATGACCGTGCAGGATAGGTTGCGCGGTGCCATGCGGGCTCAGCCGGAAATGTGTTCCCTCAATATGGGCAGTATGAATTTCGGCATCTTCCCGGTGGCTGATCGGTACCAGAACTGGAAATATGACTGGGAGGAAGACTATGTCCGCTCAAGCGACGACTTCATCTTCCGAAACACCTTCCGCGATATCGAATATATCCTGCGCACCATGGGCGAGGCCGGCACAAAGTTCGAGCATGAATGCTATGACGTCGGCCACCTCTATAACCTGGCGCACTTCCTCGATCGCGGCCTCATCAAGCCGCCCTTCTTTGTGCAGCTGATCTTTGGCATCCTCGGCGGCATTGGTCCTGAGCTTGATAACCTGATGTTCATGAAGCAGACGGCGGACCGGTTGTTCGGCAAGGACACCTACCGCTGGTCTGTGCTGGCTGCCGGGCGACACCAGATGGGGTTTGCGACCCAGGCCGCGCTGATGGGCGGCAATGTGCGGGTGGGGCTTGAAGACAGCCTGATGATCGAGCGCGGCAAGCTGGCGGCTTCGAACGCCCAGCAGGTCGACAAGATCAAGCGTATCCTGAAAGAATATTCGTTGGAACCAGCCACCCCCGCAGAAGCGCGCGAGCTTCTGGGCCTCAAGGGTGGCGACCGGGTGGAGTTCTAGTTTGATGGCAAGCAAAGTCTATTCAAATGCGGAGGCCGCCCTTGAAGGTGTCCTTTTCGATGGCATGACGGTCATGTCGGGCGGCTTTGGGCTGTGCGGTATTCCGGAAAATCTGATTGCGGCGGTCCATAAGGCTGGCGTTTCGGGCTTGACGGTGATCTCCAACAACTGCGGCGTGGACGGCTTCGGCCTTGGCATCTTGCTCGACGCCAAGCAGATCAAGAAGATGATCTCGTCCTACGTGGGCGAGAACAAGGAGTTCGAGCGCCAGTATCTGGAGGGCGAGCTTGAGCTGGAGTTCAACCCGCAGGGCACACTGGCGGAACGCATCCGCGCGGGCGGCGCCGGCATTCCGGGCTTCTATACCAAGACAGGGGTTGGTACGCTGATCGCGGAAGGCAAGGAACATAAGGACTTTGACGGCCAGACCTATATCATGGAAACCGGCCTTGTGGCTGATGTCTCGATCGTCAAGGCCTGGAAGGCGGACACGGAAGGCAACCTGGTGTTCCGGAAGACCGCCCGCAACTTCAACCCAATGATGGCCACTGCAGGCAAAGTAACCGTGGTGGAAGTCGAGGAACTGGTCGAGCCGGGCGAGATTGACCCGGATCACATCCACACGCCGGGCATCTTTGTGCAGCGCATCGTCAAGGGCACATTCGAGAAACGCATCGAGCAGCGCACGGTACGCAGCCGGGAGGACGTATAATGGCTTGGGATCGTAACCAAATGGCGGCCCGCGCGGCGCGCGAACTTGAAGACGGCTTTTATGTGAACCTCGGGATCGGCATTCCAACGCTCGTGGCCAACTATATCCCCGAAGGCATGCATGTAACGCTGCAGAGCGAGAACGGCATGCTGGGCATGGGCCCGTTCCCCTATGAGGACGAGGTGGACGCGGACCTCATCAACGCTGGCAAGCAGACGATCACGGAGCTGCCGACCTCGAGCTATTTCTCCTCGGCTGACAGCTTTGGCATGATCCGCGGCGGGCATATCAACCTCTCGATCCTTGGTGCCATGGAAGTGG
>NZ_DGNR01000005.1:0-17520 GCF_002389025.1 Kordiimonas sp. UBA4487
AACAGTTTTTCAACGGAATAGGTCAAAAGCGGACAGTTATGCCCTTCCTTTTTTTGGGTTCCTGGAGTGGAGTATTTTCGAGGATCCCAATTTTTTGTACCTTTGGCCTCTTGGGCCGGCTTATCGTTTCGGTCAGCTAAGTCGGGATTTTTTGAGGCCTAATTCCTCGAGAAGTATTATGCTATGAGGAGATAGGCCGCCGGGTGCGTTTAGGGTAAACTCAGTGAGAGTGGAAGGGTTCGCTTTGCATTGGGGTTCACTTTGGTTGGACCGGCGGCAATCGCTCTGATCGCAGGCTGAGCTGATAGTAAGTTTGCTCTCTGTGTAGGAAAGCAAGACTTTTGCGGCAGGCGATGAGGTTTCTGTGGTGTTAGTCATGGCTTGGCTTAGCTCGAAATAATCTGTCCATCGCAAGCAATAATCGTAAAAATATGCCCCATTTTGACCTGTGTCAGAATGGGGCGTTTCTTTTCTAAAATTACCCACTTTTGAAATGTCCTGAAACTGTGACAGAGAATCCTGCGATTTGTGACGGACGACACCACTTTTGAAATGTCCTGAAACTGTGTCGTCCTCCACAGTCCACCAGACTCCCAATTTCAGAAAAACAATGACTTAGCTAAACTCATTTTCACGAGTCCAGCATCGTCGTTCGGCGGATTTTGTCACAGCATGTAGGACAAGAATCTGTCTCGCGATCTATGACTTTATCTGGCTCCTGCAGATGTGAGACTTGACGTCTCTAAAGACATCAATTTTGCAAGGCAATTCGTGGCTTCTGAAACTGGAAAGCGGACGTTCCTGCAAATGTGAGAGTTGACCGCTTTTCGTCAGAAGCCGCCGCCCGCTATAGCAGACGACGGCTTCCTTTGGGGGTTCAGGACTGAAGCCAGCTAGTGGTTTCGTGGTCTTTTTGTGTATGTCTCCAACCCGAGCGGGGTTGCGATACGCTCCCAAGGTACCAGTTTGAAGTTCTGGTTCTCCGCGGGCGCAATGTTCCGGCCATCCTGTGCCACGAAGACGCCATATGGAAAATCAGGGCCAAGCGGCGTGCTGATGATATCGAGGCCGTCAGTTTCCGATGATCCGTCGATACCGGTATCGCTGTCGGCAATCACGCGGAAGGACCCGACATAGGCGTGCGGTGCCTGGCGGTCAAACAGCGCATAGCTGTTATTGCCCTGGCTTGACAGCACGATATAGCCCGATGTTCCCTCGCCATAATAGATGGACACCCCCTCAAGGTCGTCCTTCAGGGCCGGGTTTACTTGCGGGTCTGTTACCTTTTCCCGCGCATTGCCAGCGTCGGGCTCTGCGCCGTATTTCCACAGCGCTACATCTTCTTCCGCCACGAACAGCATGCCGGTGTCATCATCGGCGACGCAGCCTTCTGCCGTGCTGCCAACTGTAAATTCGCGCACAGGGGTGGCTTTCACACGGCCCGGTGCGCCCTCTGTCAAAACCCACTGGCGGACAAGGCCATCTTTTTCGTTGATGAAGACATAGGTCTGACCATCTTTCGGGCTTTGGTACAGGCACATGCCATAGGGGTCTGGCATGCCGGTGGGTTGAACGCCGTCAGCGATGTTTCTCAGCATGCCTTCAGTCTCATCCATCTCATAAATGGAAATGCTTTCATCCGTCCGGTTGCTGGCGGCAACAAGGGTGATGACACGATCGCCAATCTGGACGCCATAGCGGATATCTACGTTGTTTACTTTACCGTCGGGCAGATACTGACGGGTGCTGCCGTCCAGGTTATAGACATACAGCCCACCCTGCTTGTTGGTGCCGATGATCAGGCTTTTTTCCGGATCGGAAGGATGCACCCAGATGGCGGGATCATCCGCCGCATCACCACCGTCGGCTACGGGGCTGGTTTCCACACTGGCATTTACGAGGGCAAAAGCGGCAGTCGGGTCATTCCGGTCCGCTGAGACAAGGGTAGCGCTCAGGTCAAAGGCACTGGCGATATCGTTGAAACGTGCCACTTTGAAATTGGTGGCGTCATCGCCGTTGTCTTCGTCCGCCAGCACAAGAAGGCCGCCAGTACCACCGCTGGCGAAGAGAGCGCCTGCATTTTCAACACCGTCACTTGTGGACGATGCGGCGAAGACAGCGCTGCCGATAAATCGGTGGTCGTCATTGGTGTCGTACAGATTGATACGGCTTGTCTCCACGTCCGAGGCAAGAAGCAGGGTTTGGTCAGCATCTGTATGATGAAGGGCAAGCCCGCCAACTTCACCGTTGAAGTGGCCAAACTTTTTTACATCCACCAATTCCGGAATGGTGTCGGCTTCCACGTCGGCATCAAACCGCCAAACACCGACGGCCTCCTCGGTGACATACAGGGAATTACTGCGTTCGTCCGCCACACAGAATTTGGGTTCTGTCCCCACCTGCAGGGATCGGATCAGTCGGCTTTTCAGGGTCCCGTCCTTCCCGCTATACAGGTGCCACTGTTCAATCTGCCCACTGGATGCCAGCAGGAAGGCGTAGGATTGGCCGTCAAGCGGGCTTCTGAAGCTGCACATGCCTTCCAGAAGTTGGCTCGATGTGGCGACGCCTGATTGGGTCAGGTTTATGCGGCCATCTTGAACCCTATAGGCATCCAGCGAACTACTGGCGGTGTCGAGAGCGAGAAGATAACCTCGTCCCTTGTTGCCCGCGCCGGAGAGCCTGCTGATGGATTCGATTTCACCGCCACCAACTTTGGACAGTCGCTGTCCGTCGAGATTATAAAGCTCGATGCCGTCTTCCACGGCACCAACGAGATAGGTGGGTGTGCCCTCGGCTCCTGGCCAAAGTATGGCTGCCGCAGCACTGTCTGACGTGCTTGGTGTGGTCTCTAACGCAACTGTAACATTCTTCTGAGAAGGTGTGTTTGTTGCGGCTTCATCGGATGATGAGCTGGGCGAACAGGCGACAATGCCAGTTGCTAGAATTACCGCTAGGTACGACGTTTTCTTCATGATTTCCTCCCTTTTGGGCTTCGTCTTACCATCCAATATGCGAAGTTTTCTGCCGGTTTCAAGATAAAAAAGAAGAATATTTTCATTTCTATTGAAAAAAAGAATAAAAATTCTATAATGAGTTTCAACAGGCGGCTTCATTTGGGAAAGTATGGGGTCGTCCGGGAAGATCCGGCACCTCATACGTTGCGAGTTTTACCGAGGCTGTAGGGCAACTGCTGAAACCGGCGCTAAGCCGGGTGTGACACCAGGGGAGGTGAATTATGAGCAATACAGGACTAATACAGAAACTTCTGTGCGGATTCGTAGTGATGTCAATGGCGCCTCAGGCGTTCGCGCAGGAAGAGGCGGCAGAGCCGCCACAAGGCGATCTCAATCTCGAAGAGATTGTTGTCACCGGTAAGATTGTAACGCGGAACCGGACTGCATCTGTTGCACCGGAATTGACATATGACACGGAATTTTTCCAGAAGTTTGAGCCGGTTTCAGCCGGTGATATGCTTAAGCGTGTACCTGGCGTGGCTTTTACAAGCGATATTGGCGAATATGATGCGCCACAGATGCGGGGCATGGCGAACGGCTTCACGCAGGTCCTTATTAATGGTCGGCCAGTGCCGGGTGCGGGTAATGACCGCACAGTTCTGGTGGACCGCATTCCCGCAGAGATCATCGAGCGTATTGAAGTGATCAGAAGCCCGGGCGCCGATATTGACAGCCAGGGCGTGGGTGGCACCATCAATATCATCCTGAAGGAAGGTGCCACGTTGCCGGAAGGGGGCTCTATTCGCGCCAGCGGTCTTTATGTTGGTAAAGACAAGGAATTCCGGGGTGCCGGCGCTGTTTCCTATGCCGGCCGTAGTGATGACGAAGATATCTTCTATTCGATCACGGCGAACGTGCAGCAACGCTTCAATGCCAAGAAGTTTGTCGAGGAAAAGATCGTCGCTGGGGATTTCCCGAATTCTTTTGATGGCCGTGACCTGTTTTCGCCAGATGACAGGAATGCATCAGTTGCTGATGGCTATGCCACCCAGCTTGATAGCCGGGAAAACCTGGACATGTCGCTGAATGCCGATGTCACCTTCAAGGTGGGGGATACCGGGGAACTGCGGTTCGACGGTTTCTATATCCATACAGACCGTGATGAGCGCGAAGATGGGTCGGAATGGGAGCGCGACGACGGAGAGCTGGTGGGCGACAAGGTCACGTCGCAGGATACAGAGATCAAGCAGGAAAACTTTGGCTTCAGCGCCTTGTATGAAGGAGCGCTGTCAGATGCGACCCGCTTTGATGCCATGGTGCGCTATAGCCAGTTTGACAACCGGGAAGACCAGTATGACCGGGAGTTCGACTTCGATGACGGTTCTGAAAGCGTGGAAGACCGCGAACGCGAGATTATCGACAGTCTGGATAAGGAATTCGCGGCAGACTTCGGGTTGGAGCGCAATTTCGATATAATGACATTGAAATTCGGGGGCGCGACTAAGTTCAAGAAGCGCGACTTCGGGCTTACGCTAATGGAAGCTGATGACTTTGGCGTCCTTGAGCTGGACAGCGAAAGCGAGTTCGACGTCAAGGAAAACCGCTATGATGCCTATATGGTCAGCGAATGGGAGCTGGGTGAAGGCCTGGTTGTGGAAGCTGGTTTAAGGCTGGAACATACCAACACCAAAATCAGCGCGCCCGATGTTGGTGAAACCACCAACAAGACCACGCTGTTGAACCCCTCCATCCACGTCCAGAGGGATATCGGGGCAGACGGCCAGCTCCGCTTGAGCTTTGCGCGCACGGTTCGTCGGCCCACGTTTGATCAGCTTGTCCCTGTAGAATTGCAGGATGAGCCAGATGACGACGATATCACCGTGGGCAACCCGGACCTGGCCATGGAGAAATCCTGGGGTTTTGATATCGGGTATGAGCATACCCTTCCGGCGAATGGTATTTTGGGTGTGAACTTCTTTTACCGTAAGGTCTCTGACTTGACGCAGCTTGTACGTGTTGGGGACACCGAAGATGGTGGATTGTATACCTACGATAATGTGGGGAACGGGAACACCTACGGTATCGAGTTCGATGTCAGTACACCGCTTACCTTCATCGGGCTTGACGAGACCGGCTTCTTTGCCAACTACACGCGCATCTGGTCCAGCCGGTATGACGAATTTCTGCAAGAAGACGTGCGCTTCAACCACCAGCCTAAATATGTATACAACTTCGGTGTAACGCAGAACTTCCCGAGTATAGAAGCCACGACCGGCTTCAGTTATCAGAAGCAGGGCTTGGCCAGGAGCGTCTTTTTCGCGGAGATCGAGGACCAATATTATGGTGGCAACCTGGAAGTCTTTATCGAGAAACGCTTTGAAAGCGGCTTTGTCCTGCGCCTGACCGCAAACAACCTTCTGAATGCGGAAAGCAACCAGGCAGAGCGGAACTTTGACGGGCTTGATGATATGAGAGCCGGTGTTGTGGACGAATTCGAAGTCGAACGCGAACAATCCTCTCGTGTGTTCCTTTTGACAGCACGATTCAACTTCTGATTTCCCTTTCCTAAAGTGCTTTGGGGCACACACGGGAAATCTGGGGCCGGCTCTGCCGGCCCTTTTTTTTGCCAGGAACAAGAAAGGCCCGCCACTGATGGCGGGCCTGTTGAAGTTTGTAGTCCGAGGGTGCCTATAGCTGAACAGTGGTTCCCGTTTGCAGCGACTTCAGCGCGGCTTCAGCCAGCATAAGGGCTTTCAAGCCGTCTGCGCCGGTTGCCAGAGGTGTGGCACTGCCTTTCAGGATTTCCTGAAAGTGGCGGGCTTCATGCTTGTAGGCTTCGGCATACCGTTCGATGAAGAAATGCTGGATTTTATCGCCCTGCAGCCCCGCGCCCCTGTTGATGGAGAGGGTGCTGTCATGCTGGTTGCCAACCTGTGCCAGCCCAATGCTGCCATGCACTTCAATGCGCTGGTCGTAGCCATATACCGCGCGGCGGCTATTGGATATCTGGCATAGTTTGCCGGAAGCTGTGCGAAGCGTCACCAGGGCGCTGTCAACATCCCCGGCGGTGGCGATTTCAGGGTCGGTGAGGCAACTTGCCATCGCCGAGACCTCGACGGGGTCTTCGCCCAGTAGCCAACGCGCCATATCCAAATCATGGATCATCATGTCTTTGAACAGTCCGCCGCTTGTTTTGATGTAAGATACCGGCGGTGGGGAAGGGTCTCGGCTGGTGATATGCACCATTTCCACTGTACCCACAGCACCAGCATCGAGACTGGCTTTGAGCGCGGCAAAGTTTGGATCGAAACGCCGATTGAACCCCAGCAGAAGAGGGGTGCCTAATGAATCCGCGGTGCTCAGGCAATCGGTTGTACGTTGTAAGTCTAAATCTATAGGTTTTTCACAAAAGATCGCTTTGCCAGCATGGGCTGCTTTTTCAATAAGGTCGGCATGGGTGTTGGTGGCGCTAGCAATCACAACGCCGGTAACCTCTTGGTCCGCCAGTGCGATTTCAAGGTCGGTGGCTTGTGCGCCCGTGTCCGCAGCGAGTGCCGCAGCAGCCTCGGTGACTGGATCGACAATATATTTTAGGATACCGCTGCCGAGTGCTGCGAAGTTGGCGGCGTGGATCTGTCCAATACGTCCTGCACCGATCAGGCATATGCCTTCTGTCATTCTGGTTCCTCCCACAAAATTTACAAAACGGAATTAAAATTCTTGACGTGAGGTTAAAATAGAATAAATATTTCTTTTCGTAAATGATTATTCTATGAATAAGGCGTCTGGCATCCTAGCACAGTCGTGAAGTTAGAGGGGAGCGGATCATGTTGGAGCATATCACCGATCACAGGGGCGGCTTCCGGTTGGGGCATACGGTTATTACCGACCACCGGGACGCTGCAGAACGGACGGGAATCGGTGTAGCTGTCTGGCGCCTGAAGGCAGGTGAACGCATATCCGAGACATTTGATAATGAAGCGGCGTGGCTGTTGATGGATGGAGAGGTAACGATTTCTGTGGCGGGCAAGGCTTATGAATGGTCCCGCACCTCTTTGTTTGACGAGCACCCCTCCTGCCTGCACGGGCCAAAAGGTACCGTGCTGGAGGTGACTGCGAAAACAGATGCTGAGTTCACCATCTACCAGTGCGCCAATGAAGCCGATTTCCCCATTGAAAAGTATGAACCTGATGCAGGTGTGGATGAACCACGGGGCATGGGCCAGGTTGGCGGCACGTGCCTTCGGTTCGTGCGGACCATCTTTGACGACACCAATTCCTCGCCAAACGCACAGCTGGTGCTTGGGGAGGTGATTACCATGCCGGGGAAATGGTCTTCCTATCCGCCGCACAATCACCCGCAGCCGGAAATATATCATTACCGGTTCACTGATCCGCGTGGCTGGGGACACGGCGAACTGGATGACGATGTGCTCAAGATCAGGCCATATGACAGTGTCCGCATTATGGACATGAAAACCCATGCCCAAGTGGCCGCACCGGGATACGGCATGTATTATTCCTGGGTCATCCGTCATCTGCCGGCCAAGCGCTACGGCGTTCCTGAGTTTGCACAAGAACATGCCTGGACCATGGAAGAGGACGCAGATTTCTGGCAGCCCAAAGGGGTGACGCTATGACAGCTGAAAAGCAGCTTGATGTCATCTGTATGGGCCGCGCAGGGGTTGACCTCTATGGCGAGCAGATTGGCGGCCTTCTGGAGGATATGACCAGTTTTGCCAAATATGTCGGTGGCTGCCCTGCCAATATCGCCATTGGTACGGCGCGCATGGGCCTTAAAAGTGCCATCCTCAGCCGGGTCGGAAACGAGCATATGGGCCGCTTCATCCGGCAGACGATGGAACAGGAAGGTGTGGATGTCAGCCACCTTAAAACCGATGAGGACAGGCTGACCGCGCTTGTTATCCTGGGCATTCGGGACAAGGAAACCTTCCCGCTGGTTTTCTACCGCGAAAATTGCGCGGATATGGCGCTGTGCGTAGATGATTTCGATGCCGACTTCATCGGTTCGGCGAAGGCACTTGTCCTGACCGGGACGCACCTTTCGGAGCCGGGTGTTCGCACTGCGAGCTTCAAGGCGGCTGAATATGCCAAGACACAGGGTACGCGCATTGTACTGGATATCGACTATCGCCCTGTTCTGTGGGGGCTAACAAATCCCGGGCTTGGTGAAGAACGATTTGTCGCCGACGAACAGGTAAGCCAAACGTTGGCTGATATGCTGCCCTGGTGTGACCTGATCGTGGGCACGGAAGAAGAATTTCATATCGCCGGCGGATCAACGGATACGGTGACCGCATTGAAGAACGTGCGGGCCACGTCGGCGGCTACCTTGGTGTTGAAGCTTGGCCCGAATGGCTGCACCGTGTTCGGGGGTGATATCCCGGACACGCTGGATGGCCACCCCATCTATGCCGGTTTTCCTGTCGAGGTCTTCAATGTGCTGGGGGCGGGGGATGCCTTTATGTCAGGTTTGCTGCGTGGCTATGTCTCTGGCCTTGATTGGCAGGAAAGCTGCCGGTTGGCGAATGCATGTGGGGCGTTGGTTGTGTCGCGCCATGGCTGCGCCCCAGCGATTCCGAGCTACCAGGAAGTCTCGCATTATATCAAGCATGGCAGCCGGTATCACAGCTTGCGCCATGATGCGGGGCTGGAGCAACTTCACTGGTCAACCACTCGTTCGCGAGAGTTTGACGAAGTGCTCGCATTTGCATTCGATCACCGTAAGCAAATGGAAGATATCGCAGTAGATACCGGCAAGAGCAGCGCCGACATTGGGGCGTTCAAGCAACTTTGCCTGCAAGCCTTCCGCGAGACCAAGGTCGCTTATCAGGGCAGAGGTCTGGGCATTCTATGCGATGGCAGGCTGGGGCAGGATGCGCTTGATGATGCCAGCGGTAACGAAATCTGGATCGGCCGCCCGATCGAATTTCCGGCATCACGGCCCCTTGAGTTCGAAGGCGGACCAAGTGTGATGGAAACGCTGCGGGAATGGCCTGCGGAACACTGTGTGAAGTGCCTGACATTCTATCACCCCGATGATGACGCCCCTATGCGCGAGGAACAGGAGCGTCAATTGCTGCGTCTGGCTTCTGCGGCGCGTGCGACCCGCCATGAATTGTTGGTGGAGGTGATACCGCCAGCACACCTTGACCGGGCCGACGGAACGGTGGTCCGGGTGATGGAACGACTGTATGAAATCGGCATATATCCCGATTGGTGGAAACTGCCTACGCCGCTATCTGAAGCGGAATGGCAGATGTTGGCTGCAATGATTGAAAAGCATGATCCCAACTGCAGGGGGGTGGTTCTTCTGGGGCTTGACGCACCCGAAGCCGATGTGATGGCAGCAATCGAAAATGCCGCCCACCACAAAGTGTGCAAAGGCTTCGCTGTTGGCCGGACAATCTTTGGCGCTGCTGCTCGCTCCTGGTTTGCAGGCGATATGACAGATGAGGCTGCAGTGAAGGAAATGACGGACCGCTATGGCCGCCTGATCGAATGTTGGATCGGGGCTCGGGGCGGTGCCGAAAAGCAGAAGGCAAGCGCATGAAAACCATTCGCCTAACAATGGGGCAGGCGCTCGCGCGCTATTTGGCAGCTCAATTCACCGAGGTGGATGGGGAAAGGCTACCAATGTTTGCCGGGGTGTTTGCCATTTTTGGCCATGGCAATGTAGCCGGCTTTGGTGAGGCCCTGAACGGTGTTCAGGAAAGTCTGCCAACCTTTCGGGCCCATAATGAACAGGCCATGGCCCATACAGCCATAGCCTTTGCCAAAGCGAGCCGCCGCCGCCGCATGATGGCCTGCACCACATCCGTGGGCCCTGGCGCCACCAATATGGTGACGGCCGCCGCACTTGCCCATGTGAACCGCCTGCCAGTGTTGTTGTTGCCTGGTGATACCTTTGCGAACAGGCGCCCGGACCCGGTGCTGCAACAGGTGGAAAACCCGGAAAGCCCGCTTGATGTGGCCAATGATTGTTTTCGCCCTGTCAGCCGGTATTTCGACCGGATCACCCGGCCGGAGCAATTGATCACCAGCTTGCCGCAAGCGATGCGCGTGCTGATCTGCCCCGTGGACTGCGGCCCGGTAACCATATGCCTGCCGCAGGACGTGCAGGCCGAAGCCTATGATTTTCCAGAAAGCATGTTCGAAGCGCAAACGCACCGAATGCGCCGACAGGGTGCTGATAGCTTTGAGCTGGAGCGGGCCCTAGGGATACTGAATGCCGCAGAGAAGCCGCTGATTATCGTGGGCGGCGGTGTGCGCTATAGCGGTGCCGAAGGCGCGCTGGCAGACCTTGCGGAGCGTTGCGGCATCCCGGTTGCGGAAACACAGGCAGGGAAAGGCAGCCTGTCATGGACCCACGAATTGAATGTGGGGGGTATTGGCGTAACGGGCACAGCGGCCGCGAATGCCTTTGCGCGTGAAGCTGATGTGGTTTTGGCAGTGGGTACCCGGTTGGCGGATTTTACCACTGGATCCCGATCGCTGTTTGAGAATCCGGACTGTCAGATCATTGGATTGAATGTGGCGGCGTTCGATGCTGTTAAACACCGCAGTATACCGCTGGTGTCTGACGCAAGGCTGGCGCTAGAAGCCCTGGCCAAACGGTTGCCTGCCGCCGATGGACAGAGGGCCCTTGCGGCAACGCGCCGTGCCGAATGGAACAGTGTCACCGACAAAGTGACTTCTCCCGATACCCGCCCGTTGCCGTCAGATGCAGAGATTGTGGGCGCAATTCACCACGTGTCGGATGCGCGCGACGTTATTGTTGCCGCAGCGGGCGGGTTACCAGGAGAACTGCACAAACTTTGGCGCGTCAAGGCGCCCGCTACTTACCACCTGGAATATGGTTATAGCTGCATGGGCTATGAAATCGCCGGTGGCCTGGGTGTTAAGATGGCGACACCTGCCAGTGATGTTTTCGTGCTCGTAGGCGACGGGTCCTACATGATGATGAATTCAGAACTGTCTACGTCCATCATGATGGGGCAGAAGCTGATTGTTATCCTGGTCGATAATGGTGGATTTGGCTGTATCAACCGCCTTCAGGGTGGCACCACAGGGACTTCGTTCAATAACCTGTTTGACAGCGGCACTCGTACAGACGGGGAACGCCCGGTAGTTGATTTTGTCGCTCATGCCCGGTCCATGGGGGCGATTGCGGAAAAAGCAGATGGCATTGATGCCCTGAAGGCCGCGGTACGCCGCGCCAAGATTGCAGACCGGACAAGCGTGATTGTGATTGATGCCGACCCTTCCATTAGCACTGAAGACGGCGGGCACTGGTGGGATGTGCCGGTGGCTGAAGAGTCCGACATGGATGATGCTGCCGCGCGTCATGCGGCCTATATGGATATGAAAAGAAAGCAAAAAATTGATGGATAATAGCGTTCGCCTCGGCACCAATCCGATTGCCTGGTCCAATGATGATATGCGTGAACTTGGTGGTGCTACTTCGCTGGATACCTGTCTTGGTGAAGCGCGCACTGCTGGCTTTGAGGGTATTGAGCTCGGGCATAAATTCCCGCGCGACGCTGATGCTTTGCGGCCCGTCCTGGCACGCCACAATATGGCGCTAATTTCAGGTTGGTATTCTTCCGAACTCCTGACGCGGTCGGTAGGGGACGAGATCGCGAATCTTGAGCCCCATCTGTCACTGCTGGATGCCATGGGGTGTAAGGTTGTGGTATGGGCGGAGACATCAGGCTGTATTCATGGGAACAAGAATGCGTCGCTTTCCTCCCGACCGGTTCTGACAGACGATCAATGGCCGGAATTTGCCCGCAGGCTATCAGCTGTGGCAGCCCACGTGCGGTCACGGGGGCTGTGGCTTGTCTATCACCATCATATGGGCACTGTGGTTGAAACTGAAGCAGAGGTGGACAAGCTGATGGCGCTGACAAGCGACGATGTCGGCTTGCTCCTTGATACCGGCCATCTGACATTTGCTGGTGGCGATCCCCTGTCGGCAGCCAGGCGGCATGCAGCACGGATCAGACATGTACATTGCAAGGATATCCGCATGTCTGTGATGCAAAGGGCACTGGATGCAGACAGCAGCTTTCTGGATGCGGTCGTGGACGGTGTGTTTACCGTGCCGAGTGACGGAGATGTGGATTTTGTGCCGGTGCTAAAGGCGGTGGCCGACGCGGGTTATTGTGGGTGGCTGGTTGTGGAAGCCGAACAGGACCCTGAGAAAGCCAACCCGTTCGACTATGCCTGCATTGGCTTCAAAGCTTTGGCGCAGTATGCGCGGGAGGCGGGGCTGCTATAAGCCATACCCTTGGGGCGCCTTCAGAGGCGCCCGACGTCAATCCAGCGACGTTCTTGTGCAGACAGGACCCAGGTGTCGATCACCCTTTCGATCTCCCGTCCGGCATAAAGGTCTACAGGGACCCGGGCCCCTTCTGTGATAGCCTTCAAAAGGCGATCCACCTCAATGATCTTCAGATCGTTATACCCCAGGCCATGACCGGGGGCGGGACAGAAGGCTGCGAAGTCGGGGCAGCTTGTATCCACCAGAATGGTTTTGAATCCTGACCTACCGGGTGCGCCGCTGCCTTCGTACAGTCGAACTTCGTTCATGCGTTCCTGGTCAAATTCGAGGCTCGCCTTTGTACCGACAATCTCGAACGCTAGACCCTGCTTCTTGCCCAACGCCACGCGGCTGGTCTCCAGCGCCCCCATGGTGCCGGATGCAAACCGGACAATGGCCTGGGCCTGGTCCTCATTCTCGACGGCCCTGGGCGCGCCGGTCTCATCGGGGCGTTTGGGGACAACAATATCCGTGTCTCCGCACAGGGAGGCAATCGGTCCCACCAGGTGCATCGCCATGCTGATGATGTGGGACCCCATATCTCCAAGTGTCCCGGTGCCTGCGGATGCCTTCGAGCAACGCCAGTTAAAGGGTACATCAGGGTTGGCCATATAGTCTTCGTTGTGCCGTCCCCGGAAGTGAATAATCTCGCCCAATTCTCCGGCGTCAATCATGGCCTTGATGGTGCTGATGATCGGGTTGCACAGATAATTGTACCCGAGCATATGAACCAGAGGTTGCTCTGGATCGGTGCGGGCTTCCAGGGCGGCAATGATCTGATTGGCCTCTGCCGTGTCCAGTGCCAGTGGCTTTTCCACATACACATGCTTGCCTGCTTCAATAGCGGCGATGGTCATGTCCTTGTGAAGCGCGTTGGGCGTGGCTATGGCGATTACATCAATGGCATCGTCAGCCAACAGGCTGCGCCAGTCGCTCGTGCTGTTTTCAAATCCCAAGGCATTTGCAGCTTCTTCGGCCCGTGTTTCGTCAATCTCGGCCAACGTGCGGCAGGCTAATTTTGCCTTGCCCCCAAACACAGAGCCGTGTGCATTGTAGGCGATCGCATGTGTTTTGCCGATATAGCCACTGCCGATCAGCCCGATTCCGATATCCCGCATACTCTTCTCCCCGAAGTATGGTGGGTGGATGATTGTGGGCGCTTTCTGGAATATATATTCCGAGATGGAAATTTGCATTCCTTTTTTTCGAGTTATCGATATAATTCTTTCGCAAGCGATTGTGCGCGATATCAACTAGGGGAGGCCAGAGCGCGTTATGGGGAAGAACGAGGGGCGAGCAACCTATAGCCTGGATGAGTTTAACCTGGTGCTGGCGGGGCGTTTTGACAGCCTGAGCAAGCAACTGAAGAAGATTGCCCGGTTCATCCTGGATAACCCAATCGACACAGCGCTGGATACAGCGGCAGAGATTGCCACGCGCCTTGAGGTGCAGCCTTCCAGTCTGATCCGATTTGCGCAGGCACTGGACTTTGAGGGTTTCTCTGAAATCCAGAAGATATTTCGTGCGAATCTGGTTCAGCAGTTGCCAGGATATTCAGCCAACTATTCCGATCGTATTCGCGAACTGAAGGAGGGGGCCGCGGAAGGCAAATCCGATGCGCCGCCGATACTGGATGTTTTCCTGGAGGCCAACAGCGATGCGCTGACCAACTTGAAAACAGAGGTAACTGCAAAGCAGTTGGAAACAGCGATCAATACGATCAAAAGCGCGAACAATATCTATCTTTTGGGCCAGCGCCGATCATATCCGGTGGCCAGTTTCCTGTATTATATGATGCGCAACCTGGATTTGCGCGCTTTCCTGCTGGATGGTGTGGGCGGCAATCTGGCGGAACAGGTACGCCTGATCGGGGAAGGGGATGTGTTGTTGGTGGCAACATTTCCGAACTACGCGGATGAGGTAATCGGTGTGGCGCAGCAGGCGCGCGATAAGGGTGCCAAGATCATTGCCATGACCGATAAACTGGTCAGCCCAATCGTGAAGCTCAGCGATACCTATTTCCTGACAGACAAAGTAACCGTCAGCGGATTTCGTACCATCACCGGGACCATGTGCCTGGCGCAGGCACTGGCGATCGGGCTAGGAATGGACGGCAATCAGCTAACACGCGACTAGCGAGCGTTTTGACTTTCCCACGTTTTTCGGAAGGGAAATATTGACATCGCCCAAAAAAAGAATAAATATTCTGAAATTGATATGTAAAGAAATTAATATTCTTTGCCGAACACGAGTTCTCTGGGGAGGGGATAATGTTGGCTCTTGCAACCTTTATAGGCTTTACCGCCCTTGTGGCGGTAATCGCCTATTGGAAGACCAAAGATGACCATATGGACAGTTCGGACGCCTATTTCCTGGGTGGCCGCTCGCTGACGGCCTGGGTCATTGCGGGGTCGTTGATGCTGACAAACCTATCTACAGAGCATCTGGTTGGCCTGAACGCCGACGCTTTCAATCATACAATTGCAGTGATGGCATGGGAAACCACGGCAGCCTTGGCGATGGTGGTGACGGCACTGTATTTCCTGCCGCGCTATCTGAAAAGCGGGTTGACGACGATACCGGAATTTCTGGCAAACCGGTTCGACAGCCAGACCCGGATTATCGCATCACTCTTGTTCTTGTTCTCGTACGTGGTGGCGATCCTGCCGGTGGTTTTGCTGTTTGGCGCCACGGGGCTCGAAAGCCTGTTTGATGTATCCGAGACGTTCGGCATCAGCCAATCATCTGCGATATGGATGATGGTCTGGGGTGTTGGGTCGCTGGGGTCGCTTTATGCAATCTTTGGCGGGCTGAAAGCGGTTGCAATCTCAGACACGGTCAATGGCGTCGGCTTCCTGATCGCCGGCCTGCTGGTGCCCGTTCTTGCACTGTTGATGGTAGGGGATGGCGATCTATTGGGCGGGCTGTCCGAGGTGTATACCGAAGAGCGGCCCAAGTTCGATATCACCGGTGACGAACCGGGGTCTTTCCTGCCGTTTGGTGTTCTGTTTACCGGCATGATTGTGAACCAGATTTTCTTCTGGTGTACGAACCAGTCGATTGTCCAGCGGGCGCTTGGAGCCAAGAATTTGGCGGAGGGCCAGAAGGGCGTTCTGATTGCAGCCTGCTTCAAACTGTTGGGCCCCTTTATCATCGTGCTGCCGGGGGTCATTGCCTATCACATGTTCAAGGATGAGCTCGGGCCGGAAGATTATCTGATGGCTTATCCCATGTTGGTGAAAACGGTCTTGCCTGATGCCCTGGTCGGCTTTTTTGCGGCAGTAATGGTGGGGGCCGTACTCAGCACTTTCAACAGTGTGCTGAACAGCTCAGCCACGCTGTTCAGCCAGGGCATATATCGCCAGTTGATCAACCCTTCGGCGGATGGGCGGGCCGTGGTGCGCAGTGGCCGTTATTGCAGCATTATCCTGGCACTTGCGGCCATGGCTTTCGCTCCTCTGATCGACACCAGCGGGAGCCTCTATAATTACCTGCAGAAAATCAACGCCACCTTCTTCGGGCCAATGCTGGCAGTCATCATGCTGGGTATGACCACCCGGTATGTATCCGCTTTTGCGGCAAAAGCAGGCATGATTTTGGGGCCGGTAATTTTCTACCTGTTGGTGTTCGCTTTCGGCGATAACGTTCAGGTGTTCATGCAAGGCCTCCTGGGCACGACGGAAGAAATTCACTTCCTGCATTTCCTGGCGCTGGTATTCGTGCTGACGACAGCCTTGATGCTGGCACTTAGCAAGCTGGCACCTGCCACAACCCGCTATGAAGATGTCTATACCCATGCCGTGGATATCACGCCATGGCGGCATGCCCGCACCATGGGCATGACTATATCAATCGTAACAATCCTCTTTTATGTGCTTCTGGCGCAGTAGGAACAAGAAGGAGATAGTCTGATGGTTTCCCCGAAATTCATAATGGCCACTGCCGCTTCGGTTGCCCTGTTGGCAAGTGCTGCTTGCGCTCAGACCGGTACAGCGGAAGAAGAAACAATCTCGTTCCTGGCCTTTGGTGACAGCGGCTATCACCACGAATATCAGAAGAAGAAACTGTGGAAGAAGCCTTTCCGAACGTTGGAAGCGTTCGAAGCCGATTACCGGGCGGACTGGGCTGAAGACCAGAAAACGCCATCAGAGTTCCGCCTGCCATCCCTTTATTTTCATGAGCAGATGGGCGGCTATATCATGCGCAGCGGACAGCAGCCTGTGGCCGACGCCATGACGGCTTACTGCCAAGCCAACGCCTGTCAGTTCGGCATGATGCTGGGGGATAATATCTATCCTGATGGCGCTACATTGGGGGCAGACGGTGTGGATGACGGCAAACGGTTTGAAGATATCTTCACCATCCCCTATCGCGGGCTTGGCGCAGGCGATACCGATTTCCGCATTTATACAGCCCTTGGCAATCATGATTGGCACACCTCACGCGAAGGGGCGGTGGCGCAGGTGGCCTATATGGAAAAGTCCGATCAATTCTATATGGACGGTATCTTCTATAGCGTGAAGCCGCCTGCCGGGCGTGGCGACGTAGAAATTTTTGTCATCGATACCGAAGTCATGTTGTCAGGTGTCGGGTACCCTGAAGCGGTGTTGAATCCAGATGGCAGCGAAAAGAAAGGCACGGGGCCCGATGATATTGACCCTTGGGCCAAGCCAGCCAATGAGGCTGAGCGCAACATGGCAACGTGGCTTGAGCAAGGGCTCAGGAACTCGACAGCCAAATGGAAGTTTGTCATTGGGCATCACCCTCTTTGGGCAACTGGCGGGTCCAAGTTCGAGCAGGCCCGTGCGATGCGCAAAATGATCCTGCCGACACTGTGCAAATATGCGGACGCCTATTTCGCGGGGCATGAGCATTCGCTTGAGGTCCATACCGACACCTGTGAAACGACCCCTGAAGGCAGGACCGAGAAGCCGCTTCTGCATGTACTCTCAGGTGCGGCGTCCAAAGAGCGATCTACCCACACCAAGTTTGCTGCCTATCAGGCGAAAGCTTATCCTCAACAAACTGCACATTTTGTACGCGGCATGATCTGGGGCTTTGCCCATGTGGAACTGAAGGGGGATGAAGGCGTGGTACGCATGATCTCCACGCCAACTGACGGCTCGGCTGTTCCCCATGTGGAGTATGAACATAGGTTTGAGCACCGCTCTGAATAGTGGCTCACCAGCTTCGGCTTTGGGTCTATTCCGTTGAAAAACT